>NZ_JBKOUD010000001.1:0-614388 GCF_046765975.1 Shewanella mytili | reverse complement strand
CACCCGTCCGCCGCTCGTCATCTTCAAAAGCAAGCTTTTGAAATGTTACCGCTCGACTTGCATGTGTTAGGCCTGCCGCCAGCGTTCAATCTGAGCCATGATCAAACTCTTCAATTGAAAGTTTTTTTGCTTCCTAAGAAGCGACTCTATGAATGACTGTTCTTATATAGAACACTCTTCAATGAGATAAATCGTTGTCGATGTATCTTCACTGTGAGTGCCCACACAGATTGCTTGATATTTTGTTAAAGAGCGTAAGTTGTCTATCAACACCAGCATGTTGTCTGAATGTTTGTCATCAACTTTGGCGACTGCATCGTCGGCCAGTGGGTGCGCATTATAGGGAAACGACTTTTTTATGCAATAGCTAAATCCACTAATTTTGCCACTTTGGGCACGAGCGCCTAGTTTTTCTACAAAATGCGGATTAATCGGACAAACCGGCCAGATATGCAGGCACATCGGCTATGGAATCGAGCACCATGGTGGCTTCATTGATGGCTTCCTGGGTCACGGGCTTACCACTGCGCACCAAAATGCGTACCGGAATGCCTGCCGCTTTGGCTGCTCGCATGTCATCGGCTTTATCGCCTACCAGAACGCTTTGCGACAACTCCAGTTTCAAAAAGCGTTGGGCACTGATGATCATCCCCGGTTTGGGTTTGCGACAATCACACTCCTGCTTGTATTCACCGATACCCTTTTCCGGATGATGGGGACAATAATAGATACCGTCCAGATCTACGCCTTTATCGGCAAAATTCCAGTCCATCCATTCAGTGAGTTGCTGAAACTGCTCTTCGGTGTACAGGCCCCGGGCAATACCGGCCTGATTGGTGATCACCACCAATTTGTATCCCTGCTGTTTTAAGGCACGGCAGGCGTCAAACACGCCTTCAATATATTGAAAATCGTCTATTTGATGGACATAACCATGATCGACGTTAATAACGCCATCCCGGTCAAGAAACACGGCTCGCTTCACGCTGACTCTCCCGATATTTGAATCGGGATATTATTTCATTCCTCCGGAGAAATTGCATCGGCCGATACGCGATTGCCACACATAATGGCAAAATTAATCACTGGTGTGGGGAAATCCCGTCATCAACACCCTGGCAAAGCCAATTCCACTGCGACATGCTTTATTTATAGGCGGACTAAGGGTAATCTTAGCCACAGCATTTATGACAGGTGCGCATCATGCCTGATATCTGTGGAACCGATGCCGCTTATTTTCAAGCCAAGCAACATCAACCCCATGATGACGCCATCCCTCCCGTATTAGCGGCAGGAGATTTACAAGCGCCGCAACCCGCGCAGCTGTTACGCCAACAAAACCATAACTAGCAATTGAAAGCGCCATCTCGGGTGGTTTCTTAACGAGAGATTTTCCATGCAGTATGCAACTATTACCGGCTGGGGCAAATGTGTACCTCCAGCAACCTTAAGCAATGATGATCTGGCCACCTTTATGGAAACATCCGATGAATGGATTAAACCCAGAACCGGCATCAGTCGGCGCCATATCAGCCATGTTGCCACCTCAGAAATGGCCAGTGTCGCGGCAAAACATGCCCTGGCCGCCGCAGGTATTGATGGCAGTGAACTAGACATGATCATTCTGGCCACTGCCAGCCCTGACACCTTGATCCCCAATATTGCGTCTACCGTTCAGGCCAATATCGGTGCCCACTGCGCCGCATTTGACATCAATGCGGCCTGTAGCGGCTTTTTGTATGGCATGGGACTGGCCACCGCCCAGATTAAAAGTGGCCAGTGCAAAAAAGTGTTGGTGGTGGGTGCCGAACGCCTGAGCTTTTACATCGACTGGTCACGCCGGGAAACTGCCGTACTGTTTGGAGATGGGGCCGGTGCCGTGGTGCTGGAAGCCTCTGATGTGGCAGGCGGCGTTCTGGGATATGAGATGAGCAATGATCCCGCAGGCCGGGAAATTCTCAAAGCCAGTTTCGGGACATCCATGGATCGTTATGATGCAGAATCACTGCACTTTTACATCCAGTTTGACGGCAAGGAGATTTTCAAGCGTGCCATTCATGGCATGAGCAGCCTTAGCAGCAAGGTATTGGAAAAATGCGGGCTTGATAAAGACGATGTGGATTTGGTGATCCCCCATCAAGCCAACGAGCGCATTATTGATACGCTGGTACATAAAATGAAAATCCCGGCGGAAAAAGCCTTCGTTAACATTGAAGAATATGGCAATACTTCAGCGGCCACCATTCCCATTGCCATTTGTGATGCACTGGCTAAAGGGGTGATCCAGCCCGGGCAACACATTTTGTCCTGTGCCTTTGGTGCCGGGCTTACCAGTGCCGCGTTATTGGTGAAATGGGGTGACCGGGTGACACCGTTGGCAACCTCTGATGCCGCCCTCCCCCCTTGCGATGAAACCGGACTGCAGCTGATTGAGAAAGCCGTGAAATTTTTCGGCCCTCAGCGCTAATCAGCCGCTTGTTATCTAGCGCTTGATTGCAAAACGCCCCCACATAGGGGCGTTTTTTTTGGTGAAGATACCAACAAGCGCAAGCAACGCAGCCGCTCATGGCCACCAGAGGAATTCGTTAACGGCCACGGCAGGATTAATGGCAGCGGTTTGGGCCAGAAACAACTCGCCACAGGCAATGGCATCCATCAGGGCTGAATGAGCCATGTACACGGGCAAGCCGTAGCGCTGCCGACAGGCTCCCAGACGCAAACTGCCCTGCGGCAGTATATGGCGCTCTCGCAATAACCGGCGGCGCTCGATTTGCAGCGTATCCACAACCGGAAAGTGCAAGCGCTTGTCCCCCTGTAGCTGAGCCAATGCCGTTAAAAAAGCCAGATCCAGTGGGGCGTGATGGAAAATCATCAACTTGCCCATTGCCTGTTGCAACAGCCAAGGTAGCAGGTCCTGCTGACTCAAGGCCGGCGATTGCAAGTGACGGTCCACAATGCCATGGATAGTGGCGCTTTGGCCGACACTGCCCGCGATGCCCACCAATTGATGCTGCGCCGCCGCAAGGCGTAACTGCCGCTGTACAATGGGCACCAGCCCCACGGAAATAATCTGGTGCTGCTCCGGTTTCAGGCCGGTCATCTCCATATCCACGGCAATCAAGGGCACTTGCGCCAATGGTTGCTGCAACAAGGGCAGCAGGCTTTGATAGTAATCCCGCACAACAGGCAATGCCCGATAGGATAACCAGCGCAAATAAAGCGGCTGCCATAGCGACATCCTAAAAACTCCGCATGAATTTCAGTTTCAAGGCCGCTTGGGCGTCATGCACCACTTTAAAGGCATCTCGCAGTTGGTGACGCATGAGCGACGACAATGCCTGGGGCTTGAGATAATTGCTCAGTGGCTCCTGATTTTCATATTGCCGCCCTTGATTGGCCAGGCGCATATGGGCAATGAATTCCAAGGCGTCTGCCAGATTCAAACCGTCCTTGCGGGTGAGGATGCCGTTGGCAATCAGTGTCCGGATCCTTTTGGCCGTATTCACCTCATGAATGCCGGCAGACAAGGCATACACCCTGGCAATGTCGTTAATCAGCACGCTTCCCCGGTGTTTTAAATCAATGCCTTTTTCTTCCGTACCATCGCGCTCCAACACAAATTGCCGGAAAAAACCCAAGGGTGGTGATTCACTTAATGCATTGCCCGTCAGTGCCGCCAGAAAAATATCGTTATCCCGGGTGTGCGCCAGCACATTTTCCTGCAACGATGCAAACAGGGGCGCCGGGCCGTAAACACAGCGCATATCAAAAAAAATGCTGGCGTGCATCAAGGCTTTGGGGTCTGGCGTATTGACCCAGTCAGAAAATGTTTGCTGCCACTGGCTCAGTGACATCCGCCACGCCGGGTTTTGCGCCATGATATCGCCGGGGCAGAAAACATAACCACACTCGTTAAGCCCCCGGCACACGGCATGGGTTAAAGCCTCAAAATAAGCGCTTGCCTCGGTATCGGGGGCTTGCGCCAGCAGCAAACCGTTGTCCTGATCAGAACAGGCCATCTGATCCTGCCGCCCCTGACTGCCAAAAGCCAACCAGCAAAATGCCATGGGCGGCTCCCCCAGCAATGCCTGATGCAACTGGATTAAACGCCTTGTCAGGGCATCAGTGACACTGGTCAGAATGCGTCCTATCTCTTCAGCCCTAGCATCGGCGCTGATAAGATTCTGCAGTAATAACGGAATTTGCTTACTTACATGGATAAGGCTTGGCACATCATGCTGGCGCTCTATTTCGCCAATCAGCAAAATCGGCTGGGATGACTGGCTGCGGATAATGTCCGTACTGGTGACCATGCCTACAGGATGGCCGTTATCCAGCACCGGCAAATGGTGAATGTTGTGCTGGCTCATCTGCAGCATGGCTTCAAATACCAAGGCATTGGCCTCAATGGTTTCCGGGGTGGCCGTCATGGCCTGATGCACCGCAATGTCGCCACCGTGTCCCTCTGCCAGCACCCGGTTACGCAAATCCCGGTCGGTTAAAATGCCCACCAGCTTATGGTTATCCATAATCAATACCGATGACACCCGATGCTTTCGCATCAGTTTGGCCGCTTCATTGACCGAGGTTTTGTGATCCACACTGACAGGTGCCGTCGCCATCAGGCTGTTAATCCGATTGGCCGTTAACAGCGCATTGTGCCGATAATCCTCCTGATGGCGCAGGCGTTTGGCATAGGCCTTATTGAAAAAGCGATCAAAGGCCCGGCAGCCCTGACGCAGCTTGTCAAATAACGGCAAGCCCAGGTGGTACACCAGCCCGTCTTCCAGAATCAACACCTGATTGCTGATGGTTTCACCCGACATCAAGGACGGAAAACCGAAATAATCCCCGGCGCCCAGCCGATCCAATAACTCGCCTTGGGCATTGCGCACCTCAAACGCCCCGCTGCGCACGATATACAACTCCGGGTTTTCCGAACTGAGAGGCACGGCCTTCATGGTATTGCTGTAATAACCAATCCCGAGATTACGGCAGCACTCATCCAGTAAGTTTGGCGGTAACTCATTAAATGGCGCTATTTCGGCCAGAAAATTACGAATGGGCAATAATTCACTTTCGTCCATACACCTGATTACCGTTTGGCAAGTGATAGCTTAATGATGATGGCTGGGCATTTTCCCAGCCAGCTATCTTTGGTCGAATAAAAAAGGCGCATGAAGCGCCTTTCAGGTGAGCAGATTAATGATCCTGTGCACCTCCGGCACCTTTGGGGAAGCGAATGGAGTCCACCATCTGCTGCACTTCTGCCGGCACGGCAGCAGTTACCTTGCTGACGAGAATCGCCACCACAAAGTTCACCACCATGCCCACCATGCCAATCCCTTCAGGCGAGATCCCAAAGAGCCAGTTATCCGCCACGTTGGCCGCAGGATTCACAAACTTGAAGTAAATGATGTAAACGGCAGTGAACCCCAGCCCCAACACCATCCCGGCAATGGCGCCTTCTTTATTCATGGTCTTGGAGAAGATCCCCATGATGATGGCCGGGAATAACGACGCGGCAGCAAGACCGAAGGCAAAAGCCACCACCGCCGCCACAAAGCCGGGCGGATTAATCCCGAAATATCCGGCAATCACAATCCCGATGGCAGCCGCCATGCGTGCAAACATCAGCTCCTTCTTGTCGGAAATATCCGGCATGAAGTTCTTTTTCAGCAAGTCATGGGAAACCGAAGTGGAGATAACCAGCAGCAACCCGGCAGAGGTGGATAACGCAGCCGCCAGGCCACCTGCGGCTACCAGTGCAATCACCCAAGCAGGCAGATTGGCAATCTCGGGGGTTGCCAACACCATGATGTCACGGTCCACATCCATTTCGTTGGCGTTATCCGGATCGGTAATTTTGCCTTTGGCGTAATACATCTTGCCATCGCCATTTTTATCGTTCCATTTGATAAGCCCGGTCTGTTCCCAGTTTTTAATCCAGGATGGCGCGGTCTCGTGGACCACCCCTTGACCATCGGTGCCGTTAATGGTTTCTATCATGTTCACCCGGGAAAACACCGACAATGCCGGCACCGTGGTGTACAAAATGGCAATAAACACCAAGGCCCAACCGGTACTGGTACGGGCATCCTTTACCTTGGGCACGGTAAAAAAGCGCACTATCACATGGGGTAAACCGGCGGTTCCCACCATCAGCGCCGCAGTAATGGCAAACACGTCAATGGTGCTTTTTGTGCCTTCGGTGTAAGCATTGAATCCCAGCTGGGTAGACAATCCATCAAGTTTTTGCAACAGGTACACCCCGGTATCATTACCGGCAGCATCCACCACGGTTGAGCCAAAGCCTATCTGGGGCAGCACATGCCCGGTCATCATCATGGAGATGAAAATGGCAGGCACCATGAAGGCGAAAATCAGCACGCAATACTGTGCCACCTGGGTGTAAGTAATGCCTTTCATGCCGCCCAGCACCGCATAAAAGAACACCACGGCCATCCCGATATACACCCCGGTATCAACGTCCACTTCAAGGAAGCGGGAAAATACCACGCCCACACCGCGCATCTGCCCGGCAATATAGGTAAAACAGATGAAAATGGCACACACCACCGCGACAACCCGGGCGGTTTGCGAGTAGTAACGCTCGCCAATAAAATCCGGTACGGTAAATTTGCCGAATTTGCGCAGGTACGGCGCGATACACAAGGCCAGCAGCACATAGCCACCGGTCCAGCCCATCAAATAGACGCTGCCGTCATATCCCACAAAGGAGATAATGCCCGCCATGGAAATGAATGATGCCGCCGACATCCAGTCAGCCGCGGTTGCCATGCCATTCATTACTGGCGGGACCCCACCGCCAGCCACGTAAAAATCCTTGGTCGATCCGGCACGAGACCAGATGGCAATGCCAATGTAGAGCGCAAACGAAACCCCTACGATCAGAAATGTCAGTGCTTGAACATCCATCGTCAGTTCCTCTTATTCTTCATGTACGTTATATTTTTTATCCAGCGCATTGGCTTTGTAGGCATATACAAAGATCAGCGCCACGAATACATAAATGGAACCTTGTTGCGCAAACCAGAATCCCAGCTTGAATCCCATAAAATGAATGTTATTGAGCATATCCGCCAATAAGATCCCGCAACCGTAAGACACCACAAACCAGACCGCTAGCAAGCTCAGCACCAGGCGCAAATTTTCACGCCAGTAATTCAGTGCCTTTTCGTTATTTTCAAAGCTCATTTTGCGACTCCCCATCACTAAATTGCTATTAAGTCACATTTAATCTAGCAACCGGGACTTTGCTCACAATCAAGACATTAGTCTATAAAGCGGGTAACACGACGGTAACAAATTGAAAAAATCATTATTAATCATTTACTAAAAAAGGTATTAGCAAATTATTGTGAAGCCAAAAAGGGGTGGGATTTTAGACCAATGTCGAAGGATAAGAATAATTGCTCTAATCAATAAACAGTATGAAATAAGGTGTTTTTTACCAAGTTGAGGGGGATTAATCTGGCTTATGCATTAAAAATATGATGATTTAAATAAAGCCTTCCGCATAACCTGATTGTAGCTGAAAGCCTTCGTCACCCAAGTAGCGGCCATATTGGAAATGTCTGGGGCATGGATAGACAAACGGGGATGAATATCTCCCCGTTTTCAATCACCTGCATAATAGGTAACCCTTGTGATTAACCTGCACAGGCCGGCAGCAAGGCATAGGCATCAGCATGCTGATAGTGAAAGCCCAATTCCCGGCAAATTAGGCTGCCGTCAATTTTCTTGCCTGATGGATCATGGCGTGACACCGGCTGAAACTGTGGCAACGGCAACCCCAATTGGGTGGCAGACAACCCGTAAAAGGTTTTTTTATCCATGGTGAATGGGGCGCACAGGTTATATACCTCTCCTGGGTTATCAGCCCTGAGCACGGCCATGACGGCAGCGATGCAATCATTTAGGTGCACCAAATTCACCGGTTGATTGGCACCGCTGAGTTCGCAGCGCCCCGCCATGAAGCGACCGGGATGGCGCCCTGGCCCCACCAGACCGGCAAAGCGCAGCACGGTCACTTGCAAGGTGTTACTGGCCAATTGCAAAAACAGCTGTTCGGCCTGCTGTAACATGGCGCAACTTCCCTCTTTGGCCACAGTAAGATCCTGCTCGGCCAACACGCCGGAGGTTTGCGAATAAGCACCGGTGCTACTGATAAAAATCACCCGTTGCAATGCGCTTTGTGTCACGGCGTCGGTAAGGCGGGATAATTTCTGCAACAGGAGGTCATCATTGCCATGGCGTAAACCGGGGGGAATGTTCACCACCAACCCATCACACCCTGCCAGCAACGTGGCAGGCAGCGGTTCAGCACCGGGCAAATTAAGCAGCACGCCATCAATGCCCGCTGCAGTAAGGGCTGCCACGCCATCTTCTGTGGTTTTACTGCCCTTCACCTGAAAATCTTGCTGCTGCAATGCCTGCGCCAGTGGCAAACCAAACCACCCGCAACCGAATACCGCAATATGCTTCACGACAATTCTCCCATTCCCGATTTGGTTGTTATTGATGCTAACACGTCCCTGACTGACAAAAATAAAAACTTATGCCGGCATCCAAACGCAAGGTTTTTTTGGCGTTTTCACTGAGCTCTTCAACCTTCAATGCCCGCGCAATGCTGGTTTCCTCTTCTGACAGAATGCGGTAACACCCCTTTTTGCCATCCCGCTGACAACACCATACCAAAGGCTGCATGACATTATTTGTAGTCACCACCACCTTGGCCAAGGAATCATCGGTCAATTGCACCAATGTACCGGGGGGATAAACGCCCAAAATTTTTACCAGCGCCTGAATGAGGGTATCGCTGTGCTGTTTCACGCGGTTTTTAAACAGGTAACCCAGTGCCACCTGGGGCGACACCATTTCATCCCGCCACAACAGATTGTCGTAATCATTCACCAGCGCCACAATCTGAGTGGTCAGCGGCAATTTGCCACTGTCCAGCCCGTCCGGATAGCCACTGCCATCCATGAACTCATGATGGTGCCACACAATATCCAGTACCTCGTCACTGAACATGCCGCCACGTTTAAGCAATTCATGGCCATAGGTAGGATGCATGGCAATGAAATTCTTCTCCGGGGTGGTAAGGGCGCCGCGTTTATTGCGAATGGCCGGGGGGATCCTGAGTTTACCGATATCATGTAACAGCGCACCGGTTGCCAGTGTGCGCAATGCCGGTTTGGGCAGTTGCAAGGCTTTACCCATCATCATGGACAATACCGCCACGGACACACCGTGCTGGGTAGCGGTTGGACGGGATTCACCAGAAATCACCAGCGCCAGATGAGCCGTATCCGCATCCAGCAACTGCGTCAGCATGGTTTCCACCAGCACGGAGATTTCCCGGCTGGCACCTTCCGGATCACTGACCACTTTGCCAAAACCGCCGCGAATGCCATTCAGGGCATTGATGAACTGGGACTGACTTTGCCGTAAATGTTTACGGGCCAATTTGTCCAGCGCCGGCAGTATCTCCGCTGGCTGACTGACGTTTGATTCTGCGACAAGGGGTTCGGCGGCATTTTCTAGCGTACCGGATAACAGAATGACGTAAGGCACCCCCAACTGGCGGATCATGTTGATCTGGGCATCGGAGATGATTTCAATTTTATTGAACAGGAAAGGATGATCCGTCCACGACAGCGGTAATTTAACCGTAATCCCCTTCTGCAGCTGCGACAGCGACAGACGGATCTCTTCGGTTTTTTCCACGTAACTCCCCTATCAGACAAGGCTTATAGTGTTGGCGCACCACACTTATAGGCACTCAGGTACTTTATCACTATAGTGCAAGGGATTGGAGAGGAAATCATTCTGCAATAAAAATATGATACCGCTACACTTTTGCTGTAAAAAACGGCAAAAAACGCATGTTTTGTACCAGTGCTAGCGCTGTTTCGGCCAATCAGCCACATACGCTTTAAGCTGCCTTGAGTGATATAAATAAAGCAGCGACCAGAACAGTAACAAACCATCCAGAGCCGTTGCCCAGTCAAACATGAAATGGGCGTGACTCAACCTGGCAAACAGCAAAATGGCATCCAGCAGCAAAAAAAGCAGCAACAGCAACCGCAAGCGGACAAAAGCGCCACTTAACCACAGCGGTTTTCGGCGCCGTTCGGCCATTATCAAAAAAAATGCCAGCACCGCACCGCTGCCCGCCACCAGAGCCGTTAAAAAATCGGCACGCTCGGGATAAAACAAACGCACCAGCTCCGCACGATCAGAGGAGATGGTTAACGACATGATGAAAATCACCCAACCACGGGCCAGAAACAGCAATAAAAGGTACAGCACCCTTGGCGGGCGCACATGCCCCTGCTCATCCAGCCAATGCACATCTTCAATTCTGAACATCTTGCGTTCGCATGTGATTTCCCGAATTAATGAAGATGGGCATGGAATGAACCGTTTTCAAGCTTTATCACCTTTTCAATCAGCTCCTGATTGTAGCTTTCCGCATCTTTACTTAAATGAGCTCTACGGTGGCAATTAGGACATAAGGCAATCACGTTTTGCGGATGATCCGGCCCACCATCACCTAACATCAACAGGTGATGGACCTCAAGGAATGGGCCCGCTTTCCCTTGAAATGGCGCAGGAGCCAAACACCCTTCACAAACACCTTGAGCACGTTTTAACGCGTATCGACGAATAGCGGCAGAACGAATCGCTACATTATGTATTATTTGTTTAATTGATAAATTATCCGTTACTGAACCTAACGCCAACATGCGTAATTCCGATAGTGAGAGATGCTTACCTGGCATTTTTGCATCACCATATTGATTTATAGGTTCTCTAATTTCAAAAAACTGGGTAGGTAATAATGCAAGATGAAAAATAATTGCATCCCTCATATTACCTTCTCTATCCAGCCGCTGTTCAATATGGTGTCCAACATACTGCGCTTCACCAATGTAACGAACGTGCGCACTCTTTATATATTTAAATAAATGTAATTTTTTACCGTATTTCAGGTGATCTCGAATGGCGGCATTACCTCGCGTCATCGTCATAGGACCCACTTGCCCTTCACCGGTGTACCAAAATAGCCCATCAGGGCGAAATTGATCCTGATAACCATAACTTTCAGCTGTATTACTGGTAAAAACCAGCACCATCGGCCACCCTGATGGTGTACTGATCCCACCTTGAGATTGTCCCCCATAAATATGATGGATTTCTTCTTTTCTTTTATAAATTGTTCCTATTTTAAACATTCCATTGCCTTTGTTTTACAGCTTTCCAAACATACATTTTTTAACATCCCAGTTATGAGCGACAAGCCCACAGATGTCGTTAACATCCCCTATAATCAAGACCGCTTTTAATGCGCCTGCAACAATGCCAGCAATGCGTTTTCATCAATCACCCGGATCCCCAGTTCGCTGGCTTTGGCCAGCTTGGAGCCGGCGGCTTCGCCTGCCACCACGCAGTGGGTGTTTTTGGAGACGCTGCCCGCCACTTTGGCGCCCAGGGCTTCCAGCTTGGCTTTGGCATCGCTGCGGCTGAATTGGGTCAACGTGCCGGTCAGTACCCAGGTTTGCCCTTTTAACGGCAGGGTGTCAGCATCTGGGGTGATGATGTCCGGCCAATGAATGGCGATTTCATCACTGAGCAACGCCGCAATCACCTGTTGATTGTGGGGCTGGGCGAAAAAATGCACCACGTGCTGGGCCACTACATTGCCCACATCTTCTACCGCCATTAACTGCTCCACCGTTGCCTGTTGCAGCGCCGGCAGGGTTTTAAAGTGGTTGGCCAGATTGGCCGCGGTGGCTTCGCCCACTTCGCGAATGCCCAGTGCGTATAAAAATTTGGGCAATGTGGTGGTTTTGGCGGCCATTAATGCGGCTTTCAGGTTTTCTGCCGACTTGATGCCCATGCGCTCAAGGGAGGCCAGCGTGGACACACTAAGCCGAAACAGATCCGCAGGGCTTTCAATCAGTTCCTTGTCGATTAACTGCTCCACGATTTTATCCCCCAGTCCATCCACATCCATGGCTTTACGGGAGGCAAAATGCTTAATCGCCTCTTTGCGCTGCGCCTTGCAGAACAAGCCGCCGCTACAACGGGCCACGGCTTCTCCTTCAATACGCTCCACCAGTGAGCCACACACTGGGCATTGGCTCGGAAACGCTATGGGTTTGGCATCTGCGGGGCGTTTTTCCGGCACCACCGCCACCACCTGCGGAATCACATCACCGGCGCGGCGGATAATCACCGTATCTCCCACCTTAACGCCCAGACGGTCAATTTCATCGGCGTTATGCAGTGTGGCGTTGGAAACCGTCACGCCACCCACAAATACGGGTTTTAGCCGGGCCACCGGGGTGACGGCGCCGGTGCGTCCCACCTGAAAATCCACGCCTTCCAGCACGGTCATCTCTTCCTGCGCCGGGAACTTGTAGGCAATGGCCCAGCGGGGTGCCCTGGCAACAAACCCCAGGGTTTGTTGGGCGGCAATGCTGTTCACCTTGAACACCACACCGTCAATGTCAAAGGCCAAATCCGGCCGTCTTGTCATGATCTGCTGATAATAGTGCTGCACCTCTGCCAAGGAATCGGCCAGGCGGATTTCGCTGCTGACGGGAAAACCCCACTGCTGAAACTGTGCCAGCTGCGCTCGGTGGGTATCTGCCATGGCAAAATCCTCCGGCTCCACCACGCCCAGTGCATAGGCATAAAACGCCAGTGAACGGGCAGCGGTAATTTTGCTGTCCAGCTGACGCAAGCTGCCAGCGGCAGCATTGCGGGGGTTAACAAACAGTTTTTCGTTTCTGACCCTGGCCCGCTCGTTCAGGGTATCAAATGCGGCGCGAGGCATGAACACTTCACCGCGCACTTCAAGCAAAGCGGGATAACCAGCCCCCCGCAGTTTCAGCGGAATGGATTTGATGGTACGGACATTTTCGGTAATGTTCTCACCCACTGCGCCGTCGCCACGGGTAGCCGCCCGCTCCAGTACCCCGTTACGGTACAACAAGCTCACCGCCAGCCCATCCAGCTTGGGTTCGCAGCAGTATTGCACATCGCCCACCCGGTCGCTCACCCGCTTATGAAATGCGGCAAATTCCGTATCGTCAAACACATTGTCCAGGCTCAGCATGGGTTTGAGGTGGGTGACCTGCTCGAATTTTGACAATGCAGCCCCGCCGACCCGGCGGCTGGGGGAATCGGCTCGCTGCCATTGGGGATTTTGTGCTTCCAGCGTTTGCAAGCGTCGCATCAGGCGGTCGTATTCCGCATCGGGAATGGACGGGTTGTCATCCACGTAATAACGGATGTTGTGTTCGTTGATCTCGCGGATCAGTTGATCAATTTCTTGTTCGATGGTGAGTTGCATAAAAAAGTCCGCTGAAAACAAGGGCCGCATCTGCGGCCCCTCTTAATATGGTGTTATTGGCGCATAAGCGCGTTCTGGTATCAAATAAGGCAAATCAGCAACTTGCCTTGATCCTGTCCAGATATTCCTTTTTCGTGGACAATTGCCACGGATTACGTTCGCCATCCAGTAACAATCCGTCCAAATCATCTGCCAGCTGCGATGCGGAGTTCAGCATGATGGAAAAGCTCATCACCCCATCGGTGGCACTGGGCAAGGTCATGAACAGCACCACACCCTGGGTGGTGAATTGCTCCATATTATCCGGGTCAAACGTACCGGGTTTGAGCATGTTGGCCAGGGAAAACAGCACTTTGCCATTTCCTGCATGATCTTCATGGCGGTGGAAAATCTGCATGTCACCGAATTTAAAATTCAGCGCCAGCAGGCAAGGCAGCAGCTCTGCGCCATTAAGGGTTTGGCCGGGACGGGCCACCACGTGCAGTATCAATACATCGGTTGGCTCGCTCACCGCCTGGGGCTGTTGGGCGCTTGGGGCGTTATCGGTAGCAACTGGCTGGGGCTGCAATTCAGGCTCGCGAGGCATGTCTTCATCGGTGTCTGCCACGCTTGTGGCCGACGCTTCCGCCGCCAGCCCCAGCTCCATCTGCAAATCCCCTTCATTCAACATTTCATCGTGAATGACGGGTTCTTGGCGCTGCATTTTGGGCTTGTTGCGGCCTGGTTTATCTTCCGGCGCACTATGAGACAGGGCAAAGTCCCCGGCTTCATGATCCAAGGCATCCTGTGGCTCAGCGGCAGCGGCTTCCGCCTTGGCCGCCAGAGGGCCACGCCTGCCACGGCCGGGTTTGAGTTGGGGCGGTTTGTCCTCGGCGGTGGTTTTGCGAATCCTTACCTCTCCGATGCCATCCGCATCAAAACCATCCGAATCCCGACGGGCGGCCTGCTCCCGGTAAAAACCGGTCATGGGCTTTTCTTTCAAAGGCTTGACTTGCTGTCTGCGAATAGACCAGAACCCGTGGATCAAAACGGCAATAATGGCGATTGCAGCCAAAACGGCCAATACCAGTCGAAAATCTTCCATTGGTTACCTGTTATTCCTGTTGTTATCCTGCGTCGGCCATAGCCACTGCTTGTTCAATATTAACTGCAACAATGCGCGATACACCCGGTTCATGCATTGTTACCCCTATCAGCTGATCGGCCATTTCCATGGTGATCTTGTTATGACTGATATAGATAAACTGTACATTGTGTGACATCTCCTGCAACAGTCGGCAGAAGCGGTCAACGTTAGCGTCGTCCAGTGGTGCATCCACTTCATCCAGCATGCAAAAAGGCGCCGGATTAAGCCTGAAGATTGCAAATACCAATGATAAAGCGGTCAACGCCTTTTCTCCACCGGAAAGTAGGTGGATTGTGCTGTTCTTTTTCCCTGGAGGGCGGGCCATGATGGTGACGCCTGTCTCCAGTAAATCCTCATCGGTCAGAGCCAGATAAGCACTGCCGCCGCCGAAAACTTTCGGAAACAACTCGCCCAGCCCCTGGTTCACCTCATCAAATGTGGCCTTGAAGCGGCTGCGGGTTTCCCGATCAATCCGCTTGATGGCATCTTCAAGGCTGGACAAGGCTTGTTCAAGATCCTCGTTTTGCGCATCCAGATAAGTCTTGCGGGCCTGCTGCTGCTCAAACTCGTCAATGGCCGCCAGGTTAATGGCGCCCAAGCGGCTGATCCGGTTACGCACTTTATCCAGCGCATCCTGCCAGGTTTCCGTGCTGGCATCTGCAGGCAGGCTGGCAGCAATGTCCGCTAGCCTCAGCTGCTGCTCTTGCAGCAGGGCCAGCTGGCTTTCGGCTTGCCCCTTGAACCCTTCACGACGTAACTTTAGCGTGCTGATAGACTGAGTCAAGTCTCCTATCTCTGCAAGCTGTTGTTTTTGCTTTAAAGTTATACTATCGCTTTGTTGGTGCTGCTCGGCGAGTCGTGCTCGGGTCCCCTCCAGCGCCTCTCGCAGCTGTTGCTGCCGTGCCAGTAACTGTGCCAGTTGTTGGCGCAGCCCGTCGATGGCATCGCCATCTTTGCCATTTGCTGGCGCCTGATGCTGCAACGCCGTTAATTGCTGCTGCCCGCGTTGTTGCTGGGATTGCAACTGCTCCATTTGCTGCCTTAACAGCGCTTGGGCCGTTTGCTGTTGGGTGAGCTGACGGCCGGTTTCCTGCAATTGGCGCTCCCCCTCTGCCAACCGGCGTTTGAGGGCGGTGCGCTGGGCACTGAAGGTTTGCAACTGATCACTGCTGCCACGTTCATGCTGTTGCTGCAACGCCAGTGCCTCATCAAGGGAAAACTGGCTTTCAATCAGGGCTTCCAAATCCAGCTCCCGCGAGGCAATGCGCTCGGTTAGCGCGGATTTGTCTGCCTGTAACTGCCTGTGCCGTTTGGCGGCCTGTTGCTCCCGGGCCTTGGCGTTATCCAGTGTCATCTGGATTTTGGCGTGTTGCAGTTGCTGCTGCTGGCATTGCTGTTGCCACTGCTCTTTTGCCGCCTGGGCGGCGCTGGCGGCATTTTGTGCCTGCACCCACTCGGTGTTTGCCTCCGAAACCGTGACCTCACAGGCATTGATGGCATCGGTGAGCGTTTGCTGCTCTGCCGCCATCATCAGCAAAGAGTCCTCGGTCGGGTGCAGCGGCCAGCAAAACCCCTGCCCCCACACCGAACCTTCGGCGCAAAGAATGATTTCATCTGCCGCCAACTGAGCCAGTAACACGTTGGCGTCATTAGCGGTTTTGGCCCATTTCACCCGGGCCAGCCAGGGGCTTAAATTCACCGGGGCCGACACCGGCCCCCACTGCTGCAGTTGGCCCGAGCCAAATCCTTCGCTGCCGCTGGCAGCAACCGCTTTGGTCAGTAACGGCTGCAGCCATTGCTCCACGGTTTGCTCCCAACCTGCAGCAATCGTCAGCGTCTGCCAAAGGGGCGTGATGGCGCGCTGGGATTGTGCAACATCCTCGGCTTTGGACTGCTGGGCGCTCAGCCATTGGCTGATCAGTTGCTGGCGGGCCTGCAAGGCTGACAACTGCTGCTGGCGCGCCTGTAACGTGTGCTGCGCTTCCGTTACCCGGCGCTGTTGCAACTGCTGTTGCTGCATGAGCGGTGCCGACTGCTGCTGCAGTTGTTGCAACATGTTGTGGCTCTCTTGCAGTTGCTGTTGCAGTGTTGCCATGGCGGGTTCGTCCGGGGCATCGTCACTGAAACGGCTATCCAGTTGCTGTAATTGCTGGCGGTCTTGTGCCAACTGCTGTTTGAGATGCTGCTCCTGGGTGGCGGCCAGCGCTTGCCGGTGGCGCAACTCACTCAGCGCCAGCGCCGCCTGACGGGCATTGTCCGATGCCTGCTGCCACTGGGTTTCCAGGGTTTCCAGTTGCTCGGCAAGTTCCCAGTGGGTCTCATCCAGCTGTTGCTGGCACGGCAACAACTCAGCCACCAACGTGCTGGTTTGCCGCTCTTTGGCGGTAATCTCCTGCAATTGCTGTTGCAGTTGCTGCAAGCGGCTTTGCAATTGTTGCTGCTGGCTTAACCGCTGCTGATCTTGCGTTTGCAAAAATGCCAATTGTTGTTCGGTTTTGGCAATGTCCGTATTGGCCTGATAGTAATCAGCCAGCTGGCGCTGCTCCAAATCTTCCAGTTCATCCTGTTGCAGCTTGAGTTCCGTCAGTTGCCGCGACAAATGGCTATCAGCCGCCTGCAATCTGGCCAGTTCGGTTTCCAGACGGCCAATCTCGCTGTTATCACCATCGGCCTGTTGCTGCAATGCCAGATAACGCATCACCAACAGCTGGGCCTGCAACTGCCGCTCCTGCTGTTTGTATTCCCGGTAGCGCTTGGCTGCCTGGGCCTGCAAGGTCAGTTTTTCCAGCTGCTTGGCCAGTTCCGCCCGAATGTCCCCCAAGCGCTCCAGGTTTTCCCGAGTGTGGCGGATGCGGTTTTCCGTGTCGCGGCGACGCTCTTTATAACGGGAAATCCCGGCGGCCTCTTCAATAAACACCCGCAACTCCTGGGGTTTACATTCAATCAGCCGGGAAATGGTGCCTTGGCCGATAATGGCATAACTGCGCGGCCCAAGGCCGGTCCCCATGAAAATGTCGGTAATGTCCTTGCGGCGGCATTTCTGCCCGTTCAAAAAGTACAGGTTTTCCCCGTCCCGGGAGATTTGGCGCCGTACCGCCAGCTCGTTATAACTGGCATAAGCACCGCCAATGCGTCCCTCACTGTTGTCAAACACCAGCTCCACGCTGGCCAGCGATACCGGTTTGCGGCCATTGGCCCCGTTGAAAATCACGTCGGTCCAGGCATCGCCCCGCAAATTCTTGGCAGAGCTTTCCCCCAGTACCCAGCGCACCGCATCAATCACGTTGGACTTGCCGCAGCCATTGGGGCCGATTATCGCACTGAGCGGTTGCAGGAACGGAATTTTGGTGGCATCGACAAACGATTTAAAGCCTGCCAGTTTTATCTGTTTGAGTTTCATCTGTTTCCGATGCCAATCGATTGAAAAATAACGAAGATTATGGGTATTTGCCCGCAGGTGCCGCAGCCTGGGAAAGACGGTTAACTTTAACAAAGCCCCATGCATTTTGTAACGCTTTTTATATACTTATCGGCGTTTTTTGCTTGTTTTCGTGCGGCGGGTTACTCAAAATTGTTTCCATCATATCATTCATGTGTGAGGGCTTTGTTATGCCATCTTCCCTTGACCTGAAAAAAAGTGGCGTCAGCTACTTTATTGAAGGTTTCAGCCTGATCAATCGCCCGGGATTGCGCCGTTTCGTGCTGATCCCGTTACTGGTGAACCTGGTGCTTTTCGGGGTTGCCATCTATTTTGCAGTGCAGCAGCTGGACGTGATGTTTGGCTGGATCCAGAATCACCTGCCGGAATATCTGGGCTGGCTGAATGTCATTCTCTGGCCACTGGCGGTCATTACCCTGCTGGTGCTGCTGTCTTTCGTTTTCAGTTCGGTGATGAACTGGATAGCCGCGCCCTTTAACGGGTTGCTGGCAGAAAAAACCGAGCAGTTGCTTACCGGCAAGCCGTTAAATACCGGCGGTGCCATGGATTTGGTCAAGGATTTGCCGCGGATTTTCGGCCGGGAATGGCAGAAATTCAAATACTATCTGCCCCGGGCCATTATCGTGTTGCTGCTGTTTTTCGTACCGGTAGCAGGCCAGACCGTGTTTCCGGTTGTCTGGTTTTTCTTCAGCGCCTGGATGATGGCCATCCAGTATTGCGACTATCCCTTTGACAACCACAAGGTGCCTTTTCATGACATGAAATTCGCCTTGAAACAAACCAAGGGCACTAGTGTCAGTTTCGGGGTGGCGGTCACGCTGTTTTCCATGATCCCGGTGCTGAACTTTATTGTGATGCCGGTTGCCATTTGCGGTGCCACCGCCATGTGGGTTTCCCGTTACCGGGACAGTTACCGTAACCCCAATGTGGCTCCCGAGTAACCCCTGCCAAGGTCACACCCTGGCCCACCGCCCTGTGCCGTGGGCTTTTTTACGCCTGCCTGCCATACAGGTCACAGCTTTCACCCCCCGAAACTGATAACTGTGTAATACATAGATGCCATTTTTAATAACTAAATTGCATAATGCATAACAAAGATTCACTTCTCTTTGGCATCAGGGGAATTATGCTTGAGGGATGCTAAACAAGGAGCTAAACAAGCCATGAGCAAAATCTTCCAAGACAACTCTTATTCAATTGGTAATACCCCGTTGGTACGCCTTAACCACATTGGTAACGGCAACATTCTGGCCAAGGTTGAGTCACGCAATCCCAGTTTCAGCGTCAAATGCCGCATCGGCGCCAACATGATTTGGGATGCAGAAAAGAAAGGTTTGCTCACCAAAGACAAAGAACTGATTGAGCCGACATCCGGTAATACCGGTATTGCACTGGCCTATGTGGCAGCGGCCCGGGGCTACAAGCTGACATTGACCATGCCCAGCTCCATGAGTCTTGAGAGGCGCAAGCTGCTAAAAGCGCTGGGAGCCAATCTGGTGTTGACCGATGGCGCCAAGGGGATGAAAGGGGCCATTGAAAAGGCTGAGGAAATCCGCCAGTCAGATCCGGACAAATACATCATTCCCCAGCAGTTTTCCAACCCGACCAACCCGGAAATCCATGAAAAGACCACCGGGCCTGAAATCTGGAATGACACGGACGGTGAAGTGGATGTGGTTGTGGCCGGGGTGGGCACCGGTGGCACCATTACCGGGATCAGCCGCTACATCAAAAACACCCAAGGCAAAGCCATTACCTCTGTTGCGGTGGAGCCTGCTGAATCGCCGGTCATCACCCAAACACTGGCGGGCGAGCCCATTCAGCCAGGCCCGCACAAAATCCAGGGGATTGGCGCCGGGTTCATTCCGGGCAACCTGGACTTATCATTGCTGGACCGGGTGGAAACCGTTACCTCGGATGATGCCATTGCCATGGCCCATCGGCTGATGCGCGAAGAAGGGATTCTGGTGGGGATTTCATCCGGTGCTGCCGTGGTGGCCGCGGCGCGTTTGGCCGAGCTGCCGGAATTCAAGGACAAGACCATTGTAGCCATCCTGCCATCAGCGGCAGAGCGTTACCTGTCATCACCGCTGTTTGTGGGCCAGTTTGGCGATCAGGAAAACATGCAGTGATGTTGCGACAGGGATAGTCCCTCCAACCAGGATGATTGATGCTTAAACACAAACACCCGCATCATGCGGGTGTTTTTATGAGCGCTTATTGGTCATGATGGGGGCAATCCCCAAGACAACAACGCTAGCTGCGCCATAAGGGTGACACAGCCGCTTAGTCGTCACGCTTACGGGCCAGCAAGGTGGCAAAACGCAGCTTGATGAAATTGCCCTGCGCGTCCCGCTTGTGCAGCTCGCCGACATTTTCGTTGTATTTGAGGATGTCCCAGCCAGCGTAAGTGTTAAGCAACTCATTGGCCTTGAAGGTAAAGGGAAAGCCTACCGTGCAGGGAAAATCTTCCGTGTCCATGGCAGACACAATCAGGTTGACGCCGCCCGCCTTGGTGTGCTGCTGCATCTGCCGGAGCAGTCCAGGCACCGTGTCGGCAGGCAAGAACATCATCACCACCGTGGATAAAATAAAATCAAATTCGCCCTCAAGCTGCAACTGAGTCAAATCCTGCTCGCTGGCGCGGATGCCGCTGAGGCACTCTTGGGCAATCACCTGCTGCAAACTGGCAATACTGCTACTGTTATAATCATAACCGGTCACATCAAACCCTTGCAGGTTAAGGTACAGGCTGTTGCGACCCCGACCACAGCCCAAATCCAGCGCCTTGCCCCCTTGCAGGTATGGCATGGCGGCCACCACCTCCGAGTGGGTTTTGCTCAATTCGTAATTTTTCTTGATGTAGAACTCTTCCGCTTTGCAGTAAAAATGCAGCTGACAGGCAATGTCATCGGATACGGCGCTAATCCTGTGCCAGTGCTGCGGCGCAATCATGGGAGGCTGGTGGGCGCTGTCAAAGTGCTCGCAGCCTGTCACCTCGCCGTTGTCATCAAGCCATTCCAGGCTGAGTCTGCCTTGCAGCACCTGCAATTGCGCCCAAGTGCCGGGCTGGGTATTGTGGCGCTGCCTGAACCCTTGCGGCAGCGAATCCTGATGCCATAACGGCAGGGTTTTGTAACACATCAACGATTCCATGAGCATCCCTTGTTAATGTCAGTAAGGCATCAATAACACCTTCAAAAACACAAAGCCAGTCATTGAGACTGGCTTTGTTATCAGTTGCGGTTTAATTATTCAGCACTATCTGCCGTAACCGCCGCAGCATCTTGGCTGCGTTCCCCTTCCAGCATGTTGTTACCGGAACCGATGGCGATTTTGCGGGGTTTCATGGCTTCGGGGATTTCCCGTACCAAATCGATGTTCAGCAAGCCGTTTTCCAGATGGGCACCTTCTACGGTGACAAAATCCGCCAACTGGAAAGTACGTTCGAATCCGCGCTCGGCAATGCCCTGATACAGGTATTGGCGCTCCGGCTGTTCGGCGGTTTTGGTGCCTTTAATCACCAGTTTTTCACCTTCGCTGGTGATTTCCAACTCACTCATGGCAAAACCGGCCACGGCCATGGTGATGCGGTAATGGTTTTCGCCCAGCAGCTCAATGTTGTAAGGGGGGTAACCTGCGTTGCCGTTATTGTTGGCAGCCAGTTCGGCTAAACGGGCAAAGCGATCAAAACCAATGGCACTGCGGTAAAGGGGAGTTAAATCATAGTTACGCATAGTCATATCCTCGTAAGCAATATGCAAATTCACGGGCCGAACCATTTCGCACCCTGAGTATCACGACCGCCCGATGGCGCGGTCTGTGTCAGCCATAAACCCTTATCGCCGACAGTTATCAGATAAGGGCGGCCAAGGGCTTTTCAAGGGGGAATTTTCTGTTTGTGTGATTTTTATGCGATAAGCGATGCAATTGCCCGCCGCGAATTGGCGATGCGGGGGGAGTTCAGGCCGTCATTCCGGTGTTATGCCGTAAAATTGCCCAATGATTTGCAGCTGCTCCGGGGTGTCCAGCGTTAACTGCCAGCGCACCGCACCTGCATCTGCCAACAACAGGTTGGCCGTTGCCAGCAAGCGGATATCGTCAACCAATACCGACATCACCACCGGCGCGTTTTGCAGCCGCACCTGCAATTCTCTTGGGGTCAGTAGCAAGCGGGCTGCGGCGCATTCTATTTTCATTGTGACAGTTCCTTACATTTTCCAGATTCAATCCCCCGGGACTTTACACCATGATGTACCTTGGTGCGGGATGCAGGATTATAATGGCTGGCGCATTCCATTGGCAGAGGGCAAAACAGCCCCTGCCGGTTTTTTGAAGGTTATGTTAAAGGAAGTCTGATTTTGTTGTTCTCTTTTCACAAGCATCTGCTGCAAGGGCTGCTGGCTTTATGGCTGCTCGTCTCACCCCAACTGCAAGCGGCTACGGATCATTTCAGTTATGCCAATACGGCTGATGTACAAACCACCCATATCGATTTGCAACTGACACTGGACTTTGGCGCCCGGCAGGTGCTTGGCGTTACCACCCTCGATTTACGCTGGCTGCACGCCAATGCGCCGTTATTGCTCGATACCCGCGAGCTTACCATCCAGAAAGTGGAAGGGCGCAATGCTCAAGGTGACTGGCACCCCCTGCCCTTTTCGCTGGCGGCCCATGATGCCGTGCTCGGGCAAAAGCTCACCATTCACACCGAAAACCGGCAACCTTCACAGGTACGCATAAGTCATGTAAGTGCCGCCCATGCCAGCGGTTTGCAGTGGCTCAGCGCCGCCCAGACACTGGGCAAAAAGCAGCCGTTCATGTTCAGCCAGAATGAAGCCATTCATGCCCGCAGTTGGCTGCCGCTGCAGGACACACCGTCAATCCGCGCCAGTTACAGCGCCACCGTAACGGCGCCCAAAGGACTGACAGTGCTGATGAGCGCTGAACGCCAGCCCGTGAGTGATACCGTGACCCGCTTTGACATGCCACAGGCCATCCCCTCTTACCTGATTGCCATTGCCGCCGGACGGCTGGCCTTTAGCCCGTTTGACGCCCGCTCCGGCGTGTGGGCTGAGCCGGAGCAGCTGGCCAAGGCACAATATGAATTTGCCGATACCCCAAAGATGATCCACACCGTGGAGCAGCGTTACGGTAACTATCGCTGGGGGCGTTATGATCTGCTCATCCTGCCCCCCAGCTTCCCCTTTGGCGGCATGGAAAACCCCAAACTGTCTTTCATCACCCCCACGGTCATTGCCGGCGATCGCAGTCTGGTTAGCGTGATTGCCCATGAACTGGCCCACTCTTGGTCCGGCAATCTGGTCACCAACGCCAGTTGGCAGGATCTGTGGCTCAATGAAGGCTTTACCAGCTACGTGGAAAACCGGGTGGTGGAAGATCTTTACGGCAAACCCCGCGCCCAGATGGAACGGGCCATCGCCTATGGCGAATTGCGCGAAGAGATGCAAACACTGCCACCCGCACTCACCTCCTTGTACGTGGATTTGCACGGCACCGACCCGGACAGCGCCTTTAGCGGCATTCCCTATACCAAGGGACAGCTGTTTTTACTGTACCTTGAGCAAAAATTCGGGCGGGAACATTTTGACGCCTTCGTGAAGCAGTATTTTGACCACTTTGCCTTTGGCAGCATTGATACGGAACGTTTTGAGCAATACCTGCAACAACACCTGCTACAGCGTTATCCGGGTATTGTCAGCCAAAAAGACATCCATGTGTGGCTGTATGGCCAGGGATTGGCGGATTTCACGCCAGTGCCCACCTCCGCCGCTTTCATGCCGGTGGATGCAGCCAGAGCACAATGGTTATCCGAACAGAAAACACTTTCACAGCTTGCCACCAGCACCTGGAATGCCCAGCAATGGCTGCATTTCCTGCAGCAAATGCCCGCCCCCACCAGCGGCAATCCGCTGACAAGCGCCCAGTTAAAGGCGCTGGATAGGCAATTTGATTTCAGCCACACTGCCAATGACGAAATCGCCTTCGCCTGGTTTTCACTGGCGCTGGATTACCAATATTTTGCCGTAAAACCTGCCCTGGGGGATTACCTTGGCCGCATCGGCCGCTTGCGCCTGGTGCAGCCCTTGTATGAAAAACTGGCCACCTCGTCAGAAAAGCCCTGGGCATTACAGCTGTTCAACCGGGCCAAAAGCGCCTATCACCCGCTGACCATCAGCAGTATCGCTCCCCTGCTGCAGGCACCGTAACATTGCGTCATCGCGGGCTGGCCATATAAAAATGTGGCCAATTTTATTTGGCTACAACACCCAAATTCAGACAATAAAGTTCAACGCCTTACATAAGTTTTGGCTAACCATAAAGAAATCTAATGAGTACCAGAGAAGAAATGACGTCAGCACTGGCTGAAGTAACCCACTTCATGAAATACCCAAGACTTATGCCATGGATAGGCGCAAAATACCTCAAACATAGAATCTTGGTGATTGGTGAGAGCCATTACCTGCCAAAGGGCGCCACATATCAGCACGAGGCAGCTGCTTGGTATAATGGCTGTGAAACGGCACTTCGTAAACACCTAGCCGCCGCTTGCCCAGATGAAAACGGAATTAACTGGATAGACACATCCGGCATTCTCAGACGAAGATCTACCGACATGGCTACAGGTGAACGAAAAAAATTCAGCGCAAAAGGACACGCTATATATCGCAACCTTTTTTCCACGTTCAATACAGCGTCAATGTTTAAGCTGGATGACTATCGAGACACCATCGACTTTATTGCCTATTTCAACTATTTCCAACGTCCAGCAGAATTTCCGGGAAAGAGCATCATACTCCATGAAAAAGATAAAGAAATTGCGGCAAAAACCTTAAATAAGATTTTGGTCATACTGCAACCCAAAATGATTGCCGTTGTCTCTAAAAAAGCGGGAAAACTGGTGAGACCTCTAATTATGGACTACTCCCATATTGTGACGGCACACCCATCGAGTTCATGGTGGAATAGACGGACAAAGAGCGGCTACTGTGGGAGGCAGGACTTGTTAAATTTCCTAAACCAAAATACATCCCATTGTCGTTAACGGTAAGAGGACCTTGTTGACAAAATCAATCCGGTCAGCCGAATCCCATTGGGGTTCACTCTATCAATGGCGCTGGGCGCTGTTGTATTCCGGCCGATGGGTGATCCGGTACCTAGATTTGCCCATCGGCTATCCCTTCCGGTGTGATATTCACAGAAAGGGATGGCATCCGCAGCAGCAGGTTTCACATTTACGCCACGAGGCCACCTACCATAATGCGGGGTCATCCAAGGCAGCCACACATTGGGTCTTGCCCTGCATCCCTTGCAGCGGGCTGCCATCAAGCATTTGCGCCTGCCAGCCGATGGGCTGCGTCAATGGATAGGGCGCTTTTATCTGTTTTTCACTGAGCGGCATGAACCCCGTTTTGGCATAATAGGCAGGGTCGCCGTAGGTAAACACCAACTCGACGTTGAGGGCGCGCAGATGCTCAAGGCCGTAACGGATGAGCTGCTGGCCGATACCGCGGCGCTGCACCTCGGTCAGTACTGCAACCGGTGACAAAATGAATGCCACTTGCTGACTGGGCACGTCAAAACGGCTGAAAAAGATGCTGGCCACAATGCAGTCATCATCTGTTGCAATGCAGCCGATGAGTTCATCATCGGCAGTGGTTGCAATCAGGCGGGTGACAAAATCCCTCATCACCTGCGCCGATGCCGAGCCTTCTGATGCCTGAAATACGCCGTGAAACAGCCTGATCACTTCCTGAGTGTGCGACGCGTTAAATAATGCATATTTCATGTGATGGGCCTCATTAACGGCTTATCCGCCTGACAGGCGGCATCAGGGGTTCAAGCCAAGGGCTTTAAAGGTGGCTTCATCCGGGAATCCATCGGCAATCAGGCCTTTGCTGGCCTGAAATGCCCGCAAGCTGTTGCGGGAGTTGCTGCCAAGGATGCCATCCGGAGTGCCGCTGTCAAACCCCAAGGCGTTGAGCTGTTGCTGCAGCGCCTTTATTTGCTGATGGCTCAGCCTGGGTTGTTGCGGTGCCGGGGTGTGCAGTTTCCCGGCACCGGCAATGCGATCCGCCAGATGTCCCACGCTGATGGCGTAAAAATTGGAGCGGTTCCAGCGTTTAATCACGTCAAAATTCTGGTAGCCGAGAAAGGCCGGGCCCTGATGCCCAGCGGGAAGATAGAGTCTGGCCTGCATCTGTGCCTGTGGCAGCAGCTGACCGCTGGCACTGGTTAACCCCAGTTGTTGCCAGCGCGCCAAGGGCAGTTGTTCATTGAGCAGGGTGTAGTCAAACCCTTTGGGCAGTCTTACCTCCCTGCCCCAGCGTTCGTTACGTTGCCAGCCCAGATGCTGCAAGAAATTGGCTGCGGATGCCAAGGCATCTTCAGTGCTGTTCCACAAATCGGCCTTGCCGTCACCGTTGGCATCCACGGCATAACGGGCATAGGCACTGGGCATGAACTGGGTATGGCCCATGGCCCCGGCCCAGGAACCCTGCATGTCTGCAGCAGCAAAGCCGTAACGCTGACTGAGTTTCAAGGCGGTCATCAACTCTTTGGTAAAAAATGCGCTGCGGCGATGATCGCAGGCCAGCGTTGCCAAGGAGTCCAGCACCGGCATTTTGCCTTTATAGCCGCCATAGTTGGTTTCCATGCCCCAGAATGCCAGCAGGTATTGGGGCGGAATGCCGTATTGCGCGGTCAATTGTTGCAAAAAGGGCCGATGCGCGGCCAACAGCTCCCGGCCTTTGCTCACACGCCAATCGGTGACCCGCTTGTCAAAATAACCGGCAAAGGTCTGGGTGAATTCCGGTTGCTGGCGATCCAGCTCAATGACACGCTTCACAAACTGCAGTGGCTGCACATGGGATTGAATGATGGCCTCCGAGATGCCTTCGCGGCGGGCCTGCTCGGAAAATGTCACGATGCATTGGGGGAAATCGGCCGCCACCTGTGACACGGCGCCGTCGATGTCGGCGGTTGCAGGCGCGGCAGCCGCCTGAAATGCCCATGCCAAAGATAACCAGGGAATAATTTTGACCACGAACAGACTCCTTGTGCTGTTGTTGGGTACCAAAGGACATCCTACCCAGAGGTTTACCATTTTTTAAGCCCCCGGCAGCCTATCATGGGTCAATTAGCCGAATTTTAAACGATTGCGCCATCTTGCAAATAAGCTGCTTGGATGGTGCCGGTGATAACGTATAATGAACCACGTCATCTTATTTGGGAAATCTAGTCATGAGTGAAGTCAGTCCGGTAGTACAACGCTTTATCGCCAACATCAGTGAAACCGCACAATTATGGGGGTTACAGGATCCGACCAACGAAGAGTGGCTGGTGTGTGACTCCAGCGAATATGAAGACGCTGACGTGATGCCGTTATGGTCAGAGGCCGAACTGGCAAAAAGCCATTGCAATGAAGAGTGGGCGGGGTTCGTGCCAACCACCATCAGCATGGATGAGTTTTTGGAATACTGGGTGGAAGACCTGAATCAGGACGATGTACTGGTGGGCATTGACTGGCGTGATGAAGATGACTGCACCGAGCTGGAAGCCTTCGAGCTGGGGCAGTTGCTGGCGGATGTGGAAGCCGCTGAAGCGTAATGCCGTTACCCGTCATTGATGTTCCCTTTGAGGCTCGCCACCATTGCTGGTTTTGTGGCGAGCCTTGTCATTTATTGTTTGAATATCATGCCCAGCCCCATGCGCCCCATCCCGCGTTGGCGGTACCGGCCTGCAAAGAGTGTCGGGAACTTGCCAAAAAACAGCCGCTCACGTCACTGCAAGAATGCCGCATCGCAGTAAAGGATGCGCTGATGCGCCGCTACAGCAAGCATCTGGCCATTGGCCTTAACTGGACTCAAGAAGAGCTGGCAGAGGCGGATTTCACCTGCAAAACCCTGCAGTGTTTTCAGCGCAGTGCCTGGTTCATGTATGAGGTGGCCAAAGGACGGCTGAATTTTGCCGGCTGGCCGTTACAGCTTGATGGCGTGGCCCTGACACATACCCAAGCGGATACCCGCTTTATGTTTGACGGGGTAAGTTACAGCTCGGTATTTGCCGCCATTGAGCACTACAGCAAGGCCATGACACTGGACAAAGGCTTTCTCAGCGGCATTGTGGCCCTGCTGGGCAAGCAGCGCTTTGCCTATGCCGTGCGTCTGGCCAGATTACATATTGCATCACCTGCCGCCTGCAAGCGGCAGGTGATGCGCGAGCTCATGGCCGATCACTGTGCCAGTAACTGACGCATCCGCTCCTGCACTGCCGACACCAGCAAATCCGGCTGGAACTTGGAAATAAAGCGATCGCAACCCACCTTTTGCACCATGGCATGGTTGAAACTGCCGCTTAGCGAAGTATTAAGCACGATAAACAGCTGGCTCATCCGTTTATCGCTGCGGATTTCATGGGTCAGCCGATAACCGTCCATTTTCGGCATTTCCGCATCGGTAATCATCATCAGGATTTCATCGGTGGGCTGTTTGCCGCTGTCGCACCAGCTGCGCAGCATGTCCAGTGCCTGCTGGCCGTCCCGTGCCTGAATGACCTCCAACCCAATCTGGCTCAAGGTGTCGCGAATTTGATGACGGGCGGTGGGCGAGTCATCCACAATCAACACCTTGCGCCCCTGCATTTGCAGCAACAGCGTTTCATCCAGCAGGTCGGCATCCAGCTGCACGTCGTAATGGATGATTTCCGCCAGCACCTTTTCCACATCAATAATGGATACCAGCTCGGTGCGTTCCTGATACTGCACTTTGGTAATGGCGGTCAAATAATGGTTGTGCCCGGCATTTTGTGGTGGCGGCATCACATCTTTCCAGTTGATGTTGATGATGTGCTCCACCTTGCCCACCAAAAAACCCTGCACCGTGCGGTTGTATTCGGTAATGATCAAATTGGCATCCGCCGCGGTTGGGTCCATGGGTTTAAAGCCAATGGCTTGGCGCAGGTTGATGACCGGAATGGAGGTGCCGCGGATATTGGCCACACCACAAATGGCGGGATGGCTGCCGGGCATTTGGGATAACCGAGGCAGCTTGACCACCTCTTTCACTTTAAACACGTTGATGGCAAACAGTTGCAGCGAATTGATGCGAAACAGCAGCAGCTCCAGGCGGTTTTCACCCACCAGCTGCGTGTGCTGATCCACGGACTCCAGAATATTTGCCATAACCAAGACTTCCCGTTAATACTGCTAAAAGGTGTGATACAGCCAAGGATTATAACGACATAACGCCTACAGCAGCATGCGCCACCCCAAATTTTTCCCATGCGCCATAATGTTGTCATACAGCCCCTGTTGCTGCCTGATGCCTGATGCCTGATGCCTGATGCCCCGATGAAGGAGCCTGAACATGAAACTGTCACCGTTACCAAGCATGTTACGTTGTCTCGCCAGCCGCGGGTGGCTATGGGGCTGCCTGTTACTGAGCGGCTGCACACTGATGGCGCAAAAAATTGCCGTGGTGGAGGATTTTCAAACTCAGGCTTATCTGGGGCAATGGTATGAAATTGCTAGGCTTGATCATGGTTTTGAGCGTGATTTAACCCACGTGCAAGCCCATTACCGTCTGGATGGCGATGCCATTCGGGTGACCAACACGGGCTATAACCCCAAGACACAAGCATGGCAAACCGCAAAGGGCGTTGCCTATTTCATGGAAGGGGAAAAGCGCGGCCGCTTGCGGGTCAGTTTTTTCCGGCCTTTTTACGGGGCTTACCAAATCCATGCCCTGATCCCCCAGTCGCCGGTGGCCGGCCAATATCAACATGCGGTGGTGATGGGACCCAGTAACCAATATTTATGGTTGCTGTCACGCCAGCCCCAGGTGGATGACGCCATCAAACAACGCTTTGTAAACCTGGCTCAACAACTGGAGGTGGCGCCATCACAGCTCATATGGGTAGTGCAATCGCCAAAACCTTAAGGTGAATCACCAGGTTTGGCACCAGACGTTCCAACCACTTCATGAATATTTTTATTGTGTTATGATGCCCCTCCTGCAGACATCCGGCATACAGCCTTTAGCCCATATCGGGCGGGAAAAGGCTGGCGGGAAAACTGCCATCACACAAACGGTCACACGGAATGAATCACCTTTTTACCTATGCATTAGCCCTTGAGGATGCCCAAAACGGCCCGGCCATCGCGGCACAAACCGCTTCTGAAACCTACAGCGAAGATGATGGCGTGGTCATTGAACATCATGAGTGGGTGGTGGAATTTGCCAACGGAGTCACGTTACAAAAACAGCTTGAGCGCGACCACATTGACGTTGCCGATGATCAAGTGTGTGAAGAGTGCTGGATTAGCTACCGGATTATTGCCAAGCCTGAGCATTTGCACATTACGCCCATGGTGAAAAACTTCACCAATCATTGCCAGGAAGCCTTTTGGCTGAAATTGCACAAAACCCAAGCAGCCTTGTAACCGCACCTCGCAACGCCGTTGATGCAATCCGACTGCCGCCCTTGTGCAAGGGCGGCATGGGTCATGCCTGGGCAAGCCACAGACTTACTGAAACGTACCTGCCGGTTTTATGGCCAAGGTTACCCCGGCCAGCCCCCACACATGGCGGCTGTTGGCAATATCAAAGCCCGCGGCGCGCAAGCACTGATGCAATTGATGATGATTGAAACGGTTTTGCTGGGGATGCTCAAACAGGCGGCGGCTCAGCGGATTGCAAATCGCGGCCCGGTACAACTCTTCCACCACAAATGCGCCGCCGGGCTTGAGCACGCGAAAAACCTCCGATACGGCGCGCTGCCAATCAGGAATATGATGGAATACGGCAAAATCGCACACCAGATCAAAGCGGTTATCCATGAACGGTAACTGGCTGCCGTCCGCCTGGGTCAACTGCAGCCAGGATTTTCCGGCATAACGGGCAGCGCAGTAATGCAGCATCTGCTCATCCAAATCCACGGCGGTCACCGCCGCCGCGCCAAAGCCCTTACGCAACAAGGTGATCCCCTGGCCAAACCCACAGCCGATTTCCAGGGCATGTTCCACCGCCGGCAGGTTATGGTTGAAAAGCCCCAGCAATAACGGCTGCTCCAGTTGCAATTGCAACCATTGCCGTGCCGGATGACGCACCACATAACGTTCTAGTTTATTCAGTTTCATCAAACATCCCCTGTATCGGTCATGGATAAAATCCCGGCCAAGCCGCCAGCGTTATATATGGTATGCGCCAGTGACAAACAGATTAACACGGTAAAACATTCTCATGACGCCAAGGCAAAACCGGCGTCAGCATCTACCACTATCCTGCTGTTATCAAATGTTTTTATGTTACAGCCCGGCAACCTGACGGCAGCTCCTTCCCCAACGCTTGACCAACAAAGCGTACAGCTGTTCGCTAACCTCTTTTAACGGGTAATGGATAAGCCAAGGGCCTTGGCCGCTATCCCCTGCAAAGCATAATTTTTAATTTATACCTTAAAATCAATCAACTATTGGAAAATTTTCCGCACAAGACGTTTGTTAACAGCGGATTTTTTTAGCGAACTGGCGCACACAAATGCCGAAAGCATTAAGTGGAACAAGTGTACGCATCTGGTCGGACTTGTTCCCTCAGAAACATCCCCCTAACATGCCAGCTAATTTTCGGGGGAGTTGGTGTCAGCCAACAAATAAAAACAACACTATCAAGAGCACCATTATCAGATGAATCATTTTAAAAAATCGCTTCTGACGGTCAGCCTGTTGTTGGCTGCAACACAAACACACGCTGCCGGTTTTCAGCTGAACAGCCAGTCTGCCAGCGGCATGGGCCGCGCCTTTGCCGGTGATGCGGTCATTGCCGATAACGCATCCGTGTTATCCCGCAACCCTGCCGCCATGGCCTTGTTTGACCGGCCGACCCTGTCTGCCGGCCTCACGTATGTAGACATTCAAGTGGATGTAAAGGACGTGAATTTTGCCGGCGGACAAATTGATCTCGGGGGCATTGAGGATGCGGGCAGCACCAAGCTGATCCCCAATTTTTATTATGTGCATCCGCTGAATGACAAATGGGCCGTTGGGGTGGCCGCATTCTCCAATTTCGGTACCGGGACAGACACCAGCTCATTGTTAAACGGTGCCAGCATCGCCCCTTATGATCTGATTGGCAAAACGGAAGTGACCACCGTCACCCTTAACACCAGCGTATCTTACCGTGTCAATGACATGTTAAGCATTGGCGCCGGGCTGGACACCATTTACGGGAAAGGCAAGCTGACCCGTGATGCCGGTAATATCCCGCTGGTCAATGTGGATGCCGACGGCATGGGATTTGGCGGCATTGTGGGCGCCACGCTGGAGCTTAACCCGCAGCACCGCTTTGGCCTGAGCTACCGTTTCAGCCCAACCGTGACGGTAAAAGGGGATATCAATGTCATCAACAACCAGGAGCTTCCGGGCTTGGGCACCCAGCAACTGGCCATTGATTTCAACAAACTGGAAGTGCCATTGGCAGATATTGCCCAGTTTGCCGGTTATCATCAGCTGACAGAACGTTTTGCCCTGCATTACACTGCCCAGTACACCTTCTGGGGGCATTTCGATCAGATCACCACCAAACAGGGAACGGCCACCATTGCCAGTGGCGATTATGCCGGTGTGCAAGCCGCCACGGATGTCACTGCACCACTGAAAAAATATCACTGGAAAAACTCCTGGCTATTCAGTTTGGGGGGCACTTATCAGCTAAGCGATGCCCTGGCATTACGCGCCGGTTACATGTTTGACAACGGCGTAGTGGATGAGCTGAGCTCACTGTCCATTCCGGATTCTGACCGTCACTGGTATACCGTAGGCGCCAGCTACCAGCTGTCTGATGCCATGACCATTGACCTGGGGGTTGCCCAGGTATGTGGCACTGAAGAATCACTTATCGAGCACAGTGCCCTGGTGGGTGATGTCAATGCCAAAACCCAGTCAAAAGCCACGTATTACTCCATGCAGTTCAACTACCGTTTCTAACATTGCCTGACCGCTGTGCCACTGCGCTGGCAGATGACAATAAGTGCGATAACCATGAAAGCGAGTGACCCTGTCACTCGCTTTTTGCTATATTGCTTTGGCAATCTCCGTGAAGGGCGTGCTGTCGTATCCCTTCTGCATACAACATTTCTGCCTATTTTCCGCATACAAGGAGTCCGGGATGAACAAGCAATCCGTATTGGCCGCTGCGCTGCTGGGAGCATTTATCTGTGGCGGGCTGTACCTGCTGGCCAGTGGCATTGGCAACAGCCTGCTCACCATAAAGGCCATGGACCGGGTGGTTACCGTAAAGGGTCTGGCTGAGCAGGAAGTCACTGCCGACGTGGCGATTTGGCCGGTGAGCTTCAATGAAGTGGATAATAACCTCAATACCCTGTACGAATCGGTGCAGCAGAAAACCGAACGGGTAAAACAGTTTTTGCTGGCTCAAGGGTTCACCCCCGAAGAAATCACCATCTCCCAACCCTCTACCCAGGACCGGCAAGCCCAGGGCTATGCAGACCCTAACGTAAAATACCGTTACAAGGCCAAAGTAACCTTGTCCGTCTATACCCATCAGATAAACAAGGTGCTGGAGAGCCGTAAAAAGCTGCTGGAACTTGCCAAAGACGGCATTGCCGTGGCTCAGGATTATGACAATCGCACGGAGTTTCTCTATACCCAGCTCAACAGCATCAAACCCCAAATGGTGCAACAGGCCACCGAAAATGCCCGTGAAGTGGCGGAAAAATTTGCCCGGGATTCCCAATCCTCCATTGGCAAAATCAAGACCGCCAGCCAGGGCACGTTTTCCATTAACGACCGGGACAGTAACACCCCTTACATCAAAAAGGTCAGAGTGGTTTCCACCCTTACCTACTACCTGAAAGATTAATCCCGGGTCGGGGCTTCCGGCCAATTTTTGCTGATTAATTGAGGTGTTACTAATGGTTTATTTTTTACGTACACTGTTGCGTATTGAACGCCACTCCATTAGAATTTTCTCATAGATATGTTTCTGAGAGATAAATCCTATGCGAGGACTGTTGTTAACCACCCTGATGGTGGGATTGGGACTGCTTACCAGCCCGACACTTAAAGCAGCGACAAAAGATGTCGCCACTGTGACTGTTGTCTCCCAGAAAGCACCTCATATGCTGGTGCTGGACGGTACCCTCGAAGCCGTGAAATCCGCCACGGTTTCAGCCCAAACCAGTGGCCGCATCGTCAAACTCAATTTTGACGTGAACGACTTGGTGCCGGCCGGTGCCCCCTTGCTGGAAATCACCAGCAAGGAGCAGGGAGCCGAACTGGCCGCGGCTGAAGCCGGTTATGCCCGGGCCCAGGCACTGAATGTGGAAGCCCAGAAAACCCTTGCCCGTTACCAAACCCTGTTTCCCCAAGGCGCCATTTCCAAAGGTGCCATGGATCAGGCGGTAGCCAATGCCAAATCCGCCCAGCAGGCCGCCAGTGCCGCTTTGGCTCAAATCACCAAGGCCCGTGAATCATTGAAGTACACCGTGGTGTCGGCCCCTTATGCCGGGGTGGTAACCGCCCGCCATGTGGAAGTGGGTGAAGCGGTAGCCCCCGGGCAACCGCTGCTCTCCGGTTTTGCCACCGGTAAAATGCGGGCGGTGATTGAAGTGCCCCAGCGTTACCGTGAAGCCTTGATCAAGGCTGGTGCGGTGGATGTCTCCCTCAGTGACGGCCGCAAGTTTCATGTCACGGAACCTGTCATCTTCGGCTTTACCGACACCCAGAGCCATGCCTATAAAGTGCGTCTGCCGCTGCCGGAAAATACGCCCGCCTTGCTGCCCGGCAGCTGGATAAAAGCCCGTTTTCCGGTAGCTGAGCGGGAAATCACCTTCATTCCCCTCAGCGCGCTGTACAGTGTCAACGAGTTGTCGGGCGTTTATCTGCAGCAGGGAGATCACTTCATCCTGCAGCAAGTGCGTCTGGGTGCCACCCGCGGCGATGAAGTGGAAGTGCAGGCAGGCTTGAGTGCCGGTGACGTGATTGCCGCCAATGCCTATCAGGTATTGCTCTCCCACCCTGTGCAGCAGTAAGCAGGAGTCAAGGTTATGAGTAAAACATCAGGAGTCGGCATTTCCGGCCGGATTGCGGCCATGTTCCAGGACAGTGCCATCACGCCATTGCTGGCGCTGCTGGGGCTGTTGATGGGGCTGTTTGCCATCATGATCACCCCAAAGGAGGAAGAGCCGCAGATTGATGTCACCTTTGCGGACGTGTACATCCCCTTCCCCGGTGCCAAACCCGCCGAGGTGGAACAACTGGTCACGCTTCCTGCTGAGGAAGTGATTTCCCAAATAAAGGGAATTGACACCCTCTATTCATTTTCCCGCCCTGACGGCGCCCTTATCGTCGTGATTTTTAAAGTGGGCATCCCCCGCAATGAAGCCATCGTCAAACTCTATAACCAGATTTATTCCAATCTGGATAAGTTGCCGGCGGCCGCCGGCGTGGGCCAGCCCCAAATCAAGCCCATGGGCATTGATGATGTGCCTATTGTCAGCCTGACCTTGTGGTCGGAAGACCCCCAACTGTCGGCCCAGCAACTGACCCATGTGGCACACGGGCTGGAAACCGAGCTGAAACGCATTCCCGGAACCCGTGAAGTATCTACCGTGGCGCCCCACGACCTGGTGCTCAATGTACGCATTGACCCGCAACGGATGAACCACTACGGCGTGAGTTACGACAAGATCCGCAGCGCATTAACCGCCAACAATGCCGTGTCCATGCCCGTATCGCTCATTCAGGGAAACCAGGAAATCAAGGTTCAGGCCGGGCAGTTTTTGCAATCCATTGATGATGTCAAGCAACTGGTCATTGCCGTCAACACCGACAGCAGCGGCCATGGTGTGCCGGTGTATCTGTCGGATCTGGCGGATATCAGCCTGAAAGCCGATGTGCCTACCGCCAGCGCCTGGCACTACAATACCGAGCGTGATGGCAACCAGCTGCAACAAGGGCTGTTCCCCGCCGTCACCATTGCCATTGGCAAAAAGCCCGGAGAGAACGCCGTGGATGTGGCGGATGCGGTGCTGGCAAAAGTGGCCCAGACCCGCAATGTGCTGATCCCGGAAAAAGTGAACATCACCGTATCCCGCAACTATGGCGTTACCGCGGCAGACAAATCCAATACGTTGATATTCAAACTGATATTTGCCACCACCGCCGTGGTTATCTTGGTGCTGTTTACCATGGGCATGCGTGAAGCGTTAGTGGTGGGCGTCGCCATTGGCATCACCTTGGCCATTACCCTGTTTGCCTCCTGGGCCTATGGTTTCACCCTCAACCGGGTATCGCTGTTTGCCTTGATATTCTCCATTGGGATCCTGGTGGACGACGCCATTGTGGTGGTGGAAAACATCCACCGGCACATGGCCATGGGCAAACGCTCCTTTAAAGAGCTCATTCCCGTTGCCGTGGATGAAGTCGGCGGCCCCACCATTTTGGCAACCTTCACCGTGATTGCCGCCCTGCTGCCCATGGCTTTCGTTTCCGGGCTGATGGGGCCTTACATGAGCCCCATTCCCATCAACGCCAGTATGGGCATGCTCATTTCCCTGTGTGTGGCATTTGTGGTCACCCCTTGGCTGAGTCGCCATCTACTGAAAAACCATCATGAAGGTGAAACCCATAATCCCGATGCGGTAAACCCCAAAATGCTGAGCATTTTTACCCGGCTCATCAAGCCCTTCCTCGAAAGCCGCAAGGCGCGGGTGGGGCTGGCCGGCGGGGTGGCAGCGCTGATCATGATTGCCGTGGCACTACCGGTGGTTCAGCTGGTTGTGCTGAAAATGATGCCTTTTGACAACAAATCCGAGTTTCAGGTGATTGTCGACATGCCGGAAGGTACGCCAGTAGAACAAACCGAGAAAGTGCTTAAAGCGTTATCGGGCTATCTTGCCACCGTACCGGAAGTGCGCAACATGCAGCTTTATGCCGGCACTCATGCGCCCATCAACTTTAACGGTCTGGTGCGGCATTACTTCCAGCGCAGCACCCAGGAAGCCGGTGATATCCAGGTGAACCTTACCGACAAGCATCACCGGGATCGGGCCAGCCATGATATTTCATTGGCGGTACGCGGCCCACTGCAAGAGATAGGCAAAAAATTCAATGCCAACGTGAAGGTGGTGGAAGTGCCTCCAGGTCCACCGGTATGGGCGCCGATTGTGGCGGAAGTTTACGGCCCCAGCGAATCCATCCGGGAGCAAGCCGCACAAGAGTTAATGGCACTGTTCCATAAAACCCAGCATGTGGTGGACATTGACATTTACTTGCCGGCCCAACAGGAAAAATGGCAGGTGAACATTGATCGCAGCAAGGCCAGCCTGCTCGGCGTGCCCTATGCCAACATCGTGGATATGGTGGCCACCTCCGTGGGCGGCAAGGATGTGAATGTACTGCACAAAGGGATGCAAAAATCGCCTGTGCCCATCCGTTTGGAGTTGCATGATGCCGACAAACCCAACCTGACCCAGGTATTGTCGATGAAACTCGACAGCCAGTTTGGCGGTACCGTGCCCCTGTCAGAGCTGGTATCCATCCATAAAGGCAGCATCGACATGCCCATCATCCACAAGAACATGGTGCCCATGATCATGGTGGTGGCAGACATGGCCGGCCCGTTTGACAGCCCCTTGTACGGCATGTTTGAAATGGCGGCGGATATCGACAGTCCAGAGGGGCTGGGATTCAGCCAGTACTACGTGCAGCAACCGGACGGCTTGAATGCGGTAAGCGTGAAATGGGACGGTGAGTGGAAAATCACCTACGAAACCTTCCGCGACATGGGCATTGCCTACGGCGTGGGCATGATAGCCATCTATCTGCTGGTAGTGGCCCATTTCCGCTCCTATCTGGTGCCCTTGATTATCATGGCGCCCATTCCGCTGACCATTATCGGCGTAATGCCGGGCCATGCCTTGCTGGGTGCCCAGTTTACCGCCACATCTATGATTGGGATGATTGCCCTAGCAGGGATTATCGTGCGTAACTCCATATTGTTGGTGGACTTTATCAATCTGGAAACCGCCGCAGGCAAACCTTTTGAGGAGGCAGTCATCCACTCAGGCGCCGTGCGTGCCAAGCCAATTATCCTCACCGCGCTGGCGGCCATGATTGGCGCCCTGTTCATTCTGGATGATCCCATCTTCAATGGGCTGGCCATCAGTTTAATCTTTGGTATTTTCATCTCCACCTTGCTGACCCTGGTGGTGATCCCCGTACTCTATTACGCTGCAATGCGTAACCGTATTGCACATTTAACCCAAATGGCTCAATAGGCCGAAGGAGCTGAATATGTCTGTAGAACGTGCCACTATGGCGTTTGCCGGTTTTATGGTAATGTTGTCGATGCTGTTAACCGCCACCGTTCACCATGCTTTTTTCTGGTTGACACTGTTTGTCGGTGCCAACCTGTTCCAAAGTGCGTTTACCCGCTTCTGCCCTGCCAGCATGTTGATGCGCAAACTGGGCATGAAAACCGAAGCGGAAATCGCCCAAGGGAAATAACCGGACATTTTAAGTCATGTTGAAAATCAACTGTGCCGCCTTGCTGGCGGCCTTGTTATTGCTCGCCCCCCAGGCATTGGCCAGTAACACCACGGCGGATGCCGGTGTGGCCTATGGCAAGATTGCCAAAGGCGCCATGGTGATTGATGTGCGCACTGCAGAGGAATTTGCCACCGGGCATTTGCCTCAAGCGCACAACATTCCCTACGAGAACATTGTGCCCATGCTGCAACAACTGGGTGTAAATGCCCAGCAGTCACTGGTGCTGTATTGCCGCAGTGGCCGCCGGGCCGATGTGGCCAAGGCCGCGCTGGAAAAAGCGGGCTATATCCATGTTTACAACGCCGGGGGCTATCAGCAACTGACAACGTTCAAGGCGCAGCTTAACTAAGCCTGCGCTTGGTGCCGATACCATAAGCGGCCACCTAAAACCTCATGTTAACCGGTGAATCATGCTACCATGTGCGCAGTTTCCCCTTGATGTGAGGTTTTTCTTTTGACAACACCCCCTGACAATCAGGCCGCCAGTAAAGATCCCCTGCACGGGCTTACCCTTGAGAACATTCTCAAAGCCCTGATTGCCCACTATGGCTTTGACGGACTGGCGCAGCACATCCGCGTTCGTTGTTTCAGCCATGAGCCAAGCCTCAAATCCAGCTTGAAATTTCTGCGCAAAACCCCATGGGCCCGCGCCAAGGCGGAACGCTTGTACCTCACCATGAAAGGCATTGCCATTCCGGATTACCTGCGACAAGCTCCCGAGCCGGCCAAAGCGCCCCAAAAAAGTGCTAACGCGACCACCTCTTCCCAAAGGGTGAATGCGGGTATCTGGAAACAGTAACAACTCAAATGCCGGATAATGCCCCGTCACATTTCATCCGGCGCAACGCCCCTGCCAAGATGCACTGGAACGAGCCGTGCCAGTCACATAATCCCCATTTTGCCTACCACCATGATGATGCATGCTTTACTGCTGCCATTGCGCAGCCCCCTGACACCTGCTGGCCACCCGCATCAACACCCTGCCCAAAATTGATATAACTTATTGTTTTATTGAACTTTAATTTTTATCTCTTATACAAATCACGCCCACACACTCAATCAATTACAAATGAAAATAAATATCATTTGTAATTGATTTTAAAAGCCGTTAGATTAGCGCAAAACACAGCGACAGGTAACGGTCATATCACATAGCCCCGAATACCGAATATCCAGAGATTAATACAGCGCGCCAAATGACTTGGCTGATGTAATTGTCAGCTACGGGATTTTTTCGCCAAAAAGAATGTTTCTGATGCCAAAGGCAATATTACCAGCCGCATTTTTTGATATTGGCATTTATTTCATCAATGTTCATTGCCATTGAAAATTTGACCGGAAATGCAGCCGTTTTAATAAGCTTTTTTATAAAAAAGCATAATCGAATTCAATAAAAACATAACGTTAAATTAACCAACATCACCCGATACTTAAAAATACAGTTCCGGAGAATAATGATGATAACCTTTCTACAGTCAGCCAAATTACCCCTGGCCATTGCCATTTCCACAGCACTCACCGCCCACTACGCCATTGCTGATGATGCAGCCCTGGATGCCAGCAAAATAGAACGCATTGTGGTGGTGGGTGAAAAAACCGAAAAATCATTGAAAGACACCACCTCCTCCGTGGCGGTACTTTCAGAAGAAGTCCTTAACAGTACCGAATTCAAATCCCTTACCGAAGCCATTGCCGACATCCCCAATGTGGTGTCAGTTGCTGGCGTGTTGCCGGATATCCGCGGCGTGAGCGGTAATGGTTCTGCCGGGGGCTTCAACTCCATTTCCGGCGGTGCCAAAGGGCGTGTGGCCATTTTGGTTGATGGCGTGGCACAGCCCTTTGTGGCTGACAATACGGGCGATAGCGGCATATGGGATGTCCAACAGGTGGAGGTGTATCGGGGCGCCCAATCCACCAGTAATGGCCGTAACAGCATTGCCGGTGCCATTTACATCAAGACCAAGGACCCTACGGATGACTGGGAAGGAGCCGTGCGTGTGGGTTACCGCAATCAGGCACAATACCTGGATACGGCCGCCGTGGTCTCTGGCCCGTTGATTGACAATACCCTGTCATTTCGCCTTAGTGCACAACATCTGGATGGTGAAACCCTCACCGACGACAGCGGCTATGCAACCAACCCGCCAACGTATAATTTGAACGGGATAAAATCCACCCGAATAAATGCCAAATTAAAATGGACGCCGAGCGATAAACTCACCTTCTTGCTCAGCCATGCCGATAATGATGAAAAAGGCGATATTGGCCGCAGTTATTACAAAGCGGATAATATTGACCAATTCAATAAACTTTATTTCAGGAATATCAATAACGACGTTGCTACCACCAGCTTAAAAAGCAATTACCGCATCAATGATGATATGGAATTGGAAATACTGGCTGCCGTAATGGATTATCAATGGGGATTTGACAGCTATGAGCCTACGGTGGCAGATCAGCAACAACTCTCCTTTGATGAAAAAAACTATACCCTGGACAGTAAACTGTCTTTCGGGAAAAACAGCCGTGACATTTTCGGATTTATCGGCATGGCCTACTTCCAGCGGGATCACGATATTTTAAGTACCGGAGCCTATCCTTATCACGGCGATGATGACAGTGATTCATTATCTGCCTATGGTGAAGTCAATGTTGTCCTGAGCGACCGTTTCACCCTGCTTACCGGTGCCCGTTTTGAGCGGGAAAACCAGGCACGGCATTTCATTTATGGTGCCATTGACGCCGACCTGGATAAAACAACCCATATCTTTTTGCCCAAAGTCGCCCTGCAATACCATGCATCCGATGACACCACCTTGGCGCTCAGTGCTCGCCAGGGCTATAACGCCGCCGGTGGGGCACTCAATTTCACGGCGCAAAACTACTACCATTACGATGAAGAAAAGGTCACCACCTATGAACTGAGCAGCCGCAGCGCGCTGGCTGACAACAAGGTGTTCGTCAGTGCCAACCTGTTTTACAACCGTTATGACGGCTATCAGGCATTAAGCTCCAGCCGTTACATTACCAACCTGGATGACGTGGCCACCTACGGCGCTGAATTTAGCGTACATGCCAATCTGACCGAGGATTTGGAGCTGAATACCGCCGCAGGATTACTCCATAGCGACATTAAAAATGCCGGTACGGACTATGCCGGCGTCAATGGCAACAAGCTTAACTCCGCACCCACATTCACCGGTAATCTTGGGCTCACCTATTGGCTCACCAATGAGCTGAGCACGGCTATCAGTGCCAATTATGTGGGTGAATATTATGGTGATTTTGAAAACACCCAGGCACAAAAAGCCGGCGATTACACCCTGGTGCGCTGGAAAGCCAGCTATAAAACCGCCAATTGGCAGATTACCGGTTTTATCAATAACCTGTTTGATACCCAGGCGATAGTGAATCGCGGCGCCGTCAGCCGGGCCTACCCCACAGGTTATGTGGCCGTTGCCGACCCGAGAAATGTCGGGGTATCGGTTACCTACAGTTTTTAACCGGGGACGTGATCAGTTAAGCCCCGAAACCCCATACCTTGGGCTTACCGAACAGAAAACTGCTTGCAACAGAAAACCGGGCGTGATGATGAGCGCCCGGTTTTATTTTCAGTGCACATATCCAATGGCAGTCCGATGGCCCAACACATCAAATCCTGGCGGGATAAATCGGCTGAATATCCACGGGCACCTTCTCCAAACGGGCATTTACCTGACGCACCCCATCATCAAGCTGGCCATATTTCTGTAAAAATGCCTTGGCTGCCTGATAATCCCCGTCCCCCTGCAGCACCACCACATCATGTACCAGCGCCCCGATGGCCTGCTCCAGTTTGGCAAAGTCTATCTGGTACAGTCCGTCGGCATGCAGCATCAATGCCCCTTTGTCCCGGAAATAACGGTACTGATATGCCGCCCCGATGCCATGGGCTTCGTGCACCCCAAAACGCATGGAGCGAAATAGTCCGGCAATGTAAGTGGCCAGCAGATTATTTTTCTCCGCCAGCGGCAGCTCGCCTTTGTGCATCAAAAACAAGATGTTATAAGCCCCCATTACATCCGCTTTACCCTCTTCAATACCGGAATAAAGCTCCTGTAACTGGGCTGCCACGGTTGTGGGCTGGCCATTTTTCACAATCGAGCCAGGCCCCAATGAATGGGACAGCTCATGAAACAGGGTTTCATACCCGAAATATTGCTGATCCAGCAACTTTGCCTGTTCCGGGATCAGGATATGAGCGGCCATGGGTTTCATGATGCGTTCGAATTTTGCTGCCATCACATTGTTCAGCAATACCTTTTTTGCCCCTTTGGCTTCCCTGACCCGCTCATCATTGGGCAAGTTAAAGGCGATGGTCTGCACGCCAGGCACATTGTCGCCGCCGCCCTGGATCTGATCGGCCACGGCAATGGGTGATGCAAAACCCCGTTTGAAATTTTTATAACTGTCAGGCACCGGCAGGTTGGCTTCCATATCCCGCAGGTATTTTTTGAAGCGATCCAGTTTGGCGGATGCCTGCGGATCCTTAATGGTCACAAAGGCTTCAAAGGCGGTTTTATTGCCAAACAAACCGTCGGTATAGGTTTCATAGGGGCCAATAGCCACTTCAATGGGTGTGTCTTTCAACTCCATCCAGGCAATTTCAGAGGCAAAATAATCATCACTGAGAAACGCTTCAGCCCGCAGCTGCAAAAACTTTTTCAAACTGGGGTTGGTGGTGATGGCCGCAGCCTCTTGCAGCAATTCAGCTGCAGGTGCCAACCACTGGCGGTAATATTCGCTGTAGGGAATGGCCACCAGCCGCTCACCTTGCCGACGGATCACCGTATACAGGCTGGTGAAGGCGGCTTTATCCTGGGGGTGCTGTGCCAGCCAGGCGTTAAATTCGGCTTTGGTCAAATCCTGGGGATAAAAACCGGCACCGGGCGCATTCTTTTTGCCGCCAAAAAAGGGATGCCCTGCTGCCAGATTATCCCACGGGCCAAAATGCTCATCAAACATCTCCAGCAGCAAGGCTTTTTCCGGCAGGTGACTGCTGGCAATTTGCTGGCGAATGTGTGGATTTTTTTCATTTACCTGACGCAGATAAATGTCACTCATCAAGCGGGCGGCCTGGATCAGCTTGTTGACCACCTGTTTTTGCTCATCGCTCAAAAATGCCGTATTCACCTGCATCTGTACCGGTACAATTTTATTGCGCTGTTGTTGCAGGTTATATGTGGCAACGGGAGAATTGGCCGCACCGGCCGGGAGCATGGGCAATGTGAGTAACCCGCCCAGCGCCAATGCAATTAGGGATTTTTTCATGAAATGTCCTCTTCTGATAGCCGCCGCAACAGCCGCGCCGGTAATGACTGCAGGTGATGTATGTTGGAAATGATTGGCATGATAACCTGCAGCGACACGGCCCAAAGCCGTGTTAATGAAAAAGGCATTATTGAAAATGTACTGTCCGCTGTCCAGCGCCAGCAGGAAATGTCCGGCATTTTGCCCTGTCGCATGCCGTTAAACCTGGCGCCATCCCCATCATCGCAATCATGGGCACACCCATAAAAAAACTGCCGGTACCCGAGCACCGGATACCGGCAGCCTCACCGTCGGGAAAGCAGCAACATAGGCATTCATACGCCTGCACTGCTACCTCCAATTCCCGGCTGTGACCTGATGTACGTTATCTACAACCTTTGCGGTTTTTTCGCCATAACGCCTTAATTTTCGATCTTAGCATCCACGCCTTAAAAAAAGCCATTGAACCATTGTGGTTATGAGCGCTCTTTCAGGAGCCAGCTCACATATTTGAGGTGTTTACCACAGCCATGCAACTGTAAGGGCAACATACCAAACTCGCATTGGCCTCATACAACGCCTACCCAAAATGCAGCGCTGCCATCGTCAGAAAGGCCTCTGCCATGCCCAGGCCAATAGCACCGTTACAACAGGAAGTATGCAATTTAACCATCAGTCAACCACCAGCATGACAGATACCTGATAAACTGCCAGCGTTTTCATTGCGCCATCATTATGTATCACTTGCCCACCTTGCCATGCGAAAGGTGGTTACCTCAGGAACTCACCATGCCACTGCTTTGGATTATCACGCTTCTTTGGGCATTTTCCTTTTCCCTTATTGGGGCTTACCTTTCTGGGCAGGTGGATGACTATGTAGCCGTCACGTCTCGCATGTTATTGGCACTGCTGATATTCGTGCCATTCTTTCGCGCTGTTCCCTGGCGCCAGGCCAGCATGATGATGGCGACCGGCGCCATTGAAATAGGCATGACCTACCTGTTTCTTTACCAGAGTTACCACTACCTGACGGTGCCGGAGCTATTGCTGTTTACCATTTTCACCCCGCTGTATGTGAGCCTGTTTGCCGATGTACTTGCCAGGCGCTGGCCTAAAAGGCTATGGGCACCGGCACTCTTGGCAGTGGCGGGTGCGGCCGTGATCCGCTGGACAGAGTTGAGCGATGGTTACTGGAAAGGGTTCATGTTGATCCAAGCTGCCAATGCCTGTTTTGCTTTTGGACAAGTGTGGTATCGCCACCAAAGCCGCAGTAATCCGCTGCCCCATCGCAGCCGGTTTTTCTGGTTTTTTCTGGGGGCGGCAGTGATGAGTGCCGGTGCCATGCTGCTGTGGGCGGACTGGACAAAGTTACCCGCCACACCCCTGCAATGGGGCGTATTGCTGTGGCTGGGGATCATCACCTCCGGTTTGGGATACCTTGGCTGGAGTTACGGCTCCACCCAGGTCAATGCCCAGCAGTTGGCGGTAATGAACAACATGCTGATCCCGGCAGGCATTTTAGTCAATGTGATGTTCTGGCACGGACACTTGCAAGACTGGCCCCGGCTGCTGCTGGGCTGCATTTTCATGGTGTTGGCGTTGTGGTTATGCCGCAAGCAACCATCCAAAACGGCCTGAAACCCATCGTTGATGAGCGTTGGGGATAACAAACCGGCGCTTGGCCTTGTTACATCAAGGGCAAATCATGTGTGATTTGCCCTTTTTCACCCTTTGCCCGCACAATGCCGTTACCCGGCGGGACACTGGTAGCATTCCACCCGATTGCGGCCATTGTTTTTGGCGCTATACAGGGTATTGTCCACCGCGTTTAATAACTGCCAGGATTCTGCCACATCATCAGAGCAGGCAAGGCCGATACTGACGGTCAGGCTCAACCCCATGGCAATATCACTGCAATCCATCATGGCAATCCCCTGACGCAGCCGCTCACAATACTGCATGGCTTGCTCACGGCTGGTATTTGGCAACAATAAGGCAAACTCCTCTCCGCCCCAGCGGGCGGCTGAATCGGTGGCCCGGCAATGTTTTTTCAATTGCTGCGCCAAACGGATCAATACCTGATCGCCAATGCCATGGGAGTATTTGTCATTGACCCGCTTGAAATGGTCAATATCGATAAACACCAGGCTTAACGGTTGCAACAGGTGTTTGGCGCGGGTGAATTCCCGGGCGAAATATTCATCAAATGCGCGGCGATTGGCCAAACCTGTCAGCGCATCCTGTTTGGCCTGCACTTCCAGTGCCAGTGCTTGCTGCTGCAATTGCACCAATAACTGGGATTTTTCCTGATTGGCATTTTCCAGCACTGCGGCCTGTTGTTGCAACTTGGCGGTTTTATGCGCCACCTGCCGCAACAGCAACTGCTCGGAGCGGCGCAAACTGGCAGTGCGCCAGTAGGTAAACCCTATCACCAGCAGCAGCATTACCACCACCGCCATATATTTTGCCCATAAGGTTTGCCACCAATAGGGCTGTTTTTCAATCACCAGATAGGCCGCTTTGCTCCAGCGACCACCGGGATTGGCGGATTCAATGTTCAGCCGGTATTGCCCCGGTGCCAGGTTGGTGAATTCCACCTGATTTTGCCCAGATTTGTCCCGCCATTCTTGCTCGAATCCCTCCAGCATGGTGCGGTATTGCAATCGGGTAGGCATGATAAAGCTCAAGCCGGCGTACTGGATTTGCAACCGTTGTACCTGTGGCCCCAGCGTGAGGTGGCCGCTAAGCGGTACCGCTTGATCATCCAACAAGATACGTTCCACCACCACTTGGGGGATGTATTCATTAAACTGCTGCAACCGCTGGGGTTTTACCGATGCCACCCCCATGGCCGTGGCCATCCATACGGTGCCGTTGCGTTGCTGGATCATGGTAGGATTGGAGCCGCCATTGGCCTGAGCGCTCAACATGCCATCGCTTTCACCGTAGAGCACGGTGGGCAACTGGCTGATTTGCCCGTCAGCCACCGCGTTGGCATCCGCTTCGCTAAATCGCAATACGCCCCGGTTACTGGTCATCCAGATATTGCCAAAACCGTCAATCTGCAGCTGGAAATATTTGTCAAACGGCAAGCCGTTACGACGCCCAATCAATGCCGTCTGGCCGTTATCCAGCCGGTGACGCAGCAATCCCCTGTCCGTTGCCGCCCACAGCAACCCCTTATCGGGCTGGGCGTAAAACCCAAACACGTATTCCGCTTCATCAAACGACTGCAAGGGAATTGGCGTAAACTTGCCCTGTCGATAACTGGCAATGCCAGTGCCGGTACCCACCCACAGCTGCTGCTTACCATAATGCAGGGCCACCACAAAGTTGCCTGGTAAACCGTTAAGGGTGGTGAGGTTGCGAATTTTGCCATGCTGCCAATGGGCCAGCCCCTGGGCTGTGCCTATCCAGACACTGCCATCCGGCGCCTGCAACAAGGCCCGCACCTCATTGGAAATAAGCCCGGAGTCCCGGTCTACCAACAGCCGGGTTTGGCCGTTTTCATACAGAAAAACCCCGGAGGTGTAGGTGCCAATCAATAACCGATTCTTATCCATGGGAGCCAAACTGAGAATGGACTCGCCCCCAAGCACCTGCTCGGTCACTTTGCCAACCGTTGGAGAATAGCGGCTTAGGCCCCGGGAAGTGCCAACCCAGATATCGCCGTTATCTGCCGCCAATAGTGCCCGCACATAATTGCCTGCCAGCCCCTGCTCGGTGGTAATGGTGGAAAATGGCGCGTCACGCAAACGGAACAAGCCGCCATTGGTGCCAATCCAGACACTGCGCTCTTTGTCCTCAAATATATCCAGCACCCGGTTGCTGGGCATGCCGTGATTCACATCCAGATGCTCAAGCCCATAGCGGTGACTGAGCCGAAACACCCCTTTTTGCACCGTGCCCATCCATAAACTGCCCTGATGATCACGCATCAGCTGAGATACCGCCACATTATGCAATTGGGGATGCAGCGCCGTAATGGTGTTGGCCTGTTGCTGCCAGACGCCATTTTCACCGGCAATAATCAGCCCGTCTGGGGTATTTAGCAGATCAAACACCGGGGTTTCATGGAGGGCTGATACCCGCTGAAAACGGCCATGCTGCCACAAGACCAAGCCTTTGGCCGTACCAATCCACATGCCGTTGTCCGCCGCTTTGGCAAAGCCGTAAATGGTATTGCTGGGGAGTCCCTGGGCCGTGCCCCAGGTTTGGCGCGAGCCGTCTGGACGCTGGCAAAACATGCCGCCGCCTTCGGTGCCAAACCACATGGTGTCCGTATCATCAACCCAAATGGCATTGATAAGCACCCCACCGGGCGCAAGCGGGTGCCATATGCCGTCTTTGATGGAGGTAAGCCCGCCTCTGGCACCGCCAATAATCAGGCGGCCGTGACGATCAAGGTAGGAGCTTCGGGTGCCCACATCCGGCAAGCCTGTGGTGTTGTCGCGCCCGAACATTTTGAATTTATAGCCGTTAAAGCGGGCTACCCCTTCCCAACTGGTAAGCCACAAATACCCTTCTGGCGTCTGATTAATGCTGTTGATGGTGTTATGGGGAAGCCCCTGACGGGTTGTCCAGATCTCTTTGAAATAACGATTTAGCGGCGCGATGCTGCCAGCATCCGCTGCTAGCACCCTTGATGACGGTATGCCAGAAATCACTATCAGCGCGAACAATGCCAACCAATGCTTCCAACACTTCATTGATGAACGATTCCTACCTTTTTGCATCCATTCTTGATGGGAAAATCCGTGGTGCCCGCGTTAACGCCCAGTATCCAAATCCGTATTGAAATTGGCATTCTAGTTGTTTTTTAGGCCGAACAATCATATCAAACCCGATGCCATGGCGCGCAGATAATTGACGCCCGCGCCTGCATCTTTCCCATCATACACAACTTTAAGTTATCCACTAATCAAATTGTTAACGGCTTGTGCACAAGAGTGTAAGGACAACAAAACCTGGCAGCCCCTGCCATCAAAACCGCGCACAATGGCAGCAGTCAGGTTCACCTTGGCAACACACCCGTTAGTAACCCCAGTAAGCTTTGGAAAACACAATCAAAATGGGAAACACCTCCAGACGCCCAAACAGCATGGCCACGCACATGAGCCATTTGGCCCCATCCTGTAAGCCGCCAAACCCGGAAGAGGTATCCCCATAGCCAATCCCCATGTTATTGATGCAGGCCGCTACCGTACCAAAAGCGGTTTGCAAATCATTTCCGATGGCTACCAGTCCCCAGATGAACACGCAGCTAAAAAACACGTAAAGAAAAAACAGCCCCCACACGGAGCGCACCACCCGCTCAGACACCATCTGGCCGTTCAGCTTGTTTTTCAGCACCGCATTGGGATGCACCAATTGGCTGATTTCAATATTGCCCTGCCGATAAAGGATTAAAAACCGCACGGCTTTAATGCCACCGCAGGTGGAGCCGAAACACCCCCCAAAAAAGCTGGCCCCCAACAACAGCAACACCACATGGCGCGGCCAATTTTCATTGGGGTAACCCGCCGCCCCCAGCCCGTTGTCCGTCATCACGGAAATGGCCTGAAAAAAACCATGCACCAACGCTTCGTGAGAGACGAACCCTTCACTTCTGAGCAATTCCACACAGCTGATGCTCACCACGATGGATAAGATCACCAGGAAAAAACGGAACTCGGCGTTTTGGGAGATGGGTTTCAGGCTTCTGGAAATCAATGCAACGTAATACAGGGAAAAGTTGATTGCGGCAAGGATGGAGAATATGCCGGCAACCATCTCTATGGACAGGCTGTCATAGTAGCCAAGGCTGTCTCCATGGGTGGAAAATCCGCCCAGTGACACCGTGGACAGGCTGTGGCATATGGCATCAAAACCACTCATGCCGGTTATGTAATAAGATAAAGCGCAGCCCACCGCCAATGCGCTGTAAAGCCCCCATAGCCCCCTGGCCGTATCCACCAGTCTGGGCGTCATTTTTTCCTCTTTCATGGGCCCTGGCATTTCCGACTGATAAAGTTTGGCACCGCCAATGCCCAAAAAGGGCATGATGGCCACTGCCAAGACGATAATGCCCAAGCCCCCTAGAAAATTCAGCTGGGCGCGATAGTAGAGTACGGCTTTGGGGAGCGTGTCGATATGGGAAAATACGGAAGCGCCTGTGGTCGTGATCCCGGAAACCCCTTCAAAAAACGCATCGGTCAGGCTCATCTCCAGGCGCTGATCCAGATAAAAAGGCAAAGCGCTCATTAAGGAAAATATCAGCCAGAACAGGCAAGCCACCATAAAACCGTCACGATTTTGCAAATATTGGCTTTTCCGTCTGGTCCATAACCAGCCTAACACCCCGGTGAACAGGGCAATCGCGAATGTCACCAGAAACGGAAATACGTGATAATCCTTGAATATCAACGACACCAGAATGGGCGGAAACATGGTCAGGCTGTAAATGATCACCAAAAAACTGCTCAGGTGAATAATCGTGGTAAATCTTGGATTACTGATTTTTTTGGCAAGACTCATTATCAATGCCCTTATTTGTGCGGTTCACAAATAAGCCGATATCCGATGCCCGGCTCAGTTTTTATAATGCTTTGATTATCGGCACTGTCACCCAGTTTTTTCCTTAATTGACGAATGATAATACGGCTGTAATGGGTGTCGTCCTGATGGGTATCGCCCCAAACCAAGGTGATTAAATCCGTATGTTTTACCAGTTTGTTTTTATTGCTCAGCAAAATTTCAAGGCAAGCGAATTCTTTATGGGTCAGGTCAATTTCGCGGCCATCAAGCCAAACCTGATTGGTGCTTTTTTTCATGCGGATGTGACCGGCTTGCAACTCGTCAGTCACCGTCTCGGCGCTGACCGGCAAATCACGGATTAACACTTTAATCCGGGCAATCAGCTCCCCGATGCCAAAAGGTTTGCTCAGGTAATCATTGGCGCCCACCTCAAGCAAACGGATTTTTTCCTCCTCTTCGTCCCTGGCTGTTAAAATCAAGCACGGCACTTTACTTCGCTGACGAATTTTCTGTAAAAAACTGGCGCCATCACCGTCTGGCAGTCCCAAATCCAGCACGATCACATCCACGGCTTGCGCGTCAAAAATCTCATATGCGGTTGCCATGGAGTAGGCCCCCAGATATTCAAGCTCCTCTGCAAATAAGGAGATCCTGATAAATTTATGGATCTGGGGTTCATCATCAACAATCAATATATTGTGAGCCATGTTTACCTCACTTGAGATCCGACCCTTGCGCTGAATGATGGCCAACATCAGGCACGGCGCCCTTGCCTGATAGCAAGTCCGGTTGACGGACGGGCAACGTTATCCTGAATACATTGCCGTTTGGGGATGAGTGCACGTCAATATCACCGCCATGGGCATTGACAATCCCCTTGGCAACGGACAAGCCCAAACCGGAGCCGCTATCCCGGTTATTGGAGTAAAACAGCGTGAATATTTTATCTTTTTGGCTTTCGGCGATCATGTCGCCCTGATTCGTGACCGCCACCGTAACCTGCCCGTTTTCGTACAGTGCGACGATGTGGACTTTGCTGTTTTTGGCCGAATAACGAATGGCATTATCAACCACATTAAACAGTGCCTGTTCAACAAGCGTGCCGCTAACATTCACCAGTGGCATATTGTCCGGATAATCAAATGCGATTCTCCCGCGGTCCTCTTTAAAGCGTGACAGCATGTTTTTTACGATATTCACCAAAGACTGCTCGGTTTTATGGCACTTCAAGGTGCCGTATTGCAGTTTGGTGGCATGCAACAGGTTTTCAATATACTGGTGCAAACGGTGGCTTTCCGATATGGCACTGGTTAACAGCTCGTCCTTTTCCGTGCTGACCAGTTTTTGATCATATGCTTTCAGGGTGGTCAATGTGCCGATAATGGCAGATAACGGCGTGCGAAGATCATGGGATACAGACAGCAATATCCGGTTGCGCAGTTGTTCCTGCCTTAAATTCTGTTGCTGCAAGTAGTAGCGTTCAGACAACTTGGTGGTAATGATGGCCACCAGTAAAAACACCAGCAGGTTCACCATGTCCTCCGATGCCTGCATTTGCAATGTATAGCGGGGATGGGTAAACAGGAAATTAAACGCCAAAGCTTGGATGAAAGCCGAAACATAAGCGTACCTGGCCCCCAAATACAGCGCCACCAACGCAACAGCCAACTGCAAAATCAATAAGATGGCAATTGAAGACTGCATCCACACATCCAGCGCATAAGCCATGAGCAGGGCACTGCCGGTAATCGCCAACAATCTGGCCGAAGATGTTGCATGTTGCGCAAATGTTGCCATTCTTTGTGTCATGTTTTTATTGTCACCCGCGCTACTTTAGCAAACAGGGAAAGCCTCATCCGTAAAAAATGCGTAAAAAATGACGCCATCAATGGTACGGTGGCAACGCCATCAGCTTGGCAGGATGTCACCATGGCCGATACTGAACAGTATGCAGCCCAAGATGATTTTTGGATGAATTACAGGCGATTTCGTGTACCTTATGAGCTGATGTCCCATGGCGTGACAATTATCCCATACAGAAGAGTACCCCAGACAGAAGAGGACCCGGTGAATGGAATTGAATAGCGCGAACGCCGCCCCAACGCCCCCCAATTTAGCGGGATTTGATGATCCTGCGTTTATCAGCCAGATCCGGCGGGATATGCTGCGCTTTGCCACATTGCAGCTGCAAGATGGCGCACTGGCAGAAGATGCCGTACAGGAAGCCCTGATGGCCGCCCATCAAAACATCGCCTCTTTTGGCCGAAAAGCCGCATTTAAAACCTGGGTATTTGCCATTTTAAAGCACAAGATTGTGGATGTTTTGCGTAAAGGCCACACCGCTGCCATGGGTGATGAAACGGCCGATGACATTTCCGACATGTTATTCAACGAGCGGGGATTTTGGCATGCCGATGAGCATCCCGGCAGTTGGTCTGCCCCCATGTCATCGGTCAAGGATGATCATTTCTGGCGGATGTTCGAGGCCTGCCTTGACGGCTTGCCGGAACATATGGGGCGTGTGTTCATGATGCGGGAATTCATTGAGCTGGATAGCGATGAAATTTGCCAAACGCTGCACATTTCCACCAGCAACCTGCATGTGGTGCTATATCGGGCCAGGCTGAGATTACGGGAATGTCTGGAAAACAGATGGTTTCGTGAAGGAGAGCAATCATGATGAACTGCAAACAGGCAACCCGGCTGTTATCTGATGCCCAGGAGCGACCGTTATCACTGAAAGAGAAAATGGCCCTGAGCGTGCATACCACCTTGTGCTCCGCCTGCCGCCATTTTGGCAAGCAGATGGGCGTTATCCGTCATCTCAGCCGGCAATTTGCCCAAGGTGAACCCACAGAGCCCCCCGCCAATCCCCCGAAAGATGAACCCAAATAACTCCCCCGTTGATGCGCTGCACAAAAAACAATGCCCTGTTCTCACAGGGCATTGGCTTGCATGACACTTAACGGGCCAGCACCGCTTAAATGGAGGTGACCCAGTCCGGCAGAATATTCAGCGCCCAGGTTTCCAGCACCCGGTCCACGCCGGTGATAATCACCAGTGCCAACAATATCAGGGTGATCCCGAGAAAATATTTACCAAACTTGCCTGATGTTTTGAGTTTGGTTAACTGATGACCGGAAAAATAGCCCAATGCCACCAGCGGTATGGCCGTGCCAATGCCAAAGGACAACATCACCACAAAGGCCATCAACATGTTTTGCCCGGTGGATGCCAAGGCAATGGCAGTTCCCAGCGTTGGCCCCACACAAGGGAGCCAAACCAATCCCAACGAGGCGCCAATCACAAACTGCATGGCAGCGGAGGTGCCCTCAATCTGGATGCTGGCAGCTTTGCTGGTCAGCCGTGACAATCCGAATGCCAGTTTGTCCGCCAGGCTTGGCAACAACAAGGTCGCCCCCATCAACAGCAACAGCGCCACCGAGAAATAACGCAACCACTCCGTAGAAATGCCAAGGTTTAGCAACAGGAATGTCAGTACGGTACCCGCCAGGGCAAAGGCCACACTGATCCCCAGAGACAATGTCACCAGCCCCCAACGGGTAGACTGCATGGCCGAGGCGGCGACCGCCGGGATCATGGGCAAGACACAAGGCGATACCAGACTCAATATGCCCGCCAGAAACGCTAAAGGAACTGCCGTAAATTCCATGGTTATCGTTTCTCCATTGTCATGGTGTTGTGTTCCGACATCATTTTTTTATCCGCCATGGTGTCGGCCGGCATCATCTTCCCTTTCTCCATCATCTTCCCTTTCTCCATCATCTGCCCTTTTTCCATCATGTGGCCCGAGTCCATCATCCCTTTGGCCGGCATCATGTTGTCAGCAGACATCAAGGCGTCAAAAATTTTCTGCTTGCTGGTTTCTGCCACGGAAAACCATAACTGCTCAGAGCCTTTGTAAAGCAACAAGGTGGATTGCCGCGGGGCGCGAAAATGGGAAACCCAGGATTTCTGAGTATCAAAATCCACCACCAGCGTTTTAATGTGGCTGTCTGGATGTGCCTTGAAATACTCATTAAGAATGTGCTGCTGTTTTTTGCAGGTGGGGCACCAGGTGGCGAACACATCCACCAGATAGACTTCATCATTTTGTTGATACTGCTGATACAGGGCTTCCGTAAACGGCATTTTTTCGGCACTGGCGGCAAAACTGACCATGGCGAACAGACAAAGACTGATTAACTTTTTCATGTTGACTCCTTCAAGGACTAACCTGGATGTAAACGTTGACGGGGCTTTCCGTTAACAGATCACATCATCATCTGGATTTTTGATTGTTTTCATTCACGGCATCCATGCCCTAAAGGAGCGCGGTCATCCTGAAAATGCCGCTCCGACGATTAAGGTGAACACTGGTAACCAGCACATTTGTCAGTGTTCATAAAAGTAGTCGTGAAAAGCCCGCCATTTCTTACACATTTTTTTAAAAAAATTTCAAAAAAGTCTGCCCACCTGCAAAAAATTGCGCCAACGCATTGATAAAAATAACGTTTATTAAGCATCTCGAATGTTAGATGCAATGCAAGATTATTTGAACAGCGGAAGCCACAGCGCAGAGCATATGAAAATGAACGGGGATTTTGCCTCTGCCAACATGCAAGCGGCACGGCATAGAAAGCCAATTGAGGGATTACCTGGCACCCGGGTTAGCCATAAAAAAACACCCGCACAAGGCGGGTGTTCATCAATGCTAAAAAGCCTTGTCAGGCATGGATTACTCCACTAAACCACGACGCTTCAGCAGGGCATCAATGGTCGGCTCTTTACCGCGGAAGTTAAGATAATCCTGCATCAAATCCTGGCTGTTGCCTTTGGAGAGCACGTCTTCACGGAATTTATCGCCATTTTTCTGGGTCATGCCGCCATGCTCGCCCATGTAGGCAAAGGCATCAGCAGCAAAGACTTCTGTCCACAGGTAAGCGTAGTAACCGGCAGAATAGCCACCGGCAAAAGCGTGGCTGAAATAGCAGGAGCGATAACGCGGCATCACTGGCGCATAATAGATGCCGTGTTTTTCCAATGCGGCTTTTTCAAAAGCGTTCACATCCGTGATTTTGCTGCCGGCTTTCACGGAGTGCCATTCCATGTCCAGCAGTGCCGAGCCCAAGTATTCAACGGTGTTGAAGCCCTGGTTAAAGGTGGCCGCCGCACGGATTTTCTGCAGCAATTGAGTCGGGATGGGCTCGCCTGTCTGGTAATTCTTGGCGTAGTTGGCCAGCACTTCAGGGTTGATGGCCCAATCTTCGTTAAACTGTGAAGGGAACTCCACAAAGTCACGGGAAGTGGAGGTGCCGGCCAGGCTTGGGTATTTCACTTTTGAGAACATCCCGTGTACCGCATGCCCGAATTCATGGAACATGGTGATCACTTCATCGAAGGTCAGCAATGTGGGCTGTCCGGCAGCAGGTTTTGGAATGTTCAGGGCGTTATACACTACTGGCTTGCCATCCATCAGATAGTTCTGGGTGACAATTTCATCCATCCAGGCGCCGCCGTTTTTACCCACACGGGCGTAAGGGTCCAAATAGAACAATGCCAGCGGGCTGCCGTCCTTGTTGAATACCTGCCATACCTTCACGTCTTCATGCCATACCGGCAGATCGGTGCGGGGCTTGAAGGTAATGCCGTACAATTTGCCCATGGCAAAGAACAAACCGTCATTCAGCACCCGGTCAAATTCAAAGTAAGGTTTGATCTGGGCTTCATCCAAATCGTATTTCACTTTGCGCACTTTTTCGGCGTAGTAGTTCCAGTCCCAGGGCTTGAGTTCAAAATCACCGCCAGCGGCCTTGATCTCTTTCTGGATGTCGGCAGCTTCCAGCTTGGCCTTGGCTACGGCCATGGGCGCCAGGTTGTCCAGCATGCTGTAAACCGCATCCGGCTTGCCTGCCATCTGGTCAGCCAGTACATAAGCTGCCCAGGTGTCATACCCCAGCAGTTTAGCTTTTTCGGCGCGCAATTGAGCCAACTGCAGTACCAGTGGGCCGTTGCTGCCTTGGGCACGGTTGGCGGAGGTTTCCCAAATCTTTTGCCGCAGCTCGCGGTTATCCAGGTGCATCAAGATTGGCTGGCGGGTGGTGTTCACCAGGGAGATCAAATACCCTTCCTTGCCTGCGGCTTTGGCAGCGGCGGCCAAGCCGTCGATTTCATCTTCGCCAAGGCCTTTGAGCTGGGCTTTGTCGGTCACCAGAATGGTGTCATTTTTAAAGGACTTGAGGATGTTTTGGGAGAATTCGGTGCCCAGTTTGGATAACTGGCCATTCAAGTCGCGCAGTTGGGCTTTGTCCTGATCGCTCAGTTTGGCGCCGGCACGTACAAATTGATCGTAGTAATGTTGCAGCAGGCGCTGATCCACCGGATCGGTCAGCGTGTCCTTGGCGTCATAAACCGCTTGCACCCGGGCAAACAGCTTGGGATCCATGTAGATGTTGTCTGAATGCTCGGTGAGCATGGGCATCACCTGCTCTTCCATTTTCTGGACATCATCATCTGCCAGTAAACCGGAATACAGGAAGAAAGCACGGGTGGTGCGATCCAGAATGGCACCGATTTTTTCCATGGCCACAATGGTATTGGCAAAGGTAGGCGCTTCGCTGTTATTGGTAATAGCCGCAATCTGGGCATTGTGCTCGGCAATGCCGGCCTTGAAGGCAGGCATGAAATCGGCTTTGGTGAGCAGATCATATTGCGGTGCCTGGAAGGTCAGCCGGCTGGGTTCAAGTAAGACGTTTTCCACTTTTTTGGTATCTTTTGCTGTGGCCGCTGCGGTCATGTTACCCGCATCAGCGGTTTGCTGCTGGGCAACCTTCGGGGTTGCTTCCTGGGATTTCTGCTCACTGCAAGCGCCCAAAAGCAGCGCTGCGCCAATGGCAGTAGCAATTAGTGTTTTATGCATTATGACTCCGTTTTTCATGATTCTGTCGCCGCTTATGGTTATGATTATCATCCGCCCGACGGCGGATAACGGGGAGCGACAGCCCTGATGGGATTTCCTATCAACCTTACCAATTTTTGCAAAGCAGGAACAATCGCTGCGCGGCAAGAAATTTTTTCGCCTGCGGGGAAAACAGGCGACCACCGAGCCAATTAGCAGATTGTGCCAAATTCTGCTTTTTTTCAGTTTTATGTTTTAAAAACAGCACGCTTTTTGGATAAATAACAGGCTTGCGGCGGTAATCTGTCAGGTTCTGTTACAAAAAAGCCGGCGCCGCCTGCTGTCATTCATTGAGGTAATGCCGGATGCGCTCGGCAATCGCGGCCATTTGCTGTTGATCACCGCTGATTTGGGCATGGGGTTTAAGCCCTTTTAGCGGCCCGGGTAACAGGTGAAAATGCACATGGGGCACACTTTGCCCGGCAAAACTGCCATTATGCTGCACCACGGTGGTTCCCTCTACATTGAGCGCTTGCTGCAAGGCCATGCCCACTTTCTTGAGGGTGCGCATGCAGGCCAAGGCGGCCTCGTCCGGCAACTGATACAGCGTCACGGCTGGCGCTTTTGGCAACACCAGCAAGTGCCCCGGCATTTGCGGCATGATATCCATAAAAGCCAGAGTATCGTCGTCTTCATACACCCTTATGCAGGGCAATTCGCCCCGGAGAATACGGGCAAAAACATTGTTGGGGTCATAATTCAAATCCATCTTGGCAAGCTCCATTAATGATCCGTGATGGCAGATGTACCAGATCTGCCCTGCTTTGCCCAGTCCATAAAGATCAAATGCTTAAAGCTTTTGCTAAAAATCGGTAAGCTATAGGGCAATCATGCCTGTGTCGCTTGGCTTGCATTACGGTAGCATCGGGGCACAGCATCAGTATCTGTCACTTGGCGCCAAACATGTGCGCCATGCTTCATGAGGATTTTATGGCGGTGATCACAACCGGTGTCCACGGAAACGGACTGGAATACATAGAGGTGCACAGCAAGCTGTGCGATGCCCGCATTTTTTTGCAAGGCGCCCAGCTGGAGCGTTTTATCCCCCGCGGACAAGCGCCGCTGCTGTGGGTATCAACCGCGGATGACTATCTGCCGGGCAACGGCATCCGGGGCGGCATACCGGTATGCTGGCCCTGGTTTGGCCAGCATGACACTCACGGCTGGCCCCAGCATGGCTTTGCCCGCAACCGCCGCTGGCAACATATCGGCAGTGAAGTGCAGGATGAAGTGGTCACCCTCAAGTTCCTGCTGCCCATCACTGATGAAGACCGCATCTACTGGCCCCACGACACCCGGCTGGAACTGCATTGCCGCCTGAGCCAAACGCTCCGGGTCAGCCTGATTAATGTCAATCTGGACCATCACCCCGTGACCCTGACCCAGGCGCTGCACAGTTATTTTCCCATTGGAGACATTCACCAACTGATAGCCAGTGGCTTCAGCTCGGCGCACTACATTGAATTTGCCAAAGGCCCTTACGCGCAAACAACCGACGATGTGCACTTTGACCGGGAAACCGACCGGGTATACAACGCACTGGCTGGCCAGCAACGACTCCACACCCCCAATGGCACCATCGTGGTCAGGCGCGAGCACAGCAGCTCGGCGGTATTATGGAATCCGTGGATTGAAAAATCCCGGCGTTTATCCCGTTTCAATGACGATGACTACCTGCGTATGGTGTGCCTGGAAGCCGCCAATGTGAGGGAGGATGCCATCACCCTGGCGCCGGGAGCACGCCATGAGCTTGTTACCGAAATCAGCTGGCTAGCGCCCGGCGAGCAGCCACGGTAATCCCTTCATGACCGCACCAGCCCCTTCATCACCTGCAGCCCGGCTTCCCCGCCGTTATCGGTCCGTTGTTGCCCGGTGCCTGCGGCTAGCGCTGTGGGGCGTACTGGTGCTGTTACTGCTGCTTTGCAGCCTTGGGTGGCTGCTGGTACAAAAACAGGACTGGTGGCTCCCCCAGTTAAACCGGCAACTCCAGGCGCAAAACATCAACCTGACCACGCTGGAGTGGCAAATTCCTGACAGGCAAACCCTGCTGCTCCCCCAACTGATCCTGGATTATCAGGGCAGCAAACTGGCCTTTGAACAACTGCAGCTACGCCTGAAACAGCCGCTGACACTCACCCGCCTATGGCAATGGTATCAGCAGCCTGCACCCCAGCTGGCCATTGGCAGCCAGCAATGGTTACTGCAAAATCTGCAGAGCGTCAGTTATCAGCGTGCCCGTTTGCAACTTACCGCCCAGCAGCTGCTGCCCGGTGACAGCAGTGCCCCGTTAGCGCTGCCACTGACCGACGTGCTGCCCAAAATCCACCTTGAGCACACCACCCTATCCCTGCTGGGTGAGCATCCTTCCCGGGAGCGCCCCTTCAGCCTGTACCTGCCACAACTGCAATTGCTGCCAGACGGGCAATTTGCCAGCCAAGTTTTGTGGCAACAGGCAGCAGCGCACACCAAGGCAAGCTGGCAGCCATTACTGCAGCTAAGCGGCAACCTTAAGGCAACAATGCCGGCGCAGCATTCATCCGAGCAACACGCCTGGCAGGCACAAGTGCAGTTAATGCCGCAGCAACTGCTGCAAGCCGCCACACAACTGGCCGCCAATACCGAGACGGCGGTGCTGACCCGGGCTTATCCCTGGCTGACCACGGATTTTTTACGCCAATTACCACAACTGCAAGGCACGCTGCAATTGCAGCTGCAATTGGGATTGCAACAAGGCGACAGTGCACTGACGCTGTGCTGGCAGGCGCCTGCCGTGAAATTTCCGGTGGTCCCCAACAGCCGCTTGCACATCACCCCATTACCCCCGGTCATCACGGCTCAAGCGCCCGAGACACAAGAAAACCCCAGCCATTGCCTGCCAGATGCCATAGGGTTGTCGCTTAACAACAATGCCCGCGGGCAACATCTAAAGCTGCAGCCGGTGCAACTGCAATGGCACGGCAATGTCCGGCAGCGCCAAGCGCTAGCACAGTGGTGGGATAACTGGCGCCAAAGCCATCAGGCCGAGGATGCCAATGCGGCGCTGACACCAGTGCTAGAGCGCCTTGCCAAGGCACTGGGGCAGCCAAATGCCGCCAACGACGAGGCGGGGCTGACCCTAACCCTGACGCAGGGCGCCAATGCAAACATGGCCAAAGGCAGCATAACCCTGCCACAAGTACAACTGAGCCCAGCCGTTGCCGGGCAACGCCAGTGGCTAACCCTGTCACTGCATAACCTGCAATTAACCACAATGCCGACGGCCATTGCCGCCACTGGCAGACTGCCAGCCCAGACTGTGCCCTCCCTGCCCCATGCGCCTTCAGATAACGCCTATTCTCCGGCGCCTCATGATGTAATGCTGCAACAATCCCTGCAACAGGCGCTCGCACGCATTCCGGCACTGGTGCTACACAGTGACTGGCAACTGCAGCTTGACCTGCCATCTGGGTTTCACTGGCAAACTGCCGACACGCAGTTTTACGGCCAAAGTGCCAAGCTGCAGCTTGATGGAACACTGCAGCTTAATGGCGCCACACAAACCCTTGAGTTACAGATAAACCGGGATGCCCGCTTACAAGGGCGGGAATTGTCATTACAGCAGCCCCACATGACACTTAACATCCAGCAACTGGACAGCCATGCCCGCGGGCCATGGCAGCTGCGGTTGTCTCCCCGGCAGTTACAACTGCAACTGCCGGCACTGGAGCAGCAGCTCAGCGCCGTGGAATGGCGTCAACCAACCATGCAGGCCAGTATCAACGAGCTGCATGCCACGTTGCCGGAATTAACGCTGCCATCCTGGCAATGGACAATATTTCCGGCCTTGCAGCAGTTGCAGCGCCTGACACTAAAACAGCAGCTCATGTTCAATGCCCGGCAAATTCATGTCAGCAAGACCCGGCAAACCCGATTGGGGCAGCACACCGAGACTCTGCTGAATCTCAATCAGGCAGGGCTCAAGGAGCAATGGCACTGGGATGGCAACCAGCTTGCCAGCAAGGAGCAATGGCAATTGGACAAACTGCAATTGACCAGTGAACACCTGCTGCGCCCCCATTTTGCCAGCGCGCCCTTTTCCCCATATCCACTGCAGGGCTACGATCTTACCGGCCACTGGCAGCTGCAGGCTCCCCTGGCAGACATCCGGGCACAGGCCGCCAAAAACCTGGTGCTCTCCGGCCATTGGCAACTTTATGGCCAGGCCGCCATCGAGGCCGATATCGCCCTGCAACAACGGGGCACGGCACTGACGCTCAGCGGCGAGATTTCACCCCGACTGCATGACGCCCACGGCAGCTATCAACAACTGCCGTTTGAAGGATTGCAGGCCAGCAGCCTTTGCCGTTTTGTGGTGGACAAACCTGCCAGGCATCCGGCCACGGCGGCGCTCAACTGCCAGCAACTGGCGCTGCAAATGGCCGCATTCAACCCCGGGGTGCTGCTCGATAACGTGCGCATTAACGGTGATATTTCACTGACGCCAGAGCTGGATGCAGAAAAACGCCAGCGCGCCGGCAACTGGCTCTTGCCCGGTTTCAATGACGCCGACATCCAGCTGGCCGCTGAAGCCAACACGTTGGGCGGACGCCTGTCCCTGCCCCGTTTCCGCCTGCGGCTCAATCAGCCCTCTGATGCGTACCTGATGTTGCTGGGGCTGGATTTGCAGCAACTGCTACAGGCCAACCCCCAACAGGGCATTGCCGCCACCGGCTTGTTTGACGGCGTGCTGCCGCTGGCCATCACCGATAACAGGTTATCGGTCAGTGGCGGGCATCTGGCATCCCGGGCACCGGGAGGGGTCATTCATGTGGGCGACAATCCGGCAGTGCTGCAGATGCGCCAAAGCCAGCCTTATCTGGATTTTGTGTTTTCCACCTTGGAGGAGTTGCAATACCGCGAAATTAACAGCACCTTTGACATGGCGCCCGACGGTGAAGCGCTGCTCAACATGGCCATCAAAGGCCATGGCAAAGGCGTTGAAAGGCCAATTGAGTTAAACTACCGTCATGAAGAAAATCTGCTACAACTGCTGCGCAGCCTGTCCATTGGTGACCGGTTGCAAACGCAGCTTGAAGCATCCATGCAGTGATACAGGAACAGGCCATGAATCATCTCCCCCGCGTAACAGGATGTTGTTTATTGCTGGGCATCATGCTCGGCGGCTGTACTCCCACGGTGAAAATAGCGCCGCCGGATAAGCCCATCGTGATTAACCTGAACGTTAAAATCGAACATGAAATCCGCATCAAGGTGGATAAGGCACTGGATGACCTGGTGTCAAATGAAGAACTCTTTTAAGCCGGTATGAGGAACTGACCGATGACAAACCGCATAATCATTCTGCTTTGTGGCCTGCTGCTGGGTTTTTCCAGTTTTGCCATGAGCTTACAGGACGCCAAGCACCAAGGGTTGGTGGGCGAGCAACAAAACGGCTATCTGGCCGTGGTAAAAAACGCCCCCGGCATTGCTGCACTGGTAAAAGAAATCAATGCCAAACGCCAGGCCCATTACGAAAAGATTGCCAAACAAAATGGCATTGCCGTGAATGATGTGGCCAAACTGGCGGCTGAAAAAGCCATTGCCCGGGCGGAAAAAGGCCACATGATCCAGGACAACAGCGGCAGGTGGATAAAGAAATAACCGCCATTGCCATGCACAAAAGCCATTGTTGGCCATCATGGCCCCATGCCTTATCCGCATGGGGCCATGGTTTTAATTCATGAGCAATTTCAGCCACTATGGGTAAGAATGCTTACCTCTGAAGTGCTTTTATTTTGCCTCCTTGCGTATGTGGAGGCTTTTTTTTGCCTGCGCGGCGCCTTCCCTGAAGCAGTGGTTCTCCCCACCACCCCACGGTTAACGCCGCACAGGGATCACAATGGTTTTTGCCAGAACTGGGCGATACCGGTTTCCGGCTGCAGCTGATAGGGAACAAAGCCCGCTTTCAAATATGCATGACGAGCCACCAGATTGCCTTCCAGCACTTCCAACGTCACTTTACAGCACTGTCGTTGCCGGGCCTGCTGCTCAATGGCATTAAGCAATTTCTGGCTCAAGCCGTTGCCACGCCAGTCACTGTGTACCACCAAATCATGGATATTCAGCAACTTGGCGCACTTGAAGGTGGAAAATCCCAGCACGCAGTTGGCCAGTGCCACCGGTTGCTTGCCGGCAAAAACCAGCAGGCTGAACACATAATCCAGTTGGGCCATGGCCGGCACCAGTTGCTTGATCACCTCCGCTGGCAGCGCTTCACCGCCACCGGTGGGCTCTGCCACGTAATGCTTCATCAGCGCGATAATGGCAGCCTCATGACGGGGGTTATGGTAATCCGCCAGTACAATCTCAAAATCCGTTGCCGCCGCTAGCTCTGCCACAATATTTCTCCTGTTGTCATTATGGATAATCACTCACACTTTACGCCGTCACCAGCTGCTGCATCAATGCCTTTAACCACTGCAAGGCAGGCTGCGCCTGCTGCACCGGATGCCAGACACAGTTGAGATGATAGCTGGGCATGGCTACGGGCAGTTGCACCTGTTGCAACGGCCAATGACCGGCCAGCATGGCGGCCACCCGCCGGGGCAACACCAGCAAATGATCCGTTTGGCTCACCACCGCCGCAGCCGACATGTAACTCTGACTGTTCACATAAATCTGCCGACTCAGGCCTTGGGCGGCCAAAAAACCATCCACAATGGAGTCCCGGGTGCCCAGCGGCGAATGAAACACATGGGGGGTGCTCACCAGCTGGGCCAGGCTCACCTCATGCCCAATAGTCGGGTGCCCCCGGCGCACCACGCCGCTTAACGGCTCGGTCAGCCAGGTTTCCCGGCTCAAGTGGGGGGGCACTTTCATGTATTCATCAAAGCCCAGCACCAAATCAATCTCACCACTGGCCAGCTCCGCTTCCGGCAGTTGGTCCCGCAGGATGAGAATTTCAATCCGCACCCCCGGCGCCAGTTTGCCCAGTTGGGCTATCAGCGGCGGGATCAAGACGCACTCCACATAATCGGTGGTGCTTATCACAAAGCGCCGCTGGGAATGGGCTGGCTCAAACGGTTCCGGCTCACTGAACTGCTGCTCCAGCAACTTCAGCGCCTGTTGCACGCCCCGGTGCAGTTTTTCCGCCCGGGGGCTTGGCAGCATCCCTTGGGGGGTGCGTACCAGCAAGGGATCGTTAAACGCCGTGCGCAGCCGGTTAAGGGCATGGCTCATGGCCGGCTGGCTGATGAACAGCCGCTCCGCCGCCCGGGTGACATTGCGCTCCAGCATCAGTGCGTCAAAGGCAAGCAGCAGGTTGAGATCCAGTTGGTTCAGTTTCATCTTACATTCACGACATGAATAACTGGATTTATAATATTCATTTGATGGATATATCACAACTACATACACTTTGCGCTATTCTGGAGTGGTTTAAACACCGCCCCGCCTCTCTCTTATTAAAAGGATGCTTGCTATGGCAAAAGTGAAAGTTGCAGCCACGCAAATGGCGTGTTTCTGGGATATTGAGTCCAATGTGATCCGTGCTGAGAAACTCATCCGGCAGGCAGCCGCTGAAGGTGCACAGATTATCCTGATCCAGGAACTGTTCGAAGCCCCCTATTTTTGCATTGACCAGAGCCCGGAGCATTTTGCACTGGCCCAATCGGTAGAAGACAGCACCCTGATTAAATATTTCCAGAATGTGGCCAAAGAGCTGGAAGTGGTGCTGCCACTGTCATTCTTTGAACGCCGGGGTAATGCCCATTACAACTCGCTGGTAGTGATTGATGCTGACGGCAGCCTGCTGGACGTGTACCGCAAAACCCATATTCCCAATGGCCCTGCCTATCAGGAAAAGCAGTTTTTCACCCCCGGGGATACCGGTTTCATGGTGTGGCAGACCCGTTATGCCAAAATCGGGGTGGGCATTTGCTGGGATCAATGGTTCCCGGAAACCGCCCGCAGTCTGGCGCTGATGGGTGCCGAGCTGATTTTCTTCCCTACCGCCATCGGCTCAGAGCCGGCCTATCCGGAAATCGACTCCCAGCCTCACTGGACCCGGGTACAACAGGGCCACGCCGCCGCCAACTTGGTGCCGGTTATCGCCTCCAATCGCATCGGAACCGAAAAGAGCAAATACGTGGAAGGGCTGGAAATGACGTTTTACGGCTCCTCGTTCATTGCGGATCAGACCGGTGCCCTGGTGGCGCAGGCCGATAAAACCAGTGAATGCGTGCTGGTACACGAATTTGATCTGGCGGAAATCGACAAACAGCGGATCAGCTGGGGATTGTTCCGTGACCGCCGGCCAGCCATGTATGAAACATTGCTGACCTCCGACGGCGAACATGTCTGGTAAGGAAACCCCCATGAGCAGCAATACCTTACAAGGCGCACCACAGCAACACGGTTTTCACATGCCCGCCGAGTGGGCGCCGCAACAGGCGGTATGGATGATTTGGCCTTATCGCCCGGACAACTGGCGTGACGCCGGCTGCCATGCCCAAGCCACATTTGCCGAGGTCGCATCCGCCATTGGCGCGGTGACACCGATTTACATGGCCGTGCCCAACACCAGCATGGCCAAGGCACGGGCGCTCATGCCCGACTGTGTCACCCTCATCCCCATGGACAGCGATGATTGCTGGGCGCGGGATACCGGCCCGACCGTGGTGATAAACGCAGCAGGCGAATGCCGCGGCATCGACTGGGGCTTTAATGCCTGGGGCGGTGACAACGGCGGTTTGTATTCCCCTTGGGATCAGGATGAACTGGTGGCCCAGCAGATGCTGGCCGTGCATGGTTTTGACCGTTATGCCGCACCGCTCATTCTGGAAGGCGGCTCCATTCATGTGGACGGCGAAGGCACCCTGCTCACCAGCGCAGAATGCCTGCTCAACCCCAATCGCAACCCGCATCTGAGTCAGGCACAGATTGAAGCCTGTCTGGCGGAATATCTTGGGGTCAGCCACTTTATCTGGCTACCTGAAGGCGTTTATATGGACGAAACCGACGGCCATATTGACAACATGTGCTGCTTTGCCCGGCCGGGGGAAGTCATTCTGCACTGGTGCGATGATGAAAATGACCCTCAGTATGCCCGCTCACAGGCGGCCTATGAGGTGCTGCAAAACGCCGTGGATGCCAAAGGCCGTAAACTGACCATTCACAAACTGCCCCAACCCGGGCCACTGTATTGCACCGAAGCAGAAGCGGCCGGTGTCACCCAGGGCACGGGCGTGCCACGACAGGCAGGCGATCGGCTGGCGGGTTCTTACGTGAATTTCCTCATCAGTAACCAGCGGATCATCTTTCCGCTGCTGGATGAGGCCACCGATGACATTGCCAAGGCCAAACTGCAGCAGATTTTCCCGGACCATGAAGTGATAGGCGTGGCTGCCCGGGAAATTTTGCTGGGCGGCGGCAACATTCACTGCATTACCCAGCAAATCCCTGAGGGACGTTAAACGGAACGTCCTGCCGGATGATTGAAAAAACCAGTCCTAATGGACTGGTTTTTTTATCATGCAACACTGGGGTTTCCGGCCAATACCTGTTGTGCCGGGCGCTCAGTGATGTTCGTCATCGTCCGCATGTTGCCCGTTTTGCAGCTCGCTGCCGGGATGCACGTGCAGATGCTCGTGAGTGTGGTGATGGGGATGGCGGTGCATCACCGCGCTGTCGAGCTGCCCGGCCTGTAAAATCACCGCCCGGTTGGCCAAGCGCTCCAGTACCGCCTTATCGTGCGACACAATCACCATGGCCTGGGGCAATGCCTGCAAATGGCTGAGCAGGCGCTCCTCGGCATCGGCATCAAGGCCATTGGTGGGTTCATCCAGCAGCAGGACTTGCGGCGCCATGGCCAGCACCGTGGCCAGCGCCACCATGCGTTTTTCACCGCCAGACAACCGGTAAGTCACCCGATCTTCAAATGCGGCCATCCCCAGAGAATCCAGCGTCTGCCTGGCCGTTGCCAGCGCCTGGGGCGCACTTTGCCCCAGATTCAGCGGGCCAAAGGCCACATCCTCCAGCACCGTGGGACAAAACAGCTGATCATCGGAATCCTGAAACAGCAACCCCACCCGTTGCCGCACCTGCTGAAAACTTTGCTCGCTGGCGCAGCGCTGCCCAAACGCCGTAATGGTGCCGCGTTGGGGTTTGGCAAGCCCCACCAGCAACCGCAACAAGGTGGATTTTCCGGCACCGTTGGCGCCTATCAGTGCCAGCCGATCGCCACTGAAAAGCTCAAAATTGACGTTGCTGAGCACCGGCTTGTCGCCATAGGCAAAATCCAGCCCGGCAACCGAGAATAAAGGGGGATGTTGTTGTGTCACAAATCGATTCCATTGATGCGGTCAGCTAACCGCCATATTGCCACCACTGCCATAACAAGGGCAGCAAAAACAGCAGAAATGCCAGGCTCAGCACCGCGCTGTCGCGGCGCTGCCAACGTACCGGGCTCAGTAAATGAAACGTGCCGTTAAAGCCCCTGCAACGCATGGCACCGCTGATGCGCTGAGCCCGATCCATACTGCGTACCAGCAGCATGCCCAAAAGATAGGCAAAACTGTGCCAGCTGTGCAGATTGCTGCCGGCCACAAAGCCCCGGGCTTTCATGGCAGTGCGCAAACGCTGGTATTCATCAAATAACACCCCGATGTAACGCACCGTCATCATGAACAGCTGCACCAGCTTGTCTGGCAGGCCCAACCCCGCCAAGGCATAACCGAGTTTTACCGGCTCCATGGAGCCCACCAGAGCCAGCAAGGCAAGCACGACCGCATTGCCCCGCAACAGGATGATTAGCGCCTGCGCCACCCCCTGATGGCTGACCGGCAAACCCGCCACGCTAAACCAGCGTTCGCCTGTCACCGTAAAGGGTAAAAACAGCAACACCAGCAGCATGAAGCCTTCAAACGCCAGCAACCGCTTGATGATAAGCCGCCACTGGCAACCCAGTAGCAACGTCAGCAACAATGCCATGGCCAGCATCAAGCCTAACGGCGCCAACGTGTGCAAGCACAGGGCTGCCAGGGTAAAAAACAGCGCGGCAAGCATGCGCGCACGGGGGTCGAGTGCCGAAAACCAGGCAGGCTCCAGCGCCCGGTGCTGCAGTACAAAGCCACTCATTTGGATAACTTGCGACTGCGCCACCACAGGGCGAGGCCGGTAATGCCGAAAATAAACCCTATGCCACCCAGCACATCGGATAAGCGTACCCGGTCAGCATATTGTTGCACTTCCTGGCGCAACGGCCCCACTTCTTTTGCCACGGCGGTTTGCACCACCCGTGCCAATGCCTCGGCATCCAGTGATGATGCAGAAGATGGGGCAACAGCGGCTTCGGGGGTTACAGAAGCGGGATGGGGGTGAGCATGTTCAGCCACGGCTGCAGGCTTGGTCTCTGGCACGGCCGCTATCTCCGCCGCCTTGATATCCCAGTGTGCCACATGTCCGTCCCCGGTATCCGCCTCTATGCGATAATTGGCAGCGCCGGGAATGGTAATGCGAAACTCGCCATGTTCATCCGGATTTGCCTTGGCAATCAACTGTCCCTGGTCATCCAGCACGGTTATCTCAGTGCCCGCCGCCGCAACACCGCCGGCAAAATAGGCATTGCCCACAATCTGGTTCCCCTCCACCCAGGCAAACACTTTGAGTAAATGGGCGGTTGCCGGTGTGCTGAATGCCAGCAAGACGCTCAGCAAAACCGTGGCGCACCGTCCACCACATGAGTTAATTAATCGCATGGGTTTCCTCTGCATTCATCGTGGCCGGTAATTTCTGCAATAACGCTTCCGGCGCCACCTTGGCAATAAAACCGATAATGGCACCGGTGATTAACGCTTCCACCAGCAACAACGGCAAATAGGTGATCAAAATGATTTTACCTGCTAGCAGGTATTCGCTACCGCTCAACATCAAGGCCAAACAAACCATGCCACCGGTACCCGCCACCCCAATCCCCCCGGCGGCCACACCGCAGGCAAACAGTTGCCGGGGCTGACGGGCCTGCAGCGCTTTGGACAACCAAGGTGACACTAGGTAATAACTGAGTAATGCCGGCAGGGCCATGTTCAGGCAGTTCACGCCCAGCACCAGCAACCCGCCATAACCGAAAAAAATGGCTTGCAGCAGCAATGCCACCAGTAATGCCGGCAGGGCCAGCCACCCCAACATCAACCCCATCAAACCGTTGAGCAGCAAGTGCACACTACTGGGCCCTACGGGCACCGCCACCAGCGAGGCAATGAAAAAACAGGCCGCCAGCACTGCCGCTTGGGGCAAGCGCTCATAGTCAAGGCGGCGCATGGCATACCCTACCGCCGCCACGGTGATGACAGCGCCGGAAATCAATACCGGTGCCGACAACACCCCTTCCGGAATATGTGCCATAACTGCCAGCTCCTAATGCATGTCGCGGGTGAATACCCAGATAAGGCCACCGCGCTCAACCGGCACGTCCTGCCCCTGGGGATTTTTCATCGGCTGATCATCTTCCAGCAATGCCGCAAAGCCCCACCATCCGGCTTTGGGCATGACATAACTGAAAGTGCCATTGGCATCTGCGCGCACCACCTGGGTGATATAGGGGTCAGCCGGCGGCGTTACGCTGCCGTCATTCATCCATTCCACTTCCACCTCGGCAAAGGGCACCGCCTTACCGTGATGGGTCACAATCCCTTGAAACAAATTGCCGCTCCACAGGCCGAACGGCCGGGTCAGCGGGATAATCTCCACCGGGAGGCCCACCGGGGCATCCCAGTTGTCTTCCATGCCGAAGGCATCCACCACCACTTTGGTGTAATGCACAATCATTTTCCCTTCCGCCGGTTCCCAATAAGGCGCCGGCTCCAGATAGAACAGGTAATCCCCCGGGCGTTTAATCTGATAGGTGGCATTGAACATCTGCACGCCCTGCTGCTGCACCGGGTTCAGGGACGCGCGCAAATCCGTGTTGCCATCAGGGCCCAGCACGCCAAACCGTGTTGGCATGGCCATCTGCATCAAGGGGCCTTGCGACATGGGGTGGGTAAATTGCAGGGTTAACCCCAACTGGCGCTGCGATGGTTCAGAAACAATATCATGGGAGGGGATCAGTGTTTGAAAATGTGCCTGGCTACCTAGGGAAAACAGCAAAGTGGCCACAGACAACGTCTGCAAGAGAGGTTTTAACATCAAAAACTCCGGGAATTGATACGGGCCGACAACACACCGATATTACAAAAATGAGATTCGTAACACACAATACCACCGAGCACTGACAAGCGTCATCCATCAGCGATGTCTGTAGCAACAGTAACATGGCAGAATCCAACCCAGGTCACATTCTCAGCCCATGCAAGTGCATGCCAGCTAACGTGGTGTCACGGCCGAACTGCCACCCGCGGCCGCATGGGGGCGCGGCTCCCAGGCGGCAGTGCCCCATAACGGCACACTGGAAAGCGCATGCTTGTGGCTGCCTTTCACTTCTTTGGTGGAATATGACAGATATAACAGGGTTTGATGTGCACTGTCATAAATCCGTCTTACCTTGAGGCGCTTGAACAACACGCTTAACGATTCACTGAACACCACCTCGCCCGCCTTGCGCTTGTCAATGGTGGCAATATCCGCCGCGGTAATCGGGCCGGTTTGGCGACAGGCAATGCTCATGTCTGACGGATCGGCCAAATCCAGATTGGCTTCCACCCGGCTAATGTGACAGGTCACCCCCGGCACTTTCGGATCGGTCACGGCATCAATCACCACATCCTTGGTGGTAAACCATCCCAGGCTGACCTCGCCCACATTGTCGCCACAACCGCTAACAAGCAGTGCCAGCGATAACAGCCCGCCCGTTACAAATATGCCTTTGTTCATGATTTCCCTCCGGTTTATGCCATGGCCGATTGTTTGAAAATTGTTATATGCTTTTGGGTTACACGTTTACAGATAATGACCTCACTGCCATAATTCTCTGCGGTTATCCTGTCGCAATGTCATATTGTCGCAATAAAAATGTCATTTAGACGCTATTTGTCATTTTTCATTCACAAAAGCTTGCTAGCCTTGCGATGCTGCATCCGGTGCCATGCCGACGTCCCGCCAATCTGTGTTCAAGACGCCCATCCCGGATGGTATTACTATGTTCATTTAATCCGGCAGTTGGAAGTGGCTATCGCCCGGCCGGAATTATGCCCTTAAGGAGTCTGCGGTGTCCCCTTCCACTGAAAAGTTTTCTCTGGATAAAGAACTATCTTGGCTGTCTTTCAACGAACGCGTATTGCAAGAGGCTGCGGATAATTCCGTCCCGCTGGTGGAGCGAGTGCGTTTTCTCGGCATCTACTCCAATAACATGGATGAGTTTTTCCGGGTGCGGGTGGCAGAAGTGCGCCGCGCCACTCTGTTATCCAGCCTCAAGGACGGCCGTAGCGACAGCCGCCACCTGATGGCCAAAATCCAGACCAAAGTGCTGTTGCTGCAAGAGCGCTTTGATGCCATTTACGTTGAGCTGATGCGTGAACTGGCGCGGCGCAACATTTTCCTGATTAACGAGCAGCAACTGAGTGAATTCCACAGCCAGTGGCTGAAAAAATACTTCCGGGATCACCTCAAGCGCCACATTACCCCGTTGATTGTGCATAAAAATTCCGATTTGATAAAACACATCAACGACGACACCACCTATCTGGCGGTGTGCTTTTACACTAAAACCCAGCGCCAGTACGCCTTGGTGGAAGTGCCCACCAAAAACGTGGAACGCTTTGTTCAGTTACCGCCGGAAAAAACTAAAGCCCGCAAGCACTTAATCTTGCTGGACAATATTATCCGCCACTGCATGGATGATCTGTTTTCCCCCTTCTTCCAATACGACAGCATGGATGTGTATTCCATGAAGTTCACCCGGGATGCGGATTTCGACATCAATGACGAGCTGGAACAAAGCCAGCTGGAAAAACTCACCAAGGGCCTGAAACAGCGTTTGACCGCTGAGCCGGTACGGCTGGTTTACGACCGGGACATGCCGGAACACATGCTGGCCATGCTGACCGAACAGCTCAACATCTCCAATACCGAATGCGTGATCCCCGGCGGCCGTTACCACAGTTTCAAGGATTTTATCGGCTTTCCCAACCCTGGCCGCAAATACCTGGAAAACACCCCGGTGCCAGCGCTGGACAGTGTGCACTTCAACCGCTGTCATAACTATTTTGAGGCCATTCGCCAGCAAGACATCATGTTGTGCTACCCGTACCACAAGTTTTCCCACTTTACGGAGCTGGTGCGCCAGGCCGCCTATGACCCGGCCGTGAAGTCCATCAAAATCAACCTGTACCGGGCCGCCAAAAAATCCCGGGTGATCCAGTCGCTGATAGATGCGGTGAAAAACGGCAAGAAAGTGACGGCGGTCATTGAGCTGCGCGCCCGTTTTGATGAACAGGCCAACATTGAATGGAGCAAAGTCCTGGCGGAAGCTGGCGTGCGGGTACACCACGGCATTCCGAGTTTGAAAATCCACTCCAAGCTGTTTTTGGTGGGCCGGGAAGAACAAGGGGAAATGAAGTTATACAGCCATATCGGTTCCGGTAACTTCAACGAAAGCACTGCCAAGATTTACACCGACATTTCGCTGTTTACCGCCGATCAACATGTAGGACGGGAAGTGGCACAGGTGTTTGAACTGATTGAACATCCCTATCGGCGCTTTGACTTCAAGCAACTGGTGGTGTCGCCCTATAACGCCCGCAGTAAAATCCTGTCGCTGATTGATGATGAAATCAAGCAGGCCAAGTCCAACCGCAAGGCCGGCATCACCTTGAAGCTCAACAACCTGGTGGATGAAATGCTGATCCAGAAGCTCTACGAAGCCTCTGCTGCCGGGGTGAAAATCCGTTTGCTTATCCGCGGCATGTGCTCGTTAATTCCGCAAATTCCCGGGATCAGCGACAACATTTTTGTCATCAGTATTGTGGACAGGTTTCTGGAGCACTCGCGCCTGATGCTGTTCCATGCCGGCGGAGAGCAGCACTTGTATTTGTGCTCAGCCGACTGGATGACCCGCAACATTGATAACCGGGTGGAAGTCAGCGTGAAAATCAACGACCCTGCCCTGAAAAAAATGCTGATGGAGATGCTGGCCATCCAGTTCCGGGATAACACCAAGGCCCGGATGATTAACAAAGATCAATCCAACCCCTACCGTACCCGGGGTAACCGGCGTAAGGTGAGATCGCAGATTGCGGTTTACCAGTATCTGGTGAATTATGAAAAAAAATGCCAACAACTGATTGACCAACAGACAGCTAACGAACCAAACACCTAACGGGAGTGGAGAAATTGAGCGAGGTTGCACAACACTTTGTTGCCGTGGACATGGGATCCAACAGTTTTCATCTGGTGATTGCCAGAGAACAGGACGGCAGCATTCAAATCCTGCACAAAGAAAAACAACTCGTGCAGTTGGCCGACGGACTGGATAACAACAATGTGCTCAATGATGCGGCAATAAAGCGCGGCCTGGGTTGCTTGCTGGAATTCAAGCAACGCTTTTCTGACCTGCCCCTGCCCCAGGTGCGCATGGTGGCCACCTACACGCTCAGGGTGGCCAAAAACCGCGAAGCCTTTCTGGAAGCGGCCAAGGAGATTATTCCCTATCCCATCGAGGTGGTCTCCGGCCATGAAGAGGCGCGTCTTATCTATAGCGGTATTGCCCATACCCAGGTACTGGCCGGGCAAAACCTGGTTATCGACATTGGCGGCGGCTCCACCGAGGTGGTACTTGGCAGCCGCACCCGTGCCAGTTCCCTCTCAAGCCTGCGTTGCGGCTGTGTCAGTTACAACCAGCGTTTTTTCAAGGATGGCATCATTACCGCCGAGTCCTTTAATGCCGCGCTCAGTGCGGCTGACAAACAGTTTGCCTCGCTGTCAAAAGAGTATTTCACGAGTAACTGGGATCTCACCCTGGGAAGCTCGGGAACCGTCAAGGCCATTTGCGAAGCCCTGCTGCAGCACTTTGGTGACGATACCGTTACCCTGCCCCGACTCAAGCAGCTGAAACAGAAGATGATAAGCTGGGGTCACATCCATAACATCCAGCTGGATAACGTGGACAGCAAGCGCTCGCCGTTGCTGCCCGCCGGGCTTGCCATCCTCATCAGTTTCTTCCGCCGCCTGCCGGTGAGCTCACTGGAATTTGCCAGCGGTGCCCTGCGTGAAGGGGTGTTATATGAACTGGCGGGCATCGGCACATACAGCGACGTGCGTCAGCGCACGGTAGACAGCATGGCCCAGCTTTACCACATCGACTGGCAACACGCCGAAAAAGTGCGGCTTACCGCCATGACGCTGTTTGACGGGGTAGCTGACAGCTGGAAGCTCAAAGAACACCGGCACACCCTGGAATATGCCGCCATTTTGCATGAAACCGGCATTCACATCAGCTCCCGCGCCCACCATAAACACGGCGCCTACATCATAGCCAACAGTGACATGCCCGGCTTTGGTGAGCAGCAGCAACAATTGCTGGCTCGCCTGATTGGCAACCACCGCAAAAAGCTGGATCTGGAACGCCTGGAACTGCTGGATGATGGGGAAAAACACCTGTCCATTCGCCTGATTGCCTTGATAAGACTGGCGGTATTGTTAAATCTGGGACGTATTGCCAGCAGCATTCACATCAGCAGTGTCACCGCCACCGACAACGGCCTGAAACTGGCGCTCAAAGAGCCCAAACACCGCATCAGCCTGTTTGTCAAAGACTTGCAGCGGGAGCAAAAGCAGCTTGCCAACGTGGGATTCGACCTGCAATACCGCTTTGCCTGAAGCGCCCGCAACGTATGCTCGGGGCCTGGTGGCCCCGGCAACGCACAAAGCAGACTAACCCCGCCTGACGGGTATCGCCGTATATCCTGATGCGGTAGCCAGAATGCCTGTAATAATTCAAGGATTTCAAACCAACCCTCTTCTTTGGCAGGCACTGTCGTTGCTATACTGGCCAGCCTCTGATGCGGCCCGCCCCGTTGGGCAGTGACGCTGCCTGAAACCGCATCAACCGTTCGTGTATGGCCTTAGCGGATTTATCATCTATTACAAGGAGTTTGCAATGACAGTCAGCCGTGGCGCCTGTTTGTGTGGTACCGTCACTTTTGAAATCACCGGCCATTATGACCGCTTTTTATTATGTCACTGCAGCCGTTGCCGCAAAGACAGCGGCTCAGCCCATGCGGCCAATCTGTATTCTTTCAGTGCCCAATTGCATTGGTTGAGCGGCGAAGATGCCGTCACCCATTTCCAGTTGCCAGGCACACTCCACGGCAAGAGTTTTTGTCGCCATTGCGGTTCGGCGCTCCCCATGCGGCAAATGCACGGCAAATTACTGGTGGTGCCGGCCGGTTGCCTTGACAGCGTGCCAGACATCACCCCTGAAGCCCATATTTATACCGACAGCAAAGCCCACTGGGATCAGCAGTTAGCCAGCTTGCCGGAAATTGCAGCGCTGCCCAACAAACTCAGATAAATCCTTATCAAGGCTTGTCTGCGCCAACCCGGCGCTGTTATAACAAAGGCATGGCGCGGAATATCATGCCGTGGTTCCGCCCCTCAAGGACAAGCCACAAAAGGACAGGCCAAAATGAGTCAAGATTACTTTTCCCACAAAGCGCACCTCTATGAGCAGGACAATCACCGGGTTGACAACGTGGGGAACATTGCCGATGCCATCTGCCGCCAGCTGACACTTACCCCCGAGATGCAGCTGCTGGATTTTGGTGCCGGCACCGGTTTGCTGCTGGCCCGCATTGCGCCCAAAGTGGCCCGGATAACGGCGGTGGACATATCAGCCTCGATGAATCGGCAATTGGCCCAAAAACGCGCCCAGTTACCCTGTGAACTCACCATCATTCAAACCAATCTGGAACATGCGGATATTCCCGGCCGCTTTGACGGCATTATTTCTTCAATGACCATGCACCACATTACGGATATTGACGCCATGTTTGCCAAATTCCGGCGCATGCTGGTGCCGGGCGGCTTTATTGCCATTGCCGATCTGGACAAAGAGGATGGCAGTTTCCACACTGATGATACCGGTGTGCAGCATTTCGGTTTTGAACATGACGAGATTGCCAATGCCGCACACCATGCCGGATTCAGCCAGGTACGGGTAAGCAATGTCAGTGTGGCCCGCAAGCCCCACGGCGATTACCCGGTATTCCTGCTCACCGGCATCAACGATTGACACCTTGCCTGTTGCTTGGGAGTGATTCATATGTTCATGGTCAAACAGCAGCCCCGCATTTCCAGCCAACGCCTGTTATTGCGGCCTTTTGAGCACAGCGACATTACCACCGTTGCCTACTTGGCCAATGACAGGGAAATTGCCGATAACACCCTGAACATTCCCTACCCTTATGGCCAAGAGGATGCCCGCATTTGGCTAGAGTTGCTCAGCCAACTGGCCCAATGCGGCGACAGTTACAGCTGGGCCATCACCTTGCGGGATGACCAGCGCCTGATTGGCGCCATCAGCCTGACCTCCCTTGGGCACCAACAGGCAGAAACCGGCTATTGGATTGGCCAGGCATACCGGCGCCAGGGATATTGCTCAGAAGCGCTGCAAGCACTGCTAAGTACTGCCGCCAGCACATACCGGTTGCAAACGGTCAGTGCCGTACATTTGCGCAGCAACCCCGCATCCGGCCATGTCATGCGCCGCGCCGGCATGCATCATGTGGCAGAAGAGCGTCGCCCAGACAGTCAGGGCAATAGTGTGCCGGTTGATATTTACCGCATCACGCTGCCACAGGCATCATCCCTGGCATAAATTCATCCCCCGCGTTACCTGCCAGCGCAATGGCTTAGCGTTATGGCGGCAACCGTGTGGCACCAACAGTGAAACATCATCCCATAACAACACCACCCATGATGGCCATCACCCATGGCCATACCCCGTGATGCCCCTAACAAAGTCACATCACAATCACTCACGCCACACTTTTGCCATATTAAAAACTGGCAAAAAGGCGTTGCATTTAACGATAGCGCTAAAAAATATGCAAAATAACGGTTGTTTTCACTGATATTTACTGATCAATACAAACAATTTCACTGATTTTTCATCATACCCCTTGCTTTTTATCCCCGAAATACGGTGTCATGCCACTTATGGCAACCGATGGCGGCAGAGGCAACCCTCGCACCGGCCCGGGGTTGCCATGCCACACCATTGCAGTCTGACAGGAAACAAATGAAAACTATCGGGTTACTCGGCGGCATGAGCTGGGAAAGTACGCAAAGCTATTACCGTTTAATCAACCAGGGGGTGAATGCCCGGCTCGGCGGCCTGCATTCGGCCGAATTGGTGCTTTACAGCGTGGATTTTGCCCCCATTGAAAAATTGCAGCACCAGGGCGAGTGGGCCCAGACCGCTGCATTACTGAGCCATGGCGCCCAGCAAATAGAAAAAGCCGGGGCGGATGCCTTGCTCATCTGTACCAACACCATGCACAAGGTGGCGGATGAGATTGCAAGCGCCATCCGCATTCCATTACTGCACATTGCCGATGCCACCGGTGAAATACTGCAGCAACGTGGAGTGAAAACCGTCGGACTGCTGGGTACCGCCTTTACCATGGAGCAGGATTTTTACCGTGCCAGATTGCAGCAAAAATTCGGCCTTGAGGTACTCGTGCCCCCTGCCGAGCAGCGCCAAACCGTGCATCGCATCATTTACGACGAGTTATGTGCCGGCAAGATTGTTCCGGCTTCCAAAACCGCCTATCTGCAGATCATGGATGCGCTGGCAGCCCGTGGCGCCGAAGCCGTGATTTTGGGCTGCACCGAAATCGGCCTGTTGGTGCAGCAGCAAGACACGGCCATTCCCCTGCTGGACACCACGGAAATCCATGCCGCCAAGGCCGTGGCATTTGCCCTGGAAACACCCACCCCTTAACCGCCTGCACCCGGCGAAGAATCGTCAAGGAAAAGATGATGTTTGGTACACATGATATTGCGCTTTTTATGCTGTCAGGCTTGTTGCTCAACCTGACGCCCGGCCCGGATAACCTGTTGATTGTCAGCAAGAGCGCCGCCCAGGGCTGGCGGGCCGGATGCATGGCGGCACTGGGCATTGCCAGTGGCGTGCTGCTGCACATTACCGCCGCCGCACTGGGGCTGTCTGCCATTCTGGCCAGTTCTGCCACCGCGTTCACCTTGGTGAAAGTTGTTGGCGCTGCCTACCTGATTTACATTGGCGTCAAGGCCTTGCTGGCAAAATCCAAGCAAGCGGATGATGGACTGTCGGTTGCCAAATGCGCCCCGGTCAGTTTGCGAAAAACCTACATGCAAGGAGTGCTGACCAACGCGCTGAACCCCAAAATCGCGCTGTTTTTCCTGGCATTCATGCCCCAATTCATCAGCCAGGATGCCGAACAAAAAGCGTTGGCATTTTTGCTGCTCGGACTGATTTTTGAGTTCAACAGCATGATTTACTGCATGTTGCTGGCAGTGATTGCCGATATGGCCAGCCGACGTTTTCAGGGCCGGCAGCAACTGGCCAACGTGCTCAACAAACTGGTGGGTACCTTGTTTGTCTCCTTGGGGGTCAAACTGGCGCTGGCCAGCCGCGGCTAACGCCGTCACGGGAGAATCCGGCATCTTTTGTCCGTTTATTGTATGATTGGACGATTTTTTTAGATGTGGGTGATACGCCCGTAAGAGGTGATTGCATGAATCTGCTGAAATGGACGGCAGCACTTTGCTGTTTAGCCGCAGCTGCCGTGGCCAGTGCCAAACCCGGCCCGATAGTACAAATCCAGTCAGGCCGTATTGAAGGGATGCAACAGCACAATGTGGATGCGTTTCTGGGCATTCCCTACGCCAAAGCCCCGTTGGGAGATCTGCGCTGGCAACGCCCATTAACCGCCGTTGCCTGGCGCGGCATCAAAAAAGCCGTTGCCTTCGGCCCAAGCTGCATGCAGGCGCCAGCAGCCACACCGGGCGTCACTTTGCCCGGCAATTACAGCGAAGACTGCCTGACACTGAATGTGTGGCGCCCGAGCCACTCAAAAGGCCCCGCACCGGTAATGGTCTGGTTTCATGGCGGCGGTTTGGTCAATGGCGGCAGTGCAGCCCCCCAATATGACGGCAGCGCCTTTGCCCGGGCGGGGGTCATGTTTGTCAGCATTAACTATCGCCTTGGGCGCCTTGGCTTTTTTGCCCATCCGGCCATGGACGGCAACATGTTTGTGGGTAATTTTGGTTATACCGACCAGATTAAAGCCCTGCGCTGGGTGCAGGACAATATCATCCAGTTTGGGGGCAATCCCCGTAACATCACCCTGTTTGGTGACGAAGCCGGAGGCTATGCGGTGCATGCACTGCTCAGCAGCCGCTTTGGCCGGGATCTGTTTCAAAAAGCCATTATCCAGTCTGGCAACGGCCGCTACAGCCCGGCAGGCGCACAAAGCTGGGAGCAGGCAAAAGCCGCAGGCATGGCCTTTTCCCAACGCCAGCAGATTAACGGCAGCGATAAAATTGCGCTGCAAGCCTTACGTAAGTTACCGGCCAACGTGATAACCGGAGATCTCAACCTGCAAACCCTGGCGAAAAATCGCCTGACCTACTCCGGGCCGATGATTGACGGTCAGGTAGTGGAAAAATCCCCCCAGGATGCTTACCGCAAAGGGGATTTTGCCCGGGTGCCGCTGTTAATCGGCACCGATGGCCGCATGGCTGGCAACCGGATGACGCCAGCCCCCATAACCACTGATCGGCAAACACTGCTGGCGCAATTTGCTGCCGATAGCACTGCCGCCAGCCGCGCCTATGGCGCCATTGAGGATGACCATACCCTGGCGCAGCGGATTGCCCTGCAGAAAACGCAACTGGAACCCACCCGTTTTGTGGCGCGCACCTTTGCCAACCGCCAAACCCCGGTATGGCAATACCGCTTTGCCTATCAACCTGAACATCTTGCAACCAATTCTCTCGGCGCGCTGCCGTTCATTTTCAACACCCTGCCAAGCGTCAGCAAGCAGGTATCAGAACATGACCAACAACTTGCCCATATGTTGTTGCAATACTGGGTCAACTTTGCCAAAAACGGCGACCCCAACGGTGACACCTTGCCCACATGGCAGCCCTATAACAGCGCCAAGGACAATATTTTATCCATTAACCGCCTGGGGGTAACCGCCATGCAAACAGACCCGCAGCAAGCCCAACTGGATTTGATTGAAAAACGGCAACCCTAATGCTTGCGCGACCATCATGGTGATCAGGAACGGGGATTTGAGTACGGCAACCGGGTCGATTAAATGCACGGATGCAAGGGCTTGTGCAAGCGCCCTTGCGGGTGGGAGGTGTTATCCATGGGCATTTTTCGATTAACCGTGCTCGTGCTCTCGGCATCATTTTGCCAGCGTGTTTATCAATCAACAGCTTGCTAAAAGCGCAACCGAGATAATGGATTTATGCAATGGGCATGCGTATTTTGCAAAATATATGCGCACTATAAAATTTTAAGCCTTCTCAATGAATCTGAAACGGAGTTTCAATGTCAATTTCAACAATAAGCAGTTCTATTACAAGGATTCAAAAAGAAATAGCAGACCTTCACCACAAGATCAGCTTAGAAACAAAAAAAGAGAGTGACTTGGGTAATCGAATTGGTCAGATAAACAGAAGCATCACTAAAAGCACACCGGCATCGACTTTGAAAACCGAGAGTATAAAAAAATCTGTGTAAGTGGCATTCTTCCCATGTACTTCAAAGGAATGACGAATGCCAATATCAGACCAGCTTATCGATCGACTCCGCAAGCTGTCACGATTTTTGTAACGGAAAACGGCTATTCAATCAACACCTCGGATGAAGCGCTGAACTCAGCCGAATTGGAAAGCAAGCTGAAACAACTCAAGTTGTCATTGGTCACGTTAAATGTTGATTATTGTGCGGGCTCCGTTATGGTTGTTGGGGTTTATGTAGCACTTGCAAATGCCAACCCTTCAGTTAAAGATGTTCACCTAAAAGCAAGTGGCGGCCATGAACACAGCAAATGCAAAAACGCATAATCGGGTAGCCGGAGGTATCAGATATTCAATGAAGTTCAATCATTTAGGTATACCAACAACTGAACGGTTCGAGGGCGAAATAGACTTGCCTCACTTAAAGATGACCGTATCGGATCATGAAAATAATCCTTATGGCATTCAGTGGCAACGCTACTGGGCTGATGCGCCATATCCTGAGTTGGTAAAAACCATTCCGCATGTGGCTTTTGAAGTTGATGATTTATTGGCAGAAATCAAAGGCAAAAAAGTGATTATTGCACCCAATTCGCCAAGTAAAGGTTTAATGGTAGCGTTTATTGAAGTGAATGGCGCTCCTGTTGAGTTGATGGAATACGCTAAGTAGCCTGAAAGATATGGTTCAAACCAGCCTAAAGATAACATTGCAATGCACATGATGATTTACATGACAAGGCTGCCAGTCACCACAAATCACCCAATGAAAAAAGGCCGCTCAATGAGCGGCCAAAGATATAAGTATCGTCCCTGATTAACAATTACAACGATGTGAAAAAGGTATCACTTCAACACGACCACTCATCCGGGTCGTAGTCGGCCAGAACTTTTGCGTATCCGGCATTTAAACCACGGGTAGAATAAAAATAGCCTTCACCGGCAGCGTTGGTGGCATAAGCCACATCGCAATAATCCGGATCGGCAGCCAGCTGTTCCCGTAATGCGTCCTGTCCTTCCCTGTCCAGTTCATAAGGCTTGTAGCCCAGCACTGACGCTTCCAGTACCGCATTGTGGCGACAGCTTGCCTCACGGACCTGGCTGGCCAGTGTGGCAAGGGTTTCCCCCCGCCGGATGGCCAGCCAACGATCGGCATAACTTTCAACAATATGTTTGCTGGAGAAAAAATAATGTTCCTCCACGGAGGGTCGCATGCAGATATCGGCAAATTCAGGCGCCAGAATCAACTGAATATACTGCCCAACCACATCGTCCTCTTCAGGCTCTGCCTCCTGGCCGATCACCGCTGCCAGTTGCGGCAGGGTGACCAGTCGTCCGTGTTGGCTAAAGAGTCTGATGTATTTCACCAGATCCTGCATTCTCTACTACTCCGATAACAAACCACTGGCTTCCAGTCTGTCCGCAACTTCTTTCAGATCGAATTTTTCCAGGGTGGCACGGGTTGGTACACCGGTGTCTTCATTCCAGCCCCATTCTTTATAGAACATGGTCAGCGCGGTCTGAATGTCTTCACGGTCCATCTTGATGGTGCCTTGATCACCGAAGTTTTTATCTGAGTCCATGTCATAAACCCAGTCAGACAAGACATCGTGATCACGACGCAGGTTATTGGACTGCATTTCCCATGCGGTAAAGGCGCGGTGCCATTGCACGATGCGTTCTGCCTTGAAGTCCAATTCTTCTTCGGTCACTTTGTCACCGGTGATCAACGAGTACATTTGCGCCTCGATGGTGGTGTCACCACGATATTTTTTGTTTTTATCGGGTGAAGTAACCAGCGGGAATACCCAGTTACAGATGGTCAGTGAATCATGCAGCATGTTCTTGACCACACTCCATTTGGCGAACCTTACCTTGCCCAGGTTGATGGGGGAGTACCATTTCACCGGATCAAAGGCGCCTTCACCAAACATCTCGTCACACATGTCAGACAGCATGTCATGCGGCAGACCGGCATTGACGATATTGATATGGGAGTGACACATAGGGTCGCGGTTGAAGATGACGTTAATCAGTGCCCCTACCTGGCCGGCGGTTTCGCTGGCGTGGTGCAATGCATGGCGCATGCTGCGGTTAAACAGGTGCACGCCGTGTTCGGCATAGATGTTCCAGTTATCAATGGCAGGGTTGTTGCCTTCAAGGCCCAACTTAACAATGTAACTGACGGGGTCGCCCATCATCTTGCCGACGATATTCTCGTGAGAATAGTCGTTAGGGAACGCCACGCGTTTATACAGATCCACCAGGAATTCAGGCTGTTTGTCTTCCCAGAGTTTCCAAGGAATGTCGTCAAACTCTTCTTTGGAAAGCAGTTTTTCAAACAAACCGGCTTTCTTCATGGCTTTGAACATATGATGGGTCATGCCATAGCCGCAGAAGATGCCGTAGTCATCACGCAGGTAGCCGCCTGCTGTGGCCGCCAAGGCATATTCTTCGGTGTTTTTTTCTGTGGGCAACAAATAGTTACTCCAGATAAAGCCGCCGCAAGTGTTGGTGAAGTATTCAGATTTGAAGTGGAAACGACTCTTCAGCTCTGGCACTTTCAGTTCACAATAGCAACGGATTGGGCAAGCATGGCAGCCCCCCATACGTTTCAGCCATTTATTGGTGTATTCCACCCCTACGTACATTTCTGCCATGGAGCAGCGGTAGCCGATACGGTTTTTTTGATCCCAGGCCACTTCGCCCAGCTCTACCGGCTCATCAGCAGCGCCCCAGGTAATTTCATCACGGGCTTTCCAACGGCTGCTGGAGCAATAGTATTCAGCCCAGCTCTGTGGAGTGGATGGCACCACGTGGTTATTGTTGGAGCCGATAATCCCCAGGATGTGGTCGTCAAGTTGACGCATTTCTTCATTGCTGGCAACAATGGGGCAAACACCGGTACCCTTAATGCCCACACCTTTCAGTTTTTTGGCACCCATTACCGCACCGTGGCCGCCTGAAGCATGGCCACCTGGGCACATGAAGCCTGACATGGGTACCAGGTTTTCACCGGCCTGACCGATGGCAAATACCTGAGCGCCCTGCGCCATTGCCTGGGTGATGGCCGCGTTACTGTCGTAAGTGCCTTTACCCCAGATACCGGTAGCGGATTCAATGCGAACCTTGTCATCTTCAATGCGGATCCACACGGGAGACTGGGCAGCCCCCACAACGGCAAGCGCATCGTAACCGGCATATTTGAGTTCTGGGCCGATATGGCCACCAATGTGACCATCAGTGATAAGGTGCCCAGGAGTAGCAGGGCTTCTGGATGTCACGGTCATACGGCCGGAGCAAATCGCGCCTGAGCCGGTCAATGGCCCAACGGAGTAAACGATAACGTTTTCAGGATCCAAGCCTGTCCGTCCAACGGCATCGTGATCCCAAAGGATTTTATAACCGATACCTGAACCGCCAAGGCATTTGATATATTTTTCTGTGGGCTCAGTCCAAATTTCATTAGTGGTCAAATCGACCCACAAAACCTTACCAGCCCATCCGCCGAAATTCATAGTCATTGTTTTTACCTCTTATCCGACCAAACTGGTATAGTTTTCATAAACTTCTAGCGCTTCTTCCGCTTCTTCCCATGTATAGAATTTCAGCGCGCCGGTAGCACAAACCTGTGCACAGTTGGGTTCACCTTGACACAAGTCGCATTTAACTGATTTCATTTTGCTGCGCACGACTTTAATGGTTTGTTGAGGACATTTGTCTTCACAATAACCACAACCCACGCAAAGGTTTTCATCCACTTCTCTTGCGCCGGTTTTTTCATTGATGGAAATGGCATTTTGTGGGCAAACTTCCATGCAAACATTACATTGATGGCATGTTTGCGGTACGACGGTGAAATCACCCGCTTCACCACGTTGGTCATAATAATTGGCCTGCACATGGTGAGGGCCATAATTCATGTTGCTTGCGACTTTAATCCTGGCAATTGTTGGTCCGCAATCGCCTTCATGGCTCCAGCCACAAGCTGCTTCACAGCGGCGGCAACCAACACACAGTATTGGATTTACAACCATTAATCCGCCTGGCATAACCACGACGGAACCGCCGTTGTCGTCTTTGCCGTTGTCATTATTGTTATCGCTACCACAACCTGTTAAAAAGCTAACAAGCGTTCCGCTGTATACTGTCCCAACAGCGACGCCCATGCTACCTTTCAGCATTCCTCGTCTGGTGATCATCTTATTTCCCTTAATAAGCTAAAGAAATATAATTAATTTATGCATCCTGATATATCCCGACGAGTAATCATAAATAGATTGGAACCTTGTTTTTCCTTACCCAAGTCACACTTAGTAGAATTTAAACCATTTTAAAAAATGCTTTGCATATCCAGTCAAATTTGCTTTTTCAGTTTTGCTAAAAGTGAAATTATCAATTCCAAGAAGCGAATATGTTATCCATAGTGCATTCATTAAAATCAATAAGATAAATACCTGAGATGCATCACACACAACTACCGGTAAATAAATGGATTATATTGGCGAGTGCATTCCTATTAGAGCCCGACACTTTTCTAAACAAGGAATGGAAATATATGAAAACCAAACACCATGTTTTATGGTTGGCATTATTATCATTGAATTTCGGAATATTAGCAGGGTGTTCTGATGACAATAATGATAATAAAAATGACCAAGTGGATGTTCCCACACCGCCAGTAAGCGATGTGGGAATTAATATTAGTAAAGCCGCAACTTTAAAGGCTCAAATTGAAAACGTCAATATTGACGAAAAAACCCAGGTTACCGTGGATTTTTATCTGAGCAATGATAACGGTGTGGCGGTTACCGGACTGGATACCCTTGACAGTCTTGCCGCGCTTGGCGTGGGCATTGCAAAATTGGGCGCACAACAGCCCATGCTGCCCAACCGCGCCGCGGTTGCCGAGTACAACAGCAAGAACCAAATGGCCGAGGGTAAACAATGGATCAGTTACATCAATAAGGAAGTCGCTCCCGGTGCAGGCGCTAGCACCAAAGCGGCAACCCAATGGCAAGCTGGCATTGAAAGCAGTTGTAAACAGGATTGCCTGACCAACCTTGGCAGCGGTCACTATCGTTACACCTTTAGCAAGACGCTGGCGGACTATCCGCAATTTACCGGATTGGACACCCAATATGATGCCAATGCTCCCACACGCATCTATCTGGAGCTGTTAGCCGATAAATACGGTGATGTGAGCAAAACGCTGGTGAACACCACTTACGACTTTATCCCCGCTACCGGCAAAATGGTGGCCACTGATGAAGGCCGTCAACTTGTTGATCCGCAACAAAGCTGTTACCGGTGCCATACTGCCGACCTTGGCAATGAGGAACACCGGTTATTGATGCACGGCGACAAACGCTTCAACTTTGACGGTTGCGTCATGTGCCATACCACCTACTCTGGCGATCCGGAAACCGGTAATGCCATTGATATGGCCACGCTGGTACATAAAATCCACCAGGCGGATTATAAAATCGTGGGGTATGGCAGTCATCTGCACGATTACAGCAACGTGCAATATCCCGGTGAAGTGGCCGATTGTCAGAGTTGTCACATCAGTGATGCAACCGCTCAGGCCAGTCAGTACACCATCCCCGGTAACAACAGCTGCCTGAGCTGCCACAAGGACAAGATAAGCCAGGCACCTGACACTTGGGATGGTACCGCTGCCGCCCTGTTCCATGACCGGGAGCTTTTCCCCAAAGCCTGGAATAATGGCTGCGCCGGTTGTCACCCAGACAGCAGTAACCCTCAAGGGGCCAACCTGTTCCACGATAAGCTTGTGCAAACCCGTCAGACCCTGAAGGATTTGTACGGCATGTCGCTGAGCGACGTGACCCTTGGCAATGACAGCCTGAAGGTAAGCGTTGAGTTTGACAAACTCGTCAACTTCCCGGCCCAGGAACCGGCCATCAGCAAACTGCTGCTGGTAGTCAACGGTCAGCCTGATCTGTTGAACCGGCCGCTGAACAACGGCCAGCACCAGATGTGGGATATCAGCAAGGCGGGTGATAATGTCAGCCTCAGCATGGATGGCCATAAACTGACCGCCACCATCAGCAATGTGGATGTAGCCGCGCTGGGCGATGTCTCCAAAGCCGTGGTTAAAGCGAAAATGCTGGTCTGCGCCAATCAGGATGCGGTATTGGCCGTTGGCTGCAACAGTGAAGATGCCAGCAGTGAAGTGGAAGTGATTTCCGCCAATGCACTGGATCTCACCGGCGCCGTTAGCAAACGTCCTGTCATTGCCTCTGAGCAAGGGTGTCAATCCTGCCACGATGGCGAAATGCAGCAGCGGATCATGAGTGCCCACACCACTCCGAATGTGACCGTTAGCGGACAAAGCTGTGACTCTTGCCATAATCCGGTAAGTGCCACCGCATTGACCGACGGCAGCTGTAACAGTTGTCACAATAACGACACCGTGGCGTATCTGAATGCAGATAACACTTACCACGTTGCCGGCGCGGATCACATCAAGGCCATACGCACCATCAACAACTCCCTGAACTACCGTGACATGGTGCATGCCCTGCATGCCGGTACCCGCACGGTCAGCGCCATGGGGGCTCCCAACGGTGCCGTAACCTATCCGCAATCTGCCAGCAACTGTCAGGCTTGCCACAGTGAAGGCCAGTTGAAGTTCACCCAGTTAAAACAGGAAAACTCCCAGCTGGTTGCCGCTGAAGACGCCGAGCAGGATACTGTAGGCCAGATATCCGAGCTGTCACCTACCGTTGCAGCCTGTGCGGCTTGTCACAACGACGTTGCGCACTGGGCCGGCCACGCCATTAAATACGGTGGGGTATATGCGCCGGATGCCTCTGGTGGCCGCACTTATCAGGTCGGTGGCGAAACCTGTGCCTACTGCCATGCAGAAGGCCAGAGCTACGATGTGATAAAACTGCACCAGAACGCCGGTAAATAACCGCTGTTCAACCCAAATGAAAAACGGCGCTGCGGCGCCGTTTTTTTTATGGGGCAATCTATGCCGGTACTATTCCGGCAATCACACTGCATCCTGCGGTAAAACCTCAAGAATATTGCCGATTGCTACCTGATGGCGCAACATGCCATGGCGTAGTACAGCACATACGCCTAAGCCAACCCCACGGACGTTTAACCGTTCAGGTAGGCGTTATGGATAAAAAAATCCCCGTCACGTTACCGCAACGGGGAGAGATGATGTGCAAATGGCGCAATCGTTACGGATGGCAAACGTTGTGCAATTCCAGATTGGTGCCCAAATCCCGGTTGCGATTGGCTTTGGAGTCATCGTTACGCAGCTGGGTAAGATGATCCAGATACGCCTGATCCACATCCTTGGTGATGTAATGGCCGTCAAAAACCGAGGTTTCAAAGCGCTTGATGTCAGGATTTTCCATGCGCACCGCTTCAATCAAATCATCCAGTCCCTGGAAGATAATGCCGTCGGCACCAATGATTTTGGCAATTTCATCCGCTTCCCGGCCATAGGCAATCAACTCATTGGAAGTGGGCATGTCAATGCCGTACACATTGGGGAAACGGATTTCCGGCGCTGCCGAGGCAAAGTAAACCTTTTTGGCACCCGCTTCACGGGCCATTTCAATAATCTGCTCTGAAGTGGTGCCCCGCACGATGGAGTCATCCACCAGCAGCACATTTTTCCCTTTGAACTCGGCACTGATGGCATTGAGCTTGCGGCGCACGGATTTTTTCCGCTGCTGCTGCCCCGGCATGATGAACGTACGGCCGATATAGCGGTTTTTCACAAAGCCCTGGCGGTATGGCAAGTCCATGCAACGGGCGATTTCCAGCGCCACGTCCACCGAAGTTTCCGGAATGGGGATTACCACGTCAATGTCATGGTCATACCATTCTTTTTTGATTTTTTCGCCAAGCTTGGTGCCCATGTGCACCCGGCTGGCATACACGGAAATCTTGTCAATGGTCGAATCTGGCCGGGCAAAGTAAACAAACTCGAAAATGCACGGGGCATACACGGGTGATTCAGCGCACTGACGGGTGTAAAGCTCACCATCAAGCGTGATGTAAACGGCTTCACCAGGCGCCACATCGCGCATCACTTCAAACCCTACGGCATCCAGTGCCACGCTTTCGGAGGCCACCATGTATTCGGTGCCCTCAGCGGTTTCATGCTTGCCCAAAATCAATGGCCGGATACCGAACGGATCGCGAAATGCCAGCAGGCCATTGCCGATAATCATCGCCGTTACCGCATAGGCACCACGGGTCTGGTTATGCACGCGCGTGACCGCATCGAACACTTCATCGGCAGACAGTTTCAGGCTGTCGGTTTTATCCAGTTCATCCGCCAGCAGGTTCAACAACACCTCTGAATCGGACGTGGTATTGATATGGCGGCGCTTTTGCAGCAATCCTTCGCTCAGTTCCAGCGTATTGGTGAGATTGCCGTTATGGGCCAAGGCGATGCCAAAGGGGGAGTTTACGTAAAAAGGCTGCGCTTCCGAGGCACTGGAGCTGCCCGCGGTAGGATAGCGACAATGTCCGATACCGGCATTGCCCTGCAAACGCTGCATGTGTTTGGGCTCAAACACATCCTTGACCAACCCGTTGGCTTTTCGCAGGCGAAAGGCCTGTTGATCCACGGTGACAATCCCCGCCGCATCCTGGCCACGATGCTGAAGCACGGTGAGTGCATCATAAATGGTTTGATTAACCGATGAGCGGCCAACTATTCCGACGATACCACACATGGGTAACTTTCCTCACTGTAAGATGTTCTGATGACGGTATTTTTATATTTTGGGTACAAAGCTGGAGGCATGCTCCATGTAATTGAAAAACCACTGGATCACCACCCCGAATTCGGGCACCAACTGGGAGCTTTTCCACCACTGTGTATCCGGCGCGCCGGTAAAGGCATCCAGAAAGAACAAAATGGCACTCACCACCAGCACGCCCCGCAAGATGCCAAAACAGGCACCCAGCAAACGGTCGGTGCCGGAAAGCCCGGTTTTATTCACCAGTTGTCCCAGCAGATAGTTAATCATGGCACCGATAATCAACGTTGCCACAAACAGAATGGCAATCGCCACACCATTACGCAGCACTTGGTCATTGATTTGGGTGAGATGAACGGCAAGTTCCTGATAAAACTGGCTGGCGATAAAAAAAGCCGCGAACCAGACCACCAGAGAGATGGCTTCTTTGGCAAACCCGCGGATCAGGCTGATCAGGGTTGAAAGGCCAATAATAAAGATGATGGCGTAATCTATCCAAGCCATGGGTAGAAGTGTCCAGCAGTGATTGATTTCGCGGGGATTCTACCAGAGAGTGAGCCGATTCTCACCCCCGGCAGTACAATTATTTGCGCCGTTCAAAAGGCCAGGGCTCAGTTTTCCAGCGGATTGAAATGCACGATTTTGCCTTTGAGCTTGGTCAGTGTTTCCACCTTTTGCTGCTGGGTTTTCAAGCGCTCCAGCGACACCTCCGGCCCCACGAACACCCGGGTCAATTTCCCCTCAACCGGCTTCTGTGGCAGCGTATAAGCGGCATAACCGTTTTTTCTAAGACGCTGCACCAGTGCTTTGACATTGGCGGCATTGCTAAAGGCCCCCAGCTGAATCGTCCAGCTTACCTGGGCTGCAGTTTGGGGTTTTTCCACGGCCTTTGGCTGAGGCTGTACATTCTTTGGAACACTGTTTTCTGTGGGAGTTACGCTGCGCTCGGACGTGTCTGCCGGACTCACATCAAGCGTGGTTGGGGGGGCTTTAGCTGCCGTGTTGGCCAGCATGGCAGCCGCGGAGTCCGGTTCATCCAGGACGACACTGTCCAGCTCAGGGCTCGTCGCTGCCGCGACCTGGGGCCGTAACGGAATTTCAGTAAATTGCTCCTGCTGGCGCTCTTTTTTACCGTCCAGAATATCCGGTAAAAAAATCACCCCCAGTGCCATCAGCACCACAGTGCCCACCAAACGATTGTGAAATTGAGACGACAAACCTTTATTCCTTGCCAGTAGATTGCACCGCTTCTTTAAATCCTGACACAGTGTAAAAGGAGCCAAAGACAATTACCACATCCGAGTGCTGCAAACGGGGAGACAACGCCTGCCAGGCCGCAGCCATGGTGTCAAACTGCTGAGTGCGGGCATCTGTTGCCAACGCCTGGCGCAACACCCCTGCCGTAGCGCCCCGCTCGTTATGCAGGCTGACCAATTGCCAGTCATCCACCAAGGGCGACAAGACCTGCAGCACACCGTGAATGTCCTTGTCTTTGAGCATTCCGCAGATGGCATACAACTTACCGTGCCGGGGAAGCTGTTGCAATTGGCTGGCCAGATAGCGGGCGGCATGGGGGTTATGCGCCACGTCCAGTAAAATGAGCGGCTGCTCGGAAAAATGCTCCATGCGCCCGGTCAGTGTGGCTTGTTGCAATCCCTGGGCGATGGCGCGCTCGGGCAACTCGTCCACCAGTGATTCCAGCGCGGCCAGCGCGGTAGCGGCGTTGGGCAAGGGCAATGTGGGTTTGGGAAGCCCCTCCAGCTGCCAACGGCTGCCGGTAAAACGCCAGTGTGTGGCGTCGGTCACTTGCCATGAAAACGCCTGGCCAACCCGTTTAAGTGCGGCCCCTTTTTCGGTGGCAACCTCTGCCACGGAGGCGGGCATTTGCGGATCGCCCACCACGGCAGGACGGCCCTGGCGGAAAATGCCGGCCTTTTCGTAGCCCACCTGCTCGCGGGTGTTGCCCAAATACGCTTGGTGATCCAGGTCAACGGCGGTAATCACGCTTACGTCAGCATCAATGATATTGGTGGCATCCAGCCGCCCGCCCAGACCCACTTCCAAAATCACCACATCCAGCGCGGCCTGTTTGAATAGCATCAGGGCTGCCAGCGTGCCGTATTCAAAGAAACTTAAGGAGACATCCCCCCGTTGCCGTTCAATCTTTGCAAAAGCCGCAATGAAATCCCCATCGGAGGCATCATGGCCCTGGATACGCACCCGTTCGTTGTAATGCAACAAATGGGGCGAGCTGTACACCCCCACCCGATAGCCTGCCTGCTGTAAGATTAATTCCAGCATGCGGCAGGTGGTGCCCTTGCCATTGGTACCGGCAACGGTGATCACTTTGGCCGGCGCCAGATCCCGCAACTGCAGCCTGTCCGCGACCGTCGCTACCCGCGCCAGCCCCAGTTCAATCTCCTGCGGATGGATGGCCAGCTGATAATCCAGCCATTGTTGCAACCCTGCGTTGCTCCCGGGTACCAATACTTGCTCAACCATTTAAGATAAGTCCTTGTTCGTGCTAAGCATTCACTTAGTTTTACGCATTATTACCGTGCCTATCAATCCGCGAGAAAAAGCGGGCCGGGGGGAACTTCGGGTAAGCCAAAGTGGGCCGGATAGGTCACATGCACCAGATACAAGCCGTGGGGTTTGGCGGTAGCGGCCGCCTGAGTGCGATCTTTCAGCGCCAAAAGTTGCCCCAGCCAGTCCACGGGCTGGCGCCCCAGCCCCACTTCCAGCAGGGAACCCACAATGTTACGCACCATGTGATGCAAAAAGGCATTGGCTTCCACATCCACGATGACATACAGCCCCTGGCGGGTAACGCTGATGCGGTGCAGATTGCGAAATGGCGTTTTGGACTGGCACTGTACGGCCCGAAAACTGGTGAAGTCATTTTCCCCCAGTAAATACTGGGCCGCCTGATGCATCAGTGCCACATTGAGTTCGCCATGATAATGGCTGACCCCATGACGCATGATGCCCGGGCGGAAATTGTGATTGTAAATGATATAGCGGTAGCGCCGGGCAGTAGCGGAAAAACGGGCATGAAAATCCGCTTCCACCTCTTTTACCCAGCGCACGGCAATATTGTCGGGCAGATTGGCATTGACGCCCATGGTCCAGGCGCCGGGATTACGCACGGCGTTGGTGTCAAAATGCACCACTTGTCCGGTGGCGTGAACGCCGGCATCGGTACGTCCGGCGCACTGCAATTCAACAGTCTCATTCGCCACAACAGATAGGGCCCGTTCCAGTTGTGCCTGTACAGAGTCTACCTCGGCCTGCTTTTGCCAACCAAAATAGCCATTGCCGTCATACTCCACGCCCAACGCAATTCGCATCATGTTCTCCGCTATTGTTAAGGCCGCGAATTTTACCACATCACCACGGCAGAAACCGCTGGAAATCCGCCAAACAAATAGCGGCAAGCCATCTGTGGCTGCGGGATTTTTCCATAAAAAATGGCACCCGCAGGTGCCATCATGGTCATGGGAATTTAGTCAATGTCCTTGAGCAGGGATTGGGCTTCTTGCTGCTGACGCGAATTACCGTCTATCTGCACCTCTTTTAGCAAGGCTCGGGCGGCATCCCGGTCATCAATTTCAATGTAGGCGCGGGCCAAATCCAACTTGGCATTCACCGAGTTTTCCTCGTCATCCACATCCACCATCCCCTGCTGCCCCACTAGGCCGTCCAGATCGCCCATGTCCACATCAACGGATTTATAAGGGTCAGCCTCCGGGGTGTCTTCACTGGCGTCATTGAGTAATTTATCGATGTCGATAAAACCGTTTTCCTTTTGGAACGCGGACAAATCAGCATCCGATACCGGGCGCAGCGGTTTTTGGGCAATGGCATCGGCATCCAGTGCCGCAAGCGCCTGATCCACCGTAAGCTTGCTGTTATCATCCTCATCAAAATGCAGATCGTAAACCTCGTCTTCCGGCACTGCAGGCTCATGCTCGGCAAAGTTTTTCAGCAGTTCATCGTCACTGAGCTCGTCCTTGAGATCTGGTGCTGGCGCTGACGCGTCATCCACACCATGCTTGGGCGCTTTTAAATCATCAAAAAAGCCCAGCTCTTTCTCTTTGATGGCATTGGCGGGTGTGGCCGTATCCTCGGATGGCACATCCTTTGGCGCAGCAGCGTTGGATGTCTGCTCGGCCGCGGTCAGCTCCGCCAGCAAGGCATCCAGGTCATCGTCTTCATCGGGCTTGGCCAGTTCATCTTCCAGGGAAAACTCCGGTGTTGCCTCACTCTCAAGCGCCTTTTCTTCCACTTCAGCATCCGCCGCGAAAGCTTGGGAAGCGCCGCTTTCCAATGCATCTGCGGCGCTGATGGTAACATCAGCATCTGCTGCCATATCGGCCGTTGCCCGCACCGCATCTGTTGTGGTCACATCATTTGACGGCTCATCACCGGGCGCTATGACAGGGACTACGGTTGCGGCATCAGAGGCCCGCGGCTCATCTTTTGCGTCTTCAGCCACCGGCGCTGCGCGCTCAGGCATGTCATCAGCCGTTTCGGCATCAAGCGCTGTGTCAGGAGCATCTGCCGGACTGGCTTCCAGTGCAGCCAGCAAGGCATCCACATCATCCACTTCCTGGGCATCCGCCACACTGTCATCATCCAGCGCTGCCGCAATCTCGGCACTCAAGTCTTCTGCCGAGGCGTTATCGGCCGGCGCTACATCATCAACACGGGTATCCGTGCTGGCAAATGCGGGATCGGATTCAAAATCAATGATGAAGTCATTTTCTGGCTCTGGCTCTGGCTCTGGCTCTGGCTCTGCAGCCTGGCTAACAGGCACTTCATCGGCAAGAGCCGCGGTATCCACTGCGGTATCGTCAGCCTCTTCCTGCGGCTCCAGACCATCGAGCAGTGCATCGAAATCCTCTTCTTTGGCCGATGCCGGACTATCCGCCGCCTGCTCACCCATGGCTTCCGCCCACAGGTCATCCAGTGACTGGGCATCATCGGCAGAAAAACCGTCATTGGCTTTGGTGTCGCCCTCATCCACAAACATTTCATGCTGAGGCATGTCAGCAACCGCCGCATCATCCGGCAGGCTGTCAGGCTCAGGCTGCAACTGTTGTAAATCCTTCAGTTGCTCACCCAGCTCATCATCCCCGTCCAAGCGGATTGCCCCCACATCATCCTGAGCCAAATCGTTGGCATCATCATGGGTTTCAGCAGGTGCTGTGGTATCGCTTTCATTGCCACTCGCCGCTTCGGCCGGAGATTTGCGGCGGATGAAGTAACGTCCGAGGAAGAATAAAAGCAACGCCAATGGCACTAACGCGCCAATGCCGAACAGCAGCGGATTGGCCATGAGGGTGCGCCAGAAATTACTGGGTGCCGGCACCGGCTCCTGCGCTGCTGCAGGGGCATCATTGCCGGCAGCAGGCTCAGGGGCAGTACGGGTGTCGGCCGCATCAGTAACGGAAGCTGGCGTGTCTTCGGCCGCTGATTGCGCGGCTGTGACCGCCTCATCAGCGGCAACGGGGGCGTTTTCTGCACTGTCTGCCACCATGGGGTCCGCAACCGGTGTCGCCCCGTTGGCGCTTTCTTGCTCAGGATGGTGCTGCTGCAGTTGCGCCACCTGTTCCCGCGCCGCTTTCAATGATTCTTCCAGTACGGTGACCCGCTGCTGCAAGGACTCAATCTGCGACTGCAGCTCTTTGTTTTCCGTATCCGCCCGCAATAGTTGCTCTTTGGTCTGGCTCAGCTCATTACTGAGTTTCAGATTGACCATCTGCAGATTTTCCACATTCAGCGCGGGGATTTCGGCATCTGTGGTGGCGGTGGATTGGGTAGCGGAGGGTTTTGTAGCGGCAGCAGGGGCCGTGCGTGTGGGTTCAGCCAGCGGTTTTTGTTTTTTGGCGGCGGCAAGCTGTTGCTTCCAGTGGCTGTCATCCCGTTGGGCCCGCTCTTGCGCCAGACTCTTGGGAATGGCCAGCATGGTGGCTTTGGAGGGGATTAACAAAATCATGCCTTTTTCAAGGCTGTTGTAATTATTGCCGGAAAATGCGTGGGGATTGGCTTCAAAAATGGCCGCCATCACCTGATAGATGCTGACGCTGGGATCCGGCCTTACCTGATTGGCAATGCTCCAGAAGGTATCTCTGGGGGTGGTGGGGCCATACTGCCTGGGCTGCTCCCGGCTTTGGCCCTCCGGGCCTGTTACCTTGAGCGATTGCGACTGCACCGGCAAGCTTACGCACTGTAAGCTCAGGGCAAAAAAAGCGGCCGTCAGGCCTGTGAGATATGAAGTGCGAAAGTTCATCAACTATTCCCTTGCAAGCACCGAGAATTGCCCGTAAATGACTGGCTTTAGGCATTGTATTTATTGGGATTACTATAAACCAGAAATGTTGGAGCTGCTACCATTCACATTTATAAAACAAAAAAAGCCTGCACGGATGCAGGCCTTACGCAAAAAACGGATGAATGGCGTTCTGTTACAGGTAATCCCTGATTAACAATTCACCGATTTGCACGCTGTTAAGTGCCGCGCCTTTACGGATATTGTCAGACACCACCCACAGGTTGATGCCATATTCATGGGAAATATCCTTGCGGATGCGCCCCACATAAACGGGATCGGTACCGGCACCTTCAGTCACGGCTGTAGGATAGTCGTCATCATCTTCAAACAGCACCACGCCGGGGGCATCCCGCAGCACCGCCTTGACCGATGCGGCATCGGCAGGTTGCATGGTTTCAATGTGTACCGCTTCTGAGTGGCCGTAAAACACCGGAACCCGCACGGCGGTAGGGTTAACCAAAATGCTGTTGTCACCAAAAATCTTGTGGGTTTCCCACACCATTTTCATCTCTTCCTTGGTGTAGCCGTTGTCCATGAACTTGTCGATGTGGGGCAACACGTTAAAGGCAATCTGCTTGGGATACACTTTGGCGTCAGCCGGTCTGCCGGACAACAGCTGGGCGCTTTGCTGTGCCAGCTCTTCAATGGCTTTTTTCCCGGTACCGGAGACTGACTGATAGGTAGCCACATTGATGCGCGAAATGCCGAAGTTATCGTAAATCGGTTTCAAGGCCACCAGCATCTGGATGGTGGAGCAGTTGGGGTTGGCAATGATATTGCGGTTACGGAAGTCCGCAATGGCGCCGGGGTTCACCTCGGGAACCACCAACGGAATGTCGGCGTCGTAACGGAAATTCGAGGTGTTATCAATCACCACACAGCCCGCATCTGCCGCAATGGGAGCCCACTTGGCAGACACATCGCCACCGGCAGAAAAGAAACCAATCTGGGCCTGGCTCCAGTCAAAGGTTTCCACGTCAATAATGTCCAGCTGTTTACCGTGGAAAGTGACCGTATTGCCGGCACTGCGACTGCTGGCGAGAGGATACAGATTGGCGACCGGGAAATTACGTTCTTCAAGGATTTCGATCATTGTCTGACCTACTGCCCCGGAAGCACCCAACACTACAACATTATATTCTTGCGACATTTACCCTTTGACTCCAGAAAATCCTAATTCAGATAACCAATCTACCCCATAACCTGCAACATTTTCCAGCGCTACCGCACTGAACTCCCGCCGATAACGGTGATTTTTTCTCATATTGTCAAATTCTCCAGGAATTTGATGAATTTTCCTGAATTTCCTGTCGTCATCACGCAGGTCATAAATAAAACGGCACAAGGTCAGCAGCTCATATTCGCTGGGGGCGCCATTCAGCACCAGCCGGGAACTCCAGCGGCGCGGCAGTAAATCCTCAAGCGTTTTGGTCAGGGGCAATCCCAGCATCCGCTGTAGCTGGCGGTATAACATCAAGGTGCCATTTGCCCGCCCTTCTAGGCTGTAACCGGCAATATGGGGGGTGGCAATATCCGCCAACGCCACCAATTCAGGCATGGGATTGGGCTCACCTTCCCAGACATCCAGCACCAAGGCCAAATCCGGGCGCTGCCGTTTTACCCGTATCAAGGCCTGATTATCAATCACCTCGCCACGACAGGCATTCACCAGCCAGCAGCCGGGGCGCAATGCTTGCAGGCGCGCTTCATTAAGCAGGTAATGGGTGGCATCCGCCCCGCCGTGTGTCAGCGGCACATGCAGGGTAATCACGTCACATTCCTGCAGCAAGGTGTCCAGCGGGTGAAACTGGCGGGCATCATGCTGCCGGGCCTTAGGCGGATCGCACAATAAGGTGCTGACGCCATAGGCATTAAGGCATTTCGCCACCGCCGTGCCGGTATTACCCGCACCCACAATGCCGACTTTGCGCTGCTTGAGCGACGTGCCATATTTTGCCGCCAGCTCCAGCAGGGCAATAAACACGTATTCCCCCACGGAGGTAGCATTGCATCCCGGCGCATTGCTAAAAGGCACGCCTCTGGCGGCGAGATAATCCACATCCACATGATCCGTGCCGATGGTGGCACTGCCCACAAATTTCAGTTGGGCATTGCCGCCAAGGAGCGCTTCGTCCACCCGGGTGACAGAACGTACCAGCAATATGTCGGCATCAGCCACCGAGGCGGCATCCAGTTGCCGCCCATTGACAGGGACTATCTCCCCCAGCGGGGCAAACAACTGGGAGACATAAGGCATGTTTTCATCTACAACCAACTTCATGGCGCTTTCCGGCGAGTAACACTGTAAAGCGGTTAGTTTACCCCAATTCACGGCTGACGTCCGTTGCCCAGCGCAGATCCCGCCACAAAAAAAGGAAGCCGAAGCTTCCTTTTCATCTGTAACAACCGACTGATTAACCGCGGTATTTACGCATTACCAACGTGGCATTGGTGCCACCGAACCCGAAGCTGTTACTCATGACGGTGTTCAGCTCCGCATCACGGCATTCCCGTACAATGGGTAAGCCCTCAGCGTGTTCATCAAGATTCTCAATGTTGATGGACGGGGCAATGAAACCGTTTTGCAGCATCAGCAAGCTGTAAATGGCTTCGTGGGCACCTGCAGCACCCAGCGCATGGCCGGTCAGTGACTTGGTTGAGGCAATGGGAGGAATGTGATCGCTAAAGACTTCACGAATGGCGTCCAGCTCACGCACATCGCCCACTTGGGTGGATGTCCCATGGGTATTGATGTAATCAATGGGGGTATCCACATCCTGCAGTGCCATCTGCATGCAGCGCATGGCACCTTCACCGCTTGGGGCCACCATGTCATAGCCGTCAGAAGAAGCACCGTATCCTACGACTTCAGCGTAAATCTTGGCGCCGCGAGCCAGTGCGTGTTCCAGCTCTTCCAAGACCACGATACCGCCGCCACCGGAGATCACAAAACCATCACGGTCTGCATCGTAAGTACGGGAGGCTTTTTCAGGATCATCATTGTACTTGGTAGACAAAGCGCCCATGGCGTCAAACCCCATGGTCAGTGTCCAGTTGATCTCTTCTGCGCCGCCGGCAAAGACCATGTCCTGCTTGCCCAGCTGGATAAGCTCGACAGAATGACCGATACAATGGGCACTGGTGGCACAAGCGGAGCTGATGGAATAACTCGTCCCCTTGATTTTAAATGGGGTTGCCAGACATGCGCTGGTAGTGCTGGACATAATTCGAGGCACAATATAGGGGCCAACGCGCTTTACCCCTTTGCTACGCAAGGTGTCAGCGGCTTGTACCTGGTTGGCAGAAGATGCGCCACCTGAACCCACAATCAGCCCTACCCGCGGATCAGAATATTGCTCCTCGGTCAGGTTGGCATCTTCAATCGCTTCTTTCATTGCAAGATAGGCGTATGCGGCTGCATCACCCATAAAGCGATATGCCTTACGATCGATAAGTTCACTGGGATCAAGTTTCACATTGCCCCAAACCTGGCTGCGCAGCTGCATTTCTTCAAACTGTGCAGAGTGGGTGATACCACTGCGACCAGCACGCAGGGATTCAACCACTTCCTGCTGATTATTGCCGATGCTGGAAACAATGCCGATACCGGTGATTACAACTCTTTTCATGTTTAACTATCCATCCGTACTGTCAGTACTTTCGATTTGCTGACGCAATGTTAGCGGTTTTAGCACTCTGAAGTGGTCAGCTTTCCATAAATATAGATAAAATAATGCCCGTTTACGCCCCTAAGTGGCAGCTCACGGCCAATTACAGGAGATTTATCCGCCCTTGTCCATTACCAATAGCGCTACAGCAAGCACAAACAACGTCACAACGCTTTACCTGGGAGGCTGTGGTACGGCGGCATTGCCCAGGCTGCTGCAAGATTGCGCCGCGGCACTGACAAAAGCGCCCCATCGCCGCATTCATGTGCTGATGTTTGCTGCTGACGATACAACGGATGATGCGGCAAGTCATCTGCAACAACTGCATGTGCAGTTGGCGCCTTATCACCACCTGCCTTTGATAGCCGCCTTAATGCAGCAACCGTTGCTACCGCTGGCCGGTTGCCAGCGCATACTGCTGGAAGGCGGGCAATTAACGCTGGATATTTACTTAAGTTGCCAGCAGGCTGTACTCGCCGCCATGGTGGTACCCAACCCCAAGGTTGGTCACCCCTGGATAAGTCGCTGGTACTGGGGTGCCCCGTTCATGCCCGAGATGGCGTGGGTTTGGCAACTGGCAAGGCTAAGCCTGGATGACGCCGTGATTGACCTGCAGCTTGCTCACGCACCCGTCTCCCGCCTGAGCGCATTGAAACAAAAGTTTATGACCGCCGGATTTCACTGCCAGTCTCTGACATCAGCACCAGCTGCGGACCAACCCACAACCCCGGCGGCAGATAGCATTGCGACCATGGAGCGCCGGGCACTGAACCATCAGGCATCAGAGCGCTGTTTGCCCTTCCCCCGCTACAGCCTGCCGCCCATCGCCCCCAAACACCCGGTCGCCATTATCGGGGCGGGAATTGCCGGCAGCATGCTGGCGCTGTCGCTGGCAGAACGTGGCATTGCAAATCAGGTATTCTGCGCCGATGAGTGTCCCGGTGAAGGCGCCAGCGGCAATCGCCAAGGCGCCCTTTATCCATTGCTGGCACCGGATGCCGGGCCACAAAACGACTTTTTCCAGCAAGGATTCCTTTTTAGTCGGCAGCGAATTGAGCAGCTGGCAGCACAGGGATACGATATTCCCCACGATTTTTGCGGCGTGTTGCAAAGCGGATTTGACCCACGCAGCCGAGCCAAACTGCACAAAATTGCCACCGGACAGCCTTGGTCTGAACAGCTGCTACGGTTATTGTCACCCAGCGAGGCAAACGCCGTTGCCGGCGTGCCCCTGAATGAAGCCAGCCTTTATTATCCGCTGGGGGGCTGGGTTTGCCCACCCAAGCTGACCCAGGCTGCGTTGCAGCGTGCCCAGGTGTTGGGCCACACCCGCATTGCCGTTAATAGCAAGATTACAGCGCTGAAGCCACACAATGCACAGTGGCAAGTGCAGGATGCCCAAGGCCAGTGCTACGGCCCGTTTGCGGCGGTGGTCATTGCCAGTGGCAACGGCATGACCCGTTATCATCAAACGGCACAACTGCAGGCCACGGCGTTTCGCGGCCAGGTAAGTGAAGTGCCAACCCAGCCCAGCCTGGCGGGCATTAAAACCGTACTCTGCAACAAAGGGTATCTCACCCCTGCCTGGCAACAAGTGCACTGCCTTGGGGCCAGCTATGTCAAGGATGGCGACGCCCGCCATTACAGCGAGACCGAACAACAGGACAACCTGAGCAAAATCCAGCAAAGCTACCCTGATGCCACATGGCCACAGTATATTGCCATTGGCAGCCGCGCCCGCGTGGGCATTCGCATGGTCACCCGCGATCACCTGCCCATGGTGGGCGCAGTGCCGGATGTCCCGGCCCTCAAGACCCTGGCCGCCTCCGCAAGGGACAGCCATTTTTGGCAGCAAACGGCCGCACCATGCCATTCAGGACTTTATGTACTGGGCGCCTTGGGTTCCCGGGGATTGTGCAGCGGCCCTTTAGCAGCAGAGATGCTGGCGGCGGAACTTACCCACCAGCCATTGCCATTATCCGCAGATGAACTGGAACGGCTCAGCGCCCACCGTATGTGGTCGCGTAAGCTTTTGAAAGGAAAGCCCCTGTAATCATTGGCATAACATGCTGATCACAAGGGCTCATGCCATGGCATTAAACCTGAGGTTGAGCCATGTCTGGGAAACAGGATGATTAAGCGCCAATACGGCCCTGCAGTTCATGCCAGGCGTTTTCCACCAAGCGGTAATCCGGATCTTCCAGCTCCTTGGCAGCCTGTTTCAGGCATTCCTGCATTTTGGCCGCCAATGCATCAGTGCCCTGCTCGGCTTCCATCTCCAGCTCTGCCAGTACCACGGCAAAATGTCCCTGCAGATAACCACTGGCAAACAATGCATCATCATCGCCGTTGGCCACAATTTCTGCCAGCCAGTGTTCCAGTGCCTGTTCATAGTGTTGCAGCATGTTTTACTCCACGAGATCCGGGTTAGCCACCGGATACATCACGTAATCACGGTAGCCGGTAATGATTCGATAATAACCGCTGAGTGCAAGATCCAGCGACGGGTCGCCACTATCTACGATAAGCGGCCGTCCTGCAAGTGCTTTGAGCTTGGTTTTGGTGGCAACAATGATGATGTTGTCTTTGCCGATACGGCGGATGAATTCTGCCGACAACTGCTGATTGCCCCGCCCCAGTATGTGTCCCTGGCCGCCAATCAGGGTAATGACCAGCTTGCAAGGCTTGCCAGCGGTGGCAGCCAGTAGCTCCGCAGCACCAAGATCCTGTGCCAATAACCGCTGATGCTGTATGAGGTCCACCCCCAACAAGGTATTGTCCAGCCCCATCTCGTCCATGATGGCCGCCACCGTGGAGCCTGAACCCATGACGTACAGTTCATCATCCATCTGTTCGATGACCTCGGCCGCAATATCTGCCAGCACCAGCTCATCCACTTCCCGGCCCCCCATTTTCACCGACTGGATGTAACGGGGTTCGGCAGGCACCATCATTTCGCCAAAACAGCGGGCATGCACCTGCCCCTGACGAAAAGCCTCTTCATCGATATCCATCACATCGGCGGCCATCAGACTCACCAACTGCCCGTCAAGCAGTTGCTGCAATACCCGCCCGGCGGCGTGAGGCGTGATGCCGTACACGCCGGAGTGAATTTTAACGCCGGCCGGTACGCCCAGCACCGGGCAGGCATCCTGCACCACACTGTAAATGTCCCGCGCCGTGCCATCGCCACCGGCAAACAGCAACAGGTGCGGCTGCTGCGCCAAAATCGCCTTGGCCGCATTACGGGTGTCATCAGCAGTGCTGGGGGTTGCAGGCTGATAACAACTGTGGGCGGTAAATCCCATTGCTTGGGCCAGTTGCAATCCCATGTCACCGCCTGCCGTAATCAGTTGCACCCGCTGGGCATAAGGCTGCAGCAACGCCAAGGCCTGCTGCATCCGCTGGTTGGCTTTGGGCACGGCCCCCAGCGCCAAAGCTTGCGCTGCCACCCCGTCACTGCCCTTGAGGGCCACACTGCCCCCCAGTCCGGCCAACGGGTTGATAATCAGTCCTATACGTAATATCTGCTGCATGATAAGCCTCCCTACTCCGTGGCCGTCAGCGGGCGTTGGCGGGAAGACGATGAGCGCTCTTCAGGCAATGCCAGCACTACCAGCATGGCCAAAACCGCACACGCCGCCGCAAACACCCATACCAGCCAGGTCTGGCTGCCATCCCCCCAGAGGTGACCGCTAATCCAGTTCCCCAGGGCGCCGCCCACGCCGAAGCTGAGGCTGGCGTACAATGCCTGGCCTTTGCTGCGGTGCTGCTGGGCAAAATGCCGGTGCACAAACTGGATGGAGGCTGCATGCACCAGCCCGAAAGTAAATGCGTGCATCACCTGGCTCAATGCCAGCAATGCCATGTCTTCCGGTGCGAAAGCCACCAATAACCAGCGCAGCGCGGTCACGCCCATGCCCGTCATCAGCAAGATGCGCACCGAAAAACGCCGCAATAATTTGGGAGCGACCGCAAACATGAAAATTTCCGAAAAAGCTCCCAAGGCCACAAAGAAACCGGCCATGGCTTCGCTGTAGCCCGCCTGTTTGAGATACAGCACAAAAAAGCCGTAAAAGGGGCCAACGCTTGCTTGCAGCAACATGGCCGACAACAAAAACCAGATGATGGGTTTACTGAGTTTCAACGGCACAGCGCTGCGGTTGCTCTCCTTGATACCGTTGCTGGCCGACAGAGGCAAGCAACAGACAAACAACCCGGCAAACAACACCATGCCCACAAATAATACCGCCTGCGGGCCACACCAGTTCACAGCCGCCCCGGTGACTATCACCCAGACAATATATCCCACACTGCCAAAACTGCGGATACTGCCATAACGGTTGGATTTATCTCCCAGGGTTTCCAGGGTGATCACTTCCATCTGCGCCAAAATGGCGTTCCAGAAAAACGTGAAAAAGGTCAGGCTCAACGCAAGGTAGAAAAAGCCGCCATCATAAAAAAAACTGAGATAGCCCACCGCCGCAGTAAAACTGCCCACCTTGATTAACTCGGTGCGGCGCCCGGTGCGATCTGCCACCATTGCCCAAATGTTGGGAGCGATGATGCGAGTGCCCATCAAAATCGCCATCAAAAAGCCAATTTCGGCAGCGTTAAAACCGCGATACTCCAAAAACACGCCCAAATAGGGGATTAATGCGCCAAGAATGGCAAAGAAGAAGAAATAGCAACCGGAGAGCCAGCGCAGCTGCCCCTCCGGGATCCAGGCATTCATCATGATGATTAACGCATACTCAATACTGGGGTAGGACTGTTCACATCCATATTCTGCGCACGGTGGCGTAACAGGTGATCCATCAGCACAATGGCCAGCATGGCTTCGGCAATGGGCACCGCACGGATCCCCACACACGGGTCATGCCGTCCTTTGGTGACCATTTCCACTTCCTCGCCCTGGCGGGTAATGCTGTTACCGGGAATGCTGATGCTGGAGGTGGGTTTAAGGGCCATATGGGCCAAAATCGGTTGCCCGGATGAAATGCCCCCCAACACGCCGCCGGCGTGATTTGACATGAAGCCCTCAGGTGACATCAAGTCACGGTGCACCGAGCCGTGCTGGGTGACCACGGCAAAACCATCGCCAATTTCCACCCCTTTCACGGCATTGATGCCCATCATCGCATGGGCGATGTCTGCATCCAGGCGATCAAAAACCGGCTCACCCAATCCCACGGGCACATTTGTGGCCATCACGCTGACTTTGGCGCCGATGGAGTCACCGGACTTTTTTAGCTCCCGCATGTAGTCATCAAGCGCTGCCAGCTTGCTGGCATCCGGAAAGAAAAAGTCATTACGCTCAATTTCATCCCAGTCCACGATATCGGCGGTAATGGGGCCAAGTTGCGACAGATAGCCCCGGATCTCAATGCCGAACTGCTGCGCCAGGTATTTCTTGGCAATGGCGCCAGCAGCTACCCGCATGGCGGTTTCCCGGGCAGATGAGCGTCCGCCGCCCCGATAATCCCGGGTGCCGTATTTTTGCTGATAGGTGTAATCCGCATGTCCCGGCCGGAACAAATCCTTGATGTTGGAATAATCCTGGCTGCGTTGGTCGGTGTTTTGGATCAACAAACCAATGGCGGTGCCGGTAGTTTTACCCTCAAAAACACCAGACAGAATTTTGACTTCGTCCGCTTCACGCCGTGCAGTGGTATAGCGGGAGGCACCCGGACGACGCCGGTCCAAATCCCGCTGCATGTCGGCTTCGGTCAACGCCAGCCCCGGAGGGCAGCCGTCCACAATGCAACCCAATGCCGGGCCGTGACTTTCGCCAAAACTGGTAACCACAAAATTCTGACCTATGCTGTTTCCCGACATCGAATTGTTCTGCTCCTGTTTTCTGTCAATGTAACTTAGTTATCGCCCTGCTGATCCCCGTGATGCCAGGGGGCAAATACATCCTGCACGGCCAGTAACTGATCTTTGGTCAGCACGAATACCCCATCACCGCCCCGCTGCAGGCTCACCCAGGTAAATGGCACCTGGGGGAATTGTTCCATCAGGTGTACCATGGAGTTGCCCACTTCCACCACCAGCAGGCCGGTATCGGTCAAGTAATCGGCAGCGTTGGCAATGATTTGTTTGGTGAGATCCAGCCCATCGTTACCGGAGGCCAGCCCCAGCTCGGGCTCGTGCTGGTACTCTTCCGGCATGGAAGCCAAATCCACCGCATCCACATAAGGAGGGTTGGACACAATCAAGTCATACTGCGGGCCTTTGGGAATGGCGCTGAACAAGTCGGACTGCATGGGGTAAACCCGGTCCATCACCCCGAGGGTTTCAATATTGATTTGGGCCACTTCCAGCGCATCGCCACTGATGTCCAAGGCGTCAACTTCAGCATTGTCAAAGGCATATGCACATGCCACGGCAATGCAGCCGCTGCCGGTACACAAATCCAGAATGCGGTTGACCGGCTTGTTGTAAAGCCAAGGGCTAAAACGGTTTTCAATCATTTCGGCAATGGGGGAACGGGGCACCAAAACCCGCTCATCCACGTAAAAGTCCAGCCCGGCGAAGGTGGCCCGGTGGGTTAAGTAAGGCACCGGCAGGCGCTCGCGTACCCGGCGGATAATAAGCTCCACAATTTTGTGTTTTTCGCTGCTGGTCAGGTTGGCATGGATGACCTGCTGACCAATTTCATCGGGCAGATGCAAGGCATGAAAAACCAAAGACACCGCTTCATCCCAGGCATTATCAGTACCGTGACCATAATAGATGCCCGCATCATTAAAACGACTGACGGCCCAGCGCAACATGTCACCTACAGTTCTCATTTCAGTGACTACTTCGTCAACAAAAATCTTGTCCAAAATCGCACTCCGGCTTAACCAAAACTGTCCCATTGTAACTGAACTCTATCCAGAAGAAACAGAATTCAATAAAATGCCCCCATGAACAAAGAATTAAACAAAGACGAACTGGCTGAATTTCAACAATTCGTTGAGGGCATTACCCCCCTGACCCAGGACAAGCGCCATTTTCGCCCGCCGGCGACCAGCCGCAAGCAGCTGGAGGTCAAAGAGGTGCAAATTCAGGCAGATAGTTATTTTTCAGATATCTATCAACCCTTACTGCCGGTGCAGGGGCCAATGCGTTGGTGTCGTGAAGATGTGGATGCCATGGAAACCAAGCGGTTGCGCCGGGGAGATTACATTCCGGAGCTGCTGCTGGATCTTCATGGATACCGCCAAACCGAAGCCAAGCTGGAAATTGCCGCGCTCATTCATGCCTGTATCCAGTCACACCTGTTGTGTTGTTGTGTCATGCACGGGCACGGCAGTGGCGTACTCAAGCAACAAGTGCCCATGTGGCTGGCACAACACCCGCAGATTAAAGCCTTTCACCAAGCGCCCAAAGAATGGGGCGGCGATGCTGCGCTCCTGGTGTTGGTGGATATTGGTGACCGCCCCCACCGGCGTTAACCCGCATAACAAACGATAAAAGCGCCACTAAGGCGCTTTTATCGTTTTCCGGATGGCTGTCAGCCAGTAAAGCATCAACTGATGCTTTGGGCCGCTTGTTGCCACATCAATTCACCATGGCGGCCCATGATATCCACCAGCGCCACGGAAGAAGTGGCAAACAACGGCGCTTCAACGCCTGGTACCAGTTCACTCACCATGTATCCCAGTAATGGCATATGGGAAATCACCAAGACGTTTTCTGCCTGGTACTGGGCGGCATAGGCCAAAATCACCCGGGCGGCCAATTCAGGATCTGCCGCCGGCACCAACTCATCCAATATCTGGCAATGCTTGACGTGAGGGAAGTGGCGGGACACCTCTTCCCAGGTTTGCTGCGCCCGCAGATAAGGGCTGACCAGCACCAACTGAAACTGCGCAACAGACGTTTTTAACCATTCACTCATTTGGGCAGTATGACGTACCCCCGATACGGTTAATGGCCGTTCCCGATCATGTCTTGCATGACGGATAGCTTCCCCGTGGCGCATCAAATATAGCTGCATACATCACTCACTACAGAAGATATTATTCTGATTATGTGCCTATTGTAGCCCTATCGCTACCGGCAGAAAAACCGCATCACCCCGCAATCCCGGCATAAATGCTCAAAGGCAACATTTGCATTTGCCAAAAAAGCCAATGACCATCAATATATAGGAATTCACTTCCCCCGAGGATTCATCCCTTGCCCCCAATGCCATCCATTACCGTCAGCCCGAATGATCATCGCCATTACCAATATCTACTGTTGGCCAACGGCTTGAAGGTATTGTTGGTCAATGATCCCCAAGCAACACTGGCTGCGGCATCAATGGCGGTCAATGTGGGCCATTTTGACGACCCTGTCAACCGCCCGGGGATGGCACACTTTTTAGAGCACATGCTGTTTCTGGGAACGGAAAAGTATCCCGATGCCGGCAGTTTTTCCGCTTTCATTAATCAGCACGGCGGTAACAACAACGCCTGGACCGGTACGGAGCTCACCAATTTTTTCTACACGGTACCCGTATCGGTGTTTACGGAATCCCTGGACAGGTTCAGCCAGTTTTTCATTGCGCCCACCTTTAACCTGGAGCTGGTAGAACGCGAGCGGCATGCAATTGAGTCGGAATTTCGCTTAAAACAAAAAGATGATATCCGGCGGATTTATCAGGTATTAAAAGAGACCGTCAATCCTGAGCATCCGTTTGCCAAGTTTTCCGTGGGCAACCTGCAAACCCTCGGCGGTGATGAAGCCTTGTTGCAGCAAGAGCTATTAACGTTTTACCAAACGCACTACAGTGCGAATTTAATGACCCTGTGCTTGGTGGCACCGCTGCCATTGACAACACTCCAGCAGCTTGCCCAGACATTTTTTGCTGCTGTCCAGGATAGAAAATTACAAAAACACTACCCTGACGTACCGCTGTTCAGCCAGCAGCAGTTGCCCTGCCAAGTGCACATATTGCCATTGAAAGCCCAAAAGCGGGTGAGCATCAGCTTCAATTTGCCGCCAGTAAACCAATATTACCGCAGCAAGCCGTTAACCTGCATTAGCCACTTGCTGGGTAACGAAAGCGCCGGCAGCTTGCTGGCATGGCTAAAAAGCAAGGGATGGGCCAGCAACCTCTCCGCCGGCGGCGGGCTTGACGGGTATAACTTCAAGGAATACAACATCAGCATCCAGCTGACGGACAGCGGTTTATCCCGACTGGATCAAATCATTGCGGCCTGCTTTTCCTATATCAAACTCATCGCGCAAGAGGGGCTGTCGCCATGGCGTTACCAGGAGCGGGCCAATTTGCTGCAACTGGCTTTTCGTTACCAGGAACAAATCCAGCCACTGGATCTGGCCAGCCATCTCAGTATCAACATGCAGCACTACCCTGCCGAGGACGTGATTTTTGGTGACTATCGCATGGATGGCCAAGATGTCACGCAAATGCAAGCACTGCTGGCATTGATGACACCGGAAAACATGCGCATTCAGTTGGTGGCTCCGGAACTGGAAACCCAACAACAAGCCGCCTGGTACCACACGCCCTATGGCATGCAAGCAATATCACCGCAACGTTTGGCGCTGTGGCAGCACGTTGATGTTCTGTCCGGATTGCAATTGCCGGCGCCCAATCCGTTTATTGTGGCCAATTGCGTTGCCCGTCCTCATCAATCTGCCTCACCTGTGCCCTCTATCGTGGCGGAAACCGCAGGTTATCGCCTCTGGCACCGCAAGGATGATGAATTTCATGTGCCCAAAGGGCATCTCTACCTGTCGCTGGACTCTGAACAGGCCAGCCTCACCGTCCGGCATGCCGCCCTCACCCGGTTGTATGTGGAGATGTTGCTGGACTACCTGACCGAATACACCTACCAAGCGGAAGTCGCTGGGCTCAGCTACAACATCTACCCCCATCAAGGCGGAATCACCCTGCATCTTGCCGGCTACACCGGCAAGCAGGAAACCTTACTGGCATTGCTGATTGATAAAGCGAAAAACCAAGATTTTACCCAACAACGGTTTGACAACATTAAACGGCAGCTATTGCGTAGTTGGCACAACAGCGCTCAAGCCAAACCCATATCGCAACTGTTTACCGCCCTTACGGTCACACTGCAACGCCGGAGTTACGAGCCGCTGAAAATGGCAGAAGCGCTGGAGAGCTGCACCCTTGATGATCTCTACCAACACATCCAACAGTTTTACCAGCGTATCTATCTTGAAGGATTGGTATATGGCGATTGGCTCGACAGTGAAGCCAAAATCCTGGCCAAGCGCTTGCAGCACATTCTGTCACTCTTTTCGAAACCCAGCGAAGAGTCAGCCCGGGAACTGATAGATTTGCAGCATAAAGGCACGCTGATGCGGGAACTTGCCATCAAGCACCCGGATAGCGCCATTGTGGTTTACTACCAATCGGAGATTGCCGAGCCAAGCCATATGGCATTGTTTAGCCTGCTTAACCACGCCATGTCCTCACCGTTTTTTCATGAATTAAGAACGCAGAAACAACTGGGCTACATGGTGGGCACAGGTTACCTGCCCCTTAACCGCCATCCCGGCATGATTTTTTACGTACAATCACCCGTCGCCGGGCCACGCCAATTATTGGAAACCATTGACCAATTCATTGCCGACTTTAACTATGCCGTCATGCAGATAACCAATGAGCAATGGGAAGCCACCAAAGAAGGGTTGATTAACCAGATCATGGAACATGATGCCAATCTTAAAACACGCGGACAAAGGTATTGGGTAAGCATTGGCAACAAAGACTACAACTTTAATCAACGTCAACAAGTTGTTAGCACACTTGAAACCCTGACACGCGCGGATTTAATCAAGTTCATGATGAAAAAGATGCGCACCAAACACAGCGATCGATTGGTTTTATTCAGTACCGGAGAACAACATCAGCAACAAGCACCGCTGATAGCCCACAACATGATTACTGATTTACGTTCATTTAAAATTAATGCTCATAAATTCAATGCATAATCCGTACATCATACATTACAAAAAAACACATTTATTCACATTCAATTAATATTTTGAATGCTTGTGTTTGAAATAGCATAAATTCCCATCAGGCGCATATTGTCTTGGTTTCTTTACTATAATTCCTGATGTTACCATTCAGACTCAGGTTACGATAAATCACAAAAATGTTAAACTTTGACAAAGCGGTTACTTTCTGAAAAAGTGACCATCAGAGACTTGGCATCCACTATAAAAAGACCACATTATGCCTGCACATTTTCTTGCAAAGTTACTCTATCTGTTCACGTTCACGGCCTTTTTTCTCGCTGCCACCGCCCAGGCAGAAGACACCTCGGAACCCCACCAGCCCCCAGTTCTCCTGAACGCCGAGAGTTATGGCGTATCTGATGGGCTATCCCAAAGCACCGTGACCTCCATCGCGGAAGATGATGATGGCTACATCTGGATAGGAACCCTCAATGGCCTAAATCGCTTTGATGGTAAAGAGTTCAAGCACTTTTTCAGTAACGATGGATCTGGGCTAAAAAGTTCATATATCACAGCCACTTTTTTCGATAAAAAAAATAATAGATTATTAATCGGAACGGATAATGGTCTATACGAATATAATAATTACACCGATAAATTCAAAGAATTATCAATAGATGATTCAATCATTGGGATTGATGAACAAGATGATAATCTACTCATCACAACAAACAACGGCCAATATTTTTTTAATGCACAGTCACAACATGAAATAAATCTATTAATAGAACCAAAAAAAATAAAAAAAAGCATCCTTTTAAATGGAGAAATTTACACACTAACGCATAGCAAAGAATTATATCTAAATAATTCTATTATTGACAATGGCATTACAGATTTTACTAGATTTGGAAATGAAATTTTCTTTGTTAAAAACGGTGACATTTTATCAACAAAAAACTCAACAAGTTATATCTATAAAAAAGGAAACGTAGAACATATATTTAACGATAAAGACACTCTATATGGCTACAATAACAAAGAGCTTTTCAAATTTAAAAATAATAAAAAAGAAACAATAGGTTACATAGAAAATAACATAGATGTTTCAAATTTAGTCATTTATGAAAAAGTAAAAAATGGAATAGTGCTTGCCAATTTAAGTGATGGGTTTGTATACATTAGAAATTCGAAAAATATAATTAAGACGATCAATGAAAATCTCGATACCATATGGGCATTAAAGTCAAACAATGAAGAAATTGTTGTTTCATCACAAAACAAAAACATAAATATATATGATAAAAGTTATAATCTAATATATACATATAACACTAATGATATAGGAGCCAAGTCAGCAATTCTTGCAAAAGAAAATCTGTACGTTGGAACAAAAACTGGATTAGATATTATCAACATAAAAAATGATGAAAAATATCATATAATAGACAGTCCCGTTTCTGCCATGTCTGAATCTCAAGATTATGTTTTTGTTGGAACGGCCAATGGCATTTTCTACCAAATAAACAAGTTAAATGGCAGTATAACGAAAAAGATAGTTATTGATGAGTTAAACCCGATTTTTGACATATATTTAAGCCCTGAAAAAGAGAATATTTATATCGCCTCACAAGGTGGTTTGTTTTTGATAAATAACAACAAATCATTAAATATCTATAATGATGACTTGGTTTTTTGCATTTCGGAATATAAAAATGAAATTTATTTTGGAACAAAAAATAAAATACTAAAAACAAGCGATGGAAAATTAAAAACCATATACACAAACAATCTCCCAATTTTTTCATTAAATATTGACAATGAAGATGGATTGATAGTGGCATCATCTATAGAAAAGATAATAATCTTACATGGGAAACATAACCCTATAATTTTGGATAGAAATTACGGTTCACAGTTTGAGTACAACACTCAGGGAATTATAAAAAAACAAGATGATTATTTTATTGGAGGAAGCGAAGGAATTAGTTACTTCAATATTGAAGAAGTTAAAAATACTATTTTGAACAGTGTAAAAATAAAAACATTAATCAGCGACCTTCTTATTTTTAACATTCCACAACCAGTCGACAACAAAATATTAGAAGCTGCAATAAGCAAAACAAAAAATATAACTTTAAAATACTCAGACTACCCATTTACATTAGTGTTCAACTCTCCATCAACTGACATTAAAAAGGACAAGCTTGAATATAAATATAGAATGCATGGGTTATCAGATACCTGGATATCATCCAAAGGCACTAACTCTGCCACATATACAAACTTATCTCCTGGTGAGTATATTTTTAGTGTATATGCAATCAATCCTATCACATTAGAAAATGGAACCATTAACAATTTAAAAATTCGAATAACCCCTCCTTGGTGGTTATCAATCATAGCAAAATCAGCATATATTATTATTGCGTCATTATTAACATTAGCATTTATAAAAGTATTACTCAGAAGAAGAGAAATTCAACACCAAATTGCATTAAGTGAAGAACGGTTAAAACTATCACTCTGGGGAAGTGGTGATGAAATGTGGGACTGGGATATTGAAGCAGGTAAAATTTATCGTTCAAATATCTGGGGTTCATTGGAATTCCCTCGCGATGGACAACGTTCTGGCAAGGCTGGAGAGGAAAGTAACATTCATCCACAAGATCAAGAACGGGTAAAAGAAGCATTACACCATCATTTTTATGGCGAAACAGATCATTTTGAAGCGACTTATCGCGTAAGAAGTAAAACCGGTGAATGGTTATGGATTCTGGATCGTGCAAAAATAGTCGAAAGAGATGATAAAGATCGTCCACTTCGAATGACCGGCACAATAAAAAACATCAGTAGTTTCAAAACGGCTGAAGAACAATTAAGGTTGTTTGAGCGTGCCATTGAGAATATTTCTGAAGGTGTATTCATTCTCAACACTGAATTCATTTTTGTTGAATTAAATGATGCTGCATGTGACATCACGCGCCATTCAAAGAAAAATATTTTAGGGGATGTTCTCAACTTTAATAGATATTCTGATGAATATAACAACCAAATTAAACAACTCTTGAAACAACAAGGTAAATGGAATACTGAAATCGAAGCAATTCGTGGAGATGGCTCCATGTTTTTAATGGAACTCACCATTGATGCCATTTACGATGAACAAGGATTATTAACGCATTATGTAGGTGTTTTTTCTGATATTTCGCAGAGAAAACAACAAGAAGAAGAATTGCGTCGGCTAACCAACAATGATTTGCTAACTGGCTTACCCAACCGTTCCAGCTTACAGGTGACACTGGAGAATTTAGTGAAAAAAGATCATCACCACACGTTGATGATCTTGGACTTGGATAATTTTAAAAAAATCAATGATTCTCTTGGTCATCAAGTTGGCGATGACTTACTTTGCCAAGTCTCCACCCGTCTCTTAAACATTATTCCTAAACATACGAACCTTTATCGATTGGGTGGTGATGAATTTGCCATTTTGGTAGATCAAAATCCGGATATTGGCTCCAGCGCCTTAATTGCCAATGACGTCATTGACGCATTTCGTGGACCATTCTTACTGTCTGGAGAAAATCTGGTGATAGGTGTGAGTATTGGTATCGTACTTTATCCAGAAGATGAACAAAATGAACAGGCATTATTACGTAAAGCCGATATTGCCATGTACCATGCGAAATCGGCAGGCGGTAATCGTTATCAATTTTACTCGGAGTCGCTTAATCGCAATGCGCTAAGACAATTAGAGGTTGAAAGCCTTATTCGGGAAGCATTAAAGAGTGATTATTTTGAGGTATATTTTCAACCTAAAATCCATCTGCGCACTGAAAGACTGGCCGGCATGGAAGCATTGGTAAGGCTCAACCATCCACAACACGGGCTTATCTCGCCTAGTGAGTTCATTCCGCTGGCAGAAGATACCGGATTAATTGTTGAAATTGGTGATGTTGTATTGAAAAAAGCTTGTTTTGCCGCACAGAAATGGCGTGAAGCAGGATTATTCTCTGGCAGAATTGCCGTCAATTTATCGTCACGACAGTTTGCCCTGCCCGATTTACAAAGCAGAATTGAGTCAATTTTACGTCTGACAAAACTACCTGCTAATAATTTAGAACTGGAGATTACCGAAGGTACCGTGATCAAACAGCCGGAAAAAGCCATAAAAGTAATGCAGCAACTTGCACGTATGGGGATTAATTTGGCTCTGGATGACTTTGGTACTGGTTATTCATCATTGTCTTATTTAAAACGTTTCCCAATCCATACCCTCAAAATAGATAAGGCTTTTATCGATGATATTGATAAATCAGACCGGGATCTCAAAATGGTGGACTCCATCATCACCATTGCTCATAACATGGGGCTGTCCGTAGTCGGGGAAGGGGTTGAGCAAACCACACAGCTCAATATCTTGCGAGCTTTAGATTGCGAAGAAATACAAGGTTTTATATACAGCAAAGCCATATCTGAAGCTGATTTCACCCAATATCTAACACAACATGCCATGAAAACCTCTCCCGATACCACCATCAAGGAAAGATAGATATACCCAGTGTCAAAAGAATGTTGGCATAACATCTGCTTCATCTCTCTGGTCTAGCGCCGAAGTCCATCGCTATCCATGTAACCTACTGCCTAAGAGAGATAAAGAGATGATGAAAGGAATAATTGTTACAGCTATGACGCTTTTAAGTGTTTCAGCTTTTGCCAATGTCAACACATCAACAGACAAGTACCTACTTGAGTCTCACACAACAGAAACTGCTGCGGTGCCTTACATTCGCATGCAGCCTATGGACACTGCCGCCGTGCCTTACATCCGCATGCAGCCCATGGAAACTGCCGCCGTGCCTTACATCCGCATGCAGCCCATGGACACTGCTGCCGTGCCTTACATCCGCATGCAGCCCATGGAAACTGCTGCCGTGCCTTATATCCGCATGCAGTCCATGGAAACTGCCGCCGTGCCTTATATCCGCATGCAGCCCATGGAAACTGCTGCCGTGCCTTACATCCGCATGCAGCCCATGGAAACTGCCGCCGTGCCTTATATCCGCATGCAGCCCATGGAAACTGCCGCCGTGCCTTATATCCGCATGCAACCTATTGCAATCGCTTAACGAGGTAACACACCATGATCAACTCAATCAAAAAAATCCTGGGTTTTTCTAAGCCTCAACGTAAAAAAGCCCAATTGCCTGAAGGACTGCAGCACTTGGAAGTGGTGACAGCTAAAGGCTGGTGGAATTAAGAGTCATACACTTAAACGTGATGAAATAAAGAAAGAGAGCCATGCTCTCTTTCTTATTTTCCATAACCCATTAAAGCCAGAAGCGTAATCTCCAAGCAATCATTCACCGTCAAAAATAACGATGCCAATAATCAATGGCGACATTATTCTGAATGTAAGCGGCGAATAATTGCCTTTTCGCTTAAGCATCAGGCAATAATTTGCCTGGTGCTGATTCACACCTAAGCCCGCTGCAGTAATTCAGCACACGATTTTTGCAATAATTGCCGGCAACGCCATAATCCTAAAAAAGCCACCAACAAGGCGCCACTAAGCGGTGCCAGCCACCACCACAGCCAATGAAAATAGACTTGTAGTTCAAATACCTGGGTTTTAAGAAGCCAAACAGCACACTCTGTCACTATCACTGCTAATACACCCGATACCGCTCCCAATAAAGCAAACTCACCGGCGGTGGCCCAAGTAAGCAACCGGCTTGGTGCGCCAAAGGTCCTGAGCACTGCCAATTCTCGCTGGCGGCTTGCCATACCGGCTTCGGTTTGGGCCAGCATCACCAGACAACTCCCCATCACCACCAGTAATAACACCAGTGTTAATGCCAACGACACCTGGGAAACAATCCCCTTTAATTGCTGAAGAATGGCACCCACATCAATGATGGAGACGGTTGGGAATTGGCGGATAAAATCCAGAATGACATCTTGTTGTGCCGCCTCCAGATGAAAACTGGCCATTGAGGTATAAGCAAAAGGAGCCAACATCTCTTGGGTAAAAATCATGAAAAAATTGGGTTGCATGGTTTCCCACTGCACTTTGCGAATACTGCTTACCCGTACATCAATCTTTTGGTTATCGATGGTAAACCCCAGATGATCGCCCAATTTCAGTCCCAGACGTTCTGCCAGTCCTGACTCCACAGACACCTCATCCGCCATCTGGTTAAACTGCCCCTGCAATAACTGGTTATAGGGCGGTAAATCATGCCGCCATGTCAGGTTAAGCTCCCGGGAGATCCCCAATCGTCCCTGCTGCCCTTGTGTTTGCTGCTCGGTGTTAATCACCGCTTCACCATTGACCGTACTCAAACGCCCGCGGATCACCGGATAAATGGCGGTTGCATTCAAATGATGCTGCTGCAAAAAATCCTGCACGGCTGCCACATCTTCCGGCGCAATGTTAACCAGAAAGTAGTTGGGAGCATTCTTTGGCAACTGCTGTTGCCATTCTTCCAGCAAATCCTGTCGTAACGCGAGAATAATAAGTAACAGCACCAAAGCACTGGAAAAGCCCACCAGCTGCAATGTGTTTTGCCTGGCCCTGCGTCGCAAGCCGGCAAGGGCAAGCGCCAAGGGATTGGTGGTTTTCATGCCCACCGTTTGCCCCAGACGCAGCATCAATAATCCCATAATGCCCAACAAGGCGCCTAACAATACAACGCCGGCCATCACGCTCAACGTCAGGGTTAATGACCGTGAATACAGCCAACCCAACAGCCCCATGGCACATAGACTCAACAAAAAATGTAACCATGCCCCCCAGCCGGAGCCTTCCAATTGCCGCTGCAGCACCCGCAAAGGCGGAATGTTCAATAAACGCAACAGCGGGTAAGCGGAAAACATAAAGGCACTGACCATGCCGGTAGCAACACCCAACCACAATGGCCTTAAAACCGGAGCGGAATATGCGGCAATTTCTGCAGGTAATGTCAGGCTAATGGCGGCATCCAGCAAAAAACCGCCCATCAGTCCCAACACCACCCCTACAACGGTCACCAACAGCAAGTGCAGGCCAAATAATGTGCGTAACTGTTGAGTGCTGGCGCCAAAGGTTTTCATCATGGCGACCACATCATAATGGCGTTGGCAATAGCGCTGCGCGGCAATGCCAATGGCAGCACAAGCCAAGGCAATTCCCAACAAACTCGACAGCAACAAAAAACGCTCGGCACGCTGCACCGCACTGGCAATGGGCGAGTCGCCGGACTGCACGTCAACCCAACGCTGACTGCTGCTCAACAAGGGCTTGGCATAAGCGGCAAATGCCTGCAATTGCGCTTTGCTACCCGCCAGCTGATAAAGATACGTCACCCGGCTCCCCGGCCGGATAACACCGGTAGCGGCCACATCTTCCAGCCGCATCAGCACCAGCGGCGCCGATGCAAAAATATTAAATCCTGCATCAGGCAAACGGCTAAGTGCCGATTGCAGCCTAAACGTGCCATTGCCCAATTCAACCTGGGATGGCTGCCCCAGCAAAGCGCCTAAGCGGCTTTCATACCAAAGGCTCCCACGCGCTGGCAATTTATCTGTTTTACCAGAAAGAAGCTCAATGTTGCCCTTAAGGGGGTAGGCGTCATCCACGGCCCTTACGGTCACCAACTGAAAAGCGTCTGCGCTATAAACCATGGAGTTAAATTGCAGGTTTTTTGACAGTTTCAGCCCAAAATCCGTGGCTTTTTGCAATAAGGCATCATCCAGTGGCACCGGTGAATTGATGACCCGGTCAGCCGCAATGAATTGACTGGCCTGACCGTTAATTGCCACCTGCAACCGCTCGCTCACCCGTGCAAGGCCCGTCACCGACAACACGGCCAAAGCCAGTGCCAGAATAATCAGCAGCAGTTGCCCTTGTTTGAGTTCTCGCAAAAAAAGCCGCCAGGCCAACATCCATGCCATCGTCAAATCTCCTAAGATACCGGGGTCCGGGTGGGCTCGGACAATTGGCCGTCAGCCATCAGGAGCTGGCGCTCACAACGATGGGCCAATTGCAGATCGTGGGTCACCAGAATCAGTGTGGTAGCGCTTTCCTGGTTCAGGGCAAACAACATGTCTGCCACTCTGTCGGCATTTTGCTTGTCCAGATTCCCGGTCGGTTCATCGGCAAACAATACCTTAGGCGCACAAATGAAAGCTCTGGCAATGGCAACCCGCTGTTGCTCACCACCGGACAACTGCTTGGGGTAGTGGGATAATCGGTGTGCCAACCCTACCCGCTGCAGCATCTTCTTGGCGAGATTGCGAACATCCTGCATGCCGGCCAATTCCGCCGGCAGCATTACGTTCTCCAGCGCCGTCAGCGTATCCACCAGCATGAATGACTGGAAAATGAAACTCACCTTCTGCTTGCGCAGCGCCGCTTTTTGTTCTTCATTCAACCCTGACAATGGCGTACCGTCGAGCCAAATCTCACCGGATGTGGGCGTATCCAGCGCGGCCAACAAGCCCAACAATGTGGATTTGCCCGAACCGGACGGCCCCAGGATGGCCACACTCTGTCCCGGCTTGACATCCAAATTGATGCCTTTCAGGATAGTCAGTTCACCTTCCTGGGTGGTTACCGTTTTCACTAACTGGGAAACTTTTATGGCACTGTGGTTCAAAATCGCTTCCTTATATCGTCTGTTGCTTGGGCTGCCTTTATTGCTGTTGGTGTTGTCCACCCCATTGCAGGCAGCCACACTGCTGGTATTGGGTGACAGCCTTGGCGCCAGTTATGGCGTTGCCGAGCAAAAAGGCTGGGTTGAGGGGCTGCGGCAAGCCTTGCCAGAGCATACCATTGTTAATGCCTCCGTCAGTGGTGAAACCAGTGCCGGGGGGCTGAGACGGTTACCCGCCTTGTTGCAATCCGTGCATCCTGATGTGTTATTGGTGGAGCTTGGCGGCAATGACGGACTGCGGGGATTTCCTCCGGCAGTGCTGGAAAAAAACCTGAAAAGCATCATTGCGCTTGCCGATAAAAGCAACACCAAGATACTACTGTCTCAGGTAATGGTGCCACCCAATTATGGGCCCCGCTACGAAAAAGCCTTTATGGCGGTATATGATCGGCTGGCGCAACAGCCCCATGTTACCTTGATCCCGTTTTTTATGACCATCATCGCTCCTTACCCCGAGCTGATGCAACGTGACGGAATACACCCCAACGAACAGGCACAGGACAAAATCACCCAGTTTATGTTGCCTTGGGTGCAGCAAGCCTTACAGTAAGGTCGATGCAAGCGGCAAGCACCACCGCCACGGCATTTAAAATCACCCAAACCCATAGTGAATAATGCCAACATTTAAGCTTGATTACAGAATTATTCGCTACCATGCTATTTGCCAGTTAACCATGGGGAGCAAATGGCACCTCAACAACTGCCAACAACATTTCCAACGGCGTTGAAAGCCCTTTTGCACGCATGTTGTCCATCGGGTTATCTCATCTGAAACCACATGTTTACGGAGCGTGGGCATCTAAAAATGGCGCCATGTCAACAAGTTGGTCAACGATCACGTTTTTTTAAAAATTTCAGATTAGTTTTATTCATAAAAACGGTAACTTAGCATTAATAAATGTCGTGCAGAAAGCCGCTTGTCAGCTATATTTCCCCATGGCAAAAACGATTAAAATATCCTCATTCGTTGAACAGCGTTCTACAAGGAATCCTTTATGTTGCTGCAAAAACTATACGTACCTCTGGCTACGCGCACCAACCAATACATTATGGCCGACGTCAAAATCACTGACGCTTTACTGGCACATTACGACAGCCTGGAGCATTGCTATCGCAGCATCAGTGAACAGTTTTTCAAATTAGCCGAAGAGCAGGCACTGTTTAACGTGCATGTTATCGCCAACGATAAACTGCCCATCGTGCGCTATCACTCAGAGGCGTACACCCTGCAAACCACTGAGCAGATCCTGTTTTTCTATAACCCGGCATACCATGAAGCCCAGAGCCTGTATTTTGAGCCAGGCTATCAAGCGCGCAAACTGCGCTTCCTGTTTTTGGCCACAGGCAGTGATATTCGCGCGAATGCCGCCAATTTCCACAATCGTGTACGGGCGGTGATTAACGATTTGTTGCCGTTGTTACCCGAACCCCAGTTAGCGGTGAAAGTGCGCGATCACCAGCACATGACTTATGATTTGTTTGCCGCGGCCAAAGGCGAAAATAAAACTTACGGCTACAAGCTGCGCAACATTTACATGCGCTATAAGTCCAGACAGTGCGAACTGCCATCCAACTACACCTCTACGGCCCATGTAAAAGTGACGCTGCCCCTGAGTCGTCAGTTGAAAACATCAGTATTGAAAGAAAATACAGGTGATTATTCTGCACTTTATCAATACCTGGAAGACCGCTTTCTGGCGGCCGTCAAACAAAAGCATCTGAAACACGTGGCCATGGTGGGTAACGGCCTGACCCCCTTGGTGCGTAACAGTAAATATGAAGAGTTGGGCACCACCAAAGAAACCGTGCTTATCGGTTTTAACCCCAACGACAATGAACCCAAATTTTTACAGCACTGGGATGGGAAAAAGCAGGTGGAAGCCGTGGATTTCATCTTGGTGGCCACCCATGATGATTACTCTGAGCCGGGTTATTGCCGTTACATGAATCAGGTGGAAGCCGCACTGAAAGAATTTGCCAAAGCCATAGGCCTTGATCCGAAAACCCAAGAGATGATGGTCGGGTTTTATCAGCACATCAGTTACCCGCTGTAACACTGCCAACTCTATCGCTTATCCATCAGGCGTAAAAAAGGCAAGGTCACAAACCTTGCCTTTTCAGTTCACCGACAACCCGCTACATCGGGCGGTTTTTCTGCAGTAACCGGTCGTAGCATTCATTCAGCATCAAGGCGGCACTGTGCGCCAGTTTGTCTGTGATCTTCTTGCGGATTTGATACCGTACCCGGATCACCTGTTTTTCATCCGCCAACGTCATAAGCAGATCATCACTGGTGCCAATCTCGTCTACCAGATGCAAGTCCAGGGCTTGTTGCCCGTACCAGTGTTCACCGGTCGCCACATCGGATAACACCAGTTGGGGCCTGAAATTGCTGACAAATCCTTTAAACAGCTGGTGCGTCTGCTCCAGCTCTTCCCGGAACTTGGCCCTGCCCTCATCGGTATTTTCACCAAATAGCGTTAACGTGCGCTTGTATTCCCCGGCAGTGTGCTGCTCATAATCAATGTCGTGTTTTCGCAGCAACCGGTTAAAGTTGGGTATTTGCGCAACAACACCAATGGAACCCACGATGGCAAAGGGTGCCGCCACAATGTGGTTGGCCACACAAGCCATCATGTAGCCGCCACTGGCCGCCACTTTATCCACACACACGGTCAAAGGCAGTCCGGCCCGCCTGATCCGCTCCAGCTGGCTGGCCGCCAACCCGTAGCCATGCACCATGCCGCCGCCGCTTTCCAGGTTCAGTACCACTTGGTCATCCGGGTTGGCAATGGCCAACACCGCCGAAATCTCCTCTCGAAGTGACGCCACCTCCGCCGCCTCAATGCCGCCTTTAAATTCCAGCACAAACACACGCTGACGAGGAGACTCACCCGCTTGTTTTTCTTTGGCTTTTTGCTCTGCTTTCTGGGTTTTCTGATATTTTTTTAACGCTTTTTTATCCAGCAATTCCGCCATCAGGTGCTGACGCAATGACTGCAGCTCATCGCTGATGTGGGTCAGTTTCAGTTCACCCCGTTCATGTTTTTGTTTCATGGATGCGGCAACAATGACCACTACAACGGCAGCCACAGCCACCACAATGGTAATGGCTTTTGCCAAAAACAATCCGTAATCGTATAAAAATTCCACGTTATCTGACCTTGGCAGCCTGTCGCTGCAACATATCAAAAATGACGCTCATTCTAGCAGCCAAGATGTTGATTAAAAACCTCTACATGCCAAGGGGATTAAAACCGGCAAACCACCGCAAGGCTCCCGGGCATACCGGATAATTATTGCTGGCATTAACAGCGATTATGCTAATATGCGCCCCCAACACACTGGTCGTCGTTTAAGGTTTTCCATGACTCTGACATATATCCCCGGCAAGGATGCAGCCCTTGAGGTTTCCATCCGCACCATGCAACAGCAACTCGCAACACTTGGTTTTGATATTGAACAGGTGTCTTGGTTAAACCCGGTGCCTAACGTGTGGTCAGTGCATATCCGTGACAGTCACTGCCCGGCATGCTTTAGCAACGGCAAAGGTGCCAGCCGGGAAGCCGCACTGGCCAGTGCTCTTGGTGAATTCATTGAACGGCTTAGCTGCAATTACTTTTTTGCCGATTTTTATCTGGGTGACACACTGGCCAATGCCGATTACGTGCATTATCCCGATGAAAAATGGTTTGCGCTAAACGGCCAACGGCCAAAAGGCTTGCTGAACGACGAGTTATGGCAATATTACGATCCGGAGCAGCAACTGGAACCGGAAACATTGGTGGACGTGCAATCAGCCAATGCACAGCGGGGCATTTGCGCCCTGCCGTTTGAGCGGCAATCAGACGGTGAGCGGGTGTACATTCCCATGAACATCATTGGCAACCTTTATGTAAGCAATGGCATGTCTGCCGGTAACAGTAAAACCGAAGCCCGCACCCAGGCATTGTCAGAATGCTTTGAGCGCTATGTTAAAAACCAAATTATTGCCGATGCCATTTCATTACCGGAAATTCCGGCACAAGTGATTGCCCGCTTTCCGAAAATCCAGCAAGCCATTAGTGCACTGGAGCAGGAAGGCTTTCCCATCACCTGCTTTGATGCCTCGTTAGGGGGCCGTTATCCCGTGGTGTGTGTTACCCTGTTCAATCCGCAAAACAGTGGCTGTTTTGCCTCCTTTGGTGCCCATCCCCGATTTGAAGTGGCCCTGGAGCGTACGGTAACCGAGCTGTTGCAAGGGCGCAGCCTAAAAGATCTGGATATTTTCCCATCCCCCAGTTTCAACAATGATGAAGTGGCCGATCATAACAACTTAGAAACCCATTTCATTGACTCATCAGGACTGGTTTCGTGGGATCTGTTTAAGCAAACCCCGGATTTCCTTTTCAATGAATGGGATTTCCGTGGCACGACAGAAGAAGAATTTGCCCATTTGCTGGCCATTTTCCACGATGAGGGCGCCGAGGTTTACATTGCCGATTACCAGCATTTAGGCTTCCCCGCCTGCCGGGTACTGGTGCCGGGTTACTCTGAAATCTATCCGGTGGATGACCTGTCCTACGCCAACAATAATCGCGGCATGCAGCTGCGTAACCTGCTGCAACAGTGGCTGCAAAACCCAACCGAGCAGGCACTGGCAAACCAAGTGCTGCAAGAAGTCAACGCCCTGGACGTGGATGAATTTCAACCGCTTGATCAACTGCTGTGCATTGCCGTGGATGGGGACAGCCCTTGGGCCACCTTACGGATAGGGGAGCTGCGCTGCTTGCTGGCCCTCGCCAGTGGCGACCATGAAGAAGCCCAGGAATGGGCCCAGTGGACCATTGACTTCAACGCCTATGGCATTGCCGGTAACAAACAACAACGTTTACGCTTTTATCATGCCTTGCTGGCGTTATTGCAAATCCAGGGGGAAGGTTCGGATGAACAGGAATATGTAGGCAAACTGCAGCGCTTGTTTACCACACCATATGTGGCACTGGCACAGGCTCACATACAAGGGCGGCAGGCCGCCTATGATTTGCCCCTGCCACAAGGGCTGCTGGGCTTTGATAAACATCAAAGCCTGCTGCAGGCTTATGAAAAATTGCAGCGTGCCAAAGCCCTGGCGGATAAATAGCCGTAACACCGGTGATCCCCAATAAAAAAACGGCCACAAGCCGTTTTTTTATTGGGTGCCGCAACGGGTTAATCAGTCACGGGAAATGGCATTGGCATCTTTGGCACCAGACGCTTTTTCCGTAGCCCAAATGCCCAAGCCGATAAACCCGGCACCGCCCACGATATTGCCCAAAGTGACGGGAATTAAATTGGCACTGATAATGTGGCCCACACTCAGCGCTTCCAGCACTTCAGGGGTGTAACCATGGCTCAACAGCAATTCTTGCGGCAACAGATAAGAGAATGCCACACCTACCGGCAACATGAACATATTGGCGATACTGTGCTCAAATCCGGTCGAGACGAACAAGGCTACCGGCATCACCATGAGCAACACCTTGGCGCTGATTTCCTTGCTCATGTAGGCAAACCATACCGCCAGACACACCATGATGTTACACATCATGCCCAGCACAAAAGCCTGGGTCCAAGTGTGATGCACCTTATGCAGTGCAATGCCAATCACATTCAAGCCCCATTGGCCACCGGCAGTCATGTACAAACCGCCGGCGCACACCAAACCGACCAGAATTAACGCCCCAATGGCATTACCTATGTAAACTTCACCCCAGCAGCATAACATTCTGCCAAGACTGACCCGCCCCTGGGCACATGCCACGGCCGACAATACGGTACTGGTAAACAGCTCCATCCCGAACAGCACAACCAGCATCAAGCCCAAACTGAATACAGTGCCCCCCATCAGATGCACCGCCCCCCAATGAGCATCAGCATTGCCGGTGGTTACCGTGACATAAAAGACAAACGCCAGACCAATGAAAAATCCCGCATAAATTGCTTGTATAAAACGAAAGAGTGAGGGCTTGTTGACTTTACCTTCACCACTGGCGATGACGGTTTGCAAATGCTCAGAAAACAGTTTCATTTTTTCACCTAATTGGGCAGCCCCAGAACCCCTAGCCGAAGATCTGATCAGCGAACAGGCCATGAATGCTTCGGTCTGCCAAAAACATTGATTAATTTTCGACCCAAGAATCGCAAAGAATAGAACTATTTGATTTTTAAGAAAAAATTACGAACATACTCTAGCGGTGATGTATTTATGCCTTATTTAGCTATTCAGAATCAATTCCTGCTGTAAAAGATGCGCGCTATCTCGCAGATCATCTGATTAATCAATGCCAGTTCAAATTTTAAATGTAATGGCCCATTGCCATCTCTCATAACCTTAATTCAGCACCTTTACCCGGTAGTTTTTGCGGTCAATAATTAACCAACAAGAAGCTTGTCACATTACGTAACCAAACTGTTACATGGCAGGGTTATTAATTAGTAATGATTAACATGTCGCGTTTCATAACATAAATTCATGGCGGTTCAGTGACCCATATCATGTTTTTTATGATAAAACGGGGCACCACTTCAGAGGGGGTGTCGGTTAGCAAAAGGATAACGCAATAGCATATATGTCTGTGGCCTTGCTCAAAGATTAATTTAAACAGCAGGTTATCAATTGATTAGAGTAATTACTCGCCATTTCGCCACACAAGTTATCTGTACTTTAGCGGTTCAACAGCGAATTTAACTGGCTGACATAGATCGTAATTGTCTGAAATTTGATAACTCAGTAGCAATTTTAGGATTAACTTAATTCGCAAAGTCGTGAAGTGGTGTGACCAATATGAATCTTATGTTAATATCTTTCTGGACAATTGGTCTTACCAATTCAAGGTTAAGGGCATTTACAGATATTCTTCAATCGGTAAAAGACCGATTGCATTGGTAGCTGGTGCTTAGCCATCCGACCAGATAGCTAGGCAACAAACTGAACAGGGGTTAACGTCCCGAGGAAACAGACAGGACACTAATCCCGCCCACTTTATCAAACAAAAGGTGAAGTATGATGACCGACACAACTGATCTGTTCCAAAAAGCTTGGGAAGGTTTTGTACCCGGTGACTGGAAATCTGAGGTCAACCTGCGTGACTTTATCCAGAACAACTACGCCCCTTACGAGGGTGACGAAACATTCCTAGCTGGTCCAACTGCGGCCACCAACACTTTGTGGGAAAAAGTGATGGAGGGCATCAAGCAGGAAAACAGCACTCATGCCCCTGTCGATTTTGACACCGACAAAGTCTCCACCATCGATTCTCATGACGCCGGTTACATTGACCAGGGTCTCGAAAGCATTGTTGGTTTACAAACTGATGCACCACTGAAACGGGCCCTGTTGCCTAACGGTGGTGTACGCATGGTTGAAGGTTCATGCAAGGCTTATGGCCGTGAACTGGATCCACAAATCAGCTACATCTACAGCGAACTGAGAAAAACCCATAACCAGGGCGTTTTCGATGTTTACACCCCAGAAATTCTTGCTTGTCGTAAATCAGGCGTTCTGACCGGTTTGCCAGATGCCTACGGCCGCGGCCGTATCATCGGTGACTACCGTCGTGTTGCCCTGTACGGTATCGACTACCTGATGAAAGACAAGTTCGCTCAGTTCACCTCTTTGCAGACTCAGATGGAAGAAGGTGAAAACCTGAATGACGTCATCCAGCTGCGTGAAGAAATTGCTGAACAGCATCGTGCCCTGGCCCAGATGAAAAACATGGCCGCCAAGTACGGTATTGACATCTCTGGTCCTGCCACCAATGCCAAAGAAGCCATCCAGTGGACTTACTTCGGTTATCTGGCTGCAGTGAAGAGCCAGAACGGTGCGGCAATGTCTCTGGGTCGTACTTCTACCTTCCTGGACATCTACATTGAGCGTGACCTGAAAAAAGGCCTGCTGACTGAAGAACAGGCTCAGGAAATGATCGACCACTTCGTCATGAAGCTGCGTATGGTTCGCTTCCTGCGTACCCCTGAATACGATGAGCTGTTCTCTGGTGACCCAATCTGGGCAACAGAATCTATCGGCGGTATGGGCCTTGACGGTCGTACCCTGGTAAGCAAAACCAGCTTCCGCTTCCTGCACACCCTGTACAACATGGGCCCTAGCCCAGAGCCAAACATCACTGTACTGTGGTCAGAATCCCTGCCAGAAGCATTCAAGAAATACTGCGCCAAAGTATCTATTGACACCAGCTCCATCCAGTATGAAAACGATGACCTGATGCGTCCTGATTTCGAATCAGACGATTACGGTATCGCCTGCTGCGTAAGCCCAATGGTGATCGGTAAGCAGATGCAGTTCTTCGGCGCTCGTGCCAACCTGGCAAAAACCCTGTTGTACTCCATCAACGGTGGTGTTGACGAAAAACTGAAAAAGCAAGTTGGTCCGAAAAACGAACCAATCACTGCTGACGTGCTGACCTTCGATGAAGTGATGGGCCGTCTGGACAACATGATGGACTGGTTGGCCACTCAATATGTGACTGCCCTGAACACCATCCACTTCATGCACGACAAGTACTCTTACGAAGCCGCCCTGATGGCTTTGCATGACCGTGATGTACGTCGCACCATGGCATGTGGTATTGCCGGTCTGTCCATTGCTGCCGACTCACTGTCTGCCATCAAGTACGCCACTGTTAAACCAGTACGTGACGAAGACGGCATCGCCGTTGATTTCGAAATCGAAGGCGAATATCCGAAATTCGGTAACAACGACGCCCGCGTTGACGAAATCGCTTGCGACCTGGTACAGCGCTTCATGGATAAAATCCGTCACAAGCAGATGTATCGTAACGCAATCCCGACTCAGTCAATTCTGACCATCACCTCTAACGTGGTTTATGGTAAGAAAACAGGTAACACCCCTGACGGTCGTCGCGCCGGTGCGCCATTTGCACCAGGTGCAAACCCAATGCACGGCCGTGACGAGCAAGGTGCGGTAGCCTCCCTGACTTCTGTGGCTAAACTTCCGTTTGCCCACGCTCAGGACGGTATCTCTTACACCTTCTCTATTGTGCCTAACGCACTGGGTAAAGAAGATGACGCCCGCCGCGCCAACCTGGCTGCGCTGATGGACGGTTACTTCTCCCACAAACCAGGCCATGAAGGCGGTCAGCACCTGAACGTTAACGTGATGAACCGTGAAATGCTGGAAGACGCCATGGTACACCCTGAGAAATATCCTCAGCTGACCATCCGCGTATCCGGTTATGCAGTACGCTTTAACTCCCTGACGCCTGAACAGCAGCAGGATGTTATTACCCGTACTTTCACTAAATCTATCTAAATATCGCTGGCTGCAATGGCAACATTGCAGCCTTTTCAGGAGCATTGATGACAGTTACCGGAAAAGTTCATTCCATTGAATCTTTTGGCACCGTAGATGGCCCGGGCATTCGCTTTATCGCTTTCATGCAAGGGTGCTTGATGCGCTGCAAATACTGTCACAACCGCGACACCTGGGATTTAGATGATGGCAAGAGTGTAACGGTCGATGAGTTGATGGAGCAGATCCTCAGTTATCGGCCGTTTTATGAATCCAGCGGTGGTGGTGTAACTGCCAGCGGTGGTGAAGCAGTGTTGCAGGCAGAGTTTGTCGCCGAATGGTTCAAAGCCTGTAAGCAACACGGTATCCATACCTGTCTCGATACCAACGGTTTTGTCCGCAAGTACACACCGGTTATTGATGCATTGTTGGATAACACTGATCTGGTCATGCTCGACATAAAACAGATGGATGATGCCAAGCACATCGATTTGACCAAAGTGAGCAACCAGAGAACCTTGCAATTTGCAAGATACCTCGCCCAGCGGGGACAAAAGACCTGGATTCGTTACGTAGTGGTCAACGGATACACTGAGGATGAAGCCTCTGCCGAGTTACTCGCCGAGTTCATTCAGCCCATGCAGAATGTGGAAAAAGTGGAACTCCTCCCCTACCATGAACTGGGAAAACACAAGTGGGAGGCGATGGGAGAAGCCTACGAACTGGAAGGTGTTTCACCTCCTAGCCACGACACAATGGAAAAGATCAAAGCGGTATTCACCAAGCGCGGGATCAACGCCAGTTACTAAGGCTAAATCTCGTCCCAGAAACTGGCATCAAGACGTTCAAACGCCAATTTCAGAATCACCGCCATGTCCATATAACAGGCCTTAGCGCCAAGTGGACGCGACCCGGCGCCCTGCTCTATCAGTCTGGCGTTGAGTTGATTGCCCCACTCCAGCAGTGATAAGGGTAGAGGATGACGAGCTCGCCATCCCAGCCAAAACATCCCCTGGAGCGGCATGCTGATGAAAAACAGGATGGTGGCAAGCGCCTGTGGCAAATATGCCCATCCATACAAATAAAGCTGGCTACCGCCAGCGAGCAGGGCCAAACCAGGCATAAGGGTAGTGGCCAAACGGGTAGCGCGAATGACGCGAAACTCGGGAAAGTGATAACCCAGTTGCCGAACCAAGGGCCAGGTCTTCATGTAGCGTTGACCATCACCCAGGGTTTTCAGGATGCCAGAATTCAAGGAACGCCCCTGCTTTTGATTGAATGCTTCTACCTTAGCATATTTCCAAAAAACGCCCCAACACAGAAACGGGCGCTGACAACGGAAATACTAAGTAAACACCGGTTCGGAAGCTGGCTTTCCGGATCAGTTAATAAAACGGCATAAGGTTTATTAAGATGTCAAATAAACTGGTATTAGTTTTAAACTGCGGCAGTTCTTCTCTGAAATTTGCGGTAATTGACGCCCTGACTGGCGAAGCTGAAATTTCAGGTCTGGCAGAATGCTTTGGTCTCAAAGATTCTCGCATCAAGTGGAAATACAACGGCGAAAAACACGAAATGTCTCTGGGTGCTTATACAGCACACCGTGAAGCCGTTGAATTCATTGTAGAAAACATTTTAGGTCCCTTACCGGAATTGTCTTCAAAAATTCTGGGTATCGGTCACCGCATCGTTCACGGTGGTGAGAAATTCACCCATTCCGTTATCGTTGATGACTCTGTCATTGATGGTATTGAAGAATGTGCCTCCTTGGCGCCACTGCACAACCCGGCTCACCTCATCGGTATTCGTGCTGCCATCGCTTCTTTCCCGCATCTGCCACAAGTGACTGTGTTTGACACCGCCTTTCACCAATCGATGCCTGAAAAAGCCTATATCTACGCGCTGCCTTACAAACTGTATCGTGAGCACAGCATCCGCCGTTATGGCATGCACGGCACCAGCCACCTGTTTGTAAGCCGTCAGGCTGCCCAAATGCTGGGTAAACCACTGGAAGAAGTGAACCTGATCTCAGCCCACCTGGGTAATGGCGCCTCCGTTACCGCAGTAAAAGGTGGCAAGAGTGTAGACACCTCCATGGGCTTGACGCCGCTGGAAGGTCTGGTCATGGGAACCCGTAGTGGTGACATGGATCCGTCCATCGTCTATCACCTGGTGCACCAACTGGGCTACACCGTGGACGAAGTGAACTCCATGCTCAACAAGCAGAGTGGCTTGTTGGGGATTTCAGAACTGACCAGCGACTGCCGCGGTATTGAAGAAGGTTATGCTGAAGGCCATAAAGGCGCCACTTTGGCACTGGAAATCTTCTGCTACCGCCTGGCGAAATACATTGCCTCCTACACCGTGCCATTGGGCAGTCTGGATGCAGTGGTATTTACCGGCGGCATCGGTGAAAACTCTGAACTCGTTCGTCGCAAAGTGCTGGAAAACCTGGCTATCTTCAACTTCCAGGTTGATGATGAGCGCAACAAGGCCGCCCGCTTTGGTAACGAAGGCATCATCACCGCGGACAACAGTCCGGTTGCGATGGTCATTCCAACCAACGAAGAGTGGGTGATTGCTGCCGATGTGCTGAAACTCATCGAAGAAGAGTAATCAACAATTGTGTTGTACTGCGTTGCCAGTGAGTGATTGGCAACGCAGCATCCGGACAAGCAACAAAATCCTGCGAATAGCGGTAATCAACCCGCAGTGATTTTTAGAAGAGGTTTTTATGTCCCGAAATATTATGTTGATCCCCATTGGTACAGGCGTAGGCCTCACCTCCATCAGTCTGGGGATGGTTCGTGCACTGGAACGCCACGGCGTAAAAGTCCGTTTTTTCAAACCCATCGCACAGTTGCGGCCTGATGATAACGGCCCAGAACGCTCAACCACCATTCTCAGCAAGTCTCCCACCGTTAATCCGCTCGAACCCTTCGACATGGCCCATGCCGAAAGCCTTATCAGCGCGGATCAAACCGATATCCTGATGGAACAGATCATTGCCCGGGTATCTGAGTCCGTGGGCGACACTGAAACGTTGATTGTTGAAGGTCTGGTGCATACCCGCAACCATCATTTTGCCGATGATATCAACTACGCGGTTGCCAAAGCCTTGGATGCAGACGTGATTTTTGTGGCCACCCCGGGTAACGACACGCCCAACGGCTTAATGAACCGTCTGGAAATCGCTTACCATGCATGGGGCGGCGTTGAAAACAAACGCCTGATCGGCGCCATTGTTAACAAAATCGGTGCGCCTGTTGATGAAGCCGGCCGCACCCGCCCGGATCTGTCTGAAATGTTCGATCACGAACAGGGTCAGCCGTCCGATACTGCCGGCATGTTCCAGCTACCCGGCAAAAGTACCCTGCGCATTCTTGGCAGCGTGCCTTACAACCTGGATCTGGTGTCACCTCGCGCCTCGGATCTGGCCAAACACCTCAGCGCCCGCATTCTGAATGCCGGCGAAATGAATACTCGCCGCCTGCGCAAAGTCACCTTCTGCGCCCGCTCGCTGCCCAACATGGTTCCCCACATCAAGCCCGACTCCTTGCTGGTGACCTCTGGCGACCGTTCTGACGTGATTGTCTCCGCCTGTCTGGCCGCCATGAATGGCGTCAAGATTGGCGCCTTGCTGCTCGGCGGTGGCTACGAGCCAGAGCCTGCCATCATGGATCTTTGCGAACAGGCCTTTGAAACCGGTCTGCCGGTTTTCCTGATTGAATCCAACACCTGGCAAACATCCCTCAATATCCAGCGCTTTGACCATGAAGTGCCGGTTGATGATGCGGTACGCATTGATTTGGTACAGGAATATGTGGCCAGTCATATCGATCAGAACTGGATTGAAAGCGTGACTGAAAGCTCTCCTCGCGAGAACCGCCTGTCACCACCCGCCTTCCGTTACAAGCTGACCGAACTGGCCCGCGCAGCGAAAAAATCCGTGGTGCTGCCAGAAGGCGACGAGCCACGTACCATCAAGGCGGCAGCCATTTGTGCCGAACGCGGCATTGCCAAGTGCGTGCTGCTGGGTAAACGCGACGAGATTATGCGTATTGCCAACCTGCAAGGTGTCACCCTGGGCGAAGGCATTGAAATTGTTGACCCGGATGAAGTGCGTGAACGTTACGTTGAGCCAATGGTTGAGTTGCGCCGCAGCAAGGGCATGACGGAAATTGTCGCCCGCGAACAGCTGGAAGACAACATGGTACTGGGTACCATGATGCTGGCACAGAATGAAGTTGACGGGATTGTATCCGGTGCGGTGCATACCACTGCCAACACCATTCGCCCACCGCTGCAGCTGATCAAAACCGCGCCTGGCTCCAGCCTGGTGTCTTCCATTTTCTTCATGCTGATGCCGGATCAGGTACTGGTTTATGGCGACTGCGCCATTAACCCGGATCCTAATGCAGAACAGCTGGCGGATATTGCCATCCAGTCTGCCGAATCAGCCAAAGCCTTTGGGATTGAGCCTCGCGTTGCCATGATCAGTTACTCCACCGGAACTTCCGGCAGTGGTTCTGATGTGGATAAAGTTCGCGAAGCCACCCGCATTGCCCAGGAAAAACGCCCGGATCTGGTGATTGATGGCCCACTGCAGTATGACGCTGCCGTAATGCCGAATGTTGCGCGCTCCAAAGCGCCTAACAGCCCGGTTGCCGGTAAAGCCACCGTATTCGTGTTCCCTGACTTGAATACCGGTAACACCACTTACAAAGCGGTACAGCGTAGTGCGGATCTGATCAGCATCGGCCCGATGCTGCAGGGGATGCGCAAGCCGGTCAATGACCTGTCCCGTGGTGCCTTGGTGGATGATATCGTCTACACCATCGCCCTGACCGCCATTCAGGCGACTCAGAACTGATAGGTTTTGTGGATTTCAAAAGGCGCCGCGTATGGCGCCTTTTTTATTGATGTTATATGCTGGGAGGGATTTAACAGTATGGCCGACAAAAATTGACCATTAGTAATTCAAGTGTTATTTCAAACTGTTAGATAGTGCTCTGTGAGTATTCAACAAAGTTGTCCACAGATTTTGTGGATAACCTCGTGCGGCTGTCCGCCGCTGAAGCATTGCTGGTGTCGCGCCCAGTTATCCCCAAACCCGCTTGCGGCCGTTACCGAAAAAATAGATACTGACGTTACCAGTCTTCATTCATCAAGTTATGAAATATATCTTATTTTTCTGCACCTTATGCATTTTTGGTTGTAGCGATGCCATCAAGGAAGGTGCCGCCACTCCCGAACAAATCGCCCTTGGCTTTTTTCAGGCCATCTATGTTGACAGAAATGTCGAGCAGGCCACGCAATACGTGGATGAGCCCATTAAGGAAGTACTGCGCAGCTATTACATTGCCGCCTCGGTGCAACGCTACATGCTGGCGCTATCGATGACCGACGTCACCTTATCGATAGAAGATATCGATATCGATTTTTTCCGTAAATTCTCCAATGAAACAACCGTAGTGGTGAAATTAGCGGGCAAACGAGCTGGAAAGAAGTGGGTTGATGACCGCACCCTGCGGCTGAAAAAACGCGGTGAGAGCTGGATAATCGTGGAAATTGTGCCGGAAACCGGTAAAACCAATGTGGGCGGGTTTTAATTTATCCTTCCCCGGTGGCGTGCTACACTCAGCGAAGTTTTTGGAATTCTCTGGTCAATTATGAAGCAGTTACTGGACTTTCTCCCGCTCGTTGTCTTTTTTGCCGTTTACAAGTTTTACGACATTTATATTGCCAGTGGCGTACTGGTTGCCGCCACCGCGCTACAGCTCATCATCACTTACGCCATTTATCGCAAACTTGAAAAAATGCACATTATCACCTTTGTGGTGGTGGCCGTGTTCGGTTCACTGACCCTGTTCCTGCATGATGATGTGTTCATTAAATGGAAAGTGACCATTGTTTATGCCCTCATGGCCCTGGCGCTGGTGATCAGTCAGTGGCTCAAGCGCCCGGTATTGAAATCCATGCTGGGCAATGAACTGCAGGTGGGGGATCATATCTGGGCAAGGCTCACTTGGTATTGGGTTGGCTTTTTTCTCCTGTGCAGCGGCGCCAACGTTTATGTGGCGTTCAATTTAAGCCAGGAAACCTGGGTCAACTTCAAAGTATTCGGTTTAACGGCGGTAACGCTGATAAACACGGTGATTACCGTATTGTATCTGTTTAAACACATCCCAGAAGAACAGCGGAAGGAACTTAAATAATGTGGTACATGATCTCAGCTCAAGACGTTGAAAACAGCTTGGAAAATCGCTTGTCGGTCAGACCGGCTCACCTCGCCCGCCTGCAATTGCTTGCCGATGACGGTCGCTTAATGGTGGCAGGTCCCCATCCGGCCATTGACAGCGAAAATCCCGGCGAAGCGGGATTTACCGGCTCATTGGTGGTTGCTGAATTTGAATCACTGGACGCTGCCAAAGCCTGGGCTGATGCCGATCCTTATGTGGCTGCCGGGGTATATGCCGCTGTAGTTGTGAAGCCTTTCAAGCCGGTTTTGCCATAACATGAAAATCGTTTCTTTTAATATCAATGGACTCCGCGCAAGACTGCATCAATTGCAGGCACTGATTGATCAGCATCAGCCTGACATCATCGGGCTGCAGGAAACCAAGGTTCATGACGAAGCCTTTCCGCTGGCGGCAGTGGAAGCCATGGGATATCAGGTAAACTATTTTGGTGGCAAAGCCCATTACGGTGTGGCCCTGCTCTCCAAAAATGTGCCATTGAACATCCAGAAAGGCTTCCCGACAGACAGTGAAGATGCCCAGCGCCGGCTGATTGCCGGGGAGTTCATGCAGGCGAACGGTCGTCCGCTGACCGTGATTAACGGTTATTTCCCTCAGGGGGAAAATATCGCCCATGAGGTGAAATATCCGGCCAAACGCAAATTTTATGCGGATTTGATGCAATGGCTTGATCACAGCTTCTCTCCCGAGCAGGACATCGCCATCATCGGGGATATGAACATATCCCCCGTGGATCTGGATATCGGCATTGGCGCCGCCAATGCAAAGCGCTGGCTAAAAACCGGAAAGTGCAGCTTCCAGCCTGAAGAGCGCCAATGGTTTGCAACCCTGTTGCAATGGGGACTGGTTGATACCTTCAGGCAACTGCATCCCCAACAAGAAGAGCGTTACTCCTGGTTTGACTACCGTAGCCGGGGATTTGATGAAAATCGCGGTTTGCGGATTGACACCATTTTAGCCACGGCATCGCTTGCTACCCGGCTGAAAGAAGCCGATGTGGACTATGCGCTGCGCGCCATGGAAAAACCGTCAGATCATGCTCCCATCTGGAGCACGTTCGCCTGTGGTGACTAACGGTTGCCAGTAGCCCCCCATCGTCAATGAAAATGCCCGGTAAATTACCGGGCATTTTTTATATCAAGGCAGTGGTGGCATCAGCCGCCGCAGTGTTGGATAACCTGATCATTACTTATCATGATCATTGGCGTTCCCGCAGCCGCACCGGCGGCAAAAACGGCAACCTGCGACTGCATCTCTGCCGTGGCTGCAGCCGCCATGCCATCGGTAACACCGCTGATTTCTGCCGGGCTCACAATGGAGCTATGATGCCCCTTGGCAAAGCGCACCGCCCCTGCAGTTGCCGCGCCATCCACGCATGGCAGCCCCAGTTGGCGAATTAACGGTTCCGTTCCCGACAAGGGGAAGCCTGTGACCTGATTCGGCAATACCTGATCCGGCTTGTTTCCGGCACCATCCCCCACCACTTCAATCAGGTGCACCGGCAACCCTGATGCCTGTAACATGGCAGCATGATTCAGAGGGTCACTGCTATCAATGGCGGTTTGCACGGCAAAGGCAAAGGTGGGCACGAATTCCTGGTACACCGCATCCACCAAGGCGGCATATTCGGCTGAATCCTCGGGATATCCGGCACTATTGCTATTGGCCACCAGCGCTTTAAAGGCATCGGATGCGGTAATGCTGGCATAAAGCACCGGCGCAAAGGTTGCCGAGCCGGCAAAACTGCCGGCAAGGCCGCCGCTGGGCGCCACAAGAGATGCCCCCTGAATGGCATAATAGTTGGGCAATGGGCTTCCGGAAGCGGGATCCGCCAATCCGCTGCTGGCATAGCTGGCAAAATCAGTGCCCACAATAGCCCCCAGACTCAAGCCTTGCGTGGTGATTTTGTTGGCATCAAACAAAGGCGTACTGCCCGCTGCTGCCTGCGCGGCACTCAGGCCGCCAAGTGCCAGGCGCAGCGCCAAATGATCAACGGTGGCCTGACGGAAATTGTCCCGCACCGATAATGTACTGCCGATATTCACAAATGCCAGTGCCGTGCCATTATCAAAGGCGTGGGGCTGACCGACCACTGCGCCAAAGGCGGGGTCTGTGGCAGACACTTCATAAATGCCGTCGCCGTTAGCATCATAAGAGCGGGCACCATGCAAAGGCATATCCATGGCAATCACTGCCACGCCAGCGGCGGCATAACTGCCGGCATATGCCAGCGCCATCTCTTTGCCTCCACCCAGGCCGTGCATGGCAATGGTGCTGGGCCAGCCATTGGTGGGAGCGGTAAAGCTTTTACCCTGACTGGCATAAAATGCTGCCAGTTTACTGGCGTTGGGCACGCTTATCAGCAACGGCACCGTTTCGTAGCCCTTGATGGCGGGAATGGGATTGAAGCGGGTCAGATGCCGTGTGGCATCCGCATTGCTGCCATCATCCAGTTTCCAGTTTTTGCCTGCCAATAACGCGGGATTCGCCAGTGCCGCTGTGGGGTCTATGCCGTAATCCGTTGCCTGCATGACAAAATTCCCCTGGCTCAGGCTGCCGTTTTGTAATGCCTGCAATACGGCCACCGGGCTATCCCCCTGGGCTTGCCAGTGCCCATCTATGCCACTGCAAGCGCCAGAGGAGCAATCGCCATAAATGGGTAACTTAATGGCGGCGGTATAAACGTCGGCCAAGTCGGCCAGCACGTAGGCTGCACCATCGACCGCGCTCAACCCGGCTGCCGTTGCCACACTATAACCGGCAGGCGTTGGTGATTGCACCCAGCTCGGAGCATAGGGCGAGTCACTTTGCAACATTAACAATTTAACGGTTTCATACACATCGCTCACGGATTGTGTGGTAAACAGCCCGGCGTAAATGATGCTGTCGCCATCCAGGCCATGGCTGCTGCCCAACATGCTTTCATAGCCGTTAACCAAGGATTGCAGCATCCGTTGTTCAGCAGTTGCCAACGGCTGGCTGTTGATATCCATTTTCAGTAAGGCGTAAGTGCTGGATGGTGCCACGCTGCGTCCTTCGCTGTCTTTAATCAATGAGGTGGCCGCGTAAACGTAAGACTGGGCAGGCTTTAAGGGTTTTAAGGGGACGACGACGATTTTGTTACCCGCCACCTGCGTAATGAAATCCTCTCCCCAGGTCAGCTCATCGCCTATCTCACAGGCACTGACTGACGCCTGTGACTGGCAACGTGGCTGGGTAGACAACGGACCGCCACTGACCGCCTCAAACACCCTCACCGCCCCTGGCTGCGTTACCGATGATGCCAACAGCCCGATGGACTCGCCATTGCTGTCAGTCGCCGGAGCGAACGTTATGGTGATGGGCTGGGTTGTTGACCAGCCATCCAGCGCCCCCAGCGCCAGTTGTGGGTCAGTATAATCGCCGCTCTCCTCTCCAGGGATGTTGAGCGTACCATCAAGCGTGCCGCTTAACAGCAAGTCATTAGGCAACGGGACGGCAGCGTTGGCAGGATCAAACACCAGATGGGTTTGTGGTGTCAATGGCACCGTATTGTCTTTAATATCATCATAACTGTCACCACCGCAGGCTGTGAGTCCGAAGGCTGCAGTTATTGCAGTGACCACTATCAGTCTGTTCATATTTGTAACCCCAAGTCTTGTTGTAGTAGTTTTGTTTCCCTGACAAATTGGTCACAATACCCCAAATACAGCAACCGCAGGGATGAGACCCAAGTCTCAATCCTTATCAAGTTAATGCAAAAGTGGTGATTTAGCTACCAAACATAAACAAATCAAACCAATGTATTACAATGCTAATCAGTCATTTGTTTAAAACAGTTTAACCAGGCTCTGCCAAGGTCAATCCGGACGCGGGGTTATCAGAAAATGGAAACGGCACTGATGTTGGACTACCAAGCAAAAAAAGATTTATTACAGCACAAGATTATTCTAGTGACCGGCGCAGGGGATGGCATTGGCCGCGCTGCGGCCATCAGCTACGCAAACCATGGTGCCACGGTTATCCTGCTGGGGCGCACCCAGGCCAAACTTGAAGCCGTATATGATGAAATCATGGCCAGAAATGCTCCGGAGCCCGTCATCATGCCATTGGATTTGGCTACGGCCACGGAAAATGACTACCAGCATATGGCAAGGCTTGTCACACTGCAGTTCGGTCATCTTGATGGCCTGTTGCATAATGCGGGCCTGCTGGGCAGTTTGATGCCTCTGGAGCAATTACCCATTGCCACGCTGGAGCAACTGCTACAGGTTAATGTCGTCGCCCAGTTGGCACTGACACAAGCACTACTGCCGGTATTAAGGCAGGCTCCGGCAGCGTCCATCATTTTTACCAGCAGCAGTGTAGGCCGTAAGGGGCGCGCATATTGGGGAGCTTATGCCATCTCCAAGTTTGCCACCGAAGGCATGATGCAGGTGCTGGCAGATGAATGTGACGGCAGCTCCGTGCGCTGCAACAGCCTTAATCCCGGCGCCACCCGCACGGCCATGCGCGCGGAGGCCTTCCCCGCGGAAGATCCCCTCACCCTAAAAACACCTGAACAACTTATGCCCCTGTACCTCTACTTGATGGGAGATGACAGCCGCCATGAAAACGCTCAGGCATTCAGTGCCCAGCCCAAACGGCCGGCATCCCATTTATCTTGAAAACATAAGGAGCAGATGATGCATCAGGCATCTCATTACCCCATTGGCACACCGGGAACCCCTTGGGGTGACAGTGAAAAAAAACAATGGCGGGAGTCCAGAGTCATTCAACGCAGCTATCGGCAACAGGTGCTGGATAAATTGCCTTTGCTGAGTGACCAGTTTGAATCCTTGCAATATGGCGCGCTCAGTTACGATCCGGCCCGTTACCCGCTGTGGGCGCTCAAGTCCAAGAACTGGCAGGCAGACAAACCTTGCGTGCTGATCACAGGCGGCGTGCATGGTTACGAAACCAGTGGCGTACAAGGCGCCTTGCTGTTTGCCGAGCAGGCCGCCAAACATTACAGCCAAACGTTTAATTTGCTGATTGCACCATGTGTCAGCCCCTGGGGCTATGAAGTCATCAACCGCTGGAATCCGCTGGCCATCGATCCCAACCGCTCATTTTACGCCAACAGCCCGGCAGAAGAAGCCGCCGCCCTGATGGCGCTGGTGGCGTCTGAACCTGGCGACTTTTTGGCCCATATCGATTTGCATGAAACCACCGATACGGACGAAAGCGAATTTCGTCCCGCGTTGTCAGCGCGTGATGGCAAAGCGTACGCCCCCGGCGAAATCCCCGACGGTTTTTACGTGGTGGATGACAGCGCCAAACCCCAAGCCGCATTCCAAAAAGCCATTATTGAATCGGTGGCCAACGTGACCCATATTGCCCCGGCAGACAAGGACGGCAACATTATCGGCTCAAAAGTGGTGCAACCCGGGGTGATTGAATACGCCCTTAAAGAGCTGGGGCTATGTGCCAGCGTGACCGGCGCGCCCTATACCTGCACCACGGAGGTGTACCCCGACAGCCCCAAAGCCACGGATGACATCTGTAACCGGGCCCAGGTAGCCGCCGTTTGCGGCGCACTGGATTACCTGCAACAACACGCCGGTTAACGCCCGCCTTGGCAATGCAGCCATGCAAAAGGCCACATTGAATGTGGCCTTTTGGTTTGTGCGTACCTGTATAAACCTTTCCCGCCAACGGGAAACACCGCTTAACGGGCAGGCTTGCCCTGAGTGGTTTTTTGTTTGCGCACAGCGCGGCGAACCTTGGCGCTGCGCACTTTTGCCCGAGCCACGCTGTGTTTATCCATCCCCAGCATGGAGCGGGTTTCCGGCGCCAGCCCGGCCAGCTGCCGCAAATAGTTGACCTGTTCCAGCGGCAATTCCATCCAGCCGCCACGGGGCAGGGTCTTGGGCAATTCAATCATGCCGTAACGTACCCGGATAAGACGGCTTACCTGTACCTCCACCGCTTCCCACAGACGGCGCACTTCACGGTTGCGGCCTTCACGCAAGGCCACGTGCCACCACTGGTTTATCCCCTCACCGCCGGCAGATTTCACCTGGTCAAACTGGGCAGGGCCGTCTTCCAGCATCACGCCGGTACGCAGTTTTTGCAGCATCATGTCATTGACTTCACCAAAGGTGCGCACGGCATATTCCCGGTCCACTTCATTTGACGGGTGCATCAGGCGGTTGGCCAGTTCCCCATCGGATGTAAACAGCAACAACCCTGAGGTGTTAATGTCCAGGCGCCCCACAGCTACCCAGCGGCTGTCGCGGGTGCGGGGCAGACGGTCGAATACCGTCGGGCGACCTTCCGGATCCTTGCGGGAACAAATTTCCCCTTCCGGTTTATGGTAAGCCAGTACCCGACAGATGACCTCGTCGGCTGACTTGAGCGATACCTGGCGACCGTCGATCCGCACTTTGGCATCCGCTTCAATGCGGTCACCCAGATTGGCAATGATACCATCGACACTCACCCGGCCTGCAGCTATCCATGCCTCCATCTCACGACGGGAGCCATGGCCAGCACGGGCCAAGATTTTCTGCAATTTTTCACTCATTAATAGACTCTTCTATGGTTTCCGGCATGGTTTTCATTCCTGAAAATATTGCCGCTAATGATTCGGCATCGGTCAACGGCGGCAGTTCCGCCAGTTTATCGAGGCCAAAGTAAGCCAAAAACTCTGTGGTTGTGGCAAATAATGCCGGCCTTCCCGGCACTTCTTTATGCCCGACCACACGGATCCAGCCGCGATCAGTTAAATTCTTGATGATCTGGCTGCTCACCGTCACACCACGTACCGCTTCGATTTCACCCCGGGTAACCGGTTGCCGATAGGCAATCACCGCCAGGGTTTCCAGGGTCGCCCGTGAATATTTCGGGGCTTGTTCCTGTTGCAGCATTTGCAGAATGTGGCTCAGGCTGTCACGGCTCTGGAAACGATAACCGCCCGCCACCTGCACCAACTGCACGCCCCGCTCCTGATAATCCTGCATCAGCGCTTCCAGCACCGCCCGGAGCCGGGACGCTGACACGCTAAAATTCGCCAGCACGGTTTCCCGCAACGCTTTGGGCGACATCGGCTTACCGGCCACAAACAACGTGGCTTCCACCAGCTGTTTGAGTTGTAAGTCGTTAATCTGTGCCAATGCTTGCACTCCGTTACCTTAAAACGCTTTCAGATAAATCGGGGCAAAAGGTTCGGTTTGTACCAGCTCAACCAATAACCCCTTTACCAGCTCCATCAATGCCAAAAAGCTCACCACTACCCCGGCGCGCCCCTCACTGGGGCTAAACAGCGCACTGAACGGGGTGTAGTGCTCGCAGGAAAGCCGGGCCAGGATTTGGCTCATGCGCTCCCGGGTCGACAACTGCTCACTGCGCACCTGATGCTCACCATAGGCCTCGGCGCGTTTGAGCACCTGACCAAAGGCATGAGCCAGCGCCTGCAAGCTAACATCGGGCGGCAACAACACCGGCTGCACATCCGGCGCCAGCTGGGCATGGGCCTGAAACACATCCCGCTCCAGTCTGGGCAAACCATCCAGCTGCAAGGCTGCCGCCTTGATAGTTTCGTAAGCCTTGAGCTGACGGATGAGCACCGTTCTCGGGTCTTCCTCTTCTTCGGCTTCCAGCACGGGTTTTGGCAACAGCAAACGTGATTTTATTTCCGCCAATGTTGCGGCCATCACCAGATAATCGGCAGCCAGTTCAACCCTGGCGCCCTGCAGCATCTCGATATAGTCCAGATATTGCGCCGTGATTTGGGTAATGGGCAAATCCACCACATCCAGCTTTTGTTTGCGGATAAGATAGAGCAACAAGTCCAGCGGGCCTTCAAAGGCCTCCAGAAATACCGCAAGCGCCTCTGGCGGAATAAATAAATCCACCGGAAACTCCTGCAGCACCTTACCGCGGACAATGGCCAGCGGCAGGCTTTGTTGCACGCCCTCTGTCATCCGGACTCCTTTTGCAGTCCCGTTATTAACACTGCCATGACCGCTGCCATGGCGATATAGACAACGGCCCCGAGTAACCTGTCGGCAACAGCATCCACGTCACGTATATAGCCCAGCCGTCCAGCCGTAATGCAGGCGCGCGATTATAGCGGGTAATGGCGGTTAAAGAAACGGCGTAATATCACCGGCGCCTTCACGCACCACTTCAATGTGATCTTCAGACATGTCAATTACCGTTGTGGGCTTTTCACCCAGATAGCCACCGGCAATAATGGCATCCACATGGTGCTCCAGCTCGTCACGGATGTTTTCCGGATCGGACTCGGCAATTTCGTTGCCCGGCAGGATTAACGTGGTTGACATCAAAGGCTCGCCCAATGCATCCAGCAGCGCCAGAGCAATCACGTTATCCGGCACACGAATACCGATGGTACGCTTTTTCTCGTTTTGCAAGCGCCGCGGCACCTCTTTGGTGGCCTTGAAAATAAACGTATAGGGGCCGGGGGTGTTGTTTTTCAGCACCCGAAATGCCTGATTATCCACCCGTGCATAGGTAGACAACTCCGATAAATCCCGGCATACCAGTGAAAATTCATGGTTGTCCCCAAACTGACGGATGCGGGCGATACGGGTCATGGCATCCTTGTTGCCAATCATGCAGCCCAGGGCATAACCGGAATCCGTGGGATACACAATCACGCCGCCATTTTGCAGGATGTTTACGGCCTGATTAATCAACCGTGGTTGAGGGTTCACCTCGTGAATATAAAAAAACTGACTCATTGTTCAACTGTCCATTGCTCTGTCTGCCAGACCCAGTCCAGTCCCTGGGGCCGACGTAAATTCTTGCCCAGTTCCAGCCAGCGTCCGGGAAAATGGAAATCGCTGCCCACTGAGGCCTTTAACCCATTGAGGTTTGCCAATTGCGCCAACTGAATGCGTTCATCCGGTGACTGCTGCCCAAGCACCACTTCCATGGCATCCCCGCCAGCCTGGGTAAATTCCCTCACCAGTTTTTTCAGCCATTTGCCTTTTAACTGGTAACCGCTGGGATGGGCCAGAACCGCAAGGCCACCGGCGGCATGGATCACCTCGATGGCGTTTTGCATGTCGCCCCACTTGTTGGGGACGTATCCGGTTTTGCCGCGGGCAAGGTAACGCTTGAACACCTTGCCCACATCTTCCACGATGCCCGCCGCCACCAGGTAACGGGCATAGTGTCCGCGGCTGATGGCAGCATCTCCGGCCAATGCCTTAGCGCCCTGGTAAGCCCCTTCAATGCCGGCTTTTTCCAGACGGTAACCAATTTCTTGCGCCCGCTGTTCCCGCAACAGGCGCTGCTGCGCCAAAAACGCCAGTAACGGCGGATAATGACAGTCAAATGCCAAGCCCACGATATGGATGTCGTAAGCATGCCAATGGGTGGAAATCTCCACCCCGTTAATCAGTTGCAACGGCGTGGCCTGCTGCGCATTGAACTGCCGGGCTTGTGCCAAGCCGTCCACGGTATCGTGATCGGTGAGTGCCAATACATCCACCCCGTTGGCAATGGCCCTGGCAAGCAGTTCACTGGGAGACAACGCACCGTCAGATGCCCGGCTGTGACAATGCAGGTCAATACATGTTTGTTCTGTAATCATGGCGTTATTGTACTTGAGTTTACCGGGCAAAAGCGATTTATCTTGTTATCGCCACTGGATATTTGTAAAAAGTTGCCAATAAGTCGTTGACATTACCGGCCATCTGCGGTTTTCTATAACCAATTACCGAACAGGACGCTTTTGTTATGTCTTACAACGTTTCTCTCAGCATCGTATGGTGGTGGCACTTCCCTTAACGCGGGTGGTGTGAAACGCTGTGTCTTAACCAAAGCAGCAAGATTCAACAAAGAAGCCCGCAAAATTTGCGGGCTTCTTTCGTTTCTGGCACGGAATAACCCGCAGGCAGGCAATAAGGCGATACAGGATAAAGCATATGAACAGACTCACGCCCATCGCGACAGTCACCTACCACCGGCATCCGTTGCCGTATCAGGATGATCCTTTGCGGTTATACCAACAACTGACGGATGACCAGCCACACAGCATGTTGCTGGAATCGGCAGAGGTCGACAGCAAGGATCACCTGAGAAGCTTCATTCTCACCCACGCGGCGCTCAGCGTCACCTGCATGGGGCAAACCGTGAGTTTTCAGGCACTGTCTGATAATGGCGCGTCCCTGTTACCCGCCATTGCCAATTATTTTCAGCCCTTGGCCAAGGTCACTGCCAGCAACCGCATGCTGATTGTCAGCTTTGAACGGGTAAGCGGTGACATGGATGAAGATGCCCGGCTAAAAGCCCTGTCGCCACTGGAGGGATTGCGGCTGCTGCAACAGGGCATTCACATCAATGGCACCCCATGTGAGGAAGGGCTGTTTATGGGCGGCGTGCTGGGGTATGACCTGATTGCCGCCGTAGAGCCCTTACCCACCGTTGCCAACAGCGCCAACCATTGTCCCGATTACCTGTTTTATCTCGCTGAGACCCTGATTGTGGTGGATCATCAACGCCAAAGCGCCGATATCGTCACCCATGCCTTTACCGATAACGGCCGGGTCAAGAAAGCCTTGCAGCAGCGGGTGGCCCACATCACCGAGCAATGCGCCCATACCGGAGACATTCCCCAGTTAAAAGGGGTGCGGGCCGATGCTGTCACCGACATCAGCGATACGCAATATGCAGCCAATGTTATCAGACTGCAGGAACATATCCGGGCCGGGGACATTTTTCAGGTGGTGCCCTCCCGCAGTTTCAGCCTGCCCTGCCCCAACACCCTGGGCGCTTACCGGGCCCTGCGCCTGACCAACCCCAGCCCTTACATGTTTTATCTTCGCGGAGCGGATTTCACCCTGTTTGGCGCATCGCCTGAAAGCGCGGTGAAATACGAAGCCAGCAGCAATCAGGTGGAAATGTACCCCATTGCCGGCACCCGCAAGCGCGGCAAGGATGCGGATGGCAATATCGATGCGGATCTTGATGGTCGCATTGAGCTGGAGCTGCGCCTGGATAAAAAAGAGCTGGCGGAACACATCATGCTGGTGGACTTGGCCCGTAATGACATTGCCCGCATTAGCGAAAGCGGCAGCCGCCGGGTGGCCGATCTGCTCAAGGTGGACCGCTATTCCCACGTGATGCACCTGGTAAGCCGGGTCACCGGCAAGCTGCGCCATGATCTGGATGCGCTGCATGCCTATCAAGCCTGCATGAACATGGGCACGCTGGTGGGCGCCCCCAAAGTCCGTGCCGCCCAGCTCATCCGCGAAGTGGAGCAAAAACGCCGGGGCAGTTACGGCGGCGCCATTGGCTATATCAACGGGCTTGGCGATATGGACACCTGCATCGTGATCCGCTCGGCGTTTGTCAGCAACAACAGTGCCTATATCCAGGCCGGTGCCGGAGTTGTGAATGACTCAGACCCGCTGTCTGAAGCCGAAGAAACCCGCCAAAAAGCCCAGGCCGTTATCAGTGCTATCAAGATGGGAGGTGGCCTGTGAAAATCTATCTGCTCGATAACTTTGACTCTTTTACCTATAACCTGGTGGATCAATTCCGCAGTCTGGGATTTGAGGTGGTGATTTACCGTAACGACATCGATGCGGATTATCTGGCCAACCTGATGCTGACCGAACCGGCCAAGGCGGCGCTGGTATTGTCCCCCGGCCCCGGCGCCCCAGCCGAAGCCGGATGCATGCTGGCACTGATAGACAAAGTGGCAGGCAAGTTGCCCATCCTCGGCATCTGCCTGGGGCATCAGGCGCTGGTGGAACATTACGGCGGCACCGTGGCCCGGGCGCCACAGATTGTGCACGGCAAGTCCAGTCCGGTTATCCATAACGCCAGCGGCGTGTTTGCCGGACTGCCATCCCCGCTGCCGGTGGCCCGTTACCATTCGCTGGTGGCCACAAAGGTGCCAGAATGCCTGGAGGTTATCGCCAGTTTTGATGCCATGCCCATGGCCATACAGCACCGGCAACATGCCTGCGTGGGCTTCCAGTTTCATCCAGAGTCCATTCTCACCACCCAGGGCAGTACATTGTTGGTGCAAACCCTGCAGTATTTAACCCTCGATCGCCGGGAGAGCACCCATGACTGATATTCATCCCCTGCTGGAACAACTCTATGCCGGACACTCTTTAAGCCGTCGGCAAACCCAGGCGCTGTTTACCCCGCTGATTGCCGGCGAGCTCAGTGAAGCGGCCATCAGCGCCCTGCTGGTGGCCTTGAAAATCAAGGGCGAAACCATAGATGAAATCAGCGGCGCGGCCGATGCCCTGCTGGCAGCGGCCAAACCCTTTCCCCAAAGCGGTAGCGGTGTGATTGACATTGTGGGTACCGGTGGCGATGGCCATAACACCATTAACATTTCCACCACTGCCTGTTTTGTGGCAGCCGCTGCCGGTGCCAAAGTGGCCAAACACGGCAATCGCGGCGTTTCCAGCAAATCCGGGGCATCAGACCTATTGTCAGCACTGGGAATAAAGCTCACTATGTCTCCTGATACTGCAGCCCGCTGTTTGCGGCAATTGGGGATCTGCTTTTTGTTTGCCCCCCATTATCACGGCGGTGTACGCCATGTGGTGCCAGTGCGCCAGGTACTGAAAACCCGCACCCTGTTCAATGTATTGGGGCCGCTTATCAACCCGTCGCGCCCGGATTACATGCTGCTGGGGGTTTACAGCCCCGAGTTGGTTACCCCCATCGCCGGGGTGCTACAAGCGCTGGGGGTGAAACGGGCCATGGTGGTACATGGCGCCGGACTTGATGAAGTGGCCATTCATGGCGAAACCCTGGTAGCAGAGCTGCAACAGGGCCACATCCGGGAGTATGGCCTGACACCGTCAAGTTTTGGTGTGGCCAGTGCCAGCATCAATGATCTGGTAGGGGGCACCCCCCAAGACAATGCCGCCATCACCCAAGCGATACTGCGGGGGCAAGGCACACAGGCGCAACGCAATGCGGTTGCCGTCAACGCCGCCTGCGCCCTTTACATCAGCGGACAGGCTGCAGATTTACCCACCGCAACCGAACTGGCACTGCACACACTGGACTCTGGCCGCGCGGCGACATTAGTGCAACAACTGGCCGCAGAGAGTCAATTGGAGATACCCCATGAGTAATGTGTTAACGCGCATCATTGACAGCAAAGCGGCTCATATTGCCCAGCTGCAACAGCGTTACCCGGAACAAAGCCTGCAACCCCAACGCTCTCATCGCAGCTTATACCGCGCCCTTAGTGGCCCCAAAGCCAGTTTCATTCTGGAATGCAAAAAGGCCAGCCCTTCCAAGGGGCTGATCCGGGATGATTTTGATCCCCAAACCATTGCGGCCACCTACAGCCATTACGCCAGTGCGGTGTCCGTATTAACCGATGAACAGTTTTTCCAGGGCAGCTTTGATTTTATCCCTTTGGTGCGCAGCAAGGTGGACCAGCCCATTCTCTGCAAAGACTTTTTCATCTCGTCCTATCAGGTAAAACTGGCGGCCCATCATGGTGCAGATGCCATTTTGCTGATGCTGTCGGTGCTGGATAACGTGCAATACCGGCAACTGGCCGCCGAAGCCGCCAAATATCAGCTGGATATTCTGACCGAGGTTTCCAATGAAGAGGAACTGCAGCGGGCCATTACCCTGGGGGCGCCGCTGGTGGGCATTAACAACCGCAACCTGCGGGATTTGAGCACCCACATTGCCACTACAGAAAGACTGGCGCCCAAGCTGCCCAAAGGCATGCTGGTCATCAGCGAGTCCGGCATTTATACCCATACGGATGTACGCCGCCTGGCGCCGCTGGTAAACGGCTTTCTGGTGGGCAGCTCACTGATGGCAGAAGCGGACCTGGATTTGGCCTGTCGCAAACTGATATTTGGCCATACCAAAATTTGCGGACTTACCCGCTGTGGCGATTTGCACGCTGCCGCAGAAGCTGGTGCGGTCTATGGCGGACTGATTTTTGCCGCTCACTCCGCCCGGCAAGTGTCACTGGAGCAAGCCCGCGTGCTGGCAGATGACAACCGACAACAAGCCAAACGCCTGCTGCTGGTTGGCGTGTTTGTGGATGCCCCCGTGAGCGAAATTGTCGCCATTGCCACAGAATTGCAACTGCATGCCGTACAACTGCACGGTAACGAAGATGATAAAACCCTAGCCAAGTTGCGACGGGCACTGGATCACCAAGGCATGACAGCCATCGAAATCTGGAAAGCGCTGCCGGTCAATACCGACAGCACATCCGAGCCGCTTACCCCGCCTGCACACGCAGGGCGCATCCTTTACGACAGCAAGGCTGGCAGCGGTTTTGGTGGCACGGGCAAAACCTTTGACTGGCAACAACCCCTGCCCCGTAAGAATGAAGCCATGCTGGCGGGCGGGCTGGGGCCGGAAAATGCCCGGCTGGCGGCCATGCAGGGCTTTTTCGGACTGGATTTCAATTCAGGCGTGGAAGTGGCCCCCGGCATCAAGGACAGTGACAAAATTTACGACGTGCTGGCAGCGGTCAGGGCGTAATCAACAGATTGAGCGGCATGACCGCTGAAAGGAAAACAGTATGAGCGAGATGTTACTCAACCCCTACTTTGGGGAATATGGCGGCATGTACGTGCCGCAAATTCTGATGCCGGCCTTGAAACAGCTGGAAAAAGCCTTTGTGGAAGCCCGTGATGACGCCGCATTTCAAGCCGAATTTCAGGATTTGCTGAAAAACTACGCCGGCCGTCCCACCGCCCTGACGCTGACCCGCAATCTATCACCCAATCCCAAGGTTAAAATCTACCTGAAGCGGGAAGACTTGCTCCACGGCGGTGCCCACAAAACCAATCAGGTGCTGGGTCAGGCACTGCTGGCCAAACGCATGGGCAAAAAGGAGATCATTGCAGAAACCGGCGCCGGACAACACGGCGTGGCTACCGCACTCGCCTGTGCCCTGCTGGGGCTTAAATGCCGCATTTACATGGGGGCCAAAGACGTGGCCCGCCAAAGCCCTAACGTATTTCGCATGCGGCTGATGGGCGCCGAGGTGATCCCGGTGCATTCCGGCTCCTCCACCCTCAAGGATGCCTGCAACGAAGCCATGCGTGACTGGTCCGGCAGTTACGAGCGCGCCCATTACCTGCTAGGTACGGCCGCAGGCCCCCATCCGTTTCCCACCATCGTGCGCGAATTCCAAAAGATGATTGGCGAAGAAACCAAACGCCAGATACTGGAACAGGAAGGCCGACTGCCGGATGCGGTCATTGCCTGTGTGGGCGGCGGCTCCAATGCCATCGGCATGTTCACCGATTTCATTGATGAACCGTCTGTCAAACTCATTGGGGTGGAACCCGCAGGCAAAGGGATTGAAACCCACCTGCATGGTGCGCCGCTGCGACATGGTAAAACCGGCATTTTCTTCGGCATGAAAGCGCCGTTGATGCAGGATAGCGAAGGACAGATTGAAGAGTCTTACTCCATCTCCGCGGGGCTGGACTTCCCATCCGTGGGGCCACAGCATGCTTATCTCTATGCGTCCGGGCGCGCCAATTATGAGTCGGCCACCGACGAAGAAGCACTGGAAGCCTTCCAGTTACTGGCACGCCATGAAGGCATCATTCCGGCACTGGAATCCGCCCATGCCATTGCCTATGCCCTGCGTTATGCCAAGGAATGCACCGAAGACACCCTGCTGGTGGTCAACCTTTCCGGCCGTGGCGACAAGGATATTTTTACCGTTTCAGACATACTGGCTGCCAGAGAAGCCAGCCAGGAGGCTTAAAATGAGCGAACGCTATCAACACTGTTTTGCCAGGCTTGCCGCAGAAAAACGCGGCGCGTTTGTCCCCTTTGTCACCTTGGGCGATCCCAATCCAGAACAATCCCTGGCCATCATTGATACCCTCATTGCCAATGGTGCAGACTGCCTGGAGCTGGGCTTTCCGTTTTCCGATCCACTGGCAGACGGCCCGGTGATCCAAGGCGCAAACCTGCGGGCCCTGCACAGCGGCACCACGCCCAGCCGCTGTTTTGAGATGATAAGCCAAATTCGCGCCAAACATCCCCATACGCCCATAGGTTTGCTGCTGTACGCCAACCTGGTGTATGCCAACGGCGTGCTCAATTTCTACCAGCGAGCCAAGGCCGCCGGCGTGGACTCGGTACTGATTGCCGATGTGCCCATGGAAGAGTCCGCCCCCTTCATTACCGCCGCCAACAGTGTGGGCATTGCCCCGATTTTCATCGCGCCGCCCAATGCGGATAAAGACACCCTGGCCAAGGTGGCCCGTCATGGTGCCGGCTATACCTATTTACTGTCCCGGGCCGGCGTCACCGGCACCGATACCAAGGCCGGCATGCCCATCGAGGAAGTGCTCACCACCTTGACCCAATGCAATGCCGCACCGGCACTCTTGGGATTCGGGATTGCAGAGCCCGCACAGGTGAAAGCCGCCATTGCCGCCGGCGCTGCAGGGGCGATTTCCGGCTCCGCCGTCGTGAAAATCATTGCCGCCCATCAGGACGAACCCCAGCGGATGCTGGAGGAGCTGGCCGCTTTCGTGAGTGCCATGAAAGCCGCCGCCCAATAAAGGCGTCACGCTAACCGCTTAAAAACCAAGGCAGAAAAACCCCTGCCTTGGTTTTTTTATAAGCCGCAATTTTTGCGTACGAAATACCATAAAGAAAATGGGGTTTTACCCTTGAAAACGCCCGAACCAATACCATATTAGGTGATAGGTAATCGAGGATTACCGAGATGTTGAATGAACTTAGGAGCATATTGCATAAGGAGGTCATTATGAAATTACGTCCTTGGAATCCTGCAGAAGAATTCGATAACTTGTTCAGCCGTTTCGGTTCCATTGTTAACTGGCCAAGCCCGTTCATGGCCGGCGAACGTCGTTGGTTACCGGCAACAGACATCAGCGAGAATGCTGACAGCTATCAGTTGAAAGTCGAGTTGCCGGAAATGAAAAAAGAGGACATCAACCTCAATATTGAAGATGGTTGCCTGGTCCTCAGCGGCGAGCGTAAACAGGAACACACCGATGATAAACAACATCTGACTGAAAGATTTTACGGCCAGTTTGTCCGCCGCTTCCAGTTACCGGACAATGTGAATGAAGATGCCATCGATGCGAAGTTTGACGATGGCATGCTGTATCTGACGCTGCCTAAGATTGCAGAAAAAGCCGATACCAAACACCAGATTGATATTCACTAGTTTGTTTTCCCAACCTGTCGCCACCTCTTCGGAGGTGGCTTTTTTTTGCCTACCATTTGCCGTTACAAAATCATCACATTGACACATACCCATTTACAATGCTGATATGAAAAGGCTTTTTCCTGAACCCAACGATGGCAGTCATTCCATTTGGGAAAATTTATGCTAGATTCTCAAACACGAAGCCTGACAGGCACTGAAGGCACCACCTTACACGCCTTTGCTGTAGCAGGTCTTTTCGTACGCAATCAGAGTCAGGGCGCCCGCCGATGCGGGAGATACGGAAATATCACCTAATTCAGAGTCCATTTATGCAATTCAATTTATCATCTGCCAATCCCATGGCACCCATATTGCTGATCTGGGCACTGCTGTGCAGTGTATCTGTCAGTGCCGACGAATTACGCCGCTCACCGCCGGTTGCAGAGCCCTTTAGTTATGCCTGGTTAAAAGGCCATGCCCGCCATCAGGCCAGCCAGCCTTACGTGAGTCACAAGGGGGAATTACCCGACAGCCTGAAACATCTTGACTGGGACGATTACCAGCAACTGCATTTCAAGAAAAAGGCCGCGTTATGGCGCAACGACGATACCCGTTTCAGGGCGGAGCTGTTTCACCTGGGGCTGTATTTCGACACCCCCATCAAAATCTATGAGTTGCAACAGGGCGACGCCATTCCCGTTAAGTACTCCTCGGCCATGTTTGACTACGGCAAATCCAAGGTTAACGGGAAAGCGCTGCCCAAGGATCTCGGGTTTGCCGGTTTCAGGATGCAATATCACACCGATTGGGAGCGGGATGTGATTGCGTTTCTGGGTGCCAGCTATTTCCGGGCCGTGGGCCAGGAGATGCAATACGGATTGTCGGCTCGGGGTCTGGCGGTGGATACTGCCACGGATCATCCGGAAGAGTTCCCCATGTTCACCGAGTTTTGGCTGCAGCGCCCGCAACATGATGCGGATAACACCACCATTTATGCCCTGATGGACTCACCAAGCGTTACCGGGGCCTACCGTTTTGAGATACAACCCGGCGCCCATCTGATCATGAAAGTGGATGCGGCCATTTATCCGCGCAAAAACATCGAGCGTTTGGGCATTGCGCCCCTGACCAGCATGTACATGGTGGGCGAAAATGACCGGCGCACCCATTATGACTGGCGCCCTGAAATTCACGACTCCGACGGACTGGCACTGCACACCGGCAATGGGGAGTGGATTTGGCGACCACTGAACAATCCGGAGCACCTGCGTTTCAATGCCTACAGCGACAATAACCCCAAGGGATTTGGGCTGTTGCAGCGGGACCGCAACTTTGACCACTACCAGGATGACGGCGTGTTTTATGAAAAACGCCCGAGCTTGTGGATTGAGCCCACCGGCAACTGGGGCGCAGGGTCCGTACAGCTGGTAGAAATCCCCACGCTGGATGAAACTTTCGATAACATTGTGGCCTTTTGGCATCCGGCGCAGCCTGTTACCCCAGGCCAGGAGCTGCTTTACAGCTACAACATGTACTGGGGCGGACTGCCGCCGCACATGTCGCCCAAAGCCCGGGTGGTGGATACCTTCACCGGCCTTGGCGGAGTGATAGGCAAAAAACGCGCCTACTACAGCAAACGCTTTGTGGTGGACTTTGCTGGCGGCACACTGCCCATGCTTGGCAAGAATGCCCAGGTGAAAGCGGTGATTTCGGTTTCCCGCGGGCGCACCGAGATTGAATCTGCCCGTCCGCTGCATGCCATTGACGGCTATCGGGCCATGTTTGATCTGGTGCCGCCGGATGAAGGCACCGAGCCCATCAACATTCGCCTGTACCTGGAAGCGGACGGACAACCGTTATCCGAAACCTGGCTCTACCAATGGGACCCACCTGCCAAGGCGCAGCGGCAGTTACATAATGCGGGCCATCTTAAATAGCACGCCCAATGAAAACGCCGGCAACTTGCCGGCGTTTTCATTGCACAATTGGCACAATGGCCAGGGATGTTACCCCAAACGTTTATGAAAGCGTTTGGATGCCAGCAACACCCCGATACAGGTAAATCCCAGTAACCACAGGGCGTCCTGTCCCAGGGAAAGCACCTCGGCCTGACGCAACACCACCCCACGCACCATGCGCATGAAATGGGTGGCAGGGAAAGCCTCCGCCACCCACTGCGCCGCCACGGGCATGGCCTCATAAGGGAACATGAAGCCTGACAGCAAAATGGAGGGCATCAGCACAAACACCGTCATCTGCATGGCCTGCAGTTGGGTGCGGGCAATGGTGCTTATCACCAGCCCCAGCGTCAAACTGGCACAAATAAACAGTAACGAAGCCAGCAGCAAGGAGTCCAGCCCACCGCGCACCGGCACCGCAAACACCCAATGGCCCACACTGAGAATAATGGCCACCTGCACCAATCCCACCAGCACATAGGGGATGATTTTCCCCAGCATCAGCTCCAGTGGTGTCACCGGGGTGACTATCAAGAACTCCATGTTGCCCTGCTCCCGCTCCCGCACAATGGCGGCAGAGGTGAACATGATCATGGTCATGGTTAAAATCACGGCCAGCAAACCGGGCACGATATTGACCACGGAGCGCTGCTCCGGATTGAAATACTGCACCACCTCAAAGCTGGGCACTGCAGTCACGCTATTGCGGTTGGCCAGCGCATCCAGGGGCATGCTGCGCAATGCCCGGATACTGGCGGCCACCATGGTATCGGAGCCATCCACCAGCCACTGGGCCAGAGGCCGGCTAAGCGCGGCAGAAGCCTGCTGCTTATCAAAGGCACGGTGCGTCACCAAACGCTCGGCAAAATCCACCGGCAGATACAACACGGCTTTTACCTCGCCATTGGTAATGGCTTTTTCCGCCTCGGCAACGGATGGGTACTGCCGCTTGAAACTGACCACCTGTGATGCCTCCAGAGCCTGCACCAGCGCCCGGCTATAGCTGTTTTGGCTCAAATCCACAATCCCGGCAGGCACATGGCGCACATCGGTATTGATGGCATACCCGAACAGCATCAGCTGCAATAGCGGGATCATGACAATCATGCCAAAGGTCATGCGATCCCGTGCCAGCTGTTTCAGCTCCTTGGTCATAATCGCCAGCAATCTAGCCCACATGGCGGCCTCCGGTACAGGAAACAAATACATCTTCCAGACTGGGGCGCACCTGTTGCAGTTGATGGCCGTGACAAAAAGGGGATAACAGTTGCAATGGGTTGTGCTCGCTGTCTTTCACCAGCACCCGCAGCCTGCTGCCGGCCTGGGAGGCAGAAATCACCCCGGGCAGCGTTATCAGCTGCTGTTTGAGCGGCCTAAGCCCGTCTCCGTCCACTTCCACCACCGAAGCGCCCATGGATTGCATCAGTGCCAGAGGCGTATCGTCAGCCCGCTTGATGCCGTGCTCCAAGATGGCCAACCGGTGGCAACGCTCCGCTTCATCCATGTAGTGAGTGGACACCAAAATGGTGGTGCCGGCAGCACTGAGATCAAACAGCTGCTCCCAAAAGTCCCGGCGGTTTTGCGGATCCACCGCAGAGGTGGGTTCATCCAAAAACAGCAACTCCGGCTGGTGCAATGTGGCGCAGGCCAATGCCAGACGCTGCTTCTGCCCGCCGCTGAGCGTGCCGGCCAGCTGCCGCTGTTTTTCCTCCAGCCCATAGCGCTGCAACAGCTCGGCAATGCGCGTTTTGGCCTGGCGCCGGTGCACGCCATAAATGGCGGCCACAAACTGCAGATTCTCCAGCACGGACAGATTGTCGTATAACGAAAATTTCTGGGTCATATAACCGATGCGGCTTTTAAGGGCCTCTTCGTGTCCCCGCTGGGGCTGCCCCATAATGGTGATGTCTCCGGCACTGGGTTCCAGTAACCCGGTCAGCAAGCGGATGACCGTGGACTTGCCGCTGCCGTTGGGCCCAAGAAAACCAAAGATGGTGCCCTGTTCGATGGTGAGGTCCAACTCATTTACCGCAATCAAATCACCGAATCGCCGGGTTAATCCCCGGGTTTGAATGGCTATCGGCCCTGATACTCCCAGCCCATCATGTCGGCTCATGGCAACCGTACCTCCAGTGCCACCCCCACCGGCAGGTCATGGGCGTCTGGCAGGTCAATGTCGGTGAGATACATCAGGCGGGCCCTGTCCCGCTCATTAAGGGCAAAATAGGGGGTAAATGCCGGCTGGCTGCGAATATTGCGGATAACGCCGTTAAGAGGCGTGTCCATGCCATCAACCCACACCTTAACCGTATCGCCACGGTGCACTCGGGTGAGGGCCGTTTGCGGCAGGTACACCCTTGCATAACTGCGATCCGTTGCCAGCAAACTCACCAACTGCACGCCCGCTGCCACTCGGTCGCCGGTTTTCCAGGGCAAGATGTCCACCACCCCATCCTTGGGCGCTTTCAGGCTCAAGTCTTCCAGCGACTTCTCTGCCGCCATCAAGGCGGCAAAAGCCCCGTCCACCTGAGCACTGGCCCTGGCCAGCACCTCACTGCGACTGCCGTGTTGCAACTCCAGCCATTGCTGCCTGGCTTGCTCGCTCAGGGCCTGGGTTTGCTGTTGCAAGGCGTTGGCACTATCGAGCTCCGCTTTGCCAAGCATCTTGGCCTGATAAAGCGATTGGGTACGTTGGTACTGTTGCGCGGCATTTTTAGCCTTGGCGGCCGCTGCCTGAGCCGCTGCCTGGGCTGCGGCCAGCTGTTCATCCCGCGCGCCTTGTTGCAGTTCCTGCAGTTGTGCCCTGACGCTTGCCAGACTGGCCCGGCGCTGGGCAACCAGCGCCCTGGCCTGGCGATCATCAAGCTGCAGTAACAGCTCGCCACGATGCACACGCTGCCCTTCCGTGACGGCAACCTGGCTGATTTGCTCTGCCACCGGCGCCACCAATATCATGCGATCCCGCTCCAATGTGCCCATGGCCCGCTCTGATGCGCCATCCGAGCAGCCCACCAGTAACAGCAGCAAGCAGAAAACGTACTTATGCATCCTTTTTCTCCTTTCCCCGCGGCGACAGCGCTTGCGGATTAAACAGCCCTTCTCGCATCACGATGCGGTTATGCGCCAGCAGTTTTGTTAGCCACTCGTCGGTTAATGTCATGCCAAACTCCTGCATCAGCACCCGGGGGGCGATTAGCGGAAACACCATTAAACTCACAAAACTGAGGCGAACCATCTGCGGGTCCAACACCGGATTCAGTTGTTGCTGCGCCGCCAGTTGCTGCACCCAATCACTGGCGTTGCCCAGCATCTCGCGAAATACCGCTGAAAGAATGGTGAAAGCTTCGTTGTCGCCCTGATTGTTCAACACCTGAAAAATCAGCCGCGGCAATGCCGGATTTGCCGACATCATGTGGTAGTAAGCCTGCATCAGGGCTTCGGGAGAGTGCAGCGCGCCATGAAATTGCTGGGTGAGGATTTGCGCCACCGGAGCAATGGTTTCCCGCACCATGGTTTCAAAAAGTCCCGCTTTGGAGCCGAAATAGTAACGGATCATCGCCGCATCCACCCGGGCCCGCCGAGCCAGCTCCCTGATTGACACCCGTTCATAGGTATTGTGCAAGAAACACTCTCTGGCAGCCGTTATCAATGCGGCGCGGGTTTGCGATTCACCTTTGGGACGTCCCGGTTTGCTGGTCATGGCATCATCCTTAAATTCATCTACTGATGAATATAACGGAGAAAACCCTGCCCTGCAGGGAGATTAATTCAACAAAATCCCTTACTGTGCTGAATTACACGGTTTTAGGCTCGCCATCAAAACGGTATAGCAATACTTTCAGTGCCCGCTCCGGGGTTTTGTCAGCAAAAACGGCAGGGTTTTCCAGTTGTTGCAAAAAGGTCAGCTGCGGCGCGGCCGTTTGCACCTGTTGCTGCAAGAACGCCCGGTCCAACTCCGGTGCATTCAGGCACAATAGCACGCGGGCTCCGGGCGTCAGCAACTCCGGCAAATGGCGTAATAGCCGCAGATAATCCTTGCTGGCCACAAAGCTGCCCTTTTGGTTGCTGGGCGGATCGGCAATCAACAAATCATAAGGGCCGAGCTTTTTCAGCTTGCCCCAGGATTTAAAAATGTCGTGCCCCAGAAAACGGGCGCCCACAGGCAGGTTATTGAGCAAATGGTTTTGCTTGCCAATGGCCAGCGCGCCTTTGCTCATGTCCATGTTGACCACTTCATCGGCACCGCCAAGCAAGGCAGCCACCGAAAAACCGCAGGTGTATGCAAACAGGTTCAGCACCTTGCACTGAGCCCCATGGGCTTTTACCCAAGCGCGGCCATTGGCCATGTCTAGAAACAATCCGTGATTTTGCCCCTGCAGCAGGTGCACCTGAAAACGGCAACCATTTTCCGTCACGATATGGGGCGATGGCACTTCACCGCAGAGCAGCCGGGTGTCACTCTGAAGCCCTGCCCGGTACTGATAAACCAGGTTGCAGGGTTGCCCCAGTGCCGTCATGCGCTGCACCAGCGCCTGTTGCACGGTGTGCAGCTCAGACTCGGTGAGCGCTTTGAAGGAGGTCAGCAATAGCACCGGGGAGAACCAGTCCAGATTCAGGTGCTCGCTTCCGGGGTACAAGCCGCCCCGGCCATGGAACAAACGGGCGGCATCATCAGGTAAATGTATGGTGGCAATGGTTTCCAGTAACAACTGCATCTAACGGGATTTCCTTTTATTTAGGCTGGGATTCTGCATCACGGTTATCCAGCGCCGACGATGAAACGGCGGCAAAGGCACTGGCATCATCTGCCAGCAAAATGGCCAGTTTACGGCTGCTCTGATTACCGGACTCCAGGGCGATTTTCACAATCATGGTAAGTGGCACCGACAGCAACATGCCCACCGACCCCAAGAGCCACCCCCAAAAAATCAATGACAAAAACACCACCAGGGTGGACAGCCCCAACCCGCGCCCCATAAAGCGCGGTTCAATCAGGTTGCCCATCACCATGTTCACGGCCAGATACAGCAACACGACGCCACCGGCACCGGCGGGGCCTAACTGCACAAAAGCCAGCAATACTGCCGGTAAAGCGGCAATAATGGAGCCGATATTGGGAATGTAGTTAAACAGAAATGCCACCACGGCCCATAACAGCGGGTAATCCACCCCCATCAGCCATAAGCCGACGCCCACAATGGCGCCGGTTGCCAGGCTCACCAACGTTTTAATCACCATGTAGCGATTGACCGAGTGCAAAAAACGGTCAATTTGTGATAACCGCATGTCCGGATCATCCAGCGCCATATGCAGTTTATGGGGCAAAGATTCCGCCTCAAACAACATGAAAACGATGGTCAGGATAATCAGCAACAGGTTGGCCATCACGTTACCCACGCCAGAAAGCGTATTGGTGGTGAGTGATAAGGCCATGCCGGGGTCAAAATAGGCCAGCACCTTGTCTTTGGAGATCTGGATATTAAACTGCTGCAGTTTGTCCAGCACCCAGGAGAACTGCTCCACCAGCTGCGCCCGGTATACCGGCAACTGAGTGGAAAACTCGTTGATGGAACTGCCCACCACCGATGCCAGCCACAAGCCAATCAGTACAATCAGCCCCATCAACAGCAACACCGACAACCAGCGGGGCAAATGGTAACGGGTCATGGCCGCAATGGCCGGGCTGCAAATCACCGCAATAAATGCCGATAACACAAAAGGCACGGCAATGCTGGCGGCGGCCTTAATTCCCGCCAGCACCACCACAATGCAGGCCATTAAGGCAAAAGTGCGCAATGTCATCGACAGACGGTAAGATTGCAGCATGATGAAATATCCTTCTTGTTATCCGCTAAAGTTGCTAACCTTGCTAAAACTACATAGCAAACAATAAGTAATCACATAATGAATTCAGAGCTGGCTATTATACGCATTAAAAATCTCAGGTTGCGTACATTTATTGGCATTAAGGATGAAGAGATCAACAACCGACAGGATGTCATCATTAATGTGGTCATCCACTATTGTGCCGCCAAAGCAAGGCAGACAGATGACATGGAGCACGCCCTCAACTACCGCACCATCACCAAGGCCATTATTGCCCAGGTTGAAGAAAACCGCTTTGCCCTGCTGGAGCACTTAACCGGCAAGGTGCTGGAAATTGCCAGTGCCCACCCGTGGGTGGAATACGCCTCGGCAGAGGTGGATAAACCCCATGCGTTGCGTTTTGCCGATTCAGTGTCTTTGCAGCTCAGTTATCGGCGACAGGATTGATTTTACGACAAAAAATTTCTCCGAGCCTATACTCATCAGTAGATAATGGTTGATTCGCGGAGGCGTCATGAAAATCCTGATAACCGGGGCAACGGGGTTAGTGGGAACCGCGCTGGTGGCAAGTTTGGAAACTGCTCACCAGCTGGTCATTGTCAGTCGCAAGCCGTTACTGGCCCGGCAAAAACTGGGGAGCGAACATCAATATCTGTCATCCCTGGATAATCTTACCGAGCTCAACGATATTGATGCCGTGATCAATCTGGCAGGGGAACCCATTGTGGGTAAACGCTGGAATGCACGGCAAAAGCAACGGATTTGCCGCAGTCGCTGGGATATCACCTCACGACTTACCCAGTTAATTGCCGCCTCCGACACCCCGCCCCACTGTTTTATCAGTGGCTCGGCCATTGGCTATTACGGTGCCCAGGATGAAAGTTTACTGGAGGAGGATGCCAAACCCCATGAGGAGTTCAGCCATGACATATGCGCCAAATGGGAACAACTGGCACTGAATGCCCAGTCTGCCCGCACCCGTGTTTGCGTGATCCGCACCGGCATTGTGCTGGCGCGCCGCGGCGGGGCATTGGCAAAAATGTTACCGGCCTTTCGTCTGGGGCTGGGCGGTCCCATTGCTGATGGCCAGCAGGGCATGAGCTGGATTCATCTGACCGACCTGGTGAGGTTGATCCTGTTTTTGCTCACCACCCCGAAAACCCAAGGCGTTTATAATGGCACCGCCCCTTACCCTGTCAGTAATCGGGAGTTCAGCCGCTCTCTGGGCTGTGCCCTGCAACGTCCGGCCCTGTTAACAACGCCGGCATTTATGCTGCAGCTGTTATTTGGGGAAATGGCACACCTGCTCATTACCGGCCAATATGTGATCCCCGCAAAGGCCATTAATGAAGGGTTTACGTTTCAATTTCCCCGGTTGGCAGCGGCACTGACCGATCTGTTCCCCCGGTAACATGCCAGACCTCGCCATGGCAACCGGCTACATGGTTGCCATCACCCAATAATCCAGGCGCTTTTGCGGATCATCCAGCAGGCTCTGACACTTGTCTTTGTATTGGCGCATCAAGGCGCCCATTCCCTGACCACCGGTAGACTGCATCATCCGTTCGGTTTCGCTGTTTACCGCTTGCTCCACAGCTGGTGCTGGCATGTATTTCGCGGCCAACCGTTTCGCGGTTTTGGCATTGTTGGCCAAACGATCGCCCACCGCCGCCATTTGCGGGGCATTCATGGCGGCCACCATTTGTGAACCTAACTGGTAATACGCCGCACACTGGTGCAGCTCAGACACGAACGCCTGCGGCGCCTCTTCTGCCATGGCAGAAAGGCTCATCCCCATGGCGAATGCCGCCCATATGCTTTTTTTGACCATCATCCCAAGCTTCCTTTTTAAATGGATGATGAAAAACTACTTTAGTCAAAAATGAATTTCAAGGGGTTGTCATGAAAACGGCTTTTGCCATGGAGTGAGACCCCTAAAAGCCGTCATCATTGGCAATGAATGCCCTTTACTGGGGTTGATATTGCTGCAACAGGAGTTTCAGGTTGGATTTCACCTCGGGCCATTCACTGTCGATAATGGAATACACCACGGTGTCGCGCACCGTACCATCCTTTAACAGTTGATGGTTGCGTAAAATGCCGTCCTGCTTGGCACCCAAACGGGCAATGGCCTGGCGGCTGGCTTCATTGTGAAAATGGGTGCGAAACTCCACGGCAATCACATCCAGGGTTTCAAAGGCATAGCTCAGCAGTAACAGTTTGCTTTCCGTGTTCACGGCGCTGCGCTGCACGCTCTTGCTGTACCAGGTATAGCCAATCTCGATATGGCGGTTGGGTTGATCCCAATGGCACAAACGGGTACAGCCCACAATGGCGCCACTTTCGCGGTAACGCACCGCATAGGCCAAGGCTTCTCCCCGCTGTTCGGCATCCAGTGCGGCTTGAATGTACCCTTTCATGTCATCCGCATGGGGCACACGGCTATACCACAGGTTCCACAGTTCACCATCGGCCACTGCCAGTGACAGCGCAGGCAGGTGATCCATGCTCAACGGTTCAAGAATGACGTACTCACCGGATAAATAACCCTCTTGTCCCACCATGCTTCTCCTTATCCCCTTGGCTCATCTTGATGAAAGCTCACCTAACAACCATCGTCATCGGTGAACCTTTATGCACCAGACTAGCATGAAACCCGGCAGAAAGAAGCAACACTTGAGATACAAATTCAGGGACTTAGCGAAATCAGAAACCGTAATGACTGTTGCTGACACGAAACCAGCCGGCAATGCTGCCCCGATCCCGAAAAGTGGGCAGCACTTCATGAGGAAAGCGTTCGCTGAGAAAGATCACCAAAGTACCGGCTTGGGGGGATATGGTTTGCAACAGTTGATGCTGTGCATCAAACATCCGCAGTTCACCACCATCATCATCACCCCATTGGTGATTGAGAAACAGCACGGTCGTTAAAATGCGGTTACGGCTACCGGGCAACGCATCCACATGTTTGCGATAGAAAGTGCCGGGAGGATACCAGGCATAATGCCCCTCATAATCAAACAACCCCATGAAAAGCCGCTGATTAAGGCCCAAACGCAACTGTTCCATCAAGCTGAGCCATTGATGGTCAATGGGGTTTTCCCCATCCAGCCAACAAATGCGATCGCCGCGAATCGCCTGATTCTTTTGCTGCTGACGCCCCCTGCCAATGGATGCTTCATGAAATGTCAGGCTGGCATGTTGACCCAAACGCTGTTGCAACTGCCCCACCAAGGATGGCGCCAATACCTGCGGCAACACCAAATAGCCAGACTGCGCAATGCCATCGGCCACCTTGTCAAAAAACGTTTCACTGCCCATGTCCAGCACGGCTTGCCCCTGATATTCAAAAATGACGCCAGGCAACAAGCTAATGGGAATGAGTAAAGTTTTCAATTTTTTACTGTTTCAAATCAAATAGTTATAGCAGTAATTATTACAAATCTAACTTGTTTTTATTTTTTGTTTTTAACTTGTTGTTTTTATAAATCAAATAGCTTTGAATGGCGTGTGTTCAGGCGGGAATTTCAGATAAATGGCAAAATAAATGCCGGCAATGTTGCCGGCATGGACGATGTTAAAACCATCAAAAAAACTTACAGGTAACGCACAAAGGCGCTGGCATCTTTTTGTGGTTTTAATGGCATATCAATGGCGGGTGTACCCAAATACAAAAAACCCACAATCTGATCTGTTTCGGCCAGACCCAATGCCTGATTGACCGTTGCATCAAATGCAAAACTGCCTGTACGCCAGATCCCGCCTAGACCTTGGGCAAATGCGGCCTGTTGCATGGCCATCACTGCACATCCGGCGGCCAGCTGTTGCTCCAGTTCCGGCACTTTTCTAATATCGCTGCGGGTTTTGGCCACCACGGTAATCACCATGGGCGCCCGCTGTGGCATATGGGCCGCTTTGGCAATAAATGCCTCGTCTTCACCGGCCTCGGTAGCGGCGGCAACAAATACGTCCGCTAAACGATTCAGCCCTTCACCGGTTGCAATGATAAATTCCCATGGTGTCAATCCACCGTGATCGGGCACTCTGGCTGCAGCATCCAGAATCACCTTCAACTGAGCCTCATCCGGTGCCGGTGCTGCCAAGCGGGGGCAGGATTGACGGGTTAAAAGAAGTGTTAAAGCATCCAAAATAATGTCCTTTAAAACAGATACCCTAGTCTGGATAGAATATCAAATCCCGGCGGAATGGAAATGGGCCAGGGACTGACTGCTGATAACTCCGTCACTCCCGTTGAAAAAGCCGCTACGCCAGTTAGATAATCTGGCGTTGATTAACCTTTGCCAAGCAGTTGCCGGTAATTGTCAAACCAGCTGAAAAACACCTGTCCGTCAGTGCTCGGGGAATCAGCCATCTGCAATGCCCAGGCACAGGAATATAACCAGAAAATATCCAGTGCTGCAGGCAAGGCGCTTTTGGCATCAGCCCGCAGGTGGGGATGGTGGGTAAGATACTCATCCACCAACCATTGCCGCGCGGCAGGCTGCAATTGATGACAGGCAATCACCCCGGCCAATTCAAACAGGGGGTGGGAGCTGCAGCAATATTCAAAATCGATGCAATACAGTTGGTCATTATGCAGCAGCAGATTGTGGGCACTGAGATCCCTATGGCAATACTGATGGGCCAGCAAACAGTCATCGAGCCTGTTAAAACGGCCATCCAGCGCTACCTGCTCCAGCCACTGCAATCGTGTCAGCCAGGCGCTTGCCGCGGGGCTGCCTGCGCCGGCATATTGCGCTGCGTCTGCCATTTTTTGCAGGCGTGTGAGGTAAATCCGCCACTGCTTTTGCAAACTGATATCAAGTTTTGGTGGCGCAAGTTGCTGCAACCCCTGCAACAACTGCAGCAGTTTTTGAGCGGGATATAGTGCACGGGCATTGCACGTATCAACCGCTAGCTGCATCAGGGATGCGGTGCCACATTTTTCGGTCATTTGCAGTTGCTGCCAAGGCAGGAATCCAGCGCCAAGGCCACTGGCGGATTCGCTGATCCATTCACTCAGGTAAAACCGCTTTTGCGGGTCTACCCAGTAAATTTCCGGCGCCAGCCCGGCATGTTGCGCCGCCTGCCAACAGGCAATTTCATTGTCCCGATTGCAAATCTTATCGGTTACCGGTGAGTTCAGCCGCAGCAACAGGGCGTTATGCTGAAACTGCAGCCGAAAGCTCTGGTTACTCAGCCCCAGGCTCTGCGGTGCGATACGCTCGGGTGCAGGCAGGGCCAATTGCCTTAATGCCTGCGCTATCGCCTCGGCAAGGGATTGGGAAATCCCGCAGTCTTTGGCCAGTGATGCCAGCATCAGTGGCCCTCAGCCAACGGTTGCCGGGATGCCTGCCAATCGGCACGCCACAGAAAGTAACCACTCACCGCCAGAATGACATACAGCACGAACAGCAAAGAGGTCAGCATCAGCCCTTTACTGAGGTACAGGTAGATGGAGACCGAATCAATCACCACCCAATAGAGCCAGTTTTCCAAGACCTTTTGAGCCACCAGCCAGGTGGTCATGACCGCAAAACAGGTGGTGGCGGCGTCCAGATAGGGAAATGCCGCCGTGGTGTTATTGGCCATCAACCAACCGACACCCAAGGATGCCAATGCGGTGATGCCAATCAATGCCAGATGGCGTTGCCAGTGCCAAGTGCATACCGCAATGCCCTGCTGTTTATCGCCGCCCCTGCGCCACAGCCAATAACCGTAAACCGCCATGGCCATGTAATACACATTAAGGACGGACTCCATCAGCAATGAAACTTGCCAAAACAGCACGGTGTAAATGGCGGTGCTCGCCAGTGCCGCGCCCCAGCACCACACACTGGCTTTCATGGCCAGCAGCAGGTAAGCCAGCGCCAGTAACACGGCGATGCCTTCCCACAGGTTCATCCCCTGGGCTTCGCTGAATGCCTGGCTTAACAGTTGCCACATCTCCGCCATGTTCAGGTCCTGCGCTGAAGGTCAAATTCGCCTTCAAGAAACTTGCACACAAAAATGGCCTTGCCAAACTGTTCATAGGCGGCTTTCATCTCGGTGGACAGCATCTGCATCACCACATCAAACTCACCGCTGACCTGGGTTGACAGGGAATTGGTCACCCGGGTGACGCCCGCATAACCGTCAAGACGCTTAATCAGCCAGCGGATGGGGTCTTTATAGTTGTCGTGTAACGGATACATGCTGATATCGACAGTAAGCATCATCTCTTCTCTCTCCCTTGAATGGGCCGACACCGGGGCCGGCCCCCTTTGGTTACATGAATTTCAGCTTGAACGTAACCCCTAACTGACGAGGGTCGCCGTAGCGGATATATTGCTTGCTGGCCCAGTCCTGATCGGGCTCGTTACCGAAATAGAAGCCGCGCACCCCGTACTGTTTGTCAAACAGGTTACGCCCCCACAGATAAAGTGCCCAGTTTTCAGCATCATAACCAACCTTGGCACTGACAATGCTATAGGGTTTGGATTGGGACTCGTTGCTGTCAGAATAGTAGAATTTGCTTTTACCACTGGCATTGATATTGGCAAACCAGCCGTTATCCCCATGCCAGCTGGCGCCAAGATTATGGGTCCAACGGGGGGAGTGGGCCAGCTCGCGGCCACTGAGGTTCACCGGCGTGCCGTATTTATCGTTGTAGATATAAGTGCCGTATTCGGTTTGCAGATATCCTACACTGCCGTACAGTTCCAGTGCATCGGTGACATACCAGTTAGCTTCCAGCTCCGCACCGTAATTTTTGGAGCCGCCGGCATTGTCAGTGAACAAAATGAAGCGTTGCTGATCCACAGGGTCTTGTAATGAGGCTGACACTTGCTGATCATGCCTGTCCATGTAAAACAGCGCCAAACGGCTGCTGGCAGCACCGTCCAGCCACTGGGATTTCAGCCCCAGCTCGTAGTTATACAAGGTTTCCGTATCGAACTGTTTTTTATCTGCCAATGACGTTGGCAAGGTCATGTTAAAACCGCCGGCCTTGTAACCACGGGCAATGCGCAGATAGGCTTCCTGCCCTTGGGCCAACGCTTTGGACAAGGCGACATGGCCGCCCCACATGTTTTCAGAGGGGCTGAAATCATCACGGTTGCTGTCGCTGTAATCGCTGCTGCGCCGCTCCAGCCTTACCCCGGCAGACAAGCGGTAGCCCCGGGCCAATTCCGCATCCAGCTGGCCAAAAACGGCGTAATTATTGGCACTGTATTGGGATTGCAGCACCTCATCCGGCCAACCGTTGTATTCAGAGTAAAGGTCGTTATCTTCGGTTAAATCCATCAGGTACACCCCGGCAAGCCAGTCGGTGCTGCCGCCAAAAATCCGCCCTGATTCATTGGATGCAATGCGAAATTCCTGGGTCACCGTGCGCCGGTCACCTTTTTTGTCCCACCAGTAACTGTACTCACAGGCGCTGCCTTCACAGTCCCGTGCCGCCCAATAGCCAGGGTTGGCCCAGTCGCCATCGTAACCGTTATCAAAATGGGTTTTGGCCCAACTGCTTAACGATACCAGCTCAAATGCCTCAAAGCCGCTGTAGCTGAGTTTCAAGCTGGCACCCGTGGTGCGCTGGCTGTCCACACCCGGCTGATCGGTCAGGGTGTTTTCGCCGTTATTATCCAGTGTCCAGGCATCATAGCCGTTATCGAAATCAGCATGCAGCACGGTAACATCCGCCTGCAGGTTATCGGTGGCATACCAGCGCAGTTTCAAACGGCCGGTGAATTCATCCCGCTGGTTGGTGTCATCCTGTTGCAGGTAAAGGTTATCCATGTAGCCATTTTGCTGATGTTGCTGCAGCGCCAGCCGGTACAGCAATTTGCCGGAATCGGTCAATGGCCCGGAGCTGTAGCCACTGACGGTGCGCAGTGCATCATCTCCCACAGACACTTCCAGTCCGTGCTCTGGCACCAGGGTGGGATCATTGCTTTTCAGGTAAATCAGCCCCGCCAGTGCATTGGCGCCATAACGGGTGCCCTGGGGACCTCGCAGCACTTCAAACTGCTGCAAGTCGTACATGCTGGACACCATTCCCAGCCCGGACAGATCAATGTCGTCAACAATGAAACCCACCGACGAGTTGGGTGCGCCTTTGTAATCTTCCTGCTCCCCTACCCCACGAATTTGAAAATAGCGGGGGCGCGAGGTGGCGCCAGACCAGTTAAAGTTGGCGACATTGTTCATCATGTCTTCAAAGTGCTCGGCCGCCTGCTCTTCAATGCGTTGCTGGTCGATTACCGTCACACTGGATGGCATGTTTTCCACAGCCGTGCCGCGAAAATCGGCGCTCACCACAATCACCTCCATGGGTTGATCATCGGTGGCGCTGGCAGGGTTTTGAGTGGGGTCAGCAGCAAATACAGGGGCGCTCAGCGCCAGTTGCACGGCAGTGGCAATGGCCGCCGGATAAAAAAGACGAGACATATGGACCTCAAATATTGGCACGTTTGAGATCCGGCATCAGATAAGCGAAGTGATAAGTGCACGGGTGTGGCCCATTCCTACGCCGGTACTAGCCGGATCAGGTTCTAAGGGTTTGTCATGGACATCTCAGTCCGGCGGTGACCGCCGAACACCCCTTGGCGGCCGCCAGTATACATCAATTTGTCATAAAAAAACGTGCTAAGTGTGAGGACTGTCACCGTTATGACGGTGTTCTCATTCATCCAGCGGCGGGTACATGCCAACCGGCAACAAGCTGTGGATTTCACCGCTGACAATCATCCGGTCAATGGCCCGTTGCAGCTTTCCCACAAATTCGCCGTGACTGCTATGGCGCGAAAAACCGTAATAAACCGGAAAGTTATGATCATAAGTCAAACCGCCATAAACATAATCGCTAAACCCTAGCTGGTGAAATGCCGCATCAATGCTTTCTTTATCCAGTACGGCGATATAGTCAAAACGGCCGGCAATAAACATTTTGGCCAGATTGATGTCATCCGCTGCCGGGTATTTTTTCAGGCGGGGATCATGATTGATGAATGGCGAGTAATAACTGCCAAGCTTCACGCCCAGCGTGCCCGATAGCAATTGCTGCTCCGTATCCAGTGGCACCTGTTTGTGGGTAATGAAAAAGATGGGTTCGTTTTCCAGGGCAACAGGGCCAATGTAATGCACATAAGCCTCACGCTCAGTTGTGTGATACAAGCGGGGCACCAGATGCACTGCGCCTGTCTGCAGCCGGTACAGCGAGCGCTGAAACGGCATCTCCTGCCACTGTATCCGGCAGCCTGCATGTTTACAGGCAAGTTCCAGTATCGTTACCAGTTGTCCGCTGAAACCATGGGTTGTCTGATCATAAACCATGAAGGGAGGGCGCAGTCGAAAATCCGCCCGAAGCACAACCGGAGGTTTTGCCCATGTGGCACAAGTGAATAACAACAGTAGGAGCAGCCCGAAACGCTTGTCGCCCATGATATGCCTGTTTGCGAAAAAACCATGTTATGTATAGCAGAATTACGTTGCACTGTACTAACTGAGACTGTGGTTTTATGACCTAAGCGTAACAAACTGTCATTTTAGAAAGCTGGCAGCAAAAACGTGCCATAAAGCAGGATTCATCACAAAAAAAAGCCTGCTGGGCAGCCATCCGCAGCAGGCTTGGACACACATACATGTTGTTTGTTAATAGCGATAGCTGATGCTTAAACGCAGCATTCTGGGTTCTACCGGATGGTAGTGCAAATCTTCCACCCCATCGGCGGCTTCACCCGGCAGGCGGGAGGCATACCAATAATCAATATCGTGTTCGTTGCTGTCAAACAGGTTCAGGATTTCAGCTTTGACATCCCAGTCACGGTAGCCATACCCCAGGGACAGATTCACCAAGGTGGTGGCGTCAGCTTCGTGCTCCTTAAAGCTGTCCAGTACCCGTTTGCCCAGATAACGCACCCGCAATGCGGCATGAATGCCTTCGGCTTCCGGCTGGTAGTTAATACCGGCGCTGGCCACCCAAGGTACGGTGCCGTCCACGTATTTGCCTTCCAGTGTTTCCGCCTCGGTAAAGCGTGCCCGGGTCAGTGCCAGTTCAGTATCAATGCTGAGAGAATCGTTGAGCCAATAATAGGCTGACATTTCGATACCGTAACGTTCTGATGCCCGGCTGGGTTCAGTGGTTCCCGCATCCCCCACATAGAGCAGTTCCGAGTCCAAATCCAGATACCAAAGGGCGGTGGAGAAGTTTATGTATTCCCGATCATAGTAACGAAAGCCCAGCTCTGCGCCGGTGGAACGAACCAGCAAGTCCACCTTGTCCAGTGCCTCGCCGCTGCTGGGGTCAATGGTGATGGTGGCGCCGCGGGCATCGTTGGAGTGGAATCCCTGACCGGCACTGGCGTACAGTTCCAGCTCGTCATTGACCAGATAGGACAAGCCCCCTTTCAGGCTCCAGATCCCGTCATGGGCATTGCCGCTGTTTTGCGCCATGTCACTGGTGACATCCGCATTGTAATAGTCGTATCTTGCGCCCAAACGGAACTTGAGGCTATCGGTTAACTGGGCATCGAGCTTGCCAAAAAGTCCGCTGGAAAACTCATTCACGGCATCGTTGCGCACCGTGCCTATGGGCTGTAAGTCCCGGGTATGATACAGCGCCACCTTGCCGATGTGGTCATAACGCACATCCGCACCGGCGGTGACATCCGTGGTAATGCCAAAAGGCGCCACATGCCAGTCCCGACCCAATTTACCGCCCCAGATCTCCCGGTTGTCCACTTGCTGAAACTCATCGCCATCCACGGGATTGTCCAGATAGTAGGTAAAGTTGGAAAACAGGTTCAGGCGTGAGCGGATCACATAGGCACTGGCTTGCCAATCGCTGTCCACATAGCTGGCAGATAAACTGTAACGGCTGGAATCGCCGCCCAAATCCGGGTCCAGCGAGCCATATTCATCAATCAGGCCGGAGGTTACCGCACGTTCGGGGATCTGATCGGCCGAGTTCCAGTCGTTGCTATAGGCCATGGCGGTCAAGGCCAATTCCCCGTCGCCCACATGGGTAAGGTAACGCCCCATGGCATTTATTTTTTTGACATCTTCATCCACATCCTGCCACGGGCCGTTGTAACGCTGCAGCTCGCCGCCGAAAATGAATTTATTGTCCTGCCACTGCTGCTGTCCGGTGGCCAGCAGCCGTTGATAACCGTATTCTCCCAAGGTCAGCGCCAACTGGCGATAAGGCAGATTGTCCGTCAGTGAAATGTCCGCAGAGCCCGCGCCGGAAAAGTCGCCGATTTCCGGATAGTAAGCCCCTTTGTAATAATGGATTTGTCCAATCATCTCCGGGATCAGGAAGTTAAGATCCGTATACCCCTGACCATGCCCGTGGCTGCGCATGTTGATGGGCATGCCATCCACACTGGTGGCAAAGTCGGTGCCGTGGTCAAGGTTGAATCCCCGCAGGAAATACTGGTTAGCCTTGCCTGAGCCACTATGCTGAGTCACCAGCATCCCCGGCACAAATTCCAGCACCTCACCGGTACGCAACAAAGGGCGTGCATCAATTTCACCGGCCCCCACAATCCCTTCAGAAGCCGAGCTACTTTGGCCCAACAGGTTCAGCTGGCGGCCAAATACCGTCACTCGTTCAATGGATGCAGCGGACTGCCCTTGGGTTTGTCCGGCATCATCAGCTTGCGCCATGGCAGCCACAAACAGTGCTGGTACGGCAACAATCGCGGTTGAAGTCAATTTCATATCGATTAATACAGCGGGAGAATGAATAAGTGGCGCTCAGTATAAAAAGTTTGAGTATTACGAAATTTGATCAAAGTCATACTTAATAATATTTTTTTTATTTGAGTAATACTGGCAAATGAAAGGCGCAAAGCGGGGGAATGTCCATGAAAGGTATGCCGGGGAGATTGAGATAACAGATGTCCAAAGAAACGCCATGAAGCCGGATAACACAAACCGCAACACTCAGTGCGGCCGAGCCGTTAACGCTGCCATTTTGGCGGCAGATACCCATTGCCATGACGCGACAATGTACGCAGATGCAATCAACCACGCCCCGGGGAATGCTTTTGCAGCTTGCGCTGCAAAGTGCGCCGATGCAAACCAAGGGCTTTGGCCGTGGCGGAAATATTGCCATCATGTGCCAGTAAAATGCGTTGAATGTGTTCCCATTCCACCTGGGCGGGGGTCAAGGGTTTGTTGTCCACGGCTTGGGCCTGATTAGCTTGTGGCCCCGGGTCCAACCGCTGCAATATCTCGTTAAGCCCCACCGGTTTGGCCAGATAATCCGTGGCGCCCCGGCGCATGGCTTCCACGGTGGTGGCAATGCTGGCATAGCCTGTCAGCATAATCAGCTGTTTGGGACAAAAATGGTGCTTGAGTGACGCGATGCTGTCCAAGCTTGAGCCTTGCTCCAGCATCATGTCGAGCAAGATGGCATCCACCGGCTGTGGGGGTTGCTGCAATGCGGTCGCAACCGATGTGTGGGTTTGCACGTCACACCCAATGGCTTGTTGCAGCCGGCGCTGCAACACCTCCAGATAGGTGCGGTCATCATCAATCACTATGATTTTCAGCATGGGGCTCCAGCGGTAATTCAACGAGTGTGACGATAGTGACATGGCCGGAGGCGTCATGCTTATAGGACATGTCACCTGACGACTCGGGGGCATTCTTGCGGTTATCGGGGCGATACCAGTTAACCCTTCCATGGAATTTCTCAATGGTGGCATTACTCAACACCGCCCCCATTCCGTGTCCGGCTTCGCTGGGCTGCAGCTTGAACCCCAGTTGTGTCAGTAGGGATTCGGGTACGCCAGCCGCGGGATTTTCGATGCGTAACTGCCAGAGATCATCCACAATGATGCTCTGTACATTGACCCAGGGATGGGATTGGGCGCCAGCGGCTTCACAGGCATTGACAATGATGTTGGTCAGCGCTGGCAGCAAGGTGCCGTCGGCGCTGAGTTGTCTTTCAGGGGCATGGCTTTGCCAGGAGATATGCGCCTCCGGGCGGGCCAGCAAAACCAGGTGCTGCAATGCGCGCCACAACTGCTGGGTATCATACCGGCGTAACCTGGCCTCACGCACATCATCGGCAATGCCGCGCCAGTTTTGCAATTGCGCCACCACCCGCTGCAATTGCCGGTTCAGCTCAGTCAGCGCAGGTCCCGGGGGATGCTGCTCCATCACTTCATCAATCAGTAACTGCATGGATTGCACCGGGGTGGCCATATCATGGGTAAGCTGGGCGGCTGCCGTGCCAATGGCCAGCAGTTGCTCATTGCGCAATTGCCTCTCCCGCAGCTGATGTATGGCCGCTTCGCGCTGGGCCAGCTGCTTTCGCAGGTACCATACCACCACGGCCACCAGCATGGCGGCCAGTACGAACCCCACCACCATGCCGTAGTAGTGGCTGGTCATCAGCGACCCGTGCCCGTCATGGGGAGGCAACAACCATAACTGCCCGACCTGCGCACCGATGCTCAGCAGCAACACACTGAGCGCAAAGGGCGCAGACAGCAACATGAATGCCAGTACCACCGGCAATAACAACACCACGTTGAAAGGATTGCTGGCAGCGCCATTGGCCGCCATAATGCCGTTCATCAGCAATACTTCGGCTAACAGCAGCCCTAGCATCCATCGTGGTGACGGCCGTTGCCACAGCAGCATCACCAGCAGCAATATCATATGTTGTTTATTCCACCCTGGATTGTGCTAACAGCATACCTTAAAAGGCATAGCTAACACCAAACTCCAGTGAGCGACCCGGTGCGGCAATCTGCTGGAATCCTGCGCTGCTGTCGGCTTTATAAGCGGCAACGCTGACACCGCCCAACGGCAGGGCATAATCATGATCCAACAGGTTATTGACTGCCAAGGTCAACGTCAGTGCTTGCCATTTGATACGGCTGTTCCAGTTGAGCAGCGAATAGGCCGCGGTTTCATTTTCCAGGCGATGCGCATCCACCCGGTCTTTTACCGCCACCCATTGCCAATTGAGGCTCTGTTGCCAATCGCCCAACTGTTGTTGCAATGTCAAGGCGGTTTGCAGGGGTTTTATCTGATACAAGGGTGAATTGCTGTCATCCTGCTCACCATGGGTGGTGCCCACACTGGCATTCAACCGCCAAAGTCCGCTTTGGTTATCTGCCAATCGGTAGCCCATCTCCAGATTGGCGCCATACAGGGTGGCATCCACATTGGTGAATTTCAGGATGTTGCGCTGCCCGCCCGGAGTGCCACTCTTGTTGAAAGTGCCCATGGGGGTGGCATCAATGTAATCCTGCACGCGGCTGTACCAGGTGCTGGCAGACACTTGCCAGTCATCGTTGCTCAGTTTGTAGGCCAAGCTTAATGTATGGGCGGTTTCCGGCGCTAGATCAATGTCACCCACATAGCCGTTGCCATCGCCAAACCAACCCACCATGGAGGTGGCCATGGCACTGCGGCCCCAACTGTAGCGTTCATACAGGTTGGGTGCCCGGTTTTTGCGCGCCAGCCCCAGCTCCAGCCGCTGGGTGTCAGACAACTGATAACGCGCCAGCAAGGTGGCATCCAGTAGATGATCGCTGCGCTTGCGCGATTGCCCGTTGAAGGCCGTTGCCGCGGCGGCATCCATGTTCGGCTTGCCCATCATTGCCATGGTGTTATAAGACTGCACCTGGCCGCTGTTGGTCATCACGTACTCATAGCGGGCGCCGACCGACAACCACCAACGCTGGCTGAGAGATTGCTGCCATTCGGCAAATGCCGCGGTTCGAAAACGCCGGCCATCGTTGATGTTGACATAGTCTTTTGGCCCCATCATGCTGGAGCCGGCCACGGCAGGCCATATGTCATCCAAGCGGTAATCGTAGGTTTCCTGTCCCAGCAACAGTGTGCTTTGCTCGCTCATGGGCAAACGCCAGTGCAACTGGTAACTGTAATCATCCCCGTCCGTATTCATGGGCATTTTGCCGGTTTTTTCAGGAGTGAAAAAACCCATTTTGTGCTGCACGCTGTGCCAGTTGGCCTGAGCACTGAATTCACCGTCGTTCTCCAGCCACTGCTGATAACGGGCCAACACGCCGTAACTCTGGTTATCGGTCATGTCCATGTACTGGTTGGCAAATCCCTGGAACGGAATGTACTGGTGGGTCAGTTTCAGGGCAAACTGTCGCTGCTCATTGCGCCAGGCGGCCGTTAATGCATGATTCTGTGCCCGGTAGAGGGTATCAAGCACTTTATCGCCGTTGCCATCCTTGTAGCTGTTGGCATCCTCATAAGCGCCTTGATAATCCAGGCTAAAATGCTCACTGGCAACCCGAGCACCGGCGCCCAACAAAAGTGCGTCACTGATACTGCGATAACCGGCAGACAGATACCCGCCCTGCCATGTCAGGGCTTCATCGTCTGCAAATTGCGGCTCCAGACTGCTGATTTTGATCACCCCGGCGATGTTGTCACCGCCCATGCTGACAGGCGATATGCCGGCAATCACTTCGGCGGTGCTCACCTGGTTGGCAGAAATGTAGGACAGTGGCGGATTCATCTGGTTGGCACAAGAGGCGGTGACATCACTGCCATCAATCAGCACCTTGATGCGATCGCCCATCATGCCGTTGATCACCGGCAGGGCAGACATTCCCCCCGCAGCGGAAAAATCCACCCCTTGTTGCTGCAACAATCCATCCACGGCGCCCAATACGCCACTGTGCTCCGGATGTTCACCCAACACCTGCAACCGTTCGATTTGAGGTTGAGGGGCGGTGTTGTCTGCCAGTAACTGGGGGCTCCATATCAATCCCACCGCCAATGCAACGGCTGATGGCTTCCTGCGAAAGTCGTACACATGCTTTTGGGTATATCTGCTCACAATGATCACCTTCAATGTTAATCACTTGTAGAAAGTTGCCGCATTATAGCGTGAGCAAGATCACATATAATGTGACATATTGTCGCACCTGTTGCCAAGGCAATGATGGCATTGCAACCACGCAAATACAGCAGGATTAATGGGAGGGGAAACCACTACTCGTGGGGTGGAAAAACATCAAACCAATACAGCACCGCCCCGATAGGACAGACAACAAAGCCCGGCCTTAAGTGAACTGCAGCAGCAATCACTTGAAGGCCGGGCTTTGGGATAATGCAGGGATTATCAGCGCCAGCGGCTAATCACGCAAAAGAATCACGCAAGGCAACCGTGCGGTTAAACACCAACTGCTCGGCAGTGGAATCTTTACTGTCGGCACAGAAATACCCTTCACGCTCAAACTGATAGGCTTTTTCAGCCTCGGCAGCAGCAAGACCCGCTTCCACAAAACCGTGACGCACCTGCAGTGAATCAGGATTCAATGCTTCATCCAATGTTGCTGCTGAAGCCGGATTGGCCGCGCTGAACAGGCGATCATACAAGCGGAATTGTGCCGCTAGCGCGGTGGTTTTTTCCACCCAGTGAATAACGCCTTTGACTTTCCGTCCATCAGCGGGATTGCTGCCTTTGGTGTCGGCATCGTAGCTGCAGTAAACCGTGGTCACATTGCCGTCATCATCCTTGTCGCAGCGCTCGGCTTTGACAATGTAAGCATTGCGCAAGCGCACCTCTTTGCCCAACACCAGACGCTTGTAATGCTTGTTGGCACTTTCACGGAAATCCTCGGCGTCAATGTATAGCTCGCCACCAAAAGGCAATTCTCGCTCGCCCAGCTCCGGTTTGTTAGGATGCACGGGCGCATGAATGGTTTCCTGCTGCCCTTGCGGATAGTTTTCAATCACCAAACGGATGGGATTAATCACGGCCATGGCACGGGGAGCATTGTCATTCAACTCTTCCCGGATACAGGCTTCCAGCATGCCGATTTCAACCAGGTTGTCCTGCTTGGTGATCCCGATACGCTCACAGAACTCACGGATGGATGCGGGGGTGTAGCCACGGCGGCGCAACCCGGCAATGGTGGGCATTCTGGGGTCATCCCAGCCATTGACCAGCTGACGGGTCACCAGCTCGTTCAGCTTACGCTTGGACATCACGGTATATTCCAGATTCAACCGTGAAAATTCATACTGATGGGTACGGCCCGGATAATTAAAGTCATCCAGATGATCCAGCACCCAATCATACAAACGGCGGTTATCCTGAAACTCCAGGGTACACAAGCTGTGGGTGATGTGTTCCAGGGCATCGGAAATGCAGTGAGTGAAATCATACATCGGATAGATGCACCACTTGTCACCGGTCTGATGGTGATGAGCAAACTTGATGCGGTACAACACCGGGTCACGCATGCACATGAATGATGATGCCATGTCGATTTTGGCCCGCAGGCTGCATTCGCCCTCTTTAAACTCACCGGCACGCATTTTTTCAAACAGTGCCAGGTTTTCTTCAACGCTGGTGTCACGGTACGGACTGTTTTTACCGGGCTCTTTTAGCGTGCCGCGGTATTCCCGCATCTGCTCCCCATTAAGGAAACACACGTAGGCCAACCCTTTTTTAATCAGTTCAATCGCGTAACCGTAAAGCGCGTCAAAATAATCGGATGAATAGTGGATGTCGCCGCTCCACTGAAAACCTAACCAACGCACGTCTTCCTTGATGGAATTCACGTAATCGATGTTTTCTTTTTCCGGATTGGTGTCATCAAAACGCAGATTGCACTGTCCCTGGTAGTCCCGGGCAATACCAAAGTTCAGGCATATGGATTTTGCATGACCGATATGGAGGAAACCGTTGGGCTCTGGCGGAAAACGCGTGTGCACGCTTGTGTGCTTGCCACTGGCCAAATCCTCATCAATGATATTGCGAATGAAGTTACTCGGACGTACTTCAGTGTCCACCTGACTCATGTAATTCCTCTTTGCGAACCGTGCAATTTTTATAAAACGGGCATGATCCTACAGATCATGCCCGCTGACAATGCCCTTAGGATAAAAACTGTCGTAACGTCCGTCAACGTTGCCACCAAAAGAAAAAGCAGCGATTTACGCTGCTTTTCAACGAAGATCACAACCACCTTATTCGGTGATCACCTTGATCCCGGGAATAATTTGCTGGGTACGTTTGGCCTTGCGTTTCAGCCAGGCATAGAATCCCACCAGCGCCGCCACAAAGAAGCCTATCCAGGACGCGGACAGCAGCGGATGCTGGGTGAAGGTTGCCGCCTGATACACCACGGTGGATGTGCCATAGGCCAAAGCCAGTGTCCAGCTGGCCGCAAACCCGGCCCAGCGCGGGCCGAACTCATTCACCAAAGCCCCCATTGCCGCAACGCATGGGGTATACAGCAAGATAAACAGCAGATAGGTAAAAGCGGAGAGTTGTCCGCTGAAACCGGCTTGCAAGGCGCTAAAGGTGGTTTGCTGTACGCCCTGCTCCGCCGCGGCTTCGCTAAGATCATCCACATGACCGACCGATAACGACAGCGGATCGCCAGGATTGATGCCAAACAGATTTTGCGGAATGGTTGCCAACGCCTCTTTGAAACTGTCAGCCAGCGGTGTTAACTCGGCATCATCCTGTGCCTGCTCGCTGTAGAGGTTGTTCAGTGTTCCCACTACCGCCTCTTTGGCAAAAATCCCGGTAAGAATACCCACCGTGGCTTGCCAGTTTTCCTGTTGCAGCCCCATGGGTGCAAACACCGGGGTGATTTTCTGGCTGGCAACGCTCAACAGCGATTCTTTGCTGTCTTCGTGGCCAAAACTGCCATCGGTGCCGATGGCATTCACAAAATTCAGTACCGTTACCACCAACACGATGGTTTTGCCGGCCCCCAGAATAAAGCTTTTGGTACGCTTGCCGGTACGGCCGAACACCATGCGAAACTTGGGTAACTCATAACTGGGCAGTTCCATCATCACCGCAGTACTGCTACCCGGCAACAAGGTTTTGCGCAACATGATGCCGGTACCGATGGCGGCGAAAATGCCGATGACATACAGCAAAAATACCAGGTTCTGCCCGGATTCAGGGAAAAATGCCGCGGCAAATAATGCATACACGGGCAATCTCGCCCCACAGGACATGAAAGGCGCCATCATGCCGGTCACGATGCGCTCACGCTCACTGCCCAGGGTGCGGGTTGCCATAATGGCCGGCACTGAGCAGCCAAACCCCACAATCATGGGGACAAAAGCTTTGCCGGGCAGGCCGATGCGGCGCATCAGGCCATCCACCACAAAGGCGGCACGGGCCATGTAACCTGAGCCTTCCAGCACCGACAGGGCCAAAAATAGCGCAGCAATCACTGGAATGAACGTACAAACCGTTTGGATCCCCTGCCCTACGCCACCGGCCAGAATGGTCACGACCCATTCCGGCGCATTGACGCCATGCAGCCAGGCACCGAGGTGATCCACAAACAGGGCGCCTGCGGCGATATCAAAGAAATCGATAAAGGCACTGCCGATATTGATGGCGAACATGAAGGTGAGATACATCACCAGCAAGAAAATGGGCACCCCCAGTACCGGATGCAGCACTATCTTGTCCAGATAATCACTGAACGTGGGTTTGTCTTCCGTTTTAATGGCCGCCTGGTACAGGGATTCCACAAAGTTGAAACGGGTGGTGGCAGCGTGAACTTCAATGTCTTTGCCGTCACGGGCCAGCTGGGCCGCACATTGATCCACGGTTTCATCGCTGCTGCCCCGGCGGCAGCTGTTGCAGCCCTTGGCATTGGCCAGTTTTGCCAATGCCCGGCCACGGGACAAATCACCGTCAGCCGCTTGCAGTGCGGCCACGCCGGCTTCTATTTCCGGGCCATAATCCAGCAACAAAGGGTCGGCAGACACCTGCCCTTCAAAGAATTTCACCACCAGCGCTTTGACTTTCTCCACATCCTGCATGTTGCGGGATGTCACACCAATCACCGGACAGTTCAATTTCTGGCTCATGGCTTCAGTGTCAACTTTAATGCCGCGTTTGCTGGCCGCATCCAGTTTATTGAGCACCACCACCATGGGAATGCCCAGTTCCCGCAATTGCACGGTTAAATAAAGATGCCGTTCAATGTTGGTGGCATCCACCATGTTGATGATGCCGTCCATTTTCTGGGTGGCCAAAAACTGTTGTGCTATCTGTTCATCCAACGAGCAGTCACAATCGCTCTCGGAGGGCAAAATATCGTAAATGCCGGGGAGATCCGTCAGGTACACGTCAACACCGTTGAGGGTGAACAGCCCGGTTTTTTTCTCAACCGTTACCCCTGCCCAGTTACCCACCTGCTGATTTGCGCCGGTCAGCGCATTAAACAGTGTGGATTTGCCCGCATTGGGGTTACCCACGGTGACACAATGAAACTGTTTAATCATTGACCTTCTCCACTTCGATAATCTGCGCCAACTCCTGGCGTACACACAATTTACTACCGCGGATTTCAAGCTCCAGGCCAGAGCCCATTGGCGCCCGGCGAATAAGCATAAAACGGGTATTGGGAGTGATCCCCAAAGACAAGAGCTTGCGCTTCACTGCGGCTGGAAGTTCCAATTGTCCAATATCCAATATCTGTGCGCGATCGCCGGGGGTTAATTCACTTAACTTCATTGTCTTTACCAATTTGACTGCCTTACAACCACAAATCGATGGTTACTGCATAGGTTACTACCGCAAGCTGTAAACGATAATAATTTTCACTTATGTCTGTATTATGTGCCAAATTCACTCAGGAATAAACGGCTTGGAGAAAATAAACCAGGGTTTCGAACAACTTTGTGTGTTGGGTCAGAAAAACCGGAATGAATGGCCAATCCTGCCGCAAAACACACGTGATGCCCGCCGTTTTTTTACCCGCATTTTTACCTCTGGGAGTTGCCTTTATGGAGCCTCTTTTTAAGGCATGCAATATACCGCTTATACTTCATAGAAAACATCAGTAATGCTTGATATACATGCTGTTTTTTTGATGTTGGCAGGCATCGTTTGATTGATTTTCAAACACACTACCAACTCATCACTGACGGTTTTTGTCCATAGTTTTTGGCTTAAGCCAACAATCTATCTATTTGAAAAACAACATTAAACTTTAGTCTAAAAAGACCATAAAAATTTTTGCTGAATTGTCAGACATCAGTCACATAAACTGGTTAAATTAACTGCAGCATTCTATATATTTGGATAGCCTTATGTATGGCGCTATCTCGCCACTTTCTGTTACGAAAACTCCTATATAACGTCCGCAACAGAGAGCACAACAAATCTTGCAGGGATACACAATGATGAAACGGTTTAAGTTCAATGCCACCAGCAAAACGCTGCTGGGTGCAGGTCTGCTATCACTCGTGCTTGCCGGTTGTGGCAGTGATGGCAAAGACGGGCAGGATGGAGCACCGGGAGAACCCGGGCTGGCCACCATCAATATCAACAACGCCAGTACGCTGAAAGCGGATTTCACTGACGCGTCCGTCACCGACGGCCAGGTTACGGTGAATTTTTCACTGACCAATGCCAACGGTGTTGCCGTTGTGGGACTGACGAAAGATCAGGATTTGCGTTTCGGCATTGCCCAATTGACCCATGTGGTGGAGCCCGCCACCGACATTCGCGCCGAATTTGACCACGGCTACCAGTGGCAATCCTATCTGAATGTGACCGTGGCGCCCACGGATGTTCCCGCCAACGTGGATAACCTCAATCCGTCCACCCAAGTCCAGGCCAGTCTGGAAGTGGCTAAAAACTGTGATGATTGCCTGAAAGACAATGGGGATGGCACTTACACCTACACCTACCAGACCAACATTGCCAATATTACCGAGCCGCTGGTTGTCGCTTATGATGCCGAGGATACCCAGCGAGCCACGCTGGAGCTGAAACTCACTTCTGCCGTAGTCAATGCCCATTTTGACTGGCAGCCTGCCAGCGGCATGAGCCAGGGCATTCAAACCCGTGACGTGGTTTCCATCGACAGCTGCTATACCTGCCATCAGCCAGACAGCCTCAAGGCGCATGGTGGCCGCCGGTTGGCACTGGAAAACTGCGTAACCTGCCATACCGCTACATCCGGTGACCCTGAATCGGGAAACAGTATCGATTTCACCTACATGATCCATGCCATTCACCGTGGTGCCGAGCGCCATAGCTACGATGACGAGGGTGCCCAAGTGGCCGCGCCATACAAAATCGTTGGTTATAAAGGCAGTCTGGCAGACTACGGCAAGGTAGAGTTCCCTCGGGCGCCTGCTGCAGATTGCGCGGTGTGCCATGTGCAAGGCAATTCAGCCCCGGCGGATGCCGCACTGTTTACGGCAGAAAAAAGCAATACGGCCTGTATTGCCTGCCACTCGGAAAAACCGTCAGCTCGCCATATCAGCGCCAATTGCATGGCGTGCCACAATACCGACTCCCCTTATAACGGGACCGGCAGTGCAAGCAAGCGTCATGGTGATGTACTCAAAGCCTATTCCCTGGCGGAACAAATGCATGTGGCTGTCAGCGACATTGGCCTGGATGACACCGGCAAATTCACCTTTAAGGTACAGGTGCAAAATGCTGACGGCAGTGCGGTGACGCAGCCTTACGTGAACCAAAGCAGCCGCATGGTAGTGGGATGGGACATTGATAAGGATTTCCCCAGCAACAGTGAAGCGTCCTACAGCAATCGCCGGATACGTCTTAGCGAAGGCAGCTACGATGATGCCAGCAACACCTATACCCTAACCATGGACAACATGCAGGTGCCGGCCGATGCAACCGGTAAAACCTTTGAAATCTGGTCCTCGCTGCAGGCCTGTTTCAATAATGGTGGCTATGGCGTGACCGATATAGCACTGACTGACTGCAGCACCGATGGCAGCCGCTCCGTGTATATCCAGCAGGAACCTTACCGGTTTGTCTGGGGGGATAACAGTCCGGCAACAACTGCCGAAGTAGCCGTCAGACGCAACATTATCGATGCGGCGAAATGTCAGGGCTGCCATGGGCAGGAGATTTACCATTACGATAATGGCGTCAACTGCCAGACTTGCCATACACCGGATAAAACCTTGAAAACCGACAGCACTTACCCGGGTGGCAAAATCCCCACCAGCTTTGCCTTCAAGGCCCATGAGCGGGAAGGCCATTACCTGAAGTATGCCGGCGTAGGCTCTGGCACCGTACTGAAGACTGATTGCCAAACCTGTCACACCAGTGATGGCATCACGCTTGGCAGGGCCCCTGAACGGGTATGGCGCTACGGCGACACAACCAACAACGGTGCCGAAATCTGGGTGTCGTCCGATACCGGTGCCTGCCTGAGTTGTCACCAGAAATACCTGTCTGATGCGGGCAAATCCCACATCGAAACCAACGGCGGGATTTTGAACGGCACCGATGCTGATGACGTGAAGCAACGGGCGGCGGAAAACTGCGCCACCTGCCATACCCCGGCACAACTGATGAAAATTCACGGCAACTGACAGAAGCGTTAGGTATTAACCAGTGAAAGGGGCCACCAGCCCCTTTTACTTTATGTTAACAATACGTTATATACTGTATATAAGTTATTCAATAATATGCTGCAGTAAATCCTGAATTACAAAAATAATCCTTTAAAAATAGAAAGATCCAAGTCACACATTAATGTACGGTTAGAAGCATTTACAAACTTTCTGAGTTAGCCTTTTTGGCGGGAGATACTTTATCCAGCATGGAGTCAACAAGCTGATTACAACACCTAACTACCGGACAAACCGGCGGGATGTTGACCGAGTGCTTCCACATTGCAGGGAAAATAATGATGAACGCAAGCAAATCGAAATACGCACTTATGCTAGCTGCCGGTGCGTTATCCATGGCCCTAGGCGGCTGTGGTGGCAGCGATGGAGAAGATGGAGCAAAAGGATCGGATGGCACTGCTGGAGGCAGTCCCGCGATGACACTCGAAAGCCTGAACTTTGCCTTCTATGACACAACGGTTCAGGATGGTGTTGCCAGTCTTCGCTTTCAAGTAACCAACCAAAATGATGAGGCCGTGGTTGGCCTGCAAAAATTGCGCTTTTATGCACTGCAGTTGCTGCCACAAGGCGCAACTGGCGCGGGTAATGCTTCACAATGGCAATACATTGTGGATGAAACCTGCGATCTTACCAGCACCTGCCCCGGCACGCTGGTAGACAAGAAAAACGGTGTTTACACCTACACCTTTGCTGCCGACTTCAACGATGAAGCCGCCACCCGCACCGCATTCAACCCGGAACTGGCCCAGCGCTTCATGATCCGCGCTTACAACACCCCATTGCCAGATGGCACCGCCGTGCCTACTGCCAATAGCATCGTGGATTACACCATTAGCGGTAACGAGCCAGGTTATTCCCGCAAAGTGGTAGCCACCGAGAGCTGCAACAAATGCCACGGTGATGTCAGCACTTCTCACCATCGCGGTGCCTATAAAGACGTGAACATGTGTGCCAGCTGTCATACGCCCGGACGTGTTAGCGAGGGCAACCAGTTCAGCGCCCTCATTCACGCCAAACACTTTAAAATGGAAGACGGCAAACTGTCACCGGTCTATGTCTCCGATGCCTTGGACACTTGCAGTAGCTGCCATAACGATCAGGGTGAAGCAACACCGGATTGGGGCAACTGGTCCAAAGTGCCTACCGCCCAGTCATGTGGCAGCTGCCATAGCAACATCGACTTTGCCAAAGGCCAGGGTCACAGCCAGCAGCCGGATAACGCCAACTGTGTTGCTTGCCACAACAGTGAATGGACCGAGCAAATCCATACCAGTGGAATTCAGGATCGCAAAGCGGTGATTGCCCAACGCGGCATGGCGGCAACCATGGTGGCCAACACCGATAACACCGTTACCTTAACCGTGACCCTCCTGGATGCGAATGGCAACGCCCTGGATGCCAACGCTGAACTTGGCAAAATCAAGCGGCTGGAAGCCATCACCAACGTAGGGCCTAACTTCCCGGTCATGGGCTATAACCCAAATCCAGCCACAGGCGAGGCTCATAAAGACGCTGATTTGGTGAAAGACAGTGCACTGCAAGCAGGTGTGACCGTAGCCGACGGCAAGTTGGTCTATACCATTCCGGCACTGCCCTTTGGCAGTGATGATGCCGATACCGCCTTCACGCTGGTAGGCCTGGAAATGTGCAGTAGTGGCAATGCACTGGTGAATTGTACTGCCGATGGCGACACCACCAGCATGAAGTCACAACTGGCGTTTGCCACCAAGTCAGGCCAGGCAGCAAGCCAGCGCCATATTGACTCTGTCAACGCTACCGCTTGTCAGAACTGTCATGGTGACACCCTCCAGCTGCATAAGGGCTACCATACCGGATTTGTGCTGAGCGAACAGATGGGGCGGGAAGTCAATGGCAAACTGACCGTGGGGCTGGATGCCTGCGTTACCTGCCATACTCCTGATGGCACTTATGCAAGCGGAGCCAAAAAAGGCGCCCTGGAAATGAAGCTGCACGTACTGCATAACCAGGTGGGCGTTATCACTGAGTGTACCCAGTGTCACACAAACCTGAATCTGGATGCCTTCAAACACAAGGGTGCACTGGCGACCAGCGCCGGTAAATACACCACGCCCATCACCGCCGTGTGTACCTCTTGCCACGTCATGGGCTCCGAAGGTTTCCACTCTCAGGCAACACTGGAAAGCTATGGTGCGATTATCGACGGTGACTATGTCCCCGCCAACCAGGCTGCTCAAACCGAAAGCTGTTTCTACTGCCATAAACCCACCGCAGCAGATCATACCGTGGTGAACATGTAATTTGCCCGAACCACAGGGAGGTTAATCAACCTCCCTGCTTTCCGTTAAGTTTGGACAAATCAAGGATGCCAACAATGAATATAAAGCAACAGATGAAAACAGTGCTCAGCACCACGCTGATGGCGACTGTGTTGTCTTTCGGGCTGTCTCAGGTGGCGCATGCTGCCAAATGGGACGACAAAATGACACCAGCAGAGGTGGAAGCCACGCTGGATACAAAATTTGCCGAAGGCCATTACTCCCCCAAAGGCGCAGATAGCTGCCTGATGTGCCACCGCAGAACCGAACACGTCATGGACATTTTCCAGGGCGTGCACGGTGCCGTGGACTCCAGTAAAAGCCCCATGGCAGGCCTGCAATGCGAAGCCTGCCACGGACCAATGGGTAAACATAACCGCGGTGGCAAAGAGCCCATGATTGCCTTTGGCAAAAGCTCCACGTTATCCGCAGAAAAGCAAAACAGTGTTTGCTTAAGCTGTCACCAGGACGATAAACGCATGAACTGGAGTGACAGTCACCATGACAACGCCGATGTGGCCTGTGCTTCATGCCATACCATTCACGCAGCCAAAGATCCGGTGCTGTCAAAAACCACCGAAGTGGCCGTGTGTACCAGTTGCCATACCAAACAAAAAGCGGATATGAACAAGCGCTCTGCCCATCCGCTGAAATGGAACCAGATGACGTGTACCGACTGTCACAATCCCCATGGCACCAGTAGCCAGAGCGACCTTGTGAAGCCATCCGTCAATGAAACCTGCTACAGCTGCCATGCGGAAAAACGTGGCCCGAAACTGTGGGAACATGCCCCGGTCACCGAAAACTGTGTGACCTGCCATAACCCGCACGGCACCGTAAATGACGCCATGCTGAAAACCCGCGCACCACAACTGTGCCAGCAATGCCATGCCAGCGACGGCCATACCAGCAACGCCTACATGGGCAATACCGGTTTGGGATCAACTGTAAACGGTAACGCCTTTACCGGTGGCAAGAGCTGTTTGAACTGTCACAGTCAGGTACATGGCTCCAACCATCCGTCTGGTAAATTGCTGCAGCGCTAAGGGAGCAGGAAGATGAAATTTAAAATCAATTTGATCACCATTGCTTTACTGGCAAATGCTGGTGCGGCCATGGCTGCTGACGGCTATGGCATTGCCGATGCCAATACCGCCAACATTAATCTGACAAAATGGAAATGCAGTGCCTGTAAAATCGACACTGGGGTAAGTGGCAACATTGGCGCGAGTGTCGGCTATCACAATGCCGATGACATGCACGCTGCCAATGCCATGGGAACGGCCAACGAAACCGTGGGCAAACTGGATGCGGACATCCGCTACCGGGGTAAAAACGGCTACCAGGCCGCCATTACCACCAGCAACCTGGGGATGGACAACGGCCGGGCTGCCGTTTCTTCCAGCAAAATCGGCCAGCACAAGATAGTGATGGATTTTCGCCAAATCACCACTTACGACGGCGATAGCGCACAAACCCCTTATCTGGGAGTGGGTTCTGACTATTTGTCACTGCCAGCCAACTGGGTGAACGCGGGCAGCAGCCATGACATGACCCAACTGTCCTCCAGTTTATCGCCCTTTGAACAGTCCATGAAACGCAAACGTTACGGCATTGGCCTCGAGTTTCAGGGCGAAACACTGTGGAAAACCTTTGTCAGCTATCAGCGTGAAGACAAAACCGGTATCAAAACCACTACCGGCACCATTTTCAACCAAGCAACCATGCTGCCAGAGCCCGTGGATTACCGTACGGACACCCTGGAGGCAGGGCTACAGTTAACCGGTGATCACTGGTTTACCGCCCTCACCTACAATGGCTCGTTTTTCCGTAATGATGATCAAAGCCTAGGATTTGACAGTGCCTTTTCCCCGACCTTTGGCGCAGCCACTACGGGTTACAAGGCACTGGATCCTGACAATAATGCCCATACCGTATCACTCAGTGGCCAATACGCCGCTGCAGGCAGTGTTGTCAGTGGCCGGATGATGATGGGACGCATGACCCAGGATCAGGACTTTGTCACCACAGGCTACGGCTACACGCTGCCAGAAGGTAATCTTGATGCCGAAGTGGCCATTACCGCCATGGATATCCGGGCGGTGAAACGGCTGAACCGGGATCTGCGCCTGTCTGCCAGCTACAACTACTATGACCGGGACAACCAGACCGACGTCTATGAATGGACCCAGGTCAGCATTAACAACGTTACCGGCAACACCGTGTACAACACACCGTATGACAACACGGTGCAACGGGCCAAGTTGGCGGCGGACTACCGCATCACCACCGGCGTAAAACTCAATGGTGGTTATGATTATCGTCGTGATGAACGCAACTATAGCGACCGTGAAGTCACCGATGAACATACCGTGTGGGCCCGCTTGGGTGTCAGCACGTTTGAACACTGGAACATGTGGTTGAAAGGCAGCTATGGCAGTCGTGACGGCTCTGATTATGAAGTCTCACAATGGACCTCTTCAGAAGCCAACCCGCTGCTGCGCAAATACTATCTGGCCAACCGCGACCGCAAGATGGTGGAAGCCCGTGTAACCCATACGCCCATTGACAAGCTGACCATCGACTTTGGTGGCCGCTATGCGCTGGATGATTATCAGGACACGAAAATCGGCCTGACAGAATCCCGCGAGCTCAGCTACGATGCCAACGTGAACTATCAACTGTTGACAGATTTGAACCTGAATCTGTTTTACAACCACCAGTTGATTAAAAATGAACAGGCCGGCGCGGCCAACTTCAGCACCGTGGCCAACTGGTTTGCCAACACGGATGACAAGGTGGATGTGTTCGGTGCCGGAGCGTACTACGATAACCTATTGGAGAAGAAACTCCGTTTAGGGCTGGATTACACCTACGCCAAATCTGACTCTTCCACCAAAGTACGCCAAGGGATCACCGGCGACTACGGTGACTATTTTGCAAAAGAGCATGACATCAACCTGTATGCCCAATATCAGGCATCAGAAAAGGTGGCACTGCGCCTTGATTACAAAATGGTCAAGTATGAAGACAATGACAGCGCCAACGATCTGGCCATTGACGGTATTTGGAACCTGCTAAGCATTGGTGATACCAGTCATGACTATAATGCCCATCTGGTAATGCTCAGCGTCAATTACAAGCTCTGATACGGCTCTGATATAGCCTGAACGCCCAAAGCCCGTTACCTGTTAACGGGCTTTTTAATCCCTGGCACCATCCCCTCGCATATCCATGCAAACCCTTGCAAATTTTACTTGTATGGCAACCGTCAGCCCTTTATGATATTCACATATTTTTAACATTCCGCCTGCCAATCTTGTAAAATACCAAACCACAGTTACCTTGCGATACTTGGGTGGAGGGAGCCACCTGATATTTTTCCGGCCAGCCATCAGGTGCCATGGGCCGGAAACAATGCTTGCAACTGGCTGCGGTTTACGACATGGTATGGCGGATTATTTACCATGAACAGCCGCGATATGACCTTCAGCTCCTCTTTATGTGCTCGCCTGACGCTAGGTGCAACTCTGATGATCGTCGTGCTCCCCGTGTTTGCCGATCAACCCAATGGCGTACTTGCCAGTGTTTTTGTCATTCTCGGTTTGGGGGGCTTCACGCTGGTTAATCTGGGATTACAGCTGCTGTTTTACTTCAATGGACAGTACAGCAGTGAACGGTTTGCCCTTGGCCATACCCTGCTATCCCTGCTCATGCCGTTAATCGCAGCGGCCATGCTGCTGGCCGATAACAGCTCTGGCGCCTACCTGACACTCAACCTGGGATTGGTGATCATTGCCGCTGCGCTGACACTACTGCCCTTGCAGCTTAAAAACTCGGCGCACCGCAGTGGCCTCCATGCCGGCTGGATATTGCTTGGGGCAGCGCTACTGTTGCTGCTGCTGTCAGCCTCTGTGTGGCCACTGGCCATTTTAGCGTTATTTATCAGTTGGTTTGCCATCAATCGTCAACCACGACAACCAGCCTTTTTTCATGTTGGCCGCGCGCTGTTACTGCTTCTGGCAACCGCCTGGTGTTTGTATAACCTCGCCAAACTGTGGCAATGGCTACAGGGACAATAGTGGCAATGCACACCACGCCGCTGCCAATGCTCTTGCAGCAAATCCGCCAATGCCATTTATGTCAAGCATCTCTCCCTCTGGCACCCAAACCCATTTTGCAAGCGGCGCCCGGTGCAAAAATCCTGATTGCAGGCCAGGCGCCTGGACGCATCACCCATGAGCGGGGGCAACCTTTCGATGACATGAGTGGCGACAGACTGCGATTGTGGCTGGGTGTCAGCCGCGAGCAGTTTTATGATCCGTCACTGTTTGCCGTGGTGCCCATGGGATTTTGCTATCCGGGCAGCCAGCAAAAAAACGGCCGACCACAGGGCGACCTGCCACCACGGACAGAATGCGCAACCCACTGGCGCCAGCAGTTATTGCAGGCACTGCCCAATATCCAGCTGACCTTGCTGCTCGGGAAATACGCCATGGCTTGGCATTTGGCCGGTACACCGCTCGCCCGCGCGCCCCTTACCCAGGCCGTGAACCACTGGGAAACACTGTGGCCTCACATGATGGTATTGCCCCACCCCAGTCCCCGTAACCGCTTGTGGCTAAAGCAGCATCCATTGTTTGAACAAACCCTGTTACCTATACTGCAGCAACGTGTTGCCATGTTGATCAACGAGCCTTAACCATGTACTTCCTTGATGCCGCCACCGCACAACAAATAGTGGATCGCACCATGCGCATCATTGATCACAATATCAATGTGATGAATAGCCAAGGCGTGATCCTGGGGTCAGGCGACAGTAGCCGCATCAACTCCATTCACGAGGGTGCACTGCTGGCCATCAGCCAAAATCGTACGGTGATTATTGACGAAGGCAGCCTGCAAAGCCTTCATGGTGTCAAACCCGGCATTAATCTGCCGCTGCATTATCATGGGCAGATTATTGGCGTGGTAGGCATTACCGGCAGCCCGGCGCAACTCACCCAATATGGTGAACTGCTCAAAATGACCGCTGAGATGATGGTGGAGCAAGCCAGCTCCATGGAGCTGGAACAATGGCGAAAACGCCAGCGGGAAGAGTTCATTTTGCAGCTCATTCGCCACCAAGGCCCTTATCCGGACGAAATGCACACCTGGGCCAAACAGCTGCAAATCGACCTGAACATGCCAAGAGTCGCCGCAGTCATCGAGTTACCGGCGCAAGCAACTCCCCATACCAATCTGCGGGATATTCAGCTATTACTGGAATACCCCCAGCGTAATAACCTGGTGGCACTGACTGCGCTGGATCAGTTGGTGATCCTCAAGCCCGCTTTTCTGGATGGCCATTGCTGGAACCCGTCACTGGAAGATCTGCGCATTGAAAAACTGCTGGCGCGCTTGCCTGCCGATACCAAGGGCGTGTTGAAAATTGCCCTGGGACATTATTTCCCGGGCGATGGCGGCATTATCAAATCCTATCAAACGGCATGCGAAACCCTGGCGCAGGGCAAACAGCGGGCGCCAGAGCAAACCAAATACCTGTACCAGCATTACGTGTTGCCCGTGTTACTGTCCGGTTTGGGGGACGATTGGCGGGGCCAGGAGCTGGCCGCGCCATTTAAGCTGTTACAACAGCGGGATCGCCGGGGCGTGCTCACCAAGACGTTACGGGTGTATTTACAGCACTTTGGCGATCAGCAACGCTGCGCTGATGCCTTGTACATTCACCGCAACACCCTGCGTTACCGGCTGGAAAAAATCACCCAAATCACCGGTATTGAGCTCAATTCACTCGATGGCCTGCTACAACTTTATTTGGGCGAGGTTCTCGGGCGTTTACAGCATTAGCAATTTTGTGCAAACGCACAAAAAATTGTCCGGTTACGGGCTTATTTCCGTACCCATCCCCAAAGCCTCATCCAGCCACAATCCCGCATAATAACCGAGTCTTTATGCGGATTGCCGGTATAAAAAGCGCCTGAAGACCCACCCACATAACAAAAAATTAAGGGCACATCATGAACCTGGTATTAATCTTACTGGGGGTGATCATTTTCATCGTGATCGCTACCTCTAAACTCAAGCTTCACCCATTTTTAACGCTGTTGCTGGCCACCTTCATTGCGGCGCTGTGCTTCGGCTTACCCCTGAAAGATATTGCCAAAACCATCGGGACAGGTTTTGGCGGCATTTTGGGATATATCGGTCTGGTGATTGTGTTGGGGACAATCATCGGTACCATCCTGGAAAAAAGCGGCGCGGCCATCACCATGGCTGACTCCGTTATCAAGTTGTTGGGCAACCGTTTCCCCACCCTTACCATGTCCATCATCGGTTACATGGTCTCCATTCCGGTATTTTGTGATTCCGGCTATGTCATTCTCAACAGCCTGAAACAATCCATGGCCAGCCGCATGAAAGTGTCCAGCGTCGCCATGAGTGTGGCTCTAGCCACCGGCTTATATGCCACCCATACCTTTGTGCCGCCCACACCCGGTCCCATTGCCGCAGCCGGTAATTTAGGGCTGGAAAACAGTCTGGGACTGGTGATTGCCATCGGATTGGTGGTAGCCATCGTGGCTGCCATTGCCGGCCTGTTATGGGCCAACCGCTTCATGAATGATGAACCCCAGGGCGAAGGGGCGGAAGAGTTGCTGCATCAGGCGGAAGAGTTTGAAAAAGTCAAAGCCGCTTACGGTAAATTACCCAGCGCCGCGGCATCGTTTGCCCCTATTTTCGTCCCCATTTTGCTGATCTGTGTCGGCTCAGTGGCTAATTTCCCCTCCAAACCCTTTGGTACGGATAACCTCTTTGCCTTGCTGCACTTTGCCGGTCAGCCATTAAATGCACTGATGGTAGGCTTGTTCCTGTCATTACTGCTGCTGAAACCGGAAAAACGCATGCAGGAGTTTTCCCAAAGGATTTCGGAAGGCCTTACCAGCGCCGCCCCCATTTTGCTGATCACCGGTGCCGGTGGCGCTTTTGGCGCGGTCATCAAGGCAACCCCCATTGGCGATTACCTGGGAACCACCCTCTCGGCACTGGGTATCGGGATTTTCATGCCGTTTATCGTGGCTGCGGCGCTAAAATCCGCACAGGGCTCGTCCACCGTGGCACTGGTAACCACCTCGGCCATGGTAGCGCCCATGCTGGAGTCCATTGGGTTGGGGTCGGAAATGGGCCATGTACTGACCGTCATGGCCATTGGCGCTGGCGCCATGACCGTGTCTCACGCCAATGACAGCTTCTTTTGGGTTGTCACCCAGTTCAGCCGCATGAGCGTATCCCAGGCCTATAAAGCGCAGACCATGGCAACCCTGGTGCAGGGGCTGGTCACCATTACCTTTGTATGGTTGCTAAGCCTGGTACTGCTGTAACGACCCATTCCGATTTGCTGCCGCCTCGCGGGCGGCAGCCATGCTGTAACAGGAACAACTCATGAAAATAGTCATCGCTCCGGATTCCTTCAAAGAAAGTCTGAGCGCTATGGAAGTCGCCGCAGTAATTGAGGCCGCCTTCAAACGGCACCTACCCCATGCTGAATACCTGACCGTACCCGTGGCCGATGGCGGCGAAGGCACAGTGCAATCCATGGTGGATGCCACCCATGGCAACATCATTGAACGTCAGGTAACCGGGCCTCTGGGCGATCCGGTAAATGCCCATTACGGCATTTTGGGCCGCACGGCTGACGCGCCGCCTACCGCCGTCATTGAAATGGCCGCCGCATCGGGGCTGCATCATGTCATCCCGGCAAAACGCAATCCGCTTATCACCACCACCTATGGCACCGGCGAGCTGATTAACGACGCCCTGTCCCGTGGCATTCGTCACATCATTCTGGGGCTGGGCGGCAGTGCCACCAATGACGGCGGCGCAGGGATGGCTCAGGCGCTGGGCGTCAAATTGCTGGACAACAGCGGGGCAGAGCTGCCACCTGGCGGCGGCGCACTGGCACAGCTTTCCCGCATTGAGTTATCTCAGGTGCAGCCACTGTTGGCAGAATGCACCTTTGAAGTGGCTTGCGATGTGGATAACCCACTGTGTGGCACACGGGGCGCTTCGGCGGTATTTGGCCCGCAAAAAGGGGCCACCCCCGAGATGGTCACCCTGCTGGATAATGCACTGGGCCACTATGCCGATGTTCTGGTCAGCAGTGGTTTTACGGAGCTGCGTCACCAAGCGGGCGCTGGCGCCGCCGGCGGCATGGGTCTTGGCGTCATGGCATTTCTGGGCGGGAAACTGCGTCCCGGCATTGATATCGTGATGGAAGCCGTCAAACTGGATGAAAAACTTGCCGGTGCCAGTCTGGTGATCACCGGTGAAGGGCGCATTGACGGCCAGACCATTTTTGGCAAAACCCCCATGGGCGTACTGCGCCTTGCCAAAGCGCGCCAGATCCCGGTGATTGGCATTGCCGGCTGTTTGGGTGATGGCGCGGAAAAAGTGCTGGAACATGGCATGAGCGCCATTTTCGACATTATTCCGGCCGCCACGGCGCTGGAGCATGCCCTGCAGCACGCCCGTACCAATCTGCACCAGACGGCCAGCAATATTGCCGCCATCTGGTGTCTCGGACTGCAGCACCCCAAAACGCCCGCATAATCTCATCAGCCGCCCCACCCCTTGTATTTACCAAGGTTTGGTGGGGTTGGGGTCTGCCGTTCGGCTGCTACTTTGGCCAATACGGCAGCGCCTGCGGCTTGTCGCCTTATCCTGCTTGCAGTAAAGTGAGCACCCCATTAAAGTCTTTGCCCGCCACCGGCGAGCGTTTGTAATGTGAGAACCGAAGCATCCATGACCAATAAGCCTCGCAAGGCAACGGCCTCCGCGCAAAGCATCATGCGCATTTTCACCGTGCCGGAAGCGCCTGAATCCACATTAAGCAAAATCGAACATGCCTTATCTGAAGATTTAGCAGGCTTTTTGACACAAAACATTGTGGCGCTGGAAAAACCGTTAAGTGCAATTGAAGAGGATTTTCAGGCCCATGAAATTCCTGCCGAGCCCACGTTTGTGTCGGATTACACCGAAGAGATGATGCAAAATCTGGTGGCCCATTCAGTGCATACCGCCGCCCCCAGCTTCATCGGCCACATGACATCCGCCATGCCCTACTTTGTACTGCCGTTATCCAAAATGATGGTGGGACTCAACCAGAATCTGGTGAAAATTGAAACCTCCAAAGCCTTTACCCCGTTGGAGCGGCAAGTACTGGGCATGATGCATCATCTGGTATACGGCGCCGATGCCCATTTTTACCAACAGTGGATGCACAGCGCCAATCATTCCCTGGGGGCCTTTTGCTCCGGCGGCACGGTAGCCAACATTACCGCCTTGTGGATTGCCCGCAACCAACTGCTGAAAGCCGACGGGGATTTTCCCGGTGTTGGCAGCGCCGGATTAATGGCCGCCCTGCGCCATTATGGTTGGCAGGATCTGGCCATTCTGGTCTCGGAACGGGGCCATTACTCTCTGGGTAAAGCGGCCGATCTGCTGGGCATTGGCCGGCAAAACATTGTGACCATCCCCACCGATGCCAACAACAAGGTGGATGTGGCCAAAATGCGCGAGAAAGCCGCCAGCCTCACCGCTGCCGGGATCCGGATTATGGCCATTGTTGGGGTGGCAGGCACCACCGAAACCGGCAATATCGACCCGTTGCCCCAACTGGCGGATTTGGCAGCAGAATACCAGTGTCACTTCCATGTGGATGGTGCCTGGGGCGGCGCCAGCCTGATGTCGTCCAAATACCGTTACCTGCTAGCGGGCATTGAACGGGCGGATTCAGTCACCATTGATGCCCACAAACAGCTGTATGCGCCCATGGGGGCCGGGATGGTGCTGTTTCGCGATCCCACACTGGCCCGGGCCATTATCCACCATGCAGAGTATATCTTGCGCCGCGGCTCCAAGGATTTGGGGTCGCAAACCCTGGAAGGCTCCCGCCCTGGCATGGCCATGCTGGTACATGCCTGCCTGAACATCATCGGCCATCACGGTTACGAAATCCTGATTAACAACTCCCTGGAAAAAGCCCGCTTTTTTGCCGGATTAATCAAGCAGCACGGGGATTTTGAACTGATAAGCGAACCCGAGTTGTGCCTGCTGACCTACCGTTATGTGCCGCAACGCGTACAGCAAGCGCTCACGGCAGCCATCGCCCAACATGACTGGGACAAGGTGAACCGCATCAATGCGCTATTGAATGAACTCACCTTGCTCATCCAGAAAAGCCAGCGGGAACAGGGAAAATCCTTTGTGTCCCGTACCCGGCTGCAACCTGCCCGCTACCAGCGCCAAACCGTCACCGTCTTGCGGGTGGTACTGGCCAATCCATTAACCACCGAGCAAATCCTGCGGGATGTGTTGACCGAAGAGCAGCAACTGGCAGCACGGCAGCCAGAACTGCTGCAACGCCTGCTGGCAACCTGCTGATGCCATACTGATACCCTCTCATGACTCGGCCAACAGGCCGGTCAGGTTTTACTTGGCGGCGCTATTTGCTATGGAAGCGGAGGATTGGCTTGTGCCGCAGGGGCTGTAATAGTTGCAAAAGGCGGGGATAATATATACTCAGGACTATCAGGCAATCAGTCTGTATCAGAAAATCTCCTCCAAAGAGCTACGGGAAGTAAAACAACTGGCACCTTAATCAATGCAGGTTTGGATATAAGTACGTCAGCTATCGGACTCATGAGGGCAACACCGAAGATAAATGAGCTAGGACAGCCCATGAGACACCTAATGAGAAAAGACCCGACCTTGACTGAGGCATCAGTTAGGCAGGCGACCACCACAGCCTTAACGGTGGAAGCTGCAACAGCAACGACGACAGTAGCTGATGCGCTGATGAAGCTCAAGCAGAACTAAAGGAGAAGGTATGATACTTCTAATGATGATTATTGCCGCAGTAGCTCTTAGGTTTATACTACCCAAATTCAAGGGTAAAAAGTCTTATTATCTACTGTGCTATTTGGGCGCAACAGCACCTTTACTCCTTCTGATAATCGAAGTGATTCCTCAGAGTGCTGTAAGTGTTACTGTTGCAGGTTTCTGCTTATTTTATTTTGCAATCCTTTCCGGAAGGGGCAGTAAGGGGGATAAGCGCCTTTAATTTAGGAACCCCAAAGGTGCTGCGTATACTGTGCAGCACCTCTGTAGTGGTCAAGTCATTTTGGCCACATAGTTGTAGCTATTCCAGTAACGTTTTTCCGATTCATTTGGCGTTAAACCACCGTTGTACGAATGCGGTCTCAGTCGGCTGTAATAGCCATGAATATAATCACCTATCTTCTGCTTTGCTTCCGTAAAGCTCCCGTAACCTGTCGTTGGAATTAAGGCTTCTGAAGAAGCGTTCCATAGGGCTATTGTCCCAACAATTTCCTCTGCGACTCATGCTTTGCGTTAAGCGATAGCGCCAGATTAACTGACGGAATTTACGGGAACTGGTAAACCTGAAATGGTCACAGATTGATTTAACCCAAGGCCTGATTCATGTTAATCATCTGAAAAATGGTGTTGCCAGTGTGCATCCATTGAGTGGGCAGAACATCCGGTAATCCCCCATAAAATACAAAGCCATAGATTATCCTTGTCGTCTGGCGCATAATTGAGCAACACATCAATCTGCCCATTCATGGAATGAGCCGTATGCGAGAGGGAAATAGCGATGCAATGCAATGTGGGAAAAACCGATAAAATCATCCGGCTGATCATTGGACTGGGGATCATGCTGGCAGGCTATTATTATCAGTCCTGGTGGGGCATTATTGGGGTTATTCCGCTGCTTACCGCAGCACTTGGCTGGTGTCCGTTATATGTGCCCTTGGGCATATCCACGCATAAAAAATAACCCTTGGTCCTGCAAAACGCCGGCATGTTTGTCGGCGTTTTATTGTGTACGTCTCTCTAATCATTCCCCCGTAACTGCCAAATAACGCTGGCGGGCAGTTGCGTGGGCATCGTCGGCAATATCGCAGCCCATGGCCCGCCGCTCAAGCTCAGTGGCAGCGATTAATGTGGCTCCGGAGCCAAAAAACGGGTCAACCACCAACTCCCCCGCATTGGAGCTTTGGGCGATTAACTGCGCCAGCAACGGCACCGGTTTTTCTGTGGGATAGCCCCGATAGACCCTTTTGAATTCGAGAATATCCGGCACGGCCAAATCATTCAGTTTTCTTTTGCCTTTTTCAAAAAACAAAATGAATTCGTATCGTGCCCGATAGTGATACCCCATGCCTATGCACATCTTGTCCCACACGATGGGTTTCCAGAATGTAAAACCCACTTTTTCAGCAAGGGGCTTGATGACAAACATCGTTTCCTGATCGCAAAACAGGTAAAAATGGGCATTGGGCTTAAGCACCCGAAATATCGCTTGCAATAACTCGGTAAAACGGGCGTTGGGAAAAATGTCAAACCATGGGTTACTGGAGGCCTTGCTCACTTTTAACCGGGTGGTGGTGCCTATTTTGCGGTGTTTTTCCAACGATTCATAAGGTGGGTCGGTGATCACAAGGTCAACGCTCGCATCCGCCAGCGTTGACAACCATGAGACGGCATCGTCTTTAAATAACTGCATTAAACCTCTATTTCAAACTGCTGCACACGCTGCCGGCCAGATAAACCCTGGAAACCTCCCCTTTTGTCAGGCTTCTGCAATCGTAACAATAACTCTGGTAACCTTCCGGATTTCTGGCACTTTGGCGGGCAGGGGTTTTTCCGAATGCCCCGGGATAGGGATGAAACACATGCTCTTTGCCATTGGCCGCCGAGCAATGGGGACATGACTTGAACCTTTGCCCCGTTTGGGGATCCACTTTATGGATCATACCCACATTTAACTTTTCACCACAACAAACACACATCATGAATATTCCCTTATCTCAGTCTGCGATTGTTCTCTTGGCATGATTGGCCATGGTGTCCGTCATGCTCGCTTGCATGCAGGGCTGAGGCCATCACGCCAGACGATATCACCCTACATGCGCAACTATGGCAGTGATGCCTGATGCTGGCGGATAAACGCATCCATACGGGCATCCGCCCTTGTTTGGGCCTGCGCCAGGCTTTCTTCTGCGGCCAGAGGCTCCACCAACTGATAGTAACATTTGATTTTAGGCTCGGTACCCGAAGGACGCACCACCACCCGCCCCCCTTGTGACAGCTGATAAATCAGGACGTCACTGGCAGGCAAGGCAATGCTGTCAACCCGGCCATCGGCAAAGCGCCGCTGGCCGCATTGCAAGTCGGTAACCGATAACACCTCCATGCTGGCAATGGTGCGCGGCACATGCTGCCGCAGCCAGTTGCCAATGGCCGGAGACTCGGGCTGCAGCGCCAGGCTTACCTGACGGTTAAGGTGCAAGCCATGGGCTCGATAAAGCCGCTCCAGTTGCTGCCAAATGCTGCTGCCTTGCGCAGTTAGTTGGGCGGTCATCTGGGCAAATGCCAGCAGGGCCGACAGGCCGTCTTTATCCCAAACCAAATCGCCTATGGTGTACCCCAGCGCTTCCTCATACGCGAACAAAAAACGCTGCTGTGGGCCTTGCTTTGCCATGGCCACATTCGTCAACCACTTAAAGCCGGTAAGCGTGGTGTAACACGCTCCCCCGGCCGCCTCGGCAATTTTTGCCAGCAATGAGGAAGAGACAATGGTGGTGCCCACAAGACGCTGCGTTAGCGGCGCTTTTTGTAACAGGTAATGCCCCAACAAGGCCCCAACCTGATCGCCGCTCAGCATCTGGTAATCGTCACCCCGCTTTACCGCCACCGCAAAACGGTCGGCATCCGGGTCATTGGCGCAGGCCAGCAAGGCGCCATGACGCTTGGCTTCATCAATCACCAACGCCATGGCGCCCGGTTCTTCCGGATTGGGAAAGTTAACCGTGGGGAAATGCCCGTCCGGCTGTTCTTGCGCGGCCACAGAATACACCTGATGAAACCCCGCATCCGCCAGCAACGCTTTGGCCATGGGCGCACCAACGCCGTGCATGGCGCTGTAGGCAATCTTGAGCGCTGCCGCGTTGGATGGGGCTGTTGGCGATGACGCATTTACAAAAGAAGCCTGCAATAACGGCGAGTTCTGCACCGCCTTGCGGTAATGCTGATGAAAATCCTCATCAAGCCATTGCAACAACCCCTGCTGCTGGGCATCTGTCAATGACATGACCGCGATGTTAGTGGTGGATGCCTGCAAGATGGCCGCGGCAATACCGCTATCGTGGGGAGGGATAATCTGCGCGCCATTTTCCCAATACACTTTAAAGCCGTTGTATTGGGGCGGATTATGGCTGGCCGTGACCACAATCCCGGCAGCCGCCTGAAACAATTTGACGCCATAAGCCACCAATGGCGTGGGGCAAACCTCCCGGGTCAACCGTACCTTTATCCCCAATGCTGCCAGCACTGCGGCGGTATCATGGGCAAAACGCCGGGAGTCCAAACGGCCATCATAACCGATGACCACGCCCCGCTTATCGGCATCCGCCAATTGGCGCTGCAAATATTGCCCAAGCCCGGCAGCGGTCTGGCGGATCACCAGCTGGTTCATGCACGTGGGGCCGGCGCCCACCTTCCCCCGTAATCCGGCGGTGCCGAATGCCAAACGCCCGGCAAAGCGGGCCGCCAATTCATCATCCTTTCCCTGCTGCTGCAGTTGTTGCAGTTCCTGACGGGTTTTCGGGTCTGGGTCCATCGCCAACCAGGCATTCAGTTGCATTGCCAATCGACTGTCCATTGCTATCCTCTGTTATGGCAACTCATTCCCTCCACCTTAGAACAACCGCCCCCCAAAGCTCAAGCACTGATGACGACAGGCAAATATGATGGAATGTCAATTTGTTACATGCTTGTGTTGATTTTTATTCATAGTTGTTGATTTTTTATCTTGCTGCCCTTTTCGTGCAGATCCTTATATGGTTTGATAGAAGGATTATTGTTAAGGACGCAACCCAATGAAAGATGAAACCATTGCCATTCACTATGGCTACCAAAGTGACCCTACAACCAAATCTGCCGCCGTGCCCATTTTCCAGACAGTCGCCTATGAATTTGACGATGCCCAGCATGGGGCGGATCTTTTCAATCTGGCCGTTCCCGGCAACATCTACACCCGGCTGATGAACCCGACCAATGATGTGCTGGAGCAACGTCTGGCCGCATTGGAAGGCGGTGTGGGCGCATTGGTGGTCAGTGCCGGTGCCGCGGCCATTAACTACGCCATTCTCACATTGGCAAAGGCCGGGGATAACATTGTTTCCACGCCCCAGCTCTATGGTGGCACTTACACCCTGTTTGCCCATATGCTGCCGGGCCTTGGCATTCAGGTGAAATTTGCCAAGGACGACAAGCCAGAAAGCCTGGCGGCGCTGATTGATGAAAACACCAAGGCGGTATATTGCGAGTCCATTGGCAATCCGGCCGGCAATATTGCGGATCTGGAGCAGATTGCCACGCTGGCCCATGCCCAAGGGGTTCCGGTGATTGTAGACAATACGGTCGCCAGCCCGGTCCTGTGCAAACCCATCAGTTTTGGTGCCGATATTGTGGTGCATTCCATCACTAAATATGTGGGTGGACACGGCACCTCCCTTGGTGGCGTGATTGTGGATTCGGGTAAATTTCCCTGGGCACAGCACAAGGCGCGTTTTCCCCAGTTTAACGAACCGGAGCCCTCCTACCACGGCGTTATCTATGCCGAAGCCTTTGGTAATGCCGCATTTATCGGCCGGGCCCGCACGGTACCGCTGCGCAATACCGGCTCCACCCTGTCACCCATGAATGCCTTCTTGCTGTTGCAGGGGCTGGAAACCCTGCCGCTGCGAATGGAGCGCCATTGTTATAATGCAGGCAAAGTGGCACAGTTCCTCAAAGCACACGATAAAGTCAGTTGGGTCAGTTATGGCGGGCTGGAAGAGTCGCCCTATTATCCCTTGGCGCAAAAGTACATGCAGGGCACGCCATCTGCCATTTTGTCCTTCGGGCTGAAACAGGGCTATGAAGGCGGGGTACGCTTTTATGATGCCTTGAAGATGATCAAGCGGCTGGTGAATATTGGCGATGCCAAAACCCTTGCCTGCCACCCCGCATCCACCACTCACCGGCAAATGGCGCCCCAGGAACAGTTACAGGCCGGCGTAAAACCGGAGATGATCCGTCTGTCTGTGGGCATTGAACATATTGACGACATTCTGGCGGATTTGGATCAGGCACTGAATGCCTGATAACCGTTAAGGAGCCTTATGAACCCCAGCAAGGTGAAGCGCGAACAAGTGCATCAACTGACCGACCTGCCGAACATTGGCAAGGCGATGGCTGCAGATCTGCAGCGGCTGGGGATCATCTCACCCAAACAGTTACAAGGACGAGACCCTTACGAGTTGTATCTGGCGCTATGTGAATTGACCGGCGAGCGCCAGGACCCTTGCGTGCTGGATGTGTTTATGGCCATCACCCGCTTTGCCGATGGTGCCGAGCCAGCCCCTTGGTGGCATTACACCGCCGAGCGCAAGCAGCGCTACCGCCTATAAGAGTGCAATGGCATTCACCATGGCGGTCATGATGGCGTTGATACGCATCATGGTGCAATGCGCGGGTGATAACCCCAGATTTTGCGCCCAAGCAAGCCTATCCCCACACCGATAATGAAACCGCCACGCAGCCCGAAGACCAACGACCAGAACAGTTTGGATGACAAACTCTCCGGAATGGCGTTGTGCACCTGGAGTGAACTGATGTCGTTGGAGCTGACCCGGGCCGGGGCTCGCAACAGGTATTCGATGAAATGGTTCATTTCCGGTTGGCAGTAAAAACTGAAAATGGTCAGGCTCACCACAAACCAACCCAGCAACCCGCCCAGTTTGCCGCTGCGCGCCCATAAACAAATTCCCAGTAAAAACAGCACAAACAACACGCCGCTACCGATTTTGTAAAATACCAGCGTGGGCAATGCCAGTAACAGGAAATATTTCAGCAAAAACGGCTCAAACAGCAACTTGGCCGTATCGCCCAGATGCTCCAGCACTTCTTCATCATACTTCGACAAACCAACGGCTCCCGTAGCTGAAAGGGGCCAAGGGATAATAAATCCCAAGGCCATAATGGGTGGGCCTAACACCAACTCAGTGGGCGATAATCTCTCTCACATGCAGCCCAAACCAGCTGGCGCGACGGTTGGGCGCTGTGGTTTTCAGCTGCAGATGCTGGAATCCGTGCAATGTCACCGGTGTCCAGCTCATGTTTTCCCCGTCAATGGCGTTATCATTGGCATCGTACCAGGTGACACGGTATTGCAGGTGTTGATCATAAGCAACATGGCTGCGCAGCGTGGCATAACCGCTTAACTGTCCGCCATCAGGATATGCTTTAATCCCATCAAGGCTCACATGGCGCTTCAGGGCGTTGCCATCTTGCTGAACCGCCCCCTGAGATGTTGCATAAATGCCGGCGGTATTGGTGACACAAGCGCCCAACGTGAGCAACGCCGCCATTATCAGCCCTGCTGTTTTCATTTTGCTTGCTCCTTGTCAATCAATCAAAAAATGCGCTCTTGCCGTGGCAATCAGCTGTTTGCGGTTGGTTTGCCAGCAATTGATGTGCACATTGGCCACCCGTCTCCCCTGGCGGGTAATGTAACACTCGGCAAAGGAGTCTTTATGATAACCGGCGCGCAGATAATCGATGGCAAAATCCACCACTTTGGGCACCTTGCTGGTTTGCATGAACACCATGAGCTGGATAATGGCCGACATCTCCATAAAACCGGCAATCACCCCGCCATGCAGGGCGGGCAATACCGGATTGCCGATATTGTCATCATTGGCGGGCAGGCGAAACACCAGTTCATCGCCAAAGCGATTGACTTGCATGCCGATAAAGCGGGCATAAGGCACATGCTCCAGCAGATAGCTGAAATCATTGGTTTCAGCCACTTTGGCCACCAGGGTTTTCACGTCACTGGCGCTATTGGTTGACTTACTCATGATGGCTGTTCATCTCCCATCAGTGCGTTACGGAAAGTGTCGCCTATCATTTCCGGACTTATCCGCATAAAACTGCCTACTGCATGGGCAATGGGATCATCAATGCTGTCCTGATAGGCAATCCCGCGGGTAAACGCCACCGTGGATGACAGGCGATAACACTCCGCCAAGCCAAAAATGGGCTTGTGGGGCTGGGCGGGTTTCATGTAATCCACCCGCAAATCCAGCGTGGGGGAAATTTCAAGTGACTTGAATTTTTGCTTGATGGCACAGACCACCGCACAGCCACTGGTGGTATCCATCAGTGTGGTGATGACGCCGCCGTGCAGCACCCCGGTGTCTGGATAACCAATCAGGGCTTCATTGTAGGGCAGCTCTATCAGCACATGGTGTTCACTGGCCTCATGCACTTTCAGCCCCAGACGACGACACTGGGCCAACTGATTGACAAATCGGGTGGCCAAGCCTGTCATGGGGAAAAAATCCGGGTTGGTTTTCATGCTTCACTCTTATCGCTGTGATTACCGCTCAGCATTGGCCCCAAAGGCTCGCCGCCCAACAGGTGCATATGCACATGGAACACTTCCTGTCCGGCGTATTCGTTACAATTGACGATTAAACGGTAGCCATCTTCGGCAATGCCCGCTTCCTCTGCCAGCTTGGCTGCCACGGTGAACATCCGCCCCAGCGCTTTTTCATCAGAAGCTTTCACATCATTGATGGTGGGGATCACGTGATTGGGCACAATCAATAAATGGGTGGGTGCTTGGGGGGCGATATCCCGAAAGGCTGTCACCAGATGATCCTGGTACACGATATCGGCGGGAATTTCTCGACGTACAATTTTACTAAATAGGGTTTCTTCGGCCATAGTCCACTCTCCGGTGTATGCTTTTAATGCCTTAATAGCACAATCTCTCATCGTTTGCCCATTATAACTGAAGCCGTTGCAGATGGAGCAGCCCAATATGCCCATTGTCATAATTGTTGTACCGGGGTTGTAAAGCCGCCATAACACCTTAGCCTTGGCACGGCTGACGGACAGTTCCTGCCACAGGAAATCCACGACAATGATTGCCGCAGCACCGCATTTTTGGCAGCATGGGCGCACCTTCTTTCACCATGATGCTCCTTTTTATGATCCATTATCAGATAACTGCCATTGATCCGGTGGCGCATCTGTTTGAAATTGCGCTGCGTATTGATAACCCGGCGCCCCAACAGCAATTATGGTTACCCGCCTGGCTGCCCGGTAGTTATATGGTGCGGGATTTTGCCAAAAACATTATTGATATTCGTGCCTTTGACGAAATCAACCGGCCACTGCCCTTGCAGCAACTCGACAAACAGCGCTGGCAGGTGAATGCAGCCGCCAAGGTGCTGCACCTGCGTTATCAGGTGTATGCCTGGGATCTGTCCGTGCGCACCGCCCATCTTGATCAGACCCACGGCTTTTTTAATGGCAGCAGTGTGTTCCTGGCAGTGGCAGGCCGGGAACAACACCCCCATGAAGTGGAAATCCTGCCCCCAAAACATGTCAGTCACTGGCAACTGGCCACCATGTTGCCACGCACCCAAGGCGATGAGTTTGGGTTTGGCAGTTTTCTCGCAACGGATTATGACGAATTAATCGACCATCCGGTAGAAATGGGCAACTTTACCCTGGGCAGTTTTGATGCCTGCGGCATTCGCCATGATGTGGTGCTCACCGGTCGCCATCACTGCTGCATGCCCCGGTTACTGGATGACCTCAAAGCCATCTGCGAAAGTCAAATCCACCTGTTCGGCACGCCGGCGCCGTTCAAGCGCTACCTGTTCATGACCCAGGTGTTAAAGAACGGTTTTGGCGGGCTGGAGCACCGCGCATCCACCGCCCTGCACTGCTCACGTCACGAGCTTCCCCAAGACAGGGATGCGGCGGTGACCCAAGATTACCGCAACTACCTGACCCTTTGCAGCCATGAGTATTTTCACAGCTGGAACGTTAAACGCATTAAACCGGCGGCATTCATTCCTTACCAGTTGGCAGCCGAAAGCTACACCCCGCAGCTGTGGGCCTATGAGGGGATCACCTCTTATTATGATGACTTGATGACTTACCGCAGCGGCCGCATTGATAAAAAGTCTTATCTGGCACTGCTCAGCCAGACCTTTACCCGGGTATACCGGGCACCGGGGCGATGGGTGCAAAGTCTCAGTGAGTCGAGCTTCAATGCCTGGACCAAATTCTACAAACAGGATGAAAACGCCGCCAATGCCATTGTCAGCTACTACACCAAAGGCGCGCTGTTTGCCCTTTACCTGGATTTAACCCTCCGGCGGGAAAGCCATGGGGAAAAATCGCTGGATGACTTGATGCGCATGCTGTGGCAACGCTTTGGGTTGACCGGCGTGGGAACCCAGGACAACAGCCACCAGCAACTTTATGCCGAACTGCTGGGGCGGGATGCCAGTGCCGAGTTTGCCTGGCTGGACAAAACGGAAGATCTGCCACTGGCCTCGCTTCTTGCAGCCTTTGGGGTGGAGATGGTAGTGCGCCCCAGTGCCGGCAGTGACGATTTGGGCGGCGGCCGTGTTGACGGGCTGAAATTCGCTGTGGGCGCCCGTTATAAGGCTGAGCCGCTGGGGGTGCGCATCACCAATATCGTCAATGGACTGGCCGCTCATGAAGCGGGCCTTTGTGCCAAAGATCTGTTGATTGCCGCCGATGGGCTACAGGTCAATGCCCAGTGGGAGCAAACATTACAGCAGTACCGGGAAGGGGAGCAAATCAACCTGCACTGGTTCCGTGACGACGTGCTGATGAGCGGAACACTGACCATCAGAGCAGCGCCACGAGATACCGTGTCACTGCTTATTAGCGATGAAGCCAAAACCCGCGCATGGCTGGGCTAATCCGGCACGCATTGCCGTTTTTCCTGCCATAAAATCAAAAAACGCCCTGCATTGCAGGGCGTTTTCATGTACATCGGAACTGTCAGCAACAGCACTCAGCTCTTTTTCTTGCTGTGGCTGGCCTGCCATTTCCCCTCGACAAAATGCGCCGCCCAGCCTGTTGCCTTGCCGTTTACTTCGCTGGCCACATATTGCTCTTTGGTTTTACGGCTAAATTTCACAACCGTCGGGTTACCTTCATCATCTTTTACCGGTGCATCCGCCAGATACTGATACTTAGGCCACAGCACATCGCGGTATTTTACCAACTCAGCCACCAAGGGCGCCCGGGTTTCCCGTGATTTGGGGAACGTACTGGCGGCCAGGAAAATCCCCGCCGCGCCGTCACGCAGCACAAAGTAGGCATCAGACTTACTGCACTTGAGCTCCGGTAAATGGATGGGGTCTTCTTTTGGCGGTGCAACTTCGCCGTTTTTCAGCAACTTGCGGGTATTTTTACATTCCGGGTTCACGCACCCGAAGTATTTGCCAAAACGCCCGTTTTTCAGCTCCATATTGGCACCACAGCGATCGCACTCGATCAGCGGCCCTTCATAGCCCTTGATCTTAAAGTGGCCGTGTTCCACCTCATACCCGGGACAGCTGGGGTTATTACCGCAAACATGCAATTTACGGGTTTCATCCAGCAGGTAGCTGTCCATGGCGGTGCCACATAGCTCGCAACGATGTTTGGCCCGCAATGCATCGGTTTCGGCATCTTCACCATCGCTGATGGCTTCCTCGCCTGGGGTCAGGTTCAACGTGGTTTTACAACGCTCCTTAGGTGGCAGCTCATAACCCGAGCAGCCCAAGAAAACACCGGTAGAGCCGGTACGGATCCCCATGGGACGGCCACAGGAAGGGCATTGAATGTCCGTCAGGATCATCTGGTTGGGACGCATGCCCCCCTCTTCCGGTGGAAGGCTGGCTTTTTCAAGGGTATCACTGAATTCGCTGTAAAAGCTGTCCAGTACCTTTTTCCATTCCAGTTGCCCCTGGGCCACGTTATCCAGTGTCCGCTCCATATCGGCGGTGAAATCGTAGCTCATCAAATCGGAGAAGTTATCCAGCAAGCGCTTGCTGACAATCTCACCCATTTTTTCAGCAAAGAAGCGACGGTTTTCCACCCGCACATATCCCCGGTCCTGAATGGTGGAAATAATGGTGGCATAGGTGGAAGGACGACCGATGCCGCGTTTTTCCAGTTCCTTGACCAAGGATGCCTCGCTGTAACGGGCTGGCGGCTTGGTAAAGTGCTGTTTGGGCACTAGGGTTGTCAGTGATAACGACTCCCCTTGCGTCACCAAAGGCAAGGTCACTTCCTCTTCGTTTTTCTTCTTCAGTGCCGGTTGCACCTTGGTCCAACCATCAAATTTCAAGGTACGGCCGCTGGCACGCAACTCAAAATCACCGGCGGTAACCGTAAGGCGGGTGGCATCATACTGGGCGGGCGTCATCTGGCAAGAAACGAACTGGCGCCAAATCAGCTCATAGAGCCGCTGGGCATCACGCTCCATATCGGTAAGGGTGGCGGCGTGAACGTTGACATTGGAAGGGCGAATGGCCTCATGGGCCTCTTGGGCGCCTTCTTTGTTACCGTAATGATTGGGACTTTCTGGCAGGTATTTGTCGCCAAATTCCTGGGCAATCATGCCGCGCACACTCTCCAGTGCTTCCTGGCTCAAATTGGTGGAGTCGGTACGCATGTAGGTAATGTGGCCGGCTTCATACAGGCGCTGTGCCAGCATCATGGTTTTCTTCACCCCAAAGCCCAGCCGGGTACTGGCAGCCTGCTGCAACGTGGAGGTAATAAAGGGGGCGCTGGCTTTGCTTTGGGTGGCCTTGACGTCTCGGGCGGTAACGGTATAAGTCGCATTTTGCAACTGCTTAACCGCCGCCATGGCCTCGGCTTCATTGTGTGGTGAAAACGCCTTGCCTGCCTGTTTTACCACTTCCAAGGATAATGGTTCTTCGGCCAAGGTGGTCACGTCGGCATGCACATCCCAGAACTCTTCCGGCACAAAGGCTTTGATTTCGGCTTCCCGCTCAACCACCAAACGCACTGCCACCGACTGCACCCGGCCAGCGGATAACCCACGGGCCACTTTTTTCCACAGCAGCGGCGACACCATGAACCCGACTACGCGGTCAAGAAAACGGCGTGCCTGTTGGGCATTCACCATGTTGTTGTTGAGTTCACCAGGATGGCTAAAGGCATCCTGAATGGCACTTTTGGTGATTTCGTTGAACACAACCCGTTTAAAGCGCTCATCATCACCACCGATAACCTGTTGCAGGTGCCAGGCAATGGCTTCCCCTTCACGGTCCAAGTCGGTTGCGAGATAGATTTTATCAGCAGATTCCGCTAATGATTTCAGCTCTTTAACGACTTTTTCCTTCCCTGGCAGGATCTGGTAATTGGCTGTCCAGCCATGTTCCGGATCAACCCCCATGCGGGAGATCAAGGCAGAGTGCTCTTTGGCTTTCTTGTAAACGGCTTTCTCTTCTGGCGACATTTTGCGCACATCTGCAGCGGACTTAGTCTTGCCATTCAGCTCGGCAGAAGAGGAAGTCGGCAGGTCCCGAATATGACCCACACTCGACTTAACGATAAATTCTTTACCAAGATATTTGTTAATGGTCTTGGCTTTAGCCGGTGATTCGACAATAACTAGCGATTTTCCCATAGTGTGATTAGCGCCAAAAAATCTCTGAAAGGTAAAATTGCCCTCATATATAGAGGGTTGTCTATCGACTTGCAAGTCAATCCCCATTTTAAATGCAACGGCGACTCACTTTTTAAGCAATGAAAAAATATTTTAAAAAAATAATATTGCGATATTAAAAACTAATATTTCATATTCAGCCTTCAAGCAAGAAATAGTTATGCAATTGTGACAAAGAATGGTTTTACCTGTTGCCCTGCACTGCTTGTGGGCCAATGGAACATCAGTATACTGGCATCAGCCTTTTACGATGACGCCCTGCATCACAGCCACAGGAATCGCCATGAAACAATTTGAAGCCAATTTTGACGGACTGGTTGGTCCGACCCACAATTACGCCGGACTTTCTTTTGGCAATGTGGCCTCCCAAAGCCATGCCAGCCACCCTTCCAACCCCCGCGCCGCCGCCAAGCAAGGCTTGAACAAAGCCAAAGCCCTGGCCGATATGGGGCTGGTGCAGGGCATACTGGCACCACAGGAGCGTCCTGATGTGCACACCTTGCGCCACCTGGGCTTTACCGGTACCGATGCGGACGTGCTGCAAAAAGCCGCCCGTCAGGCCCCGGCTTTACTGCAGGTATGTGCCAGTGCCTCCAGCATGTGGGCAGCCAACGCGGCCACCGTCTCCCCCAGTGTTGATACCCACGATGGCAAGGTTCATTTTACCCCGGCCAATTTGATGAACAAACTGCACCGGAGCATAGAGCCACAAACCACCGGCAACATACTGCAAGCAATGTTCAGCGACAGTCATCATTTTGTGCATCACCAACCGTTACCCGCTCACCCCACTTTTGCCGATGAGGGCGCGGCCAACCATACCCGCTTGTGCCAGGCCTATGACCGTGCGGGGGTGGAGCTCTTCGTTTTCGGACATGCCAGTACCGATCACCTGCGTCCAAAACCGCAAAAGTATCCGGCAAGGCAAACCCTGGAAGCCTCGCAAGCCATTGCCAGGCTACACCGGCTGGATGATGACAACACCGTGTTTATCCAGCAGAACCCGGCGGTGATTGATCAGGGCGTATTCCACAACGATGTGATTGCGGTGGGTAACCAGAATGTGCTGTTTTTCCATGAACAGGCCTTCTGGGATGCCGATAAAAAGCTGGCGGAATTACGCGCCAAGCTGGAGGGCCCGCTGCATTTGGTGAAAGTGTCCAGCCAACAGGTAAGCGTGCAAGATGCCGTTAGCACTTACCTTTTCAATACCCAGATAGTCACCTTGCCCAATGGCGACATGGCCATCATCGCGCCAACGGATTGTGAAGAAAATCCCGCAGTGAAAGCCTATCTGGATGAGCTTTTAACCCTGGACACCCCCATCCGCCAGGTACATTATTTTGACGTGAAGCAGAGCATGCAAAACGGCGGGGGCCCTGCCTGTTTACGCCTGCGGGTAGCCATGAATGATGTGGAGCTGGCAGCGGTTAACCCGCACGTGATGCTGGATGATAGATTGTTTACCCGCCTTAACGCCTGGGTGGACAAACATTATCGGGACCGGCTAACCCCCCAAGATTTGGCCGATCCCCAACTGTTAATCGAATGCCGCACCGCGCTGGATGAACTGACTCAAATCATGAAGCTTGGCAGTATTTACCAGTTTCAGCGGTGAGGTATCCCGCCATAAAAAAATCCGATGGCGTCAACCATCGGATTTTTTATTTACCGCTAACGAAAATTAACCATTGTCTTTCACGGGTACCACAATATGCACCGGCGAACCTTTGGGCGTTTTCACGGTAATGGTCAGGTTACCACTGGTTTTCTGGTTAGGCTGATCTTCCTGACCCACCGCAAATGCATAAACCAATGGCCGGGATGAAGTGTTACTCAACACCTCATATTTTTCGCCATACACCAGCTTGCCATTATCGGTGGTGGCAGTGATGGAAGTACCATATGGTAAGGTGTTGTTGTTCACATCGGAAACAAATAGCCTTACCACTTCTGCTTGTGTTTTTACCACCGGATTTGATGGGTCGGTTCTATCCACCAAGTCAATTTCACTTACAGGCAACAGGGTGTCATTATCAGCAGCCAGTCGTAATAACCGCAGTTGTGGCACACTGCCTGACATCACAATGGTCAGGTTACGGAACACATTGAGCTGAGCCCCCATGGTGTCCATGCCGGTGTTGGTACAATCCCCTGCCAGCATCGCCGCAGCGGAGCAAAGCAGCCCGGTATACTTGCCATCTGCCTTGTCAAAAGCGTTATTGCCATTAAAGTCAATAAACTCTTCATTAGCCGCACCTGCTGGCTCAACTGACAAATCAGTCGTGCCTACCGGAGCAGTCTTGCGATAGTGGCCATCTTCGTTATGGTCAGTAAAGGCTTCGGAGATATCAGTATAGGGTTCGTTACTGTCAAACAAGCCATTACCGTTTAAATCCACAAAGCTTTCTTCACCAATCGCATAGGCAGTAACTGTTGCCCGGCCTGGGCGCGGTTCCGGCAGCTGTGAATTGCTGTTATCCATGAAGCCCGCCCATGAGGTGCCGGTACATGGAGGCGTCAAGTCACCGTTATAACCATTGTTGGGACACACAACAGGCGTTGATGCAAACGGCCGGTCGTCCTGGCTGCGCCATTCAACAGAGCAAGTGCCGTCCGGCTTATCCACCGAGCCCCCTGTTTCACATGAGCTACCCACTGCACCGCCTTCTGTACGGAAGGCAATGCGGGTACCGGCAGGCACAAGATTATTAAAATGATCCGCCGCCATCACGGTAATGTCCACAGTCTCCCCATCAAAGTTCCACCCTTCCGGATTAAACTGACTGGCGGATACAGAAAAACTGCCTTGGTCTGCCAAACCGGTACTCACCACCAACTGATCAGATACATTGGCAATCACCCTGCCATCTACCTGCGAGCCATTCCATGCAGCAAATACCTTAACGGGTGTTGGCACTGAACCTGCCGTTACCGTGGCCGTTACCTCACCGCTGGCATTGGTATATGCCACTGCATATTTATTGGGTTGGCTGAGATCCGCCGGGTATTCGGCATCTCCGGGTTTGGGAAACCCGGGGCAGTCAAGGAAATCCGCAGCCAATGGTGCAGGGCTCAGGATTAATCCGCCGACATCAGTGCTGAGCTCCATACAGACTTTCTCGGTACCCGCCGGTTCACCGGTTTCATCCAATAACTTGAATTTTACTACTGAGGTTTCCGTTCTTGCACCAGCGCCATCAATCCCGCCAGAGCCTTTTAACGCCATCTGGATGGGAGATGCTGACAAGTATTGCAACGAACCCACATTCACCGCATCAATGGTCATGGTAGTAGATGCCGTCACCGTACTGGCGCCGCTGATGGCAGAAACCGTAATGGTGTCGCTGCCTTCACAACCGGTACTCCGGTAGGTGGCATAACCTTTACCGCCATTGGTCACCACGGGTGAGTCAATAACGGCCTTTCCCGCCACCGCACACTCAGAGGTGAAAGACAACGCAAAAGGTTGCCCTGCTGCCAAGGTATCATCAGGGTTAAACACTGTCGCTTCCAACACAGTGGAGCCACCGGCCGGTAACACATTGCTACCAATGGCAGACTGCAGTTCCAACTTGATGTCCACCCGGCCGATTTCAAAAGCTTTGGTACTCTGGGCATCTTTCACCTTCAGAGATACCTCACCTGCGCCCACATCCCCATTGGCATACAGGTCAAAAATGGCTTTGCCATCATCATTGGTAATGGCAGTACCGGATTGGGGACTCACTGCACCAATAGTGGTAGAAGCATTCACTAACAATTGTTTCAGTGGCTGGTCGCTACCCGCACGCAACACCCTGGCGCCAATAATGCCAGGGCGATCATTGGAGATATTGCTGGTTGGTGTACATGCTTCAAAGTTTTTGAGTGCCCTGTCCCATCCTGCGGCAGACGAGCAATCGTAAAGCTCAAAACTCACAACCGGGCTGGCTTCTACGAGATCAATCTCGTCACCAGCAGTGAAAAAGCCTATATTTGTATTGAAATCATTACCATAAGAGGCCGTGATTTCACCTGCGCCCTCCACACTGCCCGCTGTCAGTTTGATGGTCGCTACACCGGTATTATCAGTCAGCGCCGTACCGAGATTAGGAATGAAATTACCCAAGGTACTGCTAAAGCTGATGACTTTACCCGCAACGGGCATCCCCTCACCATCGGTGAGTGTCGCGGTCAACTGTGCAGGGTTAGCAACATCCACCTCTGACGTTACAAGGTTAGTCTGGGCATTCATCATGACCAGATTCAGATCATAATCCTCGCCATCACCACCAGGAGCATCACCTGCCACCTGATAGTTGAACTCATCGGATATTTGCTGTTCATCAAGCGTATAGCTGGCGGTAAGAGTGCCAGCACCGGCATCATTTCCCGTCAGCAAGGTCACCTTCGCCTGGCCATTGCTATCGGTCAGCGCCATGCCGGATGAAGGGTTAATAACCCCTTGTCCACCAATGGCAAAATCAATTCTCTCATATGGGGCGGGATTACCGTCTTTCAACAATGTTGCTACCGCATTGCCAGGCGTGGCATAAGCAATGTTACGCAACTCCTGATTGGATGAATCAACAACCGCAACATCAAGTTGATATGCCTTAATCGGATTTAAATCACCTTGGGTATCAAAGCTGATCGGTGTGCTTTTTGTCTGCTCCGTACCATTGGTATACGTTGCAATTACAGAGCCAGACCCCATCTGCTCCCCGGCCAACAACGCTATTTGAGCAATGCCTGCCGCATCAGTGACTTTACTGTCCTGAGCCAGTTGCCCTTGTCCTTCGAGCGCAAACGTAATGCGGGCTCCCGAGATGGCCTGTCCATCACGTGTCAATGCGGCTTTTAAAACACCTGGAACCGCTTTGGACACCTTGCTAAGCGCTTGCCCTGAAGCATCCGTCAACGACAATGACAGGGAATAAGAAGAGCCCCCCACATCACCACCATCGCCTTTGGTATTAAACGCAACACTTTGGCTGGTAACGGTTTCGCCACCGTCTACCGCATAAGATGCAGTAACAGAACCCGAGCCCACTTGCGTCCCTGGTAACAAGTCAATGGAGGCTTGGCCTTGTGCGTCAGTGGCACGACTGTCCGGGCTCAGAACCCCTTCGCCGGTCAAACTGAAAGTAATGCGCTTTCCTGATAATGGAGCGCCATTTTGAGATAAAACAGCCGTTAACTTGCCGGGGGTCGCGTCGGAAATTGTCCCATTCGGCAATGCATTTCCATCTTTGTCCGTAAGGCTCAAAACAACGCTAATGCCACTATTGCTACCACCGCCATTGCCCACCATGGTAAAGCCAACGGTGGCTGAAGCCCCTGCGGCAATGGAGGCGGTGACAATGCCAGAGCCAGCCACGTTGGAGGTGGCCAGGGTGACGGTGGCAATACCACTGTCATCGGTCAGCGCAGTACCAATGGCGGGCACAAAGGTGCCCAATGCCGTGTTATCCAGCGTAAAGGTAACCAATGCGCCGCGCACGGGGCCGCTGGCACTGTTTGTCACCTTGGCGCTAAGGGTTGCGGGGGTGTCTGCACCTATCTCGCTATTGGAGATGGTCAGCGAAACCGAGTTGGTGCCTGCAGGTGTGGAGCCGCCGCCGTCAGCCTCCGACAAGGCACTGCCCCCACCGCCACACGCGGTCAGAACGAAACTGCACAACAGTGCGCCAAAAAACTTAAATGCTGACCGCATTGTCAGCCTCCTTGTTATTCATATGACCTTAGGGTTTATAGCTATGCTACAGCTTAGAGTAAACATATTCTTCACACAATAAATTCAATTTTATCATCATTTAAACCAGTCTCGATGCCCATTATATTTTTTCCTCGTGTTTCCTGGATTACACTTTCTTGATAGGCTAAAGGCGCCAAGAATAAAATCTATAAATTAACAGGAATAATTATGGCGTTTATGAAGAGGAAGTTAGGGCTTACCAGCAAAATCTTAATTGCTATGGCGCTGGGCATTTTGGTGGGTCTTGCATTACGTAACCTTTTTCCCGGCAGTCCCTTTGTACAAGAATACATCACGGATGGCGTGTTTAATGTTGTCGGGACCATTTTCATCAATTGCTTGAAGATGCTGGTGGTACCGCTGGTATTTATTTCGTTGGTCTGTGGTACCAGTTCCCTGAGCGAGCCCTCCAAACTCGGGCGGCTCGGCGGCAAAACCCTGGCCTTTTATCTGTTGACCACCGCCGTGGCACTGGTGCTGGCAATTTTTGTGGCCGTACTCATCCACCCCGGCAGCAATACCCTTTCCACCATGGGGCTGGCTTATGATGCCAAAGATGCCCCCAGTCTGGCACAGGTCATCATCAATATAGTGCCAACCAATCCCGTCAAGGCCATGACTGACGGGAACATGTTGCAAATCATCATCTTTGCGGTGATTTTCGGTTTCGCCGTGGCCCATGTGGGAGAAAAGGGCCGCCGGGTGGCCGCCGTATTTGAAGATCTCAATGAAGTGATCATGCGCGTGGTCACCCTGGTCATGTATCTGGCACCTTACGGGGTTTTTGCCCTGATGGGCAAATTGGCGCTGACGCTGGGACTGGGCACTTTTGGCGATGTGGTCAAATATTTTGCCGTGGTGCTAGGGGTGCTATTGCTGCACGGATTTGTGGTTTATCCCCTATTGCTCAAGTTGTTCACCGGCCTCAATCCGATAACCTTCCTGCGTAAGATGCGGGATGCCCAGCTGTTTGCATTTAGCACCGCCAGCTCCAACGCCACGCTGCCGGTGAATATGGAGGTGTCAGAACACAGGTTGGGGGTTGATAACCGGGTGGCATCTTTTACCCTGCCGTTAGGCGCCACCATCAACATGGACGGCACCGCAATTATGCAAGGGGTCGCCACCGTATTCATTGCCCAGGTGTATGGCATTAACCTGTCCATCCAAGATTATTTTTCTGTAGTGGTTACCGCTACGCTGGCATCGATTGGTACGGCCGGGGTCCCCGGGGTGGGGCTGGTGATGCTGGCCATGGTGCTCAAACAGGTGGGTCTGCCGGTAGAAGGCATTGCGTTGATTCTGGGGGTGGATCGCTTGCTGGATATGGTGCGCACCGCCGTTAACATTACCGGTGACAGTGTGGCCACCCTGATTGTGGCAAAAAGTGAGAAATCCCTGAACCTGAAAACCTATAACGACATCAATGCCGGTAAGGTGAGCAGTTTCATTCCTGAAGCTGAAGAAAAATAAGTACCGCTATCGGCATGTCCAAAAAGCCAGCAATCATGCTGGCTTTTTGGATGGGAAGCGGGTTTACACATCAAGCGATTAGCGTTCCCAATAGGCCTCTTCCAGACTGTCTTCCCGCTCGGGCAAGCCACGGGACAACCGGGGGCTGTTTTGTGCCAACACTTCATAAGCAACCCGGTTGGCATATTTACAAATCTGGGAAAACGAGGAGTAACACAAACCGCCCCGTGCATGTTTTATTGAGCCCGGCATCCGCGCTTTGTGGTAACTGTTGGCCGCCAAATCATGCAGCAGCGCCGCCAAGGCCCCATCGCCGGCACCATTGGTATTGCGAATTTTTTCCGGCCCGCCCATGTAAGGGGAAATATGGGCAAACACCTTGATGGGGTTGTCACAATCCTGCTTGCGTTTTGGGCGGGAAAATTCATAGCGGTTAAATTCGGGAATGCTGCCGGGCAACAACAGATGGGCGGTTTCGCGTTTTTCCGTTTCTTCGGCATAACCTGCGGTATACAGGCCATTGGCGCCAGCCGTTGTCAACACCATGTCGCACCACTCCAGCGCTTTGGCTGATGCCTGCAAAGGGTCATCAAGTCCGGTCAAGGCCACGCCCTCATCCTCGTTCATGGCCAATACGGTGACATGCTGCGCAATAAATTGCTGCCAGAACTGTGGGTCTTCTTCAATCAAAAAACGGGTACCCAGCGTGAGCACCACCGGCACATTGGCGGCTTTGGCATATTCAATGGCCTGCATGGCCGCAGCACTCATCCCGTCACCGGCATGGGCCCGCATCAAATAAGCGGTCAATACCAGCGCGGCAGCCCCCTGCACCAATGGTTTGCTGATGTGTTCCGGCGTCAGCTTGTCCATGGCCCCTTTACTGATAGCAAAGGTTCGCTCCCCTTCAGCAGAAATCAATGTAAAACAACGGCCAATCGGCCCGTTCACCGGCTGCAGGTGATCCAAATCCACTTTGGAGGAGGTATGGCACAAGTAACGATAGGCGTAACTGCCCACTTCGATTTGCTGGCTCATGACCCCAAACAAAACCGAGCGGTCATCTGCCAGCACCGAATAATTGTGCAGGGTGTTGCCAATGGTGCCGCCGGCAAATTCGCCGGTAATCAACTGCTGTTGCTGCAAGTGCTGATACAGACGCTGAGCGGCCGCATCATCAATCAGGGTGGAGTCGCCCTTGGGCAGATGGTACTCGGCCAGTAATTGCTCGCTCACCTGGGCTTCAATGTCCACCAGCGTCTGATCGATACCGCAAATCCAGGTATTTACCGGCAATGGAGGCGTGGTTAGCTTCGCCAGTAATGGGTCACGATCTTTAACCGGGAAATAGTGTTTGGATTTGCGTTGTCCGGGAAACTTCATGATGACTCTCTGCTTTACGCCCTGCAGGCTAAATAAAACTGCCGCAGCAAGCAGTTGCGGCAGTGAAATGGGAGCAGATTTTAGCACATCACCCATGGGCAACCAGTAGTGCTAACGCCAATTTTCGGTATGCGCCACCACCAAATCGGCCAAAAACGCCATGTGTGCAGCCCCGTCATTCAAACAGGGCACAAACCGGTACTGTTCGCCACCGGCATGCAGGAAAGTTTCCTTACCCCCTTGGGCAATCTCTTCAAGGGTTTCCAGGCAGTCAGCCGCAAAAGCCGGGCTGATGATATCAACCGACTTCACCCCTTGCCCCGGCAGGCTCGCCAGCAATTCATCGGTATAAGGCGTTAGCCACGGCTCTTTGCCAAAGCGGGACTGAAAGCACACCTGCCATTGGTCTTCTGGCAATGCCAGAGCTTCGGCTACCAGCGCGGCGGTTGCCAGACACTGGCCTTGGTATGGGTCGCCTTCTGTAATGTAACGCTCAGGCACGCCATGGAAGGAAAACAGCAACTTGTCTGCCTTGCCCTGCTGTTGCCAGTGCTCCCGGATACTGTCGGCCAGTGCATGGATATAACCGGACTTGTCGTGATAATCCCGGATGAAGCGCAATTCGGGCAGGTTTCGCTGTCCTTTCAATGCGGCGGCCACGCCATCAAACACGCTGGCCACGGTTGAGCAGGAGTATTGGGGGTAAAGTGGCAGCACCAGCACTTTTTCCACACCAGCGTTGCGTAATTTGGCCAAGCCTTCGTCCAGGGAGGGACTGCCGTAACTCATGCCCAAGGCCACGGGAATGGACACGCCCAGCCGAGAAGCCAACTGGGTGGCCAGTGCCTGTTGCTGGCGCTGGCTGATGACCATTAACGGTGACCCCTCCTCCCACCAGATGGACTGGTAAAGTTTGGCCACTTTTGCCGGACGCACATTCAGGATTATCCCTTGCAAAATGGGTTGCCATTGCCAGGCGGGCAAATCCACCACACGGGGATCACTTAAAAACTGTTTCAGAAACGCCCGAACGGCCGCTTTGGTTGGCGCGGCAGGCGTGCCCAGATTGACCAATAGAACGCCAAATGGCGGATGAGAATGTGACACGGCAAGATTCCGGTTTTCCAGACATGGGCTCAAGGTAACACTGCCGGCCATATAAAAAAAGTCCGCAATGGCGGACTTTTACATTTATTAAGCGAATACAGTCAATGGCTTAAGCCAGCGCAGACGCTATGGCGCCACTAACGCTTGCCACGCTCTGGGTGCCGTCAAACTTGCTGTACTTGGTTTCGCCCTTGGCAGCCATGGCATTGTAGTAACTGACCAGCGGCTCGGTCTGTTCGTGATAAATAGCCAGGCGTTTGCGCACGGTGGTTTCTTCATCATCAGGACGGATCACCAAGTCTTCGCCTGACACGTCATCCTTGCCTTCCACCTTGGGTGGATTGAACACTACATGGTATACCCGGCCTGACCCCGGATGCACCCGGCGACCACTCATGCGTTTCACGATTTCTTCGTCAGGCACATCGATTTCAATCACATGATCGATGTTAATGCCGTTGCTGACCATGGCATCCGCTTGGGGGATGGTACGGGGGAAACCGTCGAGCAGGAAACCTTTGGCACAGTCATCCTGAGCAATACGTTCTTTCACCAGTTCAATGATCAGCTCGTCAGATACCAGCTGTCCGGCATCCATTACCTTTTTGGCTTCCTGTCCCAATGGGGTACCGGCTTTTACCGCCGCCCGCAGCATGTCGCCGGTGGAGATCTGTGGAATACCATATTTTTCCATGATGAACTGAGCCTGGGTACCTTTACCGGCACCAGGGGCGCCCAATAGGATAATGCGCATATTAAGATTCCTCTGTTCGCATCTGTATTTATTGTCAGGGCGGCGATCTTCGCACAAATGTGCACCGTTGAGAAGGTTTTTGGCTTCGACCTTCGCCGTAACAAGGTCACAATACGGCAATAAATTCTTCAGTTAACATGGGATTATGCTGAAGGTTCTGCGGCCATATTGGCTTAAAACAATACAATCATTAGTACAATAAGCTGTAAAGTTTACGGCGGTACTGCCCCGCCAGGGCATTGCCCTGCCCCAATGCTGACAACAGTGTCAGCAACTGCTGTTTTATGGCGCCATCAGCGGCATTAAGATCCGCTGATAACGGATGGAATAACAATGCCAGCGCTTCTTCGTCACGGTGCGCCTGATGCAGGGCGGTCGCCAGTTTCTGCACCAGCGCCAAATCATCCGGCTGGGCGGCCAAGGCCTGTTGCAGGGCCCGGATTTCCGGGGTGTCAGCGGCTTTTTCTGCCAAATCCAGCTGTGCCATCAATGAGTTATAGTAACTGTCCTGATCGGCAAGCTTAATGGTGGCCAGCAGGGTTTTGGCCCCGGTTAAATCGCCACTTTGCAAGCTGGCATCCGCATAAGCCAGCGCTACAGGGGCGTCGGTTTCCTCGGCATACGCCTCTTTTAGCAGTGGCAGTGCGGCCTGAAAATCACCTTGCTGCAATAAGCCCTGGGCTTCTTTGAGTTTGAGCTCCCACGCCGCCGGCAGATGTTTTTGCAGCATTTCCATAATCTGCTCTTTGGGCTGCACGCCGGCAAAACCATCCAATGGTTGCCCCTGACTCAATAACAACGTGGTGGGCAAGCTGCGAATTTGAAAGTAAGAAGCCAGCTCCAGTTGAGTTTCACAGTTTACCGAGGCCACAGACAACTGACCGGGAAATGCGGTGGCCAGTTGTGTCATGGTTTGCAATAGGGTTTTGCTTTCAGGCATCTGCTCAGCCCAAAAAACCACAGCCACCAGCTGCTGATTGGAGAGTTCCAGTACCTGCTGGATATTATCGCGGGTGAGTTCCATAGTGCTTTTCATCCTGATTGCCGGAGTGTGTTTCCGGGCGGTCATCGTGGGTGATTCCGGCGCGCCGCACAAATAAGCCGGGCATCACCTGCCATAAAGAAAGGGCCGAAAAGGCCCTGTTCTTGTGGATTATTTAAAACTGTCCAACAACATCCTGTTCACCAGCCCCACAAAGGCTGACGGATCTGACAAGCTGCCTTTTTCCGACAACAAGGACTGCTGCAGTAACAGCTGACTCCAGTCAGCAAAACGGGCTTCATCCTGTTCGTCATTCAAGCGCTGCACCAGCGGATGTGCCGGGTTGATTTCAAAAATCGGTTTCACTTCCGGTACCGGCTGCCCGGCAGCCTGCATCAATTTTATCATCTGGGTGGACATTTCACCCTCACCCACCACCACACATGCCGGGGTGTCGGTCAGACGGGTGGTAATGCGCACTTCCTGCACCTTGTCACCCAATGCATCCTGCAGGCGTTTTACCAAACCTTCGGATTCACTGACCAGCTTCTCTTTTTCGGCCTTTTCTTCCGCATCTTCCAGCTCACCCAAATCCAAGTCGCCACGAGTAACGGAATGCAGCTGTTTTTCTTTGTATTCAGTCAAATGGCTAATCAGCCATTCGTCGATACGGTCAGACAGCAACAGCACTTCCACGCCTTTTTTGCGTAGCTGTTCCAGATGGGGGCTGTGGGCGGCGGCTTCGTAGCTGTCAGCCGCAATGTAATAAATATGCTGCTGGCCTTCTTTCATGCGCTCAATGTAGGCATCCAGCGATACATTCTGCTCGGCATTGTCGTTGTGGGTTGACGCAAAGCGCAACAAACCGGCAATGCGCTCTTTGTTGCTCCAGTCTTCCGCCGGGCCTTCTTTCAGTACCTGACCGAACTCGGTCCAGAACTGCTGGTATTTTTCGCTGTCGTCCTTGGCCAGTTTTTCCAGCATGCCCAGTACCCGTTTGGTCAGGGAGCTGCGCAGTGACTGAGTGATTTTGTTATCCTGCAGGATTTCCCGGGAAACGTTCAACGGCAGATCATTGGAGTCAATCAGGCCTTTTACGAAGCGCAGGTAAGACGGCATGAACTGCTCGGCGTCATCCATGATGAAAACCCGCTGCACAAACAGTTTCAGCCCGTGCTTGTAATCGCGGTTCCACAAGTCCCAAGGCGCTTTGGCAGGGATGTACAGCAAGCTGGTGTATTCCTGCTTACCTTCCACCTTGTTATGACTCCACAGCAATGGGTCGGTGAAATCGTGGGAAATGTGCTTGTAAAACTCCTGATATTCTTCATCAGAAATCTCGGATTTGTTACGGTTCCACAACGCGGTGGCTTTGTTCATTACCTGCCAATGGCCTTCTGTCGCAGGAATTTTTTCACCGTCAGGCCCGTCTTTTTCCTCAGTGCCTTCTTGCCACATTTCTACCGGAATGGAGATGTGATCGGAGTATTTGGTGATGATGGACTTCAGGCGCCAGTCATCCGCAAACTCTTTTTCCTCTTCACGCAGGTACAGCACGATTTGCGTACCGCGGTCTTGTTTGACAATGTTTTCAATGGTGAAGCTGCCTTCACCGCTGGATTCCCATTGCACGGCATCCTCAGCCTTCGCGCCTGCCGCACGGGTGCGAACCACCACTTTGTCAGCCACGATGAAGGCTGAGTAGAAGCCCACCCCGAACTGACCAATCAACTGGGAGTCCTTGGCGGCATCCCCGGACAGGTTTTTAAAGAATTCGGCCGTGCCGGATTTGGCAATGGTGCCCAGATGTTCAATCACCCCATCGCGGCTCATACCGATGCCGTTATCCTCAATGGTCACTGTGCCTTTGTCTTTATCGGTGGTAATGCGCACCCGCAGTTCGCCATCACCTTCGTACAGTGAATCATCAGTCAACGCCAGATAACGCAACTTGTCGGCAGCGTCTGCGGCGTTAGACACCAGTTCACGCAAGAAAATCTCTTTGTTGGAATACAAAGAGTGGATCATCAAATGCAAAAGCTGCTTCACTTCAGCCTGAAAACCAAGAGTTTCTTGTTGTGACATGAATTGTTCCTTCGTTTATCGCTAACTAATGGTAAAAACACACCAAAATTGGACCTGTTGCTTAACATGGGGCCAAGGGTATTTTTTTCAAGGGGAAGGCGTTATAAAAGCCGAAAACGAAAACAGGAAAGCCCCGCACAGGCAGGGCTTTCTTCGCAAAAATGGCACGCAAACCGACAGTTAAAGGGGCAAACGGCCGTTGAACGACAAGGCCAGCGTGGTGCTGTCTACATATTCCAGCTCGCCGCCCACAGGCACCCCATGGGCAATACGGCTCACACTCACCTGATAACGGTGGGCAATATCCGCAATGAAATGCGCGGTGGCATCCCCTTCCACGGTGGGATTGGTGGCCAGGATGAGTTCGTGAATATTGCCACCTGCCAGATGCTGCTCCAACAAGGACAACCCCAACTCGTCCGGCCCGATGCCATCCAGGGGTGACAAATGCCCCAGCAGGACAAAGTAACGGCCACTGTAATAGCCGCCAGCTTCAATGGCCAGCACATCCGCCGGGGTTTCCACCACACAAATGGTGTCGGCATGTCCCCGTTTGGCGCTGCTGCAAATGGGGCACAACGGCTCTTCGGTAAAGGTGCGGCAACACTGGCAGTGCCCCACATCCTTCATGGCTTTATCCAGCGCATCCGCCAGCTGCAACCCGGATTTGCGGTCCCGCTCCAATAACTGAAACGCCATGCGCTGGGCCGACTTGGGGCCAACGCCGGGCAAACAGCGCAGGGACTGGATAAGCTCATCCACCAATGGACTGAATTTCATCGTTTCATCCGTGCCATCATGCTTAAAACGGCATTTTCATTCCTGGCGGCAACTGCATGCCACCGGTCACTTGGGCCATTTTTTCTTTCTGGGTTTCTTCCACTCGGCGGGCGGCATCGTTGCAGGCTGCGGCGATCAGGTCTTCCAGCATCTCTTTGTCATCTTCCAGCAGGCTGGGGTCAATCTCAACCTTGCGGACATTGTGACTGCCGGTCATGGTCACTTTCACAAGTCCAGCACCTGACTCACCGGTGACTTCCATGCGGGCGATCTCTTCCTGCATTTTGGCCATACGTTCCTGCATCATTTGGGCTTGCTTCATCAGGTTGCCCATTCCACCTTTTCCAAACATATATGTGATCTCTTTAATTAACAGTGAGTGACAGGTTAAAGTCTGCTGATCTTACCCAAATAATTGCACTTGGCAATCCATGAGGCCATACAAACCGCCTTGTATCACTTAGGTAACGTGCCATCGGCAATAAGTGCGGTTTTTTGCGCCAGTTGCTCCGGGTTATAACTGACAGAGTCCGGCTCCAGTGTGGCGCCCATGTGCTCTGCCAACCAGCGCACATGCTCATCATCCTGTATTTTTTGCGCCGCATGCGCCAGCAGTTCCTGCTTGAAACGCTGGCGAATTTCCTGCGGCGTTTCCCGTGAGGGGTCGCTCCCCACACTGAATTCCACCTGTACCGGCTGCTGTAACGCCTCGGCCACGGCTTGTTGCAAGGTGGCCACGGCGGCGCTGGCGGCCAGATGTTTCTGATCAGGTTTTAGCAATAACTGGCAGCTTTCGTTCAGCGACAGGCACACACAATGGGCGGCCAGCTGCCTTACCCTGCCCCGGATGGGAAGCGATGACACCAGTTTGTACCAGCCCAAATCCGCGGCATTTCCCTGGGGGGATGCCAAGGTTGCCGAAGATAACGCCCCGGCACTTGTTGCATTAACCATCTCTGAGTCAGAAGCGTGACATTCCGGCGACATTGCTTCACCTGTTGCAGCGATGGCATCGCTGTCAGGCATTGCCTCAACCTCAGGCTCGGCTGGCGCCTTTTGCAAATGATTGCCCGTGGCCGCCATGGGTGATGGGGATGCATCATCAGAATCACGGGCCGGTGCGACCAAACTGCCATCTGGCGATAATCCTTCATCTGCAGGTGCCTGGTCAAATACCGCTAAAGGGCCTGCATCGACGAGGGGCTCCTCAGTTTCAGCGTTTTTTTTTGAGAGGTCCTGACTGTCTGAAGGCACCCCGGCGTGATGACTATTTCCCTCACCTGACAGGGATTCGCCACTATCGGCATGCCGCTTTGGGTGCTTGCCCTCGGGCAGCACGGCTACTGGGGCTTCATCATCAATGGTTAACGCATCAATATCCTGCAACAGTTGCTCGCGGGTGGCCAGCACCTGATCCAGCATGGCATCGCCAAACAAGGGCGCATCAGCTTCACTTGGCGGGCACGCTGGTTCGTCATCCTGCGGCCCGGCAGCAGGCGCGGGCTTCGCCCCAGGGGATACGGTCTGTGTTGTGGCAAACATATCGCCGGTCAAGACATCGCCGACATCCGCTAACGGGCCATCATCGCCGGCGCTTGTCTCATCACCGGAGGTGTAATGAGGCTCAGCCGCTCGAGCATCAGCTGCCTGATAGCCATGCCCCATGCTCTGGGCCTGGGACAGGATCAATGCCTGCTCAGCGGCCAAGGCATCAGCCTCGGTGGCAATGGGGGCCGGTTCAGAAGCCACGGTACTTTCACCGGCGGTTGCCGGCATTGCCCCATGATGGGCTGACGCTTGGCTGTCTGGCGCCTGCGCGGTAACGGGGGATGGCACAACGTGGTCTTGGGCTGCCATGACAGGCGTCATCTGCACCTTTGTTGGCGACACTTGATTGGTTGACGGCACTTTTGTTGGCGGTACCTTTGTTGACGGTACATCACCCCAGCGTTTCGGCGGCGTTTCCGGCCGAAATGCCACACAGCGCAGCAATGCCATCTCCAGCCCGGATTTCGGGTCTGGCGCAAATGGCAGGTCTTTGCGCCCCTGCAGCAATAGCTGGTAATAAAGCTGCACCTGCTCTGCCGATAACTGTTCTGCAAATTCCTGGATTTGCGTGGCATACAGGGACAACTGGGATGCCGCCGGCGCAAACTGGGTCAGGGCGACCTGATGCAGCAGCTCCAACAAACTGCGCAGCACTTCATTGGCATCGGCGCCAAAGGCCAAAATCCGTCCGGCTTCCAGCATCAGGGGTTCAATGTCTGCGGCCACCAGCGCCTGCAATAACGAGATGACCTGCCGCTCGTCAATGGCGCCCAGCATGGTCTGTACTTGTTGCAGCTGTATCTGCCCCGCACCAAAGGCAATGGCCTGATCTGTCAGGCTCAGGGCGTCACGCATACTGCCATTGGCCGCCTTGGCCAGCAGTGTCAGCGCCGGGGACTCAAAGGGCAGTTTTTCCGCGGTAAGGATATGGTTCAGCTGCCGGGTTATCTCGTCTTGTGTCAGGCTTTTGAGATTGAATTGCAAACAGCGGGATAACACGGTAACCGGCAGTTTTTGCGGGTCGGTAGTGGCCAGCAGGAATTTTACGTGTTCAGGCGGCTCTTCCAGGGTTTTCAGCAGCGCGTTGAAACTGCTGCGAGACAACATGTGCACTTCGTCTATCAGGTAGACTTTAAAGCGGCCCCGGGTGGGACGGTACTGCACGTTATCCAATAATTCCCGAGTGTCGTCCACCTTGGTGCGGGAGGCGGCGTCCACCTCTATCAAATCCACAAAACGCCCTTGGGCAATCTCCTGACAGGCGCTGCATTTGCCACAAGGCGTGGCGGTAATGCCCTGCTCGCAGTTGAGCCCTTTGGCAAACAGGCGCGCCAAACTGGTTTTACCCACCCCACGGGTGCCGGTAAACAGATAGGCGTGGTGCAATCGTTGCTGATTTAAGGCGTTCGTCAGGGCGTGCAGCACATGAGACTGCCCGACCATCTGTTCAAAACTGGCAGGTCGCCACTTGCGGGCCAATACCTGATAGGACATGAAACTCCCCAGAATAAAAAAACTTCGTATGACGGGAGCAAGCTCCGTGGATCGCCAAACAATAACATGTGCCAGAGTGACATGCTACCCGGCGATCCCGCACTGGAGACAAAGACGATTATTCGCCTTCAAATTCGCACAGGGTCATGACTTCCAACCCCAAGGACTGCAGGCGTGTGCCACCGCCGATATCCGGCAGGGAAATGACAAATGCGCCGTGGCTGACTTCGCCGCCAAGACGCCGGATCAGTTTAACCGTGGCTTCAATGGTGCCGCCGGTCGCCAGCAAGTCGTCCACAACCAGGACCTTGTCGCCATCCACAATGGCATCCACATGCATTTCCAGCGTGTCGTGGCCATATTCCAGCTCATAGGTTTCGCTGATGGTTTCGCGGGGCAATTTGCCGGGCTTGCGCACCGGCACAAAACCTACGCCAAGTTCCAGCGCCAGCGGCGCCCCGAACAGAAAACCGCGGGCTTCTGTGCCCACCACTTTGGTAAAGCCGCCATCTTTGTAATGTTCCACGAAGGCGCGAATGGTCGCCTGATACGCTACCGGGTCTTCCAGTAAACTGGTCACATCACGAAACAAAATTCCGGCTTTGGGATAGTCAGGAATAGTTTTTATGCTTTGCTTTATCAGCGCTAGGCTGTCGGGGTTAATGGCCATAGTTTTATTACTTAATCTTCCGGCAATACCGGCTTATACAACAAAAAGGTCCACACCGAGGTGGACCGCGTCTTCAAAATCCGGCTCAAGCTTAAGCCCCTTTGCAGCCAGTTGCAACTGCCATTATCCCATTGTGTGCCTGGGCGCAATATCCCTTATTCGCCGTCATCAGCCAGCGTTTTCCGGGAGGGATCCACAACCGGAATTCGCCATAAAAAGACAATTAAGATCATAAAGATAAGAAACAATACCCCTTTAACCCAGTAGCTGGACACCCACCATAAACTGAGACTGAAACTGCACACGCTAAGCAGTAAAGCACGACGTTTCAGGGCGGAGCGCATGGCCCGCTGCCGCTGCCAATCGCTCAAGGACTGAGCAAACCACGGATGCCGTAACAACCAGTTGTGCAATGCAGGGCTTGAACGGGCAAAACAAAACCCTGCCAGCAACACAAACGGCACGGTGGGTAATACGGGGAGCGCCATGCCCAGTATGCCCAATAACAAACTGAGAATGCCCGCCACAGACAGCAGGCCGCGTTTAATCATTAAAGATGCTCAACCCTATAAAAAAGAAAGCCGGATTAATATCTTAGCAACAGGCGCTGCCAGGGTGCCACTCACCATCAAAAGCACGTTGGGCAAATCATCACTATCAGGTAGAATGCGCGCCTGTCATCACCACCATGAAACAATACATGCGAGTCATTCTGGCCCCGATGGAAGGGGTAGTCGATCACCTGATGCGAGACCTGCTGTCAGCCATCAATCCTTATGATTTGATGGTGACCGAGTTTATCCGCATTGTGGATCAGCTGCTGCCTGAAAAAGTCTTTTTGCGGATGTGCCCGGAGCTGGCCCACGGCGGTTACACCCAAAGCGGCACCCCCGTTCGCATACAGCTATTGGGGCAAAATCCCCAATGGATGGCAGAAAATGCGCAGCGAGCCATTGAACTTGGCTCACATGGCGTGGATGCCAATTTTGGCTGTCCGGCAAAAATGGTGAACCGCAGCAAGGGCGGCGCCGTATTGCTGCAAGAGCCGGAACAAATCTACCGGATTGTGAAAGCCATGCGCCAGGCGGTGCCTGCTGAACATCCGGTTACCGCCAAAATCCGTCTGGGATATAACGACAAAGCGTTATTCATGGAAAATGCACTGGCCATTTATGAAGCTGGCGCCAATGAACTTGCTGTCCATGCCCGCAGCAAAGTGGACGGTTACCGTCCGCCTGCCTACTGGGAATACATTACCGAAATTCGCCAACGACTGCCCATTCCGATTATTGCCAATGGTGAAATCTGGAACCGGGAAGATGCCCTGCGCTGCATGGCACAGACCGGCTGCGACAGCGTGATGGTGGGGCGCGGTGCCATTACCCTGCCCAATCTGGCAGCGCACATTAAAGATGACCAGTCCCCCTATGACTGGCCGCAAACCCTGGCATTATTGCTGGAATACACCCGCCAGCAGCAACGCCAACCCCGACAGGATTATTTCCCCGGTCGCATAAAACAGTGGTTCAGTTATCTTAACCGCCAGTACCCGCAAGCCGACGTGCTGTTTCGCGAGCTGCGTGTGCATAAAACCACCAAAGCCATTGTGGATACACTGTTAAACGCCACTTGAGCAGCGGTCATTCGGGCCGTAATGGCCTCTTTGCCAAGCTTTTGATTTGCATCATCGGAAATCTCAACAGGATTTGATCCGCATCATAGTTGAGCCATTAGTGCCAATTAGACTAATAAGTCCATAAGCAAGCGAAAGGCGGTAAAGAGTGAGTGGTTCCCAGATAAGACAAAGATTGTCGGCCATAGAGACGGAACTCAGACACGCAATCACTGAGCTTAATGCCGACTGGGCAACAAGGTCCATTAGCGAGATCATTGATGCCATGGTCAAGGCTGAACTGTGCCATCATCCCCTGTATAACAGGCTCAACCGTTTGGATGCTGCACAATGTCAGCTGGACCTCGGGCTGTATGGCTTATGTGCCGATTGCGAAAATGAGATTGAACCGGAACGGTTGGCGATGGATCCGACAGAGCAGCGATGCCAGCATTGTTCTGAGCACTACGCCCACGAACACCGGCAAGAGTTGCGGCTCAGTCATTAACCCCTGCCAGGGTAATCACCGGTACCTGGTTGCCGGTGCAAAAAAACGCCTGCCATTTACCCAGCAGGCGTTTTTTATGCCATCAGCATTCTGCATGAAAATGATCCAGGGCCTTACCTGCAATAATCCCCCCCAGAGGCAAAACGCCATCATCAACAGCGCCAAGCCCCCTTGCCCGTTTTTCAATGGTGAATAACCTAGCTGCGAGCACGAGCCACATGCTCGCAAGGTAACATGCACTGACGCTGGCAGATGATGAAAAATCTGGGCAAAAAAATCCGGTGACATCAATCACCGGATTTCTTGTCCATTTCTTGCCTATTTCTGTCTAAGCGATGCGCTGCGACTTGCGCCGCAGTAAAGGCTTATTAGCGAGTGCGTGGGCAGATTTCATCAGCAGCAAAGAAATATGCGATTTCACGCTCGGCAGATGCCAGGGCATCAGAGCCATGCACGGCGTTTTCATCAATGCTGTTGGCATAATCTGCACGCAGAGTACCGCGGGCAGCGTCAGCTGGGTTGGTTGCGCCCATGATTTCACGGTTTGCCATTACGGCATTTTCACCTTCCAGTACCTGCACCATGATGGGGCCTGAAGTCATGAAGCTTACCAATGCGCCAAAGAAAGGACGTTCGGCGTGTTCAGCGTAAAAACCTTCAGCCTGCTCTTTGGTCAGGTGTACCATTTTGGAGGCAACGATTTTCAAACCGGCGCTTTCAAAACGGTTATAGATAGCGCCAATGTGGTTTTTGGCAACGGCATCGGGCTTGATGATAGAAAAAGTACGTTCAATCGCCATGACTAGATCCTTAATCTGCGAGTTTTCGAAATTCGCGCGGATTATACGTAATAAATGTGACAAATCCTAATTCAATCTCACAAAGCGCGCGCTTTATGCGAAGTTGCCACATAATGAGTTAATCATAATGTGCTAAAGATAACAAAGGGCGGCCAAAGCCACCCTTTCATGCTGCGCCTTGGCGCTTATTTTTCATCCAACCAGCATTGTAAAATCGCTTCCAGGATCTGCTCGTTACAACGTTGTGGATCATCATCAAACGCATCTAGCGCCAAAATCCATTCATACAGATCGGTAAAGCGCACATTTTGCGGTTCAACATCCGGATGTGCTTCCAGCAATTCCAGTGCCACATCCAAAGAGTCAACCCATTTCAAAGACATAGGTCCTCCAATTACAAAATGACCGGTCGCCACCCCCGTTAACGCTGCAGACGGTTCATCCGCAAGCCGCCGGGGATTGTGCCTGTCTTTCCCTGTTAGCCTTCACTTACCTGGTTTACGGTATATTTGGGAATTTCCACCACCAGATCTTCATCGGCGACTTTAGCCTGGCAAGAAAGACGACTGTCGGGTTCCAATCCCCAGGCCTTATCCAGCATGTCATCTTCCAAATCATCGCTGGGCTCAAGATTATCGAAACCTTCACGAATGATGACATGACATGTGGTGCAAGCACAGGATTTTTCACAAGCATGTTCTATCTGAATACCATTACGCAAAGCGGCATCCAGAATGGACTCTCCGGTTTGGGCTTCTACCACGGCACCATCAGGACATAAGTCCTCATGGGGCAAAAACACTATCTGAGGCATGATTTCACCTATATTTTGTCAACCGACTGACCCTTCAGTGCGGCCTTGATTGAATTATCCATCCTTTTGGCAGCAAAATCCTGGGTGACACCATCCACTCTGGCAATCGCCGTTTCAATTGCATCGGCATCCGTTCCGGCAGCAGCGTTTGCCAATGCCTGCATGGCATTGTCTATCACTGCGCGCTCATCTGCTGTGAGTAACCCGCCATCTTGCTGCAAGGCGGAGCCCAGTGACTCAATCACCCGGGCAGCTTCTACCCGCTGTTCGGTCAGCATCCGCAATTCAATATCCGCTTTGGCGTAGGTCATGGAGTCCTTGATCATGCCGGCAATCTCGTTTTCAGACAGCCCGAATGAAGGTTTTACCTGAATGCTGGACTGCACGCCGGTGGATTTTTCCATGGCCGATACGCTTAACAGCCCATCGGCATCCACCTGGAAGGTCACCCGGATATGGGCGGCACCGGCAGCCATTGGCGGAATGCCTTTCAGGGTAAAGCGGGCCAATGAGCGGCAATCGCTGACCAGTTCCCGCTCCCCTTGCACCACATGAATGGCCATGGCGGTCTGGCCATCCTTGAAGGTGGTAAATTCCTGGGCTCTGGCAACCGGGATGGTGGTGTTGCGCGGTACCACTTTTTCCACCAGCCCACCCATGGTTTCAATGCCAAGGGACAGTGGGATCACATCCAGCAACAGCAGTTCTGAATCCGGTTTGTTACCCACCAGAATGTCGGCCTGAACCGCAGCGCCAATGGCAACCACCCGATCAGGGTCAATACTGGTCAGGGGCACTTTGCCAAAAAAGTCGCCCACTTGCTCACGTACCAAAGGCACACGGGTGGAACCGCCGACCATGACGGTTTCCAGGACTTCAGCGGCATCAACCCCGGCATCTCGCAAGGCTTTGCGACAACTGCTGATGGTTTTGCGTACCAAAGGTAAAATCAGTGCATCAAATTCGCTGCGGCTGATACTGCCTTGCAGTGTCTTACCATCCACGGTCAGTGATGCCTCAACACTGTCTGCCTGACTCAACGCTTCTTTGACCCGGCGCGCTTCCATCAGCAATTGGCGCTCCTGTTGCCGGTTCAGTTCGCTGCATCCCAAACGTTGCCGCAATGCGTTGGCAAGCAGGTGATCAAAATCATCGCCCCCCAGACGGGAATCCCCGCCGGTGGCCAGCACTTCAAACACCCCGCGATTAAGGCGCAAAATGGAGATATCAAAAGTGCCGCCGCCCAGATCATACACGGCAATGACACCCTCTTGTCCTGAGTCCAGGCCATAGGCAATGGCTGCGGCAGTAGGCTCATTGAGCAAGCGCAGCACTTTTATCCCCAATAAACTGGCGGCATCTTTGGTGCCCTGGCGCTGCGCATCATCAAAATAGGCCGGCACGGTTATCACCACGCCTTCGAGATCGCCCCCTAGCGTGGCTTCTGCCCGGGCAATCAATGGCCGCAGGATTTCTGCCGACACCTGCACCGGATTGACCTTGCCGCTGGCAGTAACAAAAATGGGCAGGCCGTTGTCGCTGGCTTCAAACTGATAGGGGAACCGCTGTTCACCCTTTTGTATATCGGCCAGTGAGCGCCCCATGAAGCGCTTAACGGAAACAATGGTGTTTTCCGGATCCTGCGCTGATTGGGTCAGCGCCGCGGCTCCCACGGTCAGGGATTCGGTGCCATAGTGCACAACCGAGGGCAAGGCGTGATGACCCGTTTCATCTGGTAAGGTTGTTGCCTGACCACTACGCACCGAGGCCACCAACGAATTGGTTGTGCCAAGGTCAATCCCGGCTGCCAATTTGTGTTGATGGGGTGCCGCCATCTGGCCAGGTTCAGCAATTTGCAAAAGTGCCATAATGTTCCATTCTTCGTTAAAAAATTGGCCCAATCAGATTGAGCCAATTTCAGTTACCTTCGCGTCAAAAATCCCGAAGCTAATCGTACAAAGCATCCTGAATGCGAATTAACTCGTCGCGCAATTTTGCCATAAACTTCAGTTTTCTGACTTGATCTGCCGCTAAAGTTACCGCAGCGCTTTGCTCATCGGCTAACAACTGCTTAAGACTGTCCAGCAACTGCTGGCGATAAGCCGCAAACGCCTGTTCCAGCGCATTAATTTCCTGCTCTGGATCGGCATTGTCACGGATGTCTGCCAACGCCTCACGCCACTCCATCTGCTGCATCAAAAAGCCAGTGTCTTTCATGGTGGTGGATTCGTTGTTCATATCGACGCCCCGCAATGACAGCATATGCTCGGCGCGGCGGATGGGATCCTTTAGCGTCTGGAAAGCGTCATTGACCTGGGCGGTTTTAGAAATTGCCAGCAGTTTTTGCTGTTCACTGGCATTGGCAAATTTGTCCGGATGCACTGCTTTTTGCAGCTCCCGGTAGCGTTCTGCCAGTTCAGCGGTGTCAACTTCAAAAGTCTGAGGGATCTCAAACAACTCAAAATAGTTCATAAGCGTACTACGGTTGCAGGGAGCTTAAACGGTAAAGCTCTCGCCGCAACCACACTCCCCTTTAGCATTCGGGTTATTGAACCTGAAGCCCTCATTAAGGCCTTCTTTGACAAAATCCAGTTCAATCCCCTGCAAATAAATCAGACTCTTGGCATCAACGATTATCTTAACGCCGTCGATCTCAAAGACTTCATCATCTTCATTGAGTTCATCAACAAACTCCAGGACATAGGCCATACCGCTGCAGCCGGAGGTTTTCAGGCCCAAACGCAGGCCCAATCCCTTACCACGGTTTTGCAAAAAAGTACGTACCCTGTCCGCCGCTGCCGACGTCATTGATATTGCAGCCATGTCAAACTCCCGGCTTACTTCTGTGTTTTGGATTTGTATTCTTCCAATGCCGCCTTGATGGCGTCTTCAGCCAAGATTGAACAGTGGATCTTAACCGGTGGCAATGCCAGTTCTTCAGCAATGTCACTGTTTTTGATGGTGGCGGCTTCCTCTACGGATTTGCCTTTCACCCATTCGGTCACCAGTGAGCTGGACGCGATGGCGCTGCCACAGCCATAGGTTTTGAATTTGGCATCTTCAATAATGCCGCTGTTGTTGATCTTCAGCTGCAGTTTCATCACGTCACCGCAGGCGGGCGCGCCCACCATGCCGGTGACAACGGAAGGATCGTTCTTGTCAAATGAGCCCACATTGCGAGGATTCTCGTAGTGGTCAATTACTTTTTCACTGTAAGCCATAATACTGCTCCAAATTCATCTGTCTGCTGGGAAGTTAGTGGGCTGCCCACTGCACCTGATTGAGGTCTACCCCATCCTTGAACATCTCCCACAAAGGAGACATTTCCCTCAGCTTGCCGATAGAGTTCTTGATGGTTTCTATCGCGTAATCAATCTCTTCTTCTGTGGTGTAACGGCCAATGGTGAAACGAATGGAACTGTGTGCCATTTCATCGTTCAGCCCCAGTGCCCGCAGTACGTAGCTGGGCTCCAGACTGGCAGAAGTACAGGCAGAGCCTGAAGACACGGCCAGATCTTTCAGGGCCATCATCAGTGACTCGCCTTCCACATAGGCGAAGCTCACATTCAAACTGCCGTAAACCCGGTGTTCCATGTCACCATTGACATAAGTTTCTTCAATATCCTTGATGCCGTTCCACAGTTTGTCCCGCAGGTGGCGAATGCGCTGATTTTCAGTGGCCATTTCGGCTTTGGCAATGGCGGCGGCTTCGCCCATGCCCACAATCTGGTGGGTTGGCAAGGTACCGCTGCGCATGCCCCGTTCATGACCGCCACCGTGCATTTGGGCTTCCAGGCGGATACGGGGTTTACGGCGCACATACAGTGCCCCGATGCCTTTAGGGCCATACATTTTGTGGCCGGAGATGGAAATCAGATCCACTTTGGTTTGCTGCACATCCAGCGGCAGTTTACCAGCGCCCTGAGCGGCATCCACGTGGAAGACGATCCCCTTGCTGCGACAAAGTTCGCCAATGGCATCAATATCCTGCACCACACCGATTTCGTTATTCACGAACATGATGCTGACCAGAATGGTGTCATCACGCATGGCGGCTTCAATGCGCTCCAAAGGGATCAAGCCGTTGCTGTCTGGGTCCAGATAAGTGACTTCAAAACCATCGCGCTCCAGATGACGGCAGGTATCCAGTACGGCTTTATGTTCGGTTTTGCTGGTGATGATGTGCTTGCCTTTTTTCTGATAAAAATAAGCAGCGCCTTTAATCGCCAGATTGTCAGATTCGGTGGCCCCGGAGGTAAATACAATCTCGCGGGGGTCGGCATTAATCAGGTCTGCAACCTGATTACGTGCCACATCAACGGCCTCTTCAGCCTGCCAACCGTAACGGTGAGAACGGGATGCGGGATTACCGAAAATACCGTCCATTGTCATGTACTGTGCCATTTTTGCAGCAACTCTCGGGTCAACCGGGGTTGTTGCGGCATAATCCAAATAAATAGGAAGCTTCATTACACACTCCGTACTGCGCAGTCTCTGTTGAGGCTACATACAACGTACAATTATCATTATTTGTTTAAGCAAGGGGAAAGCGCTCAGGCACTTATCCGTTCTTGCTCCTGGTGTACCTGGTCTTGTTTCACGGAAATATACTGCACATCCCGCTTATGCATTAATGCAGCAAGACTGATACCGTTTAAAAAATCGGAAATCTGTTTACTCAAGTCACCCCAGAGGGAATGGGTCAGGCAACGGGTGCCGCTTTGGCAATTGGAACGCCCCTGACATTTAGTGGCATCCACCGATTCATCCACGGCGTTAACCACCATGCCCACTGAAATTTCAGCAGCTTCGCGCCCAAGACGATAACCGCCCCCAGGGCCACGAACACTGGCCACCAGCCCCTGCTTTCTCAGTTTGGCAAAAAGTTGTTCCAGATAAGATAAAGAAATGCCTTGGCGCTCGGAGATATCTGCCAGAGGGACAGGTCCCTGAGTCGAGTGGATGGCCACATCCAACATTGCAGTGACTGCGTAACGACCTTTAGATGTCAGTTTCATGAAAACACCACAGCTCTTGATTGGAGATGTTTAAATTCCACCATAACCTAGTAATTTAGTCAAGTATAAGACCCTATTTATTACTCGGGTAATGGCTTACTTTCTTTATGGATAATACCCTGACGGCTTGGTAGGGTATTTAACATTTTTAGCCGTCAGGATTCAATGCTGTGAGTTCACATTTAACTACAAAAAATTAGATTTCCGGATCAAAAGCATCCAGTGCCTGTTGACGTTTTTCCGCAGCGGCCAATTCCGCTTCACAAAAATCGCCCACATCCAGTTGTGGCAGCCTTTCGGTACACACCGAACCGCCCATATTCTGCACGGCCAGGCACAATTCAGCCACTTTGGAATCCATCAGGTGCATATGATCCAGCATCTGTCCGATGGCGTTGGCAACCGGATCTGGATTATCCGGTGATACCGCATAGGCATCAAAGCCATATTTTTTCGCCATGGCGCTGCGCCGGGCGCTTTTCTCTTTCGACTGTGGTGTGGCGGCCGTTACCGCCCGGCCAGGAATACCCACCACCGTGGTGTCTTTGGGAACATCCTTTACCACCACCGAGTTGGAGCCCACCCGGGCACCGTCGTGCATGACAATGGGCCCCAGCACTTTGGCGCCGGCACCAATCACCACGTTGTTGCCCAGTGTGGGATGGCGCTTGCCGGCTTTCCAGGTGGTTCCCCCTAGCGTAACCCCATGATAAAGCGTGCAGTCGTCACCGATTTCTGCGGTTTCACCGATAACCACGCCCATACCGTGGTCAATGAAGAAACGACGGCCAATCACCGCACCGGGATGAATTTCCACCCCAGTAGCCCAGCGGGAAAAGGTGGACAGGCAGCGGGCCAGGAAATAAAACTTGCCACGCCACAGTTTATGGCTGACGCGATGCATCCAGATGGCATGCATGCCAGGGTAATTCAGCAGGATCTCCAATGCACTGCGGGCAGCGGGGTCCCGATGGTAGATGGACTGAATATCCTCTTTCATTCTTGAAATCGCACCCATATCTGTTCCTCGGCTACTCTTTACTGTCCTTATCAACCACATTCTTTTCAATTGAGGTCAGAATGCCCCGGAGGATATTCAGCTCCTGCGTCTCAATTTGCGCCTTGGCAAACAACCGCCGCAGTTTTTGCATCACCTGCCCCGGATGATTCTTGATGATAAAACCGGTTTTTTGCAATGTGCGCTGCAGGTGCTCATAAAAACGCTCGTGATCTTCCGCACAAGGATATGCCACCGGTGTTTGCTGTGCCTGTTGCAGCTGGCTTAAATGGGCCATACGGGTTTCATAGCAGACAATTTGTACGGCTTGGGCCAGATTCAGTGAGCTGTACTCTGGATTGGCGGGGATCAGCAGGTGATAATTGCATTTCTGCAATTCCTCATTGCTCAGGCCGTTGCGTTCACGTCCAAAGACCATGGCCACCGGGCTACTCTGACTTTGCAAGGCCAGTTTTTCAGCCGCTTCCCGAGGTTCCACAACCGGCCATTCCAGCGTGCGACTGCGGGCACTGGTGGCAATCACCAGATCGCAGTCATGAATAGCTTGATCCAACGTATCGACTTTGACCAGACTTTTCAGGATATCAGACGCCCCGGCCGCCAAGGCAATGGATTGGCCGTCAGGCTCTACTTGGGGATCGACAAGGTACAGGGAAGACAATCCCATGGTTTTCATGGCCCTGGCCACAGATCCGATATTACCCGGATGAGTGGTACCCACCAGCACCACACGAATATTGCTGAGCATGAAACGTATGTCACATCAGAAAAACAGGTGGCGAATCTTAACATAGCGGGTGATTTTTTAAGATAAAAAATTCGGCGGTTGCCATCTTCGCTGGTCAGAGTATAATGCGCCGGTCATTTTTCGTTCTTTTACATCCAGGGGATTGCAATGCATCCGATGCTCACTATTGGTGTGCGCGCAGCACGTGCCGCGGGCCAGGTTATTATGCGTGGTTTTACTGAATTGGACCGGATCCAAGTGGACAGCAAGGGTCTGAACGACTTTGTGTCCAATATCGATAAAGAAGCTGAAGCCGCTATCGTGTACCAGATCCGCAAATCTTATCCTGACCATACCATCGTAGGTGAGGAAAACGGTGAAAATCGCGGTGAGAATCAGGATTATCTGTGGATTGTAGACCCTCTGGATGGCACCAATAACTTTGTCAAAGGCCTGCCCCATTTCGCCGTTTCCATCGCCCTGCAACACAAAGGCAAAACCGAAGTCGCTGTGGTTTACGATCCTGTGCGTGACGAATTGTTCACCGCCACCCGTGGCCAGGGCGCCAAACTGAATGACTTCCGCCTGCGGGTGAACAATCCCAACGATTTGCGCCTGAGCCTGGTTGCAACCGGTTTTCCTTTCAAGGCAAGACAACACACCGATACTTACCTGCAACTGTTTGCAGAAGCCTTCTCTTTGTGTGCCGATATTCGCCGTGCCGGCTCTGCCGCATTGGATATGTGCTATGTGGCAGCAGGACGTGTGGATGCCTTTTTTGAAATTGGTCTCAAACCATGGGACATCGCGGCAGGCGATCTGATTGTACGGGAAGCAGGCGGTACGGTAACGGACCTGTCAGGCGGTTATAAATACCTGGCATCAGGCAATGTTGTCGCTGGCGGCCCCAAAGCCACTTCACTGCTGGTGAAAAGCTTCCGCCCCTTGCTGAGCGACTCCCTGAAGTAAACATACCCGGCCACGTTGTGGCGCGAAAGCAAATGCCCTCATGCCCCACAAGCTGAGGGCATTTTTGTCAATGTCGCTTCACTCATACCCGTTCATTTTTGCTGGATATGGCACATTGCAACACCCGCTTTATCCTTTCATGCCTCCCTTAAAACCGCGGTTAATCGCCCGCGGTGCCAATTGCCTGCATGATGGGGATGACGCTACGGATGACTTGTGAAGCCATGCCTTTTAGGGGAACCCGCTGAAACCGTGCCGTGCTTTACCATGACAAAAACATAACCGAAGACGAATTTGTGAAACAGATCACGCATATTCCCATGCCATAAATAAGGGCTTTTGTCGATAATAGAGCTGTATCTTTTTTATCGGAGTTTTCATGGAATTATATCGAAAATACGGCTCCAAAAGTCTGAAGGCAGTTGAACACGTTGTATTGCTATTGATTGCCATTGCCACCATTGTGGCGATTGGACAGGAAGTATTTCATCTCGTCGACAAAATGGCGGTGGAATTAGCCGATCTGCTGCTGCTGTTCATCTATTTGGAAGTACTGGCCATGGTGGCCAATTATGCCGAATCCGGCAAATTACCGGTACGGATGCCGTTGTACATCGCCATTGTGGCATTGGCCCGTTACCTGATCCTTGACATGAAAGCCATGGAAGACTGGCGGGTACTGGCGGTATCACTGTCAACCCTCATAGTGGCCACCACAGTGGTGGTGATCCGCTGGGGGCAAATCAAGATGCCTTATCCCAAGAATCAGGATTACGACAGCTAAGCACCTGGCCCGGCAAATTGCCGGGCTTTTTTATCGTGCCCATAACCCCCAACCACTTGGCGTGACAGGGTTCTGTGCTATGGTTAACTGGCGATAACATGAATGCTCTTCTTTAGCTGCGAAGGTGTCTTACACCATTATTACCGGGATAACCTATGAGTCATGATCATGAGGAAAATTTTAAGGAACGGCGGGGCTCGCTAAGGGTCGATTTAGAATCGGAGGAGATCCGCATCGACTGGCAAGACAACACCGAAAAGCACTGTTCGGATGCGGCAATCTGCATAGACCTATCCCGCAAGGGGTTATTGTTTGAATATCCTAAACCCTTTGTGATTGGCGCCTTGGTCGCCGTGACGTTTAACAACGGCAGTCACGCACAAAATACCGTCAAGGGCCAAGTTTGCCGCTGCACGGAACATCCAGCAGGCTACCATATTGCCATGCAGTTACTGTAAACATCATCACGTTGTTCCGGCTGCTCTATACTTTAGCAATCAAGTATCTAATCAGGGGGAAGATTTATGATACTGCTTGTGGGGGGAGAAAAAGGCGGCAGCGGCAAAAGCTGCCTGGCGCAAAATCTGGCGGTGCACATTACCCAGAAATTCAATGCCAATGTGCTGATGGTGGACTGTGATCCCCAGCGCACCACTTCCGATTGGATCCAGGCCCGCAACAATGACCCATCCTTGCCGGCCATCAACTGCATCCAGCTCTACGGTAAAATCCGCAACGACCTGCTAAGCCTGGATCAACGCTTTGACTATGTGGTGGTGGACTGTGGCGGCCAGGACAATCTGGCCATGCGCGCGGCCATGTCGGTGGCAACTTATGTGGTTATTCCGTTACGTCCCAAAAGGCGGGATCTGAAAACCCTGCCCCACATGGAAGATATGCTCAGCACCTGCAAGATGGTAAATCCCAAAATGGTGTCAACCATCGTGTTAACCCAATGCCCGGCGCTGCCCACCCAGGCCAAACGCATTCTGGAGGCAAAAGAGGTTGTGCAGTCTTTTGGTTTGCGGGTACTGAACGCGGTGACTTTCAACCGTAACATTTATGATGACAGCGAGGAAAAAGGCTCCTCCGTGATTGAACTGGATCCTGAGGGCAAAGCCGCAGAGGAAATTCGTGCCATTGCAGATGAATTGTTGGCCATTGCACCGGAAAATTCCTATGAGCTTAACTGATCTCAAACGCAAGCGGAAAAAACCGGCTCGCCAGCCGGTCTCCGTGGAAGACTTTATTGAAGAGGCCACACGTTATGCGGCCGGAAAACCCAGTCGCCTGCAACATTTGGCGTCAAGTAACAAGCCTTCATCCCGTAAATTTCGCCACGCCACATTTAGCCTCAATGAAACCAGCATCCAGAAACTTGAAGAGGTAGCGCAGGCTACCGGGCTGGCAAAATCCCGGCTGCTGCGCATGTTCATCCGTTATTACAGCGAGTTGTCAGAAGAGGAGCAGCAAGCCTTGCTGAGCCAGGAGCAAGCCCCTGCCAAAAAGCCCGGTTAATGCTGGCAAATAAGGCTACTGTCTGTCGTAATGCCTTTTCCTGTTTCAACAAATTTCCCTTTTTTAGCCAAAAACGTCACCAGTGCTTCTGCGGTCATGTCCTGGGCACTGCAGGTGTGATAGCGCGCATTGGCCCCAAAATGCTTGGCCATTGCCGTCAGCAAGTCTGGCAGGCTTATGCCCTGAGGGTACTCCAGCAATAAAGCCAGTACGTCATGCCCGTGTACAGAATCGTTCATATGCATCCCCACTGTTCGTATCTCAATAATCATCAATAGATGTATTTTATATGTTTATTTTAAAATGGCACGAATTTACCCCAATAATGCTGCCAATATAGGATTCTTATCCACAATATGGGAAAATTGTGACGTTCGCTGACGGAGCAGGTTTGCCATGCCACTTATTCTCGCGTTAACCCAACAGATGTGCCTGTATCTGGTGATTGTTTACCTCACCAGTAAGACGCCGCTATTCAAGCTATTTACCGAAAACTCCACCCGCCTACCCCACAAGATTTTTATCTATCTGGTGTTTTCCGCCTTCTGCATCATGGCCACTTACTTTGGTGAGCAGGCTCATGGTGCCATTGCCAATACCCGGGCCATGGGGGCGGTATTGGGGGGATTGCTTGGTGGCCCCACCACAGGCTTGCTGGTAGGACTGACCGGAGGGCTGCATCGTTACACCCTTGGGGGCTTTACCGATATTGCCTGCGCGGTATCAACCACCATGGAGGGCCTGACCGCCGGCATGATCAATCTTTACCTGAGGCGCCATGGCAAAAGTGAGCAGGTTTTCAACCCGCTATTGGTAGGACTGGTGACCTTTTATGCCGAAATGATGCAAATGTGCATTATCTTGCTGCTGGCCCACCCGTTTGAAGAGGCACTGGAGCTGGTGCGACAAATCGCCCCGCCCATGCTGGTGATCAACTCCCTAGGGGCCGCGCTGTTCATGAGCATGGTGCGCGATCAAAAAACCATGTTTGACAAGCTATCTTCCACTTTTTCCACCAAGGCATTGAAAATTGCAGAGCGCAGCGTGGGGCTGCTGAGCAAAGGCTTCAATGAAGTCACCAGTACCCAGGTTGCCCAGATTGTGATCGAAGAAACCAAAGTGGGTGCAGTGGCCATTACCGACCGCGAAAAACTGATGGCATTTATCGGCATTGGCGCCGATCACCATCTGCCAGGTACTCCGATTTCATCGCAAATCACCATGGATGCCATTCACCAGAATAAAGTGATGTTTGCCGATGGCGTGGAGCTTCCCTACGCCTGCTCGATTTCACCCAACTGCAAGCTGGGCTCCAGTCTGGTCATCCCGCTGCGCAGCGATAATGAGGTCATTGGCACCATCAAACTGTATGAGCCCAAAAACAAATTATTCCTCAACATCAACCGGACGTTGGGGGAAGGCATTGCCCGCTTGTTGTCAAACCAAATCCTCTATGGCCGCTTTGAGCAACAGCAAAACCTGCTGACGCAAGCTGAGCTCAAACTGCTCCAGGCCCAAGTCAATCCCCATTTTCTGTTCAATGCCTTAAATACCATCAGCGCCATCATCCGCCGGGATCCCGACAAGGCCCGGCAGTTATTGCAGCAGCTGAGCCAGTTTTTGCGCATTAACCTGAAACGCACCACGGGGCTGGTTTCCCTGGCGGATGAGCTGGAGCATATAGAATCTTACCTGACCATTGAAAAAGCCCGCTTCATCGATAAACTCCAGGTTCACATTGAGATACCCAAAGCGTTATATGCCATGCAATTGCCCACCTTCACCCTGCAGCCCATTATTGAAAATGCGGTAAAGCACGGCACCTCTCACATGATGGAAACCGGCATCATTGAGGTAAAGGCCTTTAAAAAGGGGCAGGACGTCTATCTGGAGGTGACCGATAACGCGGGCCTGTATCAACCATCATCCCACTCGGACGGGCTGGGGATGAATCTGGTACACAAACGGATCCAAAATCTGTACGGCGATGAATACGGCGTTACCGTAGAATACGAGCCGGATGTTTTCACCACGGTTAAAATTCACCTGCCCAATAAAGGATCAAGCCATGATTAGCTGTCTGATTGTTGATGATGAGCCCTATGCCCGTCAGGAACTGGCGGACTTGCTGAGTCAGGCCGGAGATTTACAGATTGTAGGCCAGTGCAGCAACGCCATAGAAGCCATGCAGGCCATCAGCAAATACAAACCGGACTTGCTTTTTCTGGATATTCAGATGCCGCGCATCAGTGGCATGGAGCTGATAGCCATGCTGGATCCGGAAACCATGCCGCGGGTGGTATTTGTCACCGCCTATGACGAGTTTGCGGTGCGGGCCTTTGATAATCATGCCTTTGACTATCTGCTTAAGCCATTGGATGAAAAGCGCCTGCAACAAACCCTGGAAAAAGTGCGGCGGGATTTACGCCCCAAAGCCATGGATGCCATCGTGCCCAGCTATCTGGAACACCTGCCCTGCTTTAGCGGCAATCGTTTGAAGATTATTGCCGTCAAGGATGTGGAATACGTGTTCAGCGATCTTTGCGGCATTCATGTGGCCACAGCCAAAGAAAAGGTGCATACCGAGCTTACCTTGAAAGTGCTGGAAGAAAAAACGCCGCTGCTGCGTTGCCACCGGCAATACCTGATAGCCCCCACGGCCATTGCCGAAATTGAAGTACTGGATACCGGCGCCGAAGTCACCACTCACAGCGGTGCCAAAGTGCCGGTGTCCAGGCGCTTTTTAAAGCCCCTCAAGCAGGCATTCGGCTTTCAGTAATGCAAGGGGCTGATGGCGTTTTCCGTTCATCGGCCCCTTGATAGCCATAACCCTTGGCCGTTTGCCAAAACCGCTAACCTGCAGATGAAACCGTTCACCCCCCGCTTTTGACCGCTCACCCAAACACCACTTGGCCTCAGCAGCCAATCCCTTACACTTGCTACGATTCTAATTGGGGGGAGACAAACCTATGTTATGGTTCCTGATCTGTGTCGGTCTGCTGATCGGCGGTTACTTTATCTACGGCGCTTTCGTAGAAAAAGTTTTTGGTATTAATACTCAACGCAAAACGCCAGCGTATACCCAAACTGACGGTGTGGACTATGTGCCCATGTCAAAAGGCAAGGTATACCTGATCCAACTGCTGAACATTGCCGGTGTAGGTCCCATCTTTGGCCCTATCCTGGGGGCGTTGTACGGTCCTGCAGCCATGCTGTGGATTGTTATCGGTTGTATTTTTGCCGGTGCAGTGCACGATTACTTCTCCGGCATGCTGTCGGTACGCAACAATGGTCAATCCGTTCCTAACCTGGCAGGCAAGTATCTGGGTAAAGGGGCGAAAAACTTCATGAACATTTTCGCCATCATCCTGCTGCTGCTGGTAGGCGTGGTGTTTATCTCTGCCCCGGCCGGACTGCTGGGTAAACTCACCGGCATGAGCGTTACCATGTTTGTGGGGATCATTTTCGTCTATTACCTGATTGCCACTATCGTTCCGGTAGACAAAATCATCGGCCGTCTGTATCCCTTCTTCGGGGCTTTGCTGATGTTCATGTCCGTAGGGCTGACCATTGCCATCATGGTATCTGATCAACACACCCTGCTGCCTGGTTTCACCCCGGGTGACTTCCTGCAAAACCTGAACCCTAAAGATGCTCCACTGTGGCCAGCACTGTTCATCACCATTGCCTGTGGTGCGGTATCCGGTTTCCATGCCACTCAGTCACCGCTGATGGCTCGCTGTGTGGAAAATGAATCCAACGGACGCTTTGTATTCTACGGTGCCATGATTGGCGAAGGGATCATTGCGTTAATCTGGTGTGCCATTGCCCTGTCTTTCTACGATGGCGTACAAGGCCTGAACGACTCCATGGGTGGCAACCCTGCTAACGTGGTATACGGTGCATCTACAGGCTTGCTGGGTGCGGTTGGCGGCTTCATGGCGGTACTGGGGGTTATCGTACTGCCTATCACCTCTGGCGACACAGCATTCCGTTCAGCCCGTCTGATCTTGTCTGAATACTTCAACATGCCACAGGTGAAAATCTCCAAACGTCTGGTACTGGCCATCCCGCTGTTCGTCATCGGCGCGATACTGACCCAAGTAGACTTTGGCATCATCTGGCGCTACTTCGGTGTTGCCAACCAGGCAACTGCGGTAATGATGCTGTGGACTGCATCCGCTTATCTCATCCGTCATAACAAGCTGCACTGGATTTGTACCGTGCCCGCCATGTTCATGACCGATGTGGTGATCAGCTTCCTGCTGAGCTCCAGCACCCTGGGGGCAGGCCTGCCAATGACAGTGGCCACCATCGCCGGCACCATCACCACCGTATGCATTGCCGTACTGGTCATGTATATCGCCAAAGGCAAAGCGCAAGAACTTGCCGCCTCCGATATTGAAGAAGCTTAATTATTAAAAAATAAACGCAACATGAAGACCTCAAAGCCAGTCCACAGGACTGGCTTTTTTCATGGGTAACGGGTGGTTAGCCACCTGTTATCCTTTGTTTTTCAATCGTTGTAAAAATAATTTACGATGCAATTCTTTCCTGCCGCTTTGGCTTTATAAAGTGCGGTGTCTGACTGATTAATCAACTCATCCAGGGATACATCATTATATTGATTAAGTTCAGTTACCCCCACGCTGATGGTGTAAGCAACACTGCCGGCTTGAGTGGCCACTACCTGCGCGTTTATCAACCCCTGTATTTTATTTAAAATGATGACCGACTGTTTCACGTCAATATCCGGAAACACGATAATGAACTCTTCGCCGCCAATACGCCCAGCCAAATCGCCCTTTCTGACGTTGTTAACAATCAGGGCGCCAAAGGCGGCCAAAACCGCATCGCCACCCACATGGCCATGGGTATCATTGATTTTTTTAAAGTTATCAATGTCTATATAGGCGACGGATAACAGTTGTCCTTTCTTGCGGGCAAGGCGCAATAACCTTTCAAATTTATCCAAAAACGGACGACGGTTTAATAAGTGGGTTAACGTATCATAAGTGGCAATAATTCTTTGCTCTTCTTCCAAGCAGGATATCTTTACCAACAAACCAATGATGTACCAACTAACGGATGGTGCGATTAATAATGGCGCAATAACCGCATTGGCAAAACTGACGCCACTAATGCCATTACCAAAATTTTCCATGATGACGAACGTGATTAATACGGAAATGCACACCGAAAAAAAAGTGATTAGCAAGACAATGGCCGTCCTGCCGAGCCCCTTTTTATATTGAGTTTTTACCATATGAGTAAGCCTCTTTTCTCATTATCACCCGCCGCATGCTGGTAGGATTGATCCCATCTTGGTATCGTGGTGTGGCACGTAAACTGCTTGAAATCATGTGGAACATTGTGGTTTTCATCACTACAAAAACAAATACTTGCGGGTACGGTGGCTACGTTTCATCTGTAAATTGTAATCCCTCAACCTCCATTTATCCTCCAGCGGGATAAAAACGCCGCCATGCTCCACGCCCAGCCCTTTAATGCAGAGGCTGACCGTTCGCAGCACCGCACCAACAGGCATGACAAAAAACACTGTGCCTGCTGCAGACCTGTTTTTTATTTATGGCTTATGATGCGCTACCGTATCACGGCAGTGGCGTGACAGAGCGGGCATTTATGGCAAGGGATAAACGACAAGGCAACGTGAATGCCGCAATTATCATCAGGTAAAGTGGCTGAGGCAAACAGGCTAAAATCAATCAGTTCCCTATGCCATCCAAAAACGGCAGACAGGGCATAAACAGGCCACACGGCCATAACAAGAACAACGGCAATGGCCGACAATCTTCATCTCATGTCAGCATCGCGTTCATGGGGGTATCAATGATGGGATTCACTGCGCTCGGCGCCGCAATTCCAGCACAATTCAAAGCTGGCCTCATTACATTCATGGCATTGCAGGCACTGCCATTGTGGCTGCTCAGCATCCAGCAAGGCCAGTTGCGTCTGCGCCTGCTCCAGTTGGGACTCCGCGACCCAAAGTTCCACCGTCTGCATATCCACCGGCAGCTCGCCAACACCGCCCATCAGGGCTTCGCCCCGTAATTCTACGGTGATCCCGCACGTCTCCAACATACCTTTCCATGTATGAGCTTGAAGCAAATTTCCACCGGCAACCAATACTTTACGTTCTTCCATGGGATTTCCTACCACCTATCTTTACCGTTCGGACAAAGAAATATCAGGAATAATTCATCAGGACAAAAAAACGACTGTACAAATTTTGTCAGGGCACATGCTACTGCCTCAAGAGGGGGTCTGTCGAGTTACACCATGCAAAATTTTACTTTTTGTCAACATTTACAGACACTGGATGCGCCTCCTCCCCCGAGAACGCACATAAAAAAAGCCATCCGAAGATGGCTTTTTAGGTTTGTCCGCCAACTCTTATGGCATGATAGAAGGCTGATCAGCGCCCTCTTTTTCCACCTGGACCGGCATCATGTGTTCACGACACACACCCAACTTAATCGCCAGGAAACTGGCCACATAGATGGATGAGTAAGTCCCCACGGTTATCCCCATCAACAATGATGTAGCAAACCCGTGAATGAGTGTGCCCCCTTTCAGGAACAGGGCAATCACGGTAATCATGGTGGTACCTGTGGTAATAATGGTACGGCTCATGGTTTGGGTAATGGAGGCGTTCACAACCTCTACCGGCGTGGCTTTACGCATTTTCAGGAAGTTTTCCCGGATGCGGTCAAACACCACGATGGTATCGTTAAGAGAATACCCCACCACGGTGAGCACCCCTGCCAGAACGGTCAAATCGAACTCCAGCTGCAGGAATGAAAACAGCCCCAGTGTCACCGTCACGTCATGGGCCAACGCCGCAACCGCCCCCAGTGACAAACGCCATTCAAACCGGAAAGTCACATAAAGCAGAATACAGATCAGCGCTACCAGTACCGCCAGTCCCCCCTGCTCTGCCAACTCCTGCCCTACCTGTGGCCCTACAAACTCCACGCTTTTCTGCTCAACCTGCGGGTCTTGCGCTTTGGCGGCATTCAACACCAGTTTTACCTGGTCATCGCTTTTTACACCGTCTTTGGTCTGCAAGCGCACCACAACGTCGCGGCTGGAACCGAAGTTTTGCACTACCGCGCCAGACACAATGTCAGTGTCGAGTTTTCCACGCAGTGTGTTCAAATCTGCCGGCTGGCTAAAGGTCAGTACAATGGAGGTACCACCGGTAAAGTCCAGCCCCCAGTTAATTCCTTTGGTTGCCAAAGACACCACGGACAACACCACCAGAATCATCGACATGATGCTGATGGGCAGAGCATAGCGGAGAAAGTTGACTGAGCCTTTAAAGGATAAAATCTGCAACATATCCACGTTCTCCTTATATAGACAGCTTTTTCAGACGCTTGCCACCCCAAAGGGCGTTCACAATCGCACGGGTACCGACAATGGCGGTAAACATGGATGTGGCAATACCAATCATCAGGGTCACGGCAAAACCTTTAATGGCGCCGGTACCCACCGCAAACAAAATCAAGGCGGTGATGAATGTGGTAATGTTGGCATCTGCAATGGTGGAGAATGCGTTGGCGTAGCCTTCATGGATAGCTTGCTGAATAGAACGACCGCCGCGTAATTCTTCACGAATACGTTCGTTAATCAACACGTTACCATCCACAGCCATCCCTACGGTCAACACCATGCCGGCAATGCCGGGCAAGGTCAGTACCGCACCAGGGATCATGGACATCACGCCGACGACCATTACCAGGTTGGCGGTCAGTGCCAGGTTGGCAATCACCCCGAATGCCCGGTAGTAAATCATCATGAAGACCAGTACCACCACCAAGCCCCACAGCATGGCCTGCAAGCCGTTCTGGATGTTTTCAGCCCCCAGGCTCGGGCCAATGGTGCGTTCTTCCACAATGGAGACAGGCGCAATCAAAGCACCGGCACGTAACAGCAATGCCAGATTCTGCGCTTCACCATGGCTAAGGCCGGTGATGACAAAGTTGCGTCCAAGCCGGGCCTGGATGGTGGCCACGGAAATCACCTCTTCCACTTTGTTCATTTTCACAGAGCCATCAGGATTGCGCTCACCGCTATCCTTGTACTCAATGAACAGGGTGGCCATGGGCTTACCGATGTTGTCTTTGGTCACATCAGAGAAAATGCTGCCGCCTTTGGCATCCAGGTTGATACTCACCTGTGGCCGGCTGTATTGGTCAAAGCTAGGCTGGGCGCCGGTAATATGATCACCGGTCAGCATAACCTCTTTATACATGACAACCTCACCACCTTCACGGCGCTTGTAAACCTCAGACCCCGCAGGTACCCGTCCGGCTTTTGCTGCAGCCAAATCGGTTTTCTGATCCACCATGTGAAATTCAATGGACGCCGTAGCCCCCAGAATTTCCTTGGCACGGGCAGTATCCTGCACGCCTGGCAACTCGACAATAATCCGCTCGGCACCCTGGCGCTGCACCACAGGCTCGGCCACACCCAACTCGTTTACACGGTTACGGATAGTGGTGATGTTCTGTGTCAGTGCATCTTCCTTGATCTGGCGCAGATACTGCTCGCTCATCGCCGCCAACAATACATAGTTATCCCCGCTTGATGCGTCGGTGAACACCATTTCGTTGTTGGAATGGGTTTTCAGATACTGCTCGGCCTTAACCAGGGTTTCACTATCACGAAAACGCACTTCAATGCCTCTGGCCGTAGCCTTGGCGCCTGCGTAACGGATTTTCTGCTCCCGCAATTGACTGCGAAAATCAGCCACCTTGGCTTCTTGCATTTTGCGAATGGCTTCGCTCATGTCCACTTCCATCAGGAAGTGCACGCCGCCACGCAAATCAAGCCCCAGTTTCATGGGGTTGGCACCGAGATTTTCCAGCCATTTTGGCGTGGCTGGCGCAAGGTTAAGCGCCACGGTAAATTTATCGCCCAGGGTTGCGGCAATGGTTTCTTTGGCCAGCAACTGCTCTTCGGCATTGCTCACCCGCACCAGCAACTGGCCATTTTCCAGTTCTGAGCGTTTGATTTTGATGCCTTTGCTGGTGAGCAGATCGTTGACCTGGCTCTGGGTGGTCGGGGTGACCGCACTACCGCGAGTGCCCACCACCTGCACCGCATGATCCTCACCAAAGAGGTTGGGCACAGCATAGAAAGCCCCGATGGCGATGATAATAATCACCATCAGGTTCTTCCACATAGGATACTTATTTAACACGCCTCAGCTCCCTTGGCTTACAGCGACTGCATAGAGCCTTTAGGCAATACCGCCGCAATATAGTCTTTTTTGATGGTGATTTGAGTGTCATCGTTAAGGCTAATCAGCACGTAATCATTGTCATCGGCAATCTTGGCAATCTTGCCCACAAGTCCGCCGCTGGTCAGCACTTCATCACCCTTGCCCAGAGAAGCCATCAGGTTTTTGTGTTCTTTCACGCGTTTGGACTGGGGACGGAAAATCATGAAATAGAAAATCAGTGCAAAAATAACCAGCATGAACACCAGTTCCATGGTGCCGCCGGATTGAGGGGGAGTCCCGGCACTTGCATAAGCATTTGAAATAAACATAGTTTTCTCTTCTTATTAACGTTGGATTCAATCAATCGGTGCAGGAACTTCACGCCCCTGACGGCTATAAAAATCCGTAACAAAGGCGTCTAATGTACCTGTCTCGATAGCGCCACGCAAACCTTCCATCAATCTTTGGTAATAACGCAGATTGTGAATGGTATTCAACCGGGCACCGAGCATCTCGTTACAACGGTCCAGATGATGCAAATAGGCCCGGGAATAGTGTTTGCATGTATAACAATCACATTCAGGATCCAATGGCGATGTGTCATCCCTGTGACGGGCGTTACGAATTTTTATCACGCCGTCACTGGTAAACAGGTGGCCATTGCGGGCGTTGCGGGTTGGCATCACGCAGTCGAACATGTCTACGCCACGGCGCACGCCTTCCACCAAATCTTCCGGCTTGCCCACTCCCATCAGGTAACGGGGTTTGTCAGCGGGGATTTGCGGGCAAACATGCTCCAAAATACGGTGCATGTCCGCTTTGGGTTCACCCACAGCCAAACCGCCGATGGCATAGCCGTCAAAGCCAATATCCACCAGGCCTTTGAGGCTTTCATCCCGCAGGGTTTCATAAATGCTGCCCTGGATGATGCCAAACAGGGAGTTGGGATTTTCCAGCCGGTCAAACTCATCCCGGGAGCGTTTGGCCCAGCGCAGCGACATCTCCATGGATTTGCGGGCTTCATCCGGTGTGGCCGGATATGGCGTGCATTCATCAAAAATCATCACGATATCCGAGCCCAGCGAGTGCTGGATTTGCATGGATTTTTCCGGATCGAGAAAGATTTTTTCGCCGTTGATGGGCGAGCGGAAGTGCACCCCTTCTTCGGTGATTTTGCGGATATCCCCCAGGCTGAACACCTGAAAGCCGCCGGAGTCTGTCAGGATGGGGCGCGGCCAGTTCATGAAGTCATGCAAATCGCCATGCTTGCGCATGATTTCTTCACCGGGGCGCAACCACAGATGAAAGGTATTACCCAGCAGAATATCCGCACCGGTGGCCCGCACTTCTTCAGGGGTCATGCCTTTAACAGTGCCGTAAGTACCTACCGGCATGAAGGCCGGGGTTTCCACCGTGCCACGGTCAAATATCAAGCGGCCACGACGGGCGCGGCCGTCGGTGGTATCTAGTTCAAATTTCATTATTTACCTCGTCAGAGAAACAGTCCGACCCTTCAGTCCACCGCATCAAGCGGCAGACCCGTAACATCAGCAGCCAAACCGCAGGCTGTTACCCCGGTTAGGCTGCGCAATTTTTATGGCGCAGTGTATCGCAGAGCGGCCTTTCAGTTTATTTTTTTGGTCACAAACATGGCATCGCCATAGCTGAAGAAACGATATTTCTCCGCCACGGCATGCTGGTAGGCTTTCATCACATGTTCATAACCGGCAAAAGCGCTCACCAGCATGATGAGCGTGGACTCGGGCAGATGGAAGTTGGTGACCATGGCATCGACCACTTTGAAATCATACCCGGGATAGATGAAGATATCGGTGTCACCGCAAAAAGGCTGCAGCTCACCGCCATTGAATTTGGCCGCACTTTCCAGCGACCGCACCGAGGTGGTACCCACGGCAATCACCCGCTTACCGGCCGCCTTGGTGGCGCGAATGGCATCCACCACCTCGGCGGGCACATTGGCCCACTCCGAGTGCATATGGTGTTGTAGCACGTCATCCACCCGTACCGGCTGAAAAGTACCCGCGCCCACATGCAAGGTGACAAAAGCCTGCTTGACCCCTTTGGCCTGCAGTTTTTGCAGCAATGCCTGATCAAAGTGCAGGCCTGCGGTAGGGGCTGCCACGGCGCCGGGATTTTTGCTGTAAACCGTCTGATAACGTTCTTTGTCCGCATCTTCATCAGGACGGTCAATATAAGGCGGCAACGGCATGTGCCCCACCGCTTCCAGCATGCCAAGAATGGTGCCATCGCCTTGCAATTCCAGCTCAAACAGGGCGTCATGGCGTGCCAGCATGGTCAGTTTGTAACCGCCATCAAGCACGATGTCAGCGCCGGGTTTGGGGGATTTTGAACTGCGGACATGTGCCAGCATGCGCTTGTCATCCAGCATGCGCTCCAGCAAGATTTCCAGCTTGCCGCCACTGGCTTTGTGGCCGAATACCCGCGCTGGTACCACCCGGGTATTGTTGAAGATCATCAAGTCGCCTTCTTGCACCAGATCCAGAATATCGGTGAAATGAAGGTCGCTGAGCGCACCACTGTTTCCTTCCAGGGTTAAAAGTCTGGAAGCACTGCGTTCAGGCATGGGGAATTTGGCGATCAACTCTTCAGGAAGATCGAAAGCAAAATCTGCAACTCGCATCGAGGCGCCTCTGCATAGCGAAAAACGACCGCTAGTCTAGGGGCTGCTCAGAACAAGATCAAGAATCCTTGGACGCTGCTCTGGTGAGATTTTTGCGCTTGAATTGTGCCGTTGCCAGCGGGGTGGCTAAAATCTGTTCAAACGGGATGTCAACCTGTACCCGTTTACGCCGGGAAGGTTGGGGTTTACCCATCAGTTTACCAAGCCAGTTCCACATCATCCTTGATCCTTAAAACCGATACATTGGAAAATTTACCAGAGCGTCACGCTCGTCATGGTTTACCTGTGCATCCGGGATGCTTTTCAGGCTATCGTGCGACATAATAGCCCGATGACAAAATCGCGCAAGTACAAATTATGAACTTTCTGGCCCCGCTGCATCTGGCCGATATCAGTAACACCTCGTTGCCCGGGCACCTGGCCGCCCAGTTTATCAAGGGCGATATTGACGCCCAGCCAAAACCCTACCGGCAAGGGATGTGGCTTGGCCAACAAATTCATCAGTTAAGTGCAGAGCACGAGCTCACCCAAGAGCTGCGAGCGCAGTTTGCCAAAGCCCTGGGGCCCATCAGCACCACCTTAATCGCCCTGGCATTTGATCATATGCTGGCCCGCTGCTGGGAGGAGTACCATTCACAGCCATTGGCGGCATTTTGCCCTAAGGCTTATCAGCAACTGGCCGCGGCCACTGAGTTGCCACAGCCCTTGCCACAGTTGTTGCCCCGAATGCAGCGGGACAACTGGCTGCAGGCATTGAGCAGCCGTAACGGGCTCAATGCCATGCTGCAACAGGCCGCGCGCCTCTCCACCACCCCGCAGCTGTTTAAAGGCACCGACAAGGTGCTGCAGCAACTGGATAGGGAAATTGAAATCAGCTTTCGTACCCTGTATCCACAATTGATGGCCTATAGCCGCATTCTGGCCCGTAAAACACCGGAACCATACCTGCCCTGAGCAGCGGTTTCTGGTAAAATGCCCGCCCGCTCAAGGAGGCTTTATGCAGAAGTTCCACTATCATCCCCCCGTATTGCCGTGGCTGGATATCCGTTATCGTGACCGTGACATCATTGTGATTAACAAACCCGCCGGTTTGCTGTCCAATCCGGGACGGGCGGAAGCCACCCATGATTGCGCCCTCACCCGCCTGCAACAACGTTACCCTGAAACCCTGCTGGTGCACCGTCTGGACTGCGCCACTTCCGGCATCATGGTGTTTGCCCGCAGCAAAAAAGCGGAGTCCAACCTGAAAACCCAATTTCAGGAGCGCCGTAATGACAAGCTTTACATTGCCGAGGTAGACGGCCATATGGCACTGGAGGAAGGCACGGTGGATTTGCCGCTGGCAGCGGATAAAGAACACCCGCCGCTGCAAAAGGTGGATGATGACGGCCGCAAAGCCATCACCCATTACCGGGTGCTGGAGCGCCGGGCCCATTCCACACTGGTGGCCCTGCAACCGGAAACCGGGCGCACCCATCAGTTAAGGGTACACATGCTGGCATTGGGGCACCCCATTCTGGGGGATGATTTTTATGGCGATGAACACATACAGCAGGCGCGGCCACGCTTGTGCCTGCATGCTGCCAGCCTGATGTTCAACCATCCATGGTCAGGCAAAGAGATGCACTTTGTCAGTGTGGCGGGATTTTAAGTGAGGGGACGTTACACCGTCAGGCATAACGTCACCATGACTAACCGTTAACCGCTTTGTCGTCAGCCTGGTTGCTGGCGACCACGCAACTGCCGTTATCGTTACAGAAACACAAGGCATGACCCTCTTGCAATAGCAGGTACTCGCCAAAAAGGTTACCGTCCAGCTCTTCCAGCCGCACCCCGTCAGCCGTGTCCCGTGCGGTCATTTCATCCAGGCTATGGCAGCCGTCACTGAACCAGGTTTCCATAAACCAGCGGCCGTTGTGTTGATACAACAACACATCGTCGTTCAGATTCTGGCGTGGATCGCGCCAGCAGCCAATCAGGCGTTTATCGCTGTGACGTAGACGTTGCAACTTGCGCCGTTTCTCTAATGCGGAGACACCCGACAATTTACTCAAACCGTGCAGCTGCACGGGGAGTTTGCCCTGAATATCCAGCAGTAACCCCATAATACTTTTGCCCCCAAGCAAACCGTGATCATGACTTTGACAAAAACAACAATTTATTTACAAAGCAAATGGTTAGTCACTATTTGACCAACTGTGCGCAGTGTAACCCATTGGCTATGCAAAAGCGCGATCAAAATCACGGTCAGCGGACTATTTCAGTAATTGGTGATATGTTTCACAACGGTAGTGGATTTTGCGGACAAAACAGAAGGCAGCCATAAGGCTGCCTTCTGTATAAACACTCATGAGCGGATTATGATTGCTGGCGCTCTGCTGCCATGCAAGCAGCCGCGGTAAACACCACATCGGTAGAGGAGTTCAGCGCCGTTTCCGCCGAATCCTGGATCACACCGATAATCATGCCCACCGCCACCACTTGCATGGCGGTATCGTTATCGATGCCAAACAAACTGCAAGCCAACGGAATTAACAACAAAGAACCGCCGGCCACCCCGGAGGCGCCGCAGGCAGACACCGCCGCCATGATGCTCAATAGCAGTGCCGTAGGCATATCCACCGGGATCCCCAGGGTATGCACCGCCGCCAATGTGAGCACGGTAATGGTAATGGCAGCACCGCCCATGTTGACGGTAGCCCCCAGCGGAATGGATACCGAGTAGGTGTCCTCATGGAGTTTCAGGCGCTCACACAACGCCATGTTCACCGGAATGTTGGCTGCACTGGAGCGGGTGAAAAATGCCGTCACGCCACTTTCCCGCAAACAGGTCAGCACCAAGGGATACGGATTGCGACGGATTTTGATGTAAACCAGCAGCGGATTGACCACCAGGGCGATAAACAGCATGACCCCCAGCAATACCCCCAGCAGATGGGCATAGCCCGCCAATACGCCAAAACCGGTTTTGGCCACGGATACGGCCACCAGCCCGAACACCCCCAAAGGCGCAAAACGGATCACAAAACGCACCATCTGGGACAAACCATGGGCAACATCCCAGAACACCTGTTTACTGGCATCAGTACCGTGGCGCAGTGTCAGCCCAAGGCCCAGCGCCCAGACCAAAATGCCGATATAGTTACCGGTAAGCAGTGCATTTACCGGGTTATCAATAAGGCGGAACAATACCGTGTGCAACACCTCCACAATATTCTGTGGCGGCATTAATTGCTGCTGGGAGGTTTGCAACTCCAGCATGGAGGGAAACATAAAGCTGGCAATCACGGAGGTGAGCGCGGCGGCAAAGGTACCCACAAGGTAGAGGATCACTATGGGCCGCATGTTGGTCTGGGTATTTTTTTTCTGGTTGGCAATGGATGCCGCAACCAGCACGAATACCAGTATGGGGGCGATGGCTTTCAGGGCGCCCACAAACAGCTCGCCTAGAAATGCGGTATTGATTGCCCACTGGGGGGCCAACACCGCCAGCAGAATACCTGCCACGATACCCACAAAGATTTGTAACACTAAACTGGTGTGAAGCAGGCGCTTCAACAACAGGGAGGGAGATGGATTCATTGCTTGACCTATCGTTATTATGCATGATGGCGAACGCCATTGACGCTACGTTTTTATCGGAGATGCGCCGGCTTGTCCAGCCACCCACAGGTAAAATCGCCGAATTTGCAATAATAACCGGTCACTTTTGTGACAACGCCTGTGCTCCTCGCAACATGGCTTCCACCAATTCCCGGGCGTCAAACTTGGTTAAGGCTTCATTGGCGCCCACTTGATGGGCCTGTCCCACACTAATTTCACTGGACAGGGAGGTGTGCAAAATAATGTAGGCATGGCGCAGCAATGGATTGTCACGTACAGCGAACGCCAGTTCATAGCCATCGAGTCCGGGCATTTCGATATCGCTCACCAAGATGTCCACCGGGCGTTTTTCTGCGGCCCAATCCTCCATCATGGATAACGCCTGCTGGCCGTTGGAGGTCACATCATAAGGAATGTTCAGCGCATCCAGTGCATCACTTAACTGCTTGCGGGCCACTTTGGAATCATCCACCAGCAAAATCCGCAGTGGTCGCAACAATTCGCGCTGAATATCGGTCACACTGGCCAACTGCTGGGCAGCTTCTGGGAAAGTGTTGGCCAGCAGCAACTCCAAATCCAGTAGCTGGATCAGCTGATTTTCATAACGGGTAACACCGGTCAGAAAGGCATTTTTGCCTAAATTTGAGGGTGGGGCTTCAATGTCATGCCAGTTGCATTCAATGATTCTTTCGATGCCCCGCACCAGAAAACCGATGACCATTCGCTGGCAGTCGGTAATGATGATATAAGCCGACTGCCGCTCCTCTGCCGTTAAGGGTTTGTACCCTACCGCCGCCGCCATATCCACGATGGGAATGGTGTTTCCCCGCACCATGGCGGCACCGACGATGGAGGGGTGGCTATTGGGCAACTGATTAAGCGGCTGAAACGGCACCAGCTCACGAATTTTCAGCGTTCCCATGGCAAACAACTGACGTGCCGACAATCGGAAAAGCAGTAATCCCTGAGACTGATTTGCCTTGTTTTTCATAAGGTATTAGCCGTTAAACCCTGGGGGAAGATAATTTAGCATAACATGTCTTAGCCCTGATGCTGCCGGTCTGTGTCGCACCCTGGCAATTTTTACCGGCAAGTGCTTCATGCCTGCAATCGGTATAACACATCAAAAATGAACTGATCCCAGCCATCCACACTAAAGGCATCATCATACAGTGTCCGCACCTGCGCCACCGCATGCACGGGAGCAGTTCCTTCGCAGACAAGCCACTGCGCCATCATGACACCGAGTAGCCCCCCATCGGCGGCGGTCATCAACAATTTATGCCCCTGCTGCAACTGATCGCTGATAAAACCGCTGGCAAGCGGCAATTGCCGGGTGAGCGCTGCCAACAGGCCATCATCGGGCACTAAAGCGCCGGGTAATGCCAGCTGCAAATGAATGATTTCCGCCGGTAATGGCTGCGGCAGCGACTGTAACTGCAACAAGGCCGACAAACCGTGCGGTTGTAACTCGTCTTGCCAGACCAAGGGAGACGCCACACGCAGTGCCGCTATATTTTCATTCAACCAGATAAGTTTCACTGACATACCACCCAACAACGCAAAAATCGGCGATGACAATAGCGCAACCCCCGTTGGTAATCGGTGATATTCAGCAAAAAATCAGGCATCAGCCCCTTCCAGTGCCAGCAGTTGCCGTTTCATCGCCTCCCCCCAAGCATACCCCCTGAGCGTCCCATTTTTGCCAATCACCCGGTGGCACGGGATCATAATGGCAATGGGGTTGGCACCGTTGGCATTGCCCACCGCTCTGGCGGCACCCGGTTTTTGCAGCCTGGCTGCCAGCTCGCCATAACTGCTGTGGCGGCCATAGGGTATCTGTAGCAATTGCTGCCAAACCTGCCGCTGAAATGGGGTGCCAGCGGGTGCCAGTGGCACCGAAAACTCGTGCAGCTCACCGGCAAAATATGCCTGTAACTGCCATGTGGCCTGTTGCAAGCACCGCTGTGCAGAGCCATGGCGCAAATTAACGCCCTCGCCAACCAGCGCCAACCGGCGGCTCAATGGCCGCAGATAACATAATCCATCAGCGTTGGCCGCCAGCCACAGAGCACCGCAAGGCGTGTCCACAATGGCCTCGGCAATGGGGGCTGGCGATGCTGATACCAGCAGTGTCGCCGGGGTATTGGCAATGCTCTCGCTCATCTGTGGCTCCGAATGTGACCCAATGATTACACCCTGCCAGTTTAGCCTGTGGGCACGCCGGGATAAAACAAAAGTCATCTTGCTGTTGTGCATCACCATGCATCTTCTTTCGTGCAGCCTTGTGCCATTGCATGCAAGACACAACATCTCAGAGCCATTCACTGCAGCAAACCTGAAAAACCGCCAAGGCTAACCAGCATGGCCTGTGGCAACAGTACGATTATCTGCACGCATGGATGCCTACAGTGCCACACCTTGTGATAAATCAGGTAAGCTATCGGCAATCATTTCCAACAAGACACCATCATGTTGCACAAGTTGTTTGCCGTTTTCGAAGGCTGGACCAAGCCGTTACCCGATATCGACCCGGCCCAGCCACCCCGTGGCTTATACGCGTTTTGTCGTCATTACACCCAAGGCTTTGAGCGGCCATTGCTGATCATGTCGCTGCTGACCGCAACACTGGCGGTGCTGGAAGTTTCATTATTCGGCTTTATGGGGCAACTGGTGGACTGGCTGGTGACCAAAGATCCCGCCACGTTACTGGCGCAGGAAGGGATGACACTGCTGGGCATGTCGCTGATGGTGTTGGTGCTGATCCCGCTGCTCACACTGGCCCATGCACTGATTGTGTATCAAAGCCTGCTGGGCAACTATCCCATGTCCATCCGCTGGCTGGCCCACAAATACCTGCTCAAACAGAGCGTCTCTTTTTATCAGAATGATTTTGCCGGGCGCATTGCCACCAAAGTGATGCAAACCTCCTTGGCCATTCGCGAAACCGTGATGAAATTGCTCGATGTGCTGGTGTACATTCTGGTGTATTTCACCTCCATGCTGGTGATGATGGCCCAGGCAGACTGGCGCATGATGCTGCCCATGTTGCTGTGGCTGGCACTTTATATCGGCTTGCAGTGGCACTTTGTCCCCCGTCTGAAACGGGTGGCCAGTGAGCAGGCGGATGCCCGCTCCACCATGACCGGACGCATTGTGGACAGTTACACCAATATCGCCACGGTCAAGTTGTTTGCCCATAACCGTCAGGAAGCGGATTATGCCCGCAACAGCATGTCGGGCTTTCTCGATACCGTATATCGCCAGATGCGGCTGGTTACCGGCATCAACGTCAGCGTGCAAGTACTCAATTACCTGCTGGCCTTTACCGTGGCCGCGCTTGCCATCTGGTTGTGGATGGGCAGCGCCATCACCGTGGGCGCCATAGCCATTGCCGTCAGTCTGGCCTTGCGGCTCAATGGCATGTCCCAGTGGATCATGTGGGAAGTCAGCGCCCTGTTTGAAAATATCGGTACCGTTACCGACGGCATGCACACCTTGTCCCAACCGGCATTGATTAACGACATGCCCGACGCCAAACCCCTGCAGATCCCCCATGGGGCTATCGATTTTAACCGGGTGAACTTCCATTACGGCGAACAAAGCGGTGTGCTGAACCAACTGGATCTGCATATCAAGCCCGGCGAAAAAATCGGCTTGGTAGGACGCTCCGGCGCCGGCAAATCCACCATGGTGAACCTGCTGATGCGTTTTTACGATGTGGAAGACGGCAGTATCTGCATTGACGGGCAAAACATTCAGCAAGTGACCCAGGATAGCCTGCGGCGCAATATTGGCATGGTGACCCAGGATACCTCGCTGCTGCACCGCTCCATCCGCGATAACATCCTTTACGGGCGCCCGGATGCCACAGAAGAAGAACTGCAACAAGCCATTGAAAAAGCCCAGGCCAAGGAATTTATTGCTACATTGACCGATCCCAAGGGCAATTACGGGCTCGATGCACAAGTGGGTGAGCGAGGCGTGAAACTTTCGGGCGGGCAACGCCAGCGCATTGCCATTGCCAGGGTACTGCTGAAAGATGCACCCATTCTTGTGCTGGATGAAGCTACCTCGGCGCTGGACTCGGAAGTGGAAGCGGCCATTCAGGAAAGTCTTTACCAGTTGATGGAAGGCAAAACCGTCATCGCCATTGCCCACAGGCTATCGACCATTGCCGCCATGGATCGCCTCATCGTGCTGGATAAAGGCCGGGTGGTAGAACAGGGAAACCATCTTGAACTGCTGCAACACCAAGGCATTTATGCCCATTTATGGGCCCATCAGACCGGCGGTTTCTTAGCAATGGATTAGGGGACAACGCCATCATGGCTGGCATAGGTGCAAACTTCGGGCTTATGCCAGCGCTAAAATCTAAAGGAATAACCCGTTTTCTGAGTTACCGGTGAATTTTGCCTACAAAAAAACCGCCAACAGGCGGTTTTTAAAGAATTGGTGGAGCTATGCGGGATCGAACCGCAGACCTCTTGCATGCCATGCAAGCGCTCTCCCAGCTGAGCTATAGCCCCAATTTTCATTCCCAAGATTACGCTTAATATTGGAAATGGCATCCCCTAGGGGATTCGAACCCCTGTTACCGCCGTGAAAGGGCGGTGTCCTAGGCCTCTAGACGAAGGGGACCCTGGACCTGTATTTTACACCGCAGCCGGTGTTTGCCAACCCGTTAAAATATAACAGCCTGACGAAAATGGTGGAGCTATGCGGGATCGAACCGCAGACCTCTTGCATGCCATGCAAGCGCTCTCCCAGCTGAGCTATAGCCCCGAAATTCTTTATCCGAAAATCGGAAATGGCATCCCCTAGGGGATTCGAACCCCTGTTACCGCCGTGAAAGGGCGGTGTCCTAGGCCTCTAGACGAAGGGGACCCTTGGACTGAAACCTGACTCTGTTTCCCGAGGCGGTATGAAACCTGCTGACTCTTTCATTCCAACCACATAAGGCAGTGCGATTGAAATTGGCATCCCCTAGGGGATTCGAACCCCTGTTACCGCCGTGAAAGGGCGGTGTCCTAGGCCTCTAGACGAAGGGGACCCTTGGACTGAAACCTGACTCTGTTTCCCGAGGCGGTATGAAACCTGCTGACTCTTTCATTCCAACCACATAAGGCAGTGCGATTGAAATTGGCATCCCCTAGGGGATTCGAACCCCTGTTACCGCCGTGAAAGGGCGGTGTCCTAGGCCTCTAGACGAAGGGGACCCTGGACTGAAACCTGACTCTGTTTCCCGAGGCGGTATGAAACCTGCTGACTCTTTCATTCCAACCACATAAGGCAGTGCGATTGAAATTGGCATCCCCTAGGGGATTCGAACCCCTGTTACCGCCGTGAAAGGGCGGTGTCCTAGGCCTCTAGACGAAGGGGACCCTGGACCTGTGTTTTACACCGCTGCCGGTGTCAGCCAAACCAATCAAACAATCGCTTTGGCAGAAATTGGTGGAGCTATGCGGGATCGAACCGCAGACCTCTTGCATGCCATGCAAGCGCTCTCCCAGCTGAGCTATAGCCCCGAACCGCTTATCACATTTGAGTGAGCAACAGTAAACTGCCACCCCATGTCTCAAGTGCGTGGCGCATTCTATGCAGCGCACCCAAATGTGTCAACGCATTTTTTAGGAATTTATTCTAGCTGCTACAAATTCCACCGCTTTGGAGATTCTTTGCTCGCAACGGGCTTTCCCGATAAGAAACAGCGTAATATCCAAAGAGGGTGACTGCCCTACCCCGGTCACGGCAACCCGCAGCGGCATGCCCACTTTGCCCATGCCTACCTCCAGTTCGGTGGCAGTGGCTTCAATGGCGCCATGAATGGCTTCCAGCGTCCATTCAGGCAACGCGGCCAGCTTTTGTTGCACCAGCTTTAAGGGTTCCATTGCCACACCGCGCAAATGCTTCTTGGCAGCGGTGGCTTCAAACTCTGCAAAATCCTCATAAAAATAGCGACTGTGCTCCGCCATCTCCTTAAGGGTTTTGCTGCGCTCGGCCAATGCGGTCACAATTTGTGACAGTGCAGGGCCATTGCTGGTATCAATTTTCTGATCCGCCATATGCCAGGCCAGGAATTTGGCAACATATTCAGGATCCAGGGTTTTGAGGTAGTGCTGGTTCAGCCACTGCAGTTTTTCCGTATTAAAGGCAGAAGCGGCTTTGTTGATGTCATCCAGCTTGAAGAACTGCACCATCTCTTCCATGGAGAAGATTTCCTGATCCCCATGGGACCAGCCCAAACGCACCAGATAGTTCAGCAGGGCTTCCGGCAGATAACCGTCATCCCGGTACTGCATCACGCTGACAGCCCCGTGACGTTTGGACAATTTGGCGCCATCATCCCCGAGGATCATGGCCACATGGGCATATTCAGGGATTGGTGCGCCCAGGGCTTTTAAGATGTTGATCTGTTTTGGCGTATTGTTGATATGGTCTTCGCCGCGGATCACGCAAGTGATCCCCATGTCCCAGTCATCCACCACCACGCAGAAGTTATAGGTAGGGGTGCCATCGCTACGGGCAATAATCAAATCGTCCAGCTCTTCGTTGGCAATTTCAATGCGGCCACGCACGTGGTCATCAAATACCACGCTGCCCTCTTGCGGCATTTTAAAACGGATGACATAGGGCTCATCAGTGTCGCGGGGGGCGGCATCACGGCAGCAGCCATCGTATTTTTGGCGTTCACCTTTAGCGGCCTGTTCTTCCCGCAGCGTTTCCAGCCGCGCTTTAGAACAGTAACACTTATAGGCTTTACCCTCTTCCAGCAGTTTTGCAATCACTTCATTGTAACGGTCAAAACGCTTGGTCTGGTAATAAGGGCCTTCGTCCCAGTTCAGGCCAAGCCATTCCATACCTTCAAGAATGGCATCCACTGCTGCCTGGGTTGAACGCTCCAGATCCGTATCTTCAATACGCAGTACAAACTCACCGTTATTCGAACGGGCATGAAGCCAGGAATAAAGAGCTGTACGGGCACCGCCCACATGTAAATAGCCGGTTGGGCTAGGAGCAAAACGCGTCTTGATGGTCATAATCGAACACTAACCTTATTGATAAGGAGCCTGTTCACAGGCGAGTGAAAAAAAGAACGTTCATTCTACCAGCCATGGCCGCCAGGGGGAAAGGGTTAACCGCAAGCCCGCCCATTCTGCGGCATGTCATGACGCGGTCACAAATCGCCCCGAAATGCCACCTGCAAAATGGGTGGATTTCCGCCCATCAAGGTAAATAATGTGAGCCATTTCTCACACATTACAAAAACGAACGTGACAAACATCAAACTCAACACACTTTAATAACCAACAAGTTACAAAATAATTACCAAACTGGCGCATAACTTGCCTTGACTAAAATAACCTTCGGGGAAATTAACGCTGTGTTCCCCTGGCTCAGATACGTATTTATGGGGCTCGTATCTGCAATGACTATAAATTAAAAGGAATCCAAGATGACTATAAAAAGTATTAAGCACTTCAGTATGTTATCTCAGCCACTGAAAACGCTGGCCAAACTCGCACTGGTGGGGGGCGTCATGGCGACCAGTTTTCTTGCCAGTGCAGCGCCGGTGGAGATCAAGTTCTCTCACGTGGTGGCCGAAAACACTCCGAAGGGGCAGGCGGCATTAAAGTTCAAGGCCTTGGTGGAGCAGCGTCTGCCGGGCGAATACAAAGTCAGCGTATTTCCCAATTCACAGCTTTTCGGTGACAACAATGAGCTGGCGGCACTGCTGCTGAACGACGTACAGTTTGTGGCACCGTCGCTGTCAAAATTCGAGCGTTACACCAAAAAACTGCAGCTGTTTGATCTGCCGTTCCTGTTTCAGGACATGGCCGCGGTAGAGCGTTTTCAGCAAAGCCCTGAAGGACAAAAACTGCTGGGGGCAATGAAACGCAAAGGCATTATCGGCATGGGCTATCTGCATAACGGCATGAAGCAGTTTACCGCTAACCATCCGCTGTTGTTGCCCACTGACGCCTCCGGCAAGAAATTCCGCGTCATGGCCTCTGACGTACTGGCAGCCCAGTTCCAGACCCTTGATGCCATTGCCGTGAAAAAACCCTTCTCGGAAGTGTTCACCCTGTTGCAAACCCGCGCCATTGATGGCCAGGAAAACACCTGGTCCAATATCTACTCCAAAAAATTCTATGAAGTGCAGTCTTACATCACTGAAAGTAATCACGGCGTGCTGGATTACATGGTGGTGACCTCTGACACGTTCTGGAAAAACCTGCCGGCTGACAAACGCGAGGTGATCAAGCAATGCCTGGATGAAGCCATTGCTTACGGTAACAAAATGGCAGCCGACAAAAATGCACAGGACCGTCAGGCCATTATTGATTCCAAAATCTCCAAAGTGGTTGAGTTAACCCCAGAGCAGCGCCAGGCTTGGGTTAATGCCATGAAGCCCGTCTGGAAAAAATTCGAAGACCAAATCGGTAAGGACACCATCAAGGCTGCGGAGTCAGCCAACCAGTAACGTTGTCCGGGGGCGGCAACGCCCCCTTTTGCCACTGGGGATGCACTTATGCTAACGCGATTTTTCAATTACTTCGAAGAAAGTTTTCTCAATATCCTGATCTCTGCCATGACCATTCTGGTGTTCGCAGAGGTGATTGCGCGCTTCTTTTTCAATGTGGGTTTCTTATGGATACAGGAACTGACCTTGACCATTGCCGGCTGGTTCGTGCTGTTTGGCATGTCCTACGGCGTGAAAGTGGGCGCTCACATCGGCGTGGATGCGCTGGTTAAAAAACTGCCGCCCACCACCCGCAAATACACCGCGCTGCTGGCCATCAGTGTGTGTCTGGTGTACTGCTCACTGTTTCTGGTGGGCAGCTGGGACTACCTGAAACAGATGTATCACATTGGCGTTCCCATGGAGGACATCAAGTTTCCTGTCGCCTGGGTGGCGGGGCTGGATGCAGACAAGCTGTGGGACTTATGGCGCATTGACGTGGAAGACCCTCGGGTGCCGGTCTGGATGTCCCAAAGCATTCTGCTGTTTGGTTTCATCATGCTGACCTGGCGTTTTGTGGAGCTGTTCATCGCCATTTTGCGCAACCAGTCCCAGGGTTTTAGTTTTCATGACGAAGCCAAAGAAAGCATGCAGCTGGCCGAGGAAGCCGTCAGCCACGGAAAATCCCATAACAATAACCATTCGGATCCGCAGGTGAAGCCATGACCATTGCCACGCTGTTTATTACCCTGTTCGTTTGCATGTTACTGGGCATGCCCATTGCGATTGCGTTGGGATTTTCCAGCATGCTGACCATCTTGCTGTTTTCCACGGATTCGCTGGCCTCCATTGCGCTGAAACTTTACGCCTCCACCTCCGAGCACTACACGCTGCTGGCCATCCCTTTTTTCATTTTGTCATCGGCGTTTTTGTCTACCGGTGGCGTGGCCCGGCGCATCATTGATTTTGCCATGGACAGTGTGGGGCACATTCGCGGCGGGCTGGCCATGGCCTCGGTAATGGCCTGCATGCTGTTTGCGGCGGTTTCCGGCTCCTCCCCTGCCACGGTCGCCGCCATTGGCTCCATCGTGATTGTGGGCATGGTGCGAGCGGGCTATCCGGAAAAATTTGCCGCAGGGGTGATTACCACCTCCGGCACCTTGGGGATATTGATCCCGCCCTCCATCGTGATGCTGGTTTATGCTGCCGCTACAGAAGTCTCGGCCGCCAGAATGTTCATGGCAGGGCTTATCCCCGGCCTGATGATGGGCGGCTTGCTGATGCTGGCCATTTACATTACCGCCAGGATCAAAGGCTTGCCATCGCAGCCCTTCCCGGGCGTACGCAAGCTGACCGTCTCCTTTGCCAAGGCCATGGGCGGGCTGATGCTGATTGTAATTGTGCTGGGCTCCATTTATGGCGGGATTGCCAGCCCCACAGAAGCTGCAGCGGTGGCCTGTGTCTATGCCTATCTGGTGGCGGTGTTTGGTTACCGTGACATCGGCCCGCTGAAAAATGTGGCCTGGCGCAATCCCGGTGAAAACCTGATTGCCGCCGCTGGACGCAATTTGTGGCACATGGTGCTGGGGCTGATAAAAACCCCCATTGATAAAGAGGTGCGCACCGTAGTGAATGATGGCGCCAAGGTGTCCATCATGCTGCTGTTTATCATCGGCAATGCCATGCTGTTTGCCCATGTGCTGACCACCGAGCGCATCCCCCACACCATTGCCGAAATCATTGTGAACTGGGGCTTACCGGCTTGGGGCTTTTTGATTATCGTCAACCTGCTGTTGCTGGCGGCGGGCAACTTCATGGAGCCTTCAGCCATTTTGCTGATTATGGCACCCATTTTGTTTCCCATTGCCACCCAGCTTGGCATTGACCCCATCCACTTGGGGATCATCATGGTGGTCAACATGGAAATCGGCATGTTAACGCCGCCGGTGGGGCTTAACTTGTTTGTGACGTCGGGGATCACCAACCGTAGTATCGGCTGGGTTATCCAGGCTTGTCTGCCTTGGTTGCTGTTGCTGTTGTCCTTCCTGATTATCATCACCTACGTGCCGCAGGTATCACTGGCATTGCCAGAATATCTGGACAGTCTGCGCACACGTTAGCTTGAAAAATCCGGCCGTATCGGCGAGTCTAGGCCAGACTCGCCGAAATTTAGAGCAATGGCCAGACATGCAGACACACTCTTTGCTTAGTAAACGTCTGCTGATCAGCATTTTGTTGATTGGCGGACTCTTAATCACCCTCAAGCTTACCTATTGGTATCACCTGCAACAGGGATTCGCCCAAGCGCAACCCCTGGCCCAAAAACAGCTCAAAGAGGTGATTAACTTCATTGATGGCGCGCTTATCCGCTATGAAAGCATTCCGCAGGTGCTATCCACCAACCCGGTGCTGGCAAAAGCCTTGCAACACAGTGATGACGCCAAAGAAATCCAGTTGATCAATCGCTACTTTGAAGAGATCCAGTATGTGACCGAAGCCTCCGACATCTATCTGCTGAACCAGCACGGTGATGCGGTGGCCGCCAGCAACTGGCAGGAAACCTACTCTTTCATCGGACAAAATTACGGTTTTCGTCCCTACTATACCGAGGCCATGGCCGGCCGGCTTGGCAGCTATTACGCCGTGGGCACCTCCTCTGACACCCGGGGATTTTATTTCGCTTATCCGGTTCAGGAGCAAGGCACCGTGCTCGGGGTCATTGTGGTCAAAGTGGATATTGCCGACATTGAAGTCCAGCTTACCGGGCTGGCCCAATCCGGCCAATATGAACTGTCCATCAGCGGCGATGATCAGGTGATTTTTGCGGCCAGCATGCCGAACTGGCGCCTTAAGTCACTGGTACCGCTGGATGATGCCCGCCACCAAGACATCAGTAAAAGCCGCCGCTATGCCAACCGGGTGATCAGTGCCTTGCCGTTGCAACCGCCCTACTCGCCAGACATCAATCCGGAAAAACCGCCCATTTACCAATTTCCCACCTCCTACGGTGAAGCCCAGTTCATTGACACCTGCAGTGAAATGACCAAGGCCGGTTGGCATGTGCATGTCATGACCCCGGTAAAACCCCTGTACAGCGCCCTGCCGCCCCTGCTGTTACTGTCCACCTGTGTGTACCTGCTGGGGGCATTGGCCTTATTGTTCAGTCTGGAGCGCCGTAAAAACATGCGGCGGATGCAACAGGCGCAACAACTGCTGGAATACCGGGTGCAAGAGCGCACCCGGGAATTGCAGGATGCCAACCAGAAACTGCAAGACACCCAGGATGAACTGGTACAGGCCGCCAAACTGACCGTTATCGGCAGTCTGTCGGCCAGTATCAATCACGAAATCAACCAGCCACTGGCGGCCCTTCGCAGCTATGCCCAAAACACCCAGGTGTTACTCAACCGTCAGATGCAGGACAAGGCACAGGAAAACCTCACCACCATTATCAGCCTGAGCGATCGGCTGGCTGAGATTGTCTCTCAGTTCAAGAGTTTTACCCGCAAGAGCAAGGGGCTGGACAAACCCACGCTGATACGCAACACCATAGAGGATGCACTCACCATTGTGGCGCCCGCCATTGAAAAACATCAGGTACAGCTGCAATTGCAACTGCCGGATGCCCCGTTACGCTTTTTTGGTGATAAAGTAAGGCTACAACAGGTACTGGTAAATCTTATCAGCAATGCCATTACCGCCATGCAGCAATCAGCGGAACGATTACTCACCATTACCATCAGTGCCGATGAACAGCTTTGTATTCAGATCCGCGATTCAGGCCCTGGAGTCAATGAAAGCCAAATGGAAAAGATTTTTGAACCCTATTTCACCACCAGCCAACGCCAAGGACTGGGGCTCGGTCTGTCGATTTCCCGCCGGATAGTAGAATCCATGAATGGCAGCATCAGTGTTGCCAATGCCGCTGGCGGCGGCGCCGAATTTAAAATCCTGCTGCCGTTATGCCCGCAGGAGGATCTGCTATGAGCCATGAAGAGGCGACCGTACTCATCCTGGATGATGAACCCCACATAGGCACCGTATTGACCCAGCTGTTTGAGCTGGAAGGCATTCCCGCCAAAGCCAGCACCCACCCCCAGGACATTCTGCGGTTACTGGACCGCAACTGGATGGGCGTGGTGATAACCGACGTTAACATGCCGGGGATGGATGGCATCAGCGTGATGCAGCAAATCCAGCAACAAGACCCGGATGTACCGGTGATCCTAATCACCGGCTTTGGCGACATTGCCATGGCGGTAAGCGCGGTAAAACAAGGGGCCTATGATTTTCTGGAAAAACCCTTCAACAATGAACATATTCTGGATGTGGTCAAACGGGCACTGGAAAAACGCGCCCTGACCCTGGAAAACCGCAAACTGAAACAGGAGCTGGAATCCCAGCGGCTGCCGGGCCCCAGGATCCTCGGTAATAGTCCGGGCATTTGCCAGATGCGCCATATCATCCATCAGGTGCTGGATACCCCTGCAGACATTCTGGTGCACGGCGAAACCGGCACAGGCAAAGAACTGGTTGCCCGCTACCTGCACGATCACAGCCCCCGGGGCGCGGCCAACTTTGTGGCCATTAACTGTGGTGCCATTCCGGAAACCATCATCGAGAGCGAGCTTTTTGGCGCAGAGGCCGGTGCCTTTACCGGGGCGGACAAAACCCGCATTGGCAAATTTGAATATGCCAATGGCGGCACGCTGTTTCTGGATGAAATTGAAAGCACCCCCATGTCACTGCAGGTAAAACTGCTGCGGGTACTGGAAGATCGCAAGGTGGTGCGCCTTGGCTCCAACAAAAGCATCCCGTTGGATATCCGTATCATTGCGGCCACCAAAGTGGATTTGAAGGCCTTGTGCGATAAAGGGGAATTTCGCCATGACCTCTTCTATCGGCTGAATTTGGTCACCATTGAAATTCCGCCGCTGCGGGAGCGCCGGGAAGATATTGCGCTGCTGTTTTTACATTTTGCCCGGGTGGCCTCTGCCCGTTACCACAAAGAACTTATCGCCCTTGATGCCTCCCAGTCCGTACGCTTATGCACTTACGACTGGCCGGGTAACGTGCGTGAGCTGCGCAATCTGGCAGAGCGTTACGTACTGCTGGGCAGCGATGCGGCCTTTGGCGCCATGACCAGCGGTGATTTGCTTCATAGCGGCATGTCGCTCACCCAGCGCGTCGAGTTTTTTGAGCGCCTGTTGATTGAGGATGCCCTCAGCCATAACAAGGGCTCCATCAAGCACACCATGGAGCAGCTGGAGCTGCCTCGCAAAACCCTTTACGACAAAATGCGCAAATATCATCTTGAGCGTAAAGACTTCATCAATGATGAGCTTTAGCCAGCGGCGGGGTTAGCGGTGCCTGGCGCTGCTCGCAGCCCAGGCGCCACACCGCCACGGAAATGGCCACCAGCAACAGCATGGAGCCCGCCACAATGCCCTGCCAGGCGCTGTGTTGCCAAAACCACATCAAATACGGGCCCCCCACCGCCGCGCCCAAATAATAAAAACACAGGTACAAGGAGGTGGCTTTGGCCCGATGCCGATTGGCCCGCATGGCCACAAACGAGTTGCAGCAGCTGTGGGTCACAAAAAAGCCGCAACTGCTCAGCAAAAATCCCAGACAGATGGCCACTTGATTTTCCATCAAGGTCAGCAAGGTGCCCGCCAGCATCAACAACAGCGACACTTTGAACAGGGGCAGCTGCCCGTAACGGATAATCCAGCGGGCAGAGAAATACGAAGCAATGGTGCCACTGCTGTAACACAAAAAGATCAGCGTGGCCTGAAAACGCCCCCAGGAATAAGGCTCTGCCATCAACCGCAACTGAATGAAACTGTACTGATTGACCATCATCATGAACGTCACGCCACCGATGATGTACGCCAGCCGCATCTGGTGATCCTGCAGATGCCGTAAAAAGCCCCGCAAATCAATACGGCTTTTTTGGCCAAACTGCCAATGCCGTGCCCGGTGCTCATGCTTGGTGGCGTTGCTGGCGCTTGGCAGTAACCAGCTGGTCAGCATTACCCCCAACAGGCTTACCGCTAACAGGAGCCACATGGCCCCCTGCCAGTTAAGGTACTGGGACAACGCGCCCCCCAGCAAACGCCCGGCAATACCACCACAACTGTTGGCGGTAATGTACACCGCAGCGGCTTTCAACATGGTTTGCGGCTGCAGCTGCTCTTTAAAATATGCCATGGCAATCGCGGGCAGAGAGGCCAATAACACGCCCTGCAATAAACGCACCGCCACCAAGGCCTCAAAGCTGCTGACATAAATCAGTAAAATATTGGAGAGCGCCAGCCCCCACAGGCTCCAGACAATCGGCTTATGCCGACCAATGCGATCTGACACCACCGCATAAATCAGTAATGAAAATGCCAGCGTAAAGCTGGTGACCGACAGTACCAGCGCCGAGCGGGCCATGGACACCTGAAACTGCTCGGCAATCAGCGGCAACATCCCTTGCATCATATATAAATTGATATATATAACCACTGACGCCACACACAACGCCCAAATCAGACGATTATCCCGGGTCATGCGAGCCAGCGTATCCTTTCCCATGATGTGACACACCTCAAACTTTTATCCTTGTGAGTTAAAGATTAGCACGCACTAAAACATAACAATAATAGATAAAAAATATAACATTCATTGTTTTTTGTTATGCTAACGATGCAGCGTGTTCACGGAGAATGATGTGGATCTCAAGCAATTGCGTTATCTGGATGCCTTGGTTCGCCATGGCAGCTTTACCCGTGCGGCCAATAAGCTCAACCTGGCACAGCCGGCACTGAGCCAGAGCATTAAACGACTGGAGCAATCCCTGGGGGTCACCCTGGTAGACAGACGCCAACGAAAAGGTGAACGGGGGTTGAAGCTCACTGCCGAAGGCGAAACCTTGCACCAATATGCTGTGCTGATCCTCAAACAGCTACAACAGGCAGAAAACCACATTCGCGCCATGGCCGAATTGTCAAAAGGTGAAGTGCGGGTGGCAGTGCCGGGAATGTTGGGCTCTTTTTATCTTCCCAGCCGCTTAATGGCATTCCGCCATCAATATCCCGGTTTAAAGCTGTCCCTGTTTGAAGGGGGCACTCGCGATGCGCTGCGCATGTTACAGCAGCAGGAAGTGGACATTGCCATTATTACCGCCCAGGATCTGCAACCGGAATTTGACTCCAAAATTCTGGTGAATGAACAGATGGTGGTGGCCACTTCACTGGATCATCCGTTGGCGGAACAAACACAGGTCACGTTGCCACAGTTTTTTGAACATGAACTGGTGATGTTCAAACGGGGCTATTATCACCGGGAGTGGATACTGCAACAGGCAGAAAAACTTGGACTACAGCCACAAATCGCCTTTGAAACCAACCTGATTAACCTGATTAAGCAGGTGGTGCATCAGGGGTATGCCATTACCACCGTACTGGAAATGGTCATCACGCCCAATGATGCCATTTTGGCGCTGCCGTTTTCGCCGCCAGTATATTTGGAGCTACATATTGCCTGGCAAAAACAGCGCCCGTTAAGTCAGGCAGATCAAGCATTTGTACAGTTCTTACTGGCAAATAAATAGGCCCCGCATGTGCGGGGCCTCGTCTACAATCACCACATTAAGCAGCAGGCAACTTACATGGGTACCTGTTTGTTGGTGGCATGATCCAGTTTTGCCCGGATCACTTGTCCGTCGTTGGCCACTTGTGCCAGAACAGACAACAGCTCAGCATCCGCTTTGGCGGCCAAAATCACCAAATTGTTGCCACCCTGCCAATCCAGGCGCAAGCCATAGCGCTCGGCAAAGCCTGCAGCATCCACATCAGGTTGCAGTTTCACCACCAGTTTTCCGGTCAGCACCGCCAATGGTTCACCCGTCGCTGTCACCACTTGCAGCCCTTTCACCAAACGCTTGGCTTTTTGCACGCCTTTGTCGGTTTTCACATAATACTGGCCGTTATAGGCAGCCCCCATAAAATCAGCTTTCAAGCCTGAGGTCACGGCATTCGTTGGCTCGACGCTGTCAGGCAATTTCCCGGCGGCAACGGCAGACAGTGAAAGTAAGCCCAAACCCATCGCCATCATTAGATTAGATAATTTCATCTCTTACTCCTTAAGATGCTGCAGCCACTTTGTGACCGTGGAATCGAATTGACCAGCCTTTTAATACGCCCAGCGCTTCGTTTGGAATCGGGAACTCACCCACTTTGTAGATTTGGAATTTGAATTCCCCGCCATTAACGTCAGTGACCTTAAGTGTCCATGTGCCCTGAGTGCTTTCACCGTAAAAAGCATTGGACATCATAGGGGTGTTTTCAAATCCAGGGACAAAATCCTTCGGGTCATTAGCATCCATGATTCCCTGATACACCATGCCGTTATATGGCGTCATCAGCACGCTACGGGTACCGGCAGGCGAAATCAGCTCCACAGCCAAGTCTGGCAGACGTAAATGATCCGCTGTCAGCTCTACCTGTACCGCTTCAATCACCAGGTCATCTTCCACGGCAATGCCATCGCTGGCCCCGACCAGATTTTCATCGGGAATCGCTGCATCAACGGCATCGTGAGTTTGCCAGTCGGTTACTTCATAAGTGCCCAGTTTCTGGGTATAGCTTTTTGCCGCGGCCACAGCGGCACTGACATCCACACGGCCAAAGCCGAAGAAGTCATGGAAATGGAAGCCGGCGGCATTTTCCGTCCAGCCCGGCACGGCTTCAAATTCAACGGCATCATCACCTGTTCCGACTGGCACCACGATAGGCGCAATCTCAGGCTGAACTTGCTGGGCTGTCGAGGCCAGGATGTAGCGCACATCACGCCAGCTTAGATTTGGATTGGCGCTCATTATCATGGCCACCGCACCAGAGGTGTTTGGCGCAGCAGACGAAGTGCCGTTCATGGTTGACGTGTAATCGCAGCTCAAATTAAGCGGATGCTGACCACCGGCAAAAGGGGTGTCTGGACGGTCCTCAGCAACACTCCAGCCCTTTTCACAACCGGCGCGATCAGTGGTGACAATGGCCGGGTCATCCACACCGTATTCTCCACCAGGAGCGGTGACAAACACGTTGGCCCCCACGGATGAGTAGCTGGAAAGTTCACCTTTAGCGTTAACGGCAGAAACGACCAGGTTGTAAACGTTGGCATTGTCGGTAGACATGTTGGCATGATGGAATGGCAGGCCAAAGTTGGCTTTTTCCCCATCAGCAACAGTGAGAAAGTCCCCGGGTAACCAGTATAAATTGCTCCACCGGAAATACTCAAAACCATTCCCGGCAGATTTTACAAACACGCTGCCTTTACCATCCGCACTATGCTGGGCGATATCGGCATAGACGTCATTTTCATCTTCGTCAAAGCCGTGAGGAAATGGCAAGTTGTAACCATAACTTTGGTTAAAGACCCGAGCGCTATCGCTATATGCAGTGGCGCCATGTGATTTGGCAAAGTTTTCAAAGGTTTGCGTATTTTTCACTTCGCCGGTGGGATCCACATCAAGATAATTGAAACCGATGAGTTTGGCTTCTGGCGCCACACCGCGGCCACCGATGCCGTTCCATCCGGCTGCCGCAATAATGCCCCCCACCGCCGTGCCATGGGCACTTTCATCCGAGAACGGCGTTGGGTCCACGGTACCGGTGATCAGGTTATAAGAGCCCCCCGGCACCACATTGGCCGCCAGATCGGGGTGCGCGATTTCAAGGCCATCATCCACCACGGCAACAACCACGCCCTGACCCTTGACGCCAGAAGCAATGGCCGCTTCCACGTTCAAGTCTTCTCCGGCCACACCGCGCTTGGCAGCAAAGGCATTTTGTCCGGTATTTTTAAGGTGCCACTGGTAGGGATAGAGCGTATCCCCTTGTGCAATATTGATGGTCAGGGTGGACACTGACTCGTACTCACCATCGCTTACTTTAAAATGCACCACTTCCGTGCCTTCGGCAGCATCACTCTGGTAAGTAAAGGCACCAGTGGAAGCATCTTGCAAACGTAATTTACCCAGTTTGGCTTCTGAGGGGTCAACGAATGAAAAGCTCATGCCACCTTCAGCATCAGTGCCGTCCAGTTTTGCGGACAAAACCATGGACTGGCTTGCATCAAAGGTGACATCAACACTTTGTGGCGGAGTATTTACCACTTCGGGGGGATTATTATCGCTGCCACATCCTGTCAATAAGACAGCAGCAACGCTTAATGCGATGAATGACTTATGCATACTGCAGTTTCCTTCTGGAGATAAATCATCATTGAGGACTAGCATCCCAACGACAATGTTTAGATTTATTATTCTTCCATTGTTCTTGACGGTGAAAAGATAAAGCCACCTTTCACAAACAAGAAGGAAACATTTTTAACACACAGAGCATTTACCGCAACAACCTGCCAATACCATCGTTTATAAAATAGACTGACTTTAAAGTTGCATTATAAATATACTGTTCTTATTTTTATCAATTATAATAATATCTTTCCAGTAACATGCTGATATTATTTGTAAATTTAAAAAACAGTAGTTTTATTAAGTGTATTGATAATGAAATATAATTTTACACTTTGTTAATGATGTTAAATTTAAATATATGGTTTTATCTTGCTAATAAATTTGCATTTATTTTTACTTAACAAGATTTTTTTAATGGATTCCTCAATTTTCTTTGTTAATTCCGTAATCCCTTAACTTGTTGGCAATGGCCGTATGGGATACGCCCAGCTTTTTCGCCAACTGCCGGGTGGAAGGATATGCAGGGTAAAGCCGTCTGAGCAGGTTGGCTTCATACTGTTTCATGGCTTGCTCTAAGGTGCCTTCAAACTGCTGTTCAAAAAAGCCCACGCTTTCATCGTAACTTGGGAGTTTCAGTTGTTCGATGGAAAGCTCACCTGCACCATTCCACATGGAAACCGCCCTGAAAATGGCATTTTTCAACTGTCTGACATTGCCAGGCCAAGCATAGGACTGCATGAAACTGCGACACTTGGGTGAAATGCGCCGCACAGGGCAAGCCAGTTGGGCACAATAATGGGCCAAAAACATCTCGGCCAACGGCAAGATATCCACTTTTCGCTCCCGCAGCGGCGGCAGATGAAACGCCAACACATGAATACGGTAGTAAAGATCTTCCCGAAAACGCCTTTGTTGGCAAAGGGCAAGCAAATCTTCCTGGGTAGAACAGATAATCCGCACGCCAGGACGCACATCCTCTTCGCCGCCAACCCGCCGAAAGCTGCCATCTTCCAGCAACCGTAACAACTTCACTTGAGCCGCCAAGGACATTTCGGCCACTTCATCCAGAAATACCGTGCCGCCCTGTGCTTCTTCAAAAAAACCGCGCTTTATCAGCGTGCCATGTTCGGCATAACCAAACAGCTGCTCTTCCACGGCATCGTCCGGAATGGCCGCGCAGTTGATGGCAATAAACGGTTTTTCCCGGCGCATACTGGCATCATGGCAGGCACGCGCCATCATCTCTTTACCGGTACCGGTTTCACCGCTTATCAGTAAGGGTGCATCCAGCTGCGCCATTTTTTCCGCATGCTGCACGACTTGCCGCATGCTGTCGCTAATGGCCAGCACGTTGGCAAAGCCCTTGTTCTGACTTTGCAAGGCATTAAATTGCTGCCCCACCCTGGCAGGACTTTTCAAGGTGACAACAGCGCCGGCACGGATTTCACCATCACTGCCATCAGGCAACAGCACCGGCAGCATTTCTGCCAGATATTCGCTGCTGCCAATCCTGACCCGGGCAGCCTGTGCCAATAGCTGCGGCTCACTGAGCCACCGGCCAAAATTAAATCCCTGAACCCAGTGATTTAACGATTCATCAAGGATTTCATGCAATTGCATACCCAACATAAACTGTGCGGCATCATTGGCAATGCGTATCCGTCCTTTGGCATCAAGGGAAAACACGCCATCTGGCAGGGTTTTCAACAAGGTTTTCAGCGAGTAATGTTCCTGTTCGGAAGGCATGAACGCCACGGTTCTGACGTCATGAACCGCTTCAATTTTCCGAAGTTGCGGCATCAATGCGCTCAATACATCAAAAGGCACATCCGCAAACTGCAAGAAGAAGAAGCCTTTATTACTGGCATCAATGGACATCAAATTGATGTCATATGTTTCCAGTACACTTAATATATCCTTGGCCAAACCGACCCGATCCTGACAACTGATCTCCAGACGCATAACACCCGCAGCCCTTTATTATGTTCATTATTGATGACAGGCTTCGTGCCATGAATTGATAGCCAGACACGAAGGCGCCTCCTAAGTTAGAGGGTTCTGAACAAGGTGGCAAGTCTTCTTTACAGTCTTGTCATAAATAGCGGAGCTCCATCCACTTAGCGGGAAAAAGCATCGGGAAGAATTGGTCAGATTTTATAAAAAAGCGCGGCATTCAGGTTAATGACAGGTTGTACAGATGAAAATATCCGCCAATCCCCTCACCGTCTGCGTGGTAATTGTCGGTTGTTTGTTTACAATGAAGCACTTTCAGACGGCTTATCAGTAAGGAAAAGGACGCCTATGAAACCAGGCATTATTCGTAAAGCAGTAATCCCCGTTGCCGGACTTGGCACCCGCATGTTGCCAGCCACCAAAGCGATCCCCAAGGAGATGTTACCTGTAGTGGATCGGCCATTAATCCAATATGTGGTTAATGAGGCCATTGATGCCGGCATTAAAGAGATTGTCCTGGTGACCCACGCCAGTAAAAACTCCATTGAAAACCATTTTGATACCAGTTTCGAGCTGGAAGCCCAGTTGGAAAAACGTGTCAAACGCCAGCTGTTAAATGAGGTGCAGTCCATCTGCCCTAAAGACGTGACCGTTATCAGTGTTCGCCAGTCTGAAGCCAAAGGCTTGGGCCATGCCATTTTGTGTGCCAGACCCGTGGTGGGTGACAACCCCTTTGCGGTGCTGTTACCCGATGTGTTGATTGATAGCGCCAGTTGCAATCTAAAGCAAGAGAACATGGCTGCCATGGTGCAGCTTTACCGTGACACCGCCACACCACAGATTATGGTGGAAGGAGTGCCACACGCTCTGGTGGATCAATACGGCATTGCCGATATCAATGGCCATGACTTGCAACCCGGCGGTTCGGTACCGCTAAAAGAGCTGGTTGAGAAACCGCCACTTGATGAAGCGCCATCCAATCTGGCCGTGGTAGGGCGCTATGTCCTGCCCGCTGACATCTGGCCCCTGCTGGCCAAAACCCCCAGCGGCGCAGGCGATGAGATTCAGCTCACCGATGCCATTGCCATGTTGATGCAGCAGCAGCAGGTTAATGCCTATTACATGCTGGGCAAAAGCCATGATTGCGGCAATAAACTGGGATACATGCAGGCGATTGTGGAACATGCCGTGCGCCATAAGCAGCTAGGCGCCGATTTTACGGATTACCTGAAGCAATTCGTCAAGGAGCTGGATTGATGAAAGTACTCGTGACCGGCGGTGCCGGTTATATTGGCAGCCATACGCTGGTAGAGATGTTAAACGCCGGCATGGACGCAGTGGTGGTGGATAACCTTTGCAACTCTTCTGTTGAATCCCTGCAACGGGTGCAACAACTCACCGGAAAATCCGTCGCTTTTTATCAAGGTGACATTTTAAACAAGCCCTTGCTGCACAAAATTTTTGCCGACCATCAATTTGATGCCGTGATCCACTTTGCCGGGCTCAAGGCTGTTGGCGAATCAGTAGCAAAGCCGTTGAAATACTATCAAAATAACGTGAGTGGCACTTTGGTGTTATGCGAAGTCATGCAAGAGGCGGGCGTGCATAACCTGGTGTTCAGCTCTTCCGCCACGGTTTACGGTGACCCGGCAAGCCTGCCCATTAAAGAAGATTTTCCCACCAGTGCCACTAACCCTTATGGTCAGTCAAAACTGATGGTGGAAACCATTCTGGCAGATTTTCAAAAAGCCAATCCTCAGTGGAATATTGCCCGGCTGCGTTATTTCAACCCGGTAGGGGCCCATGAAAGTGGCATGATTGGTGAAGACCCGAACGATATTCCCAATAATCTCATGCCTTATATTGCCCAGGTGGCCATTGGCAAACGGCCTTGCCTCAACGTGTTTGGAGATGACTATCCCACCCCTGATGGTACGGGAGTCAGAGACTATATTCATGTGGTGGATTTGGCACGGGGCCATGTAAAAGCCTTGCAGAAATTGCAAACCAATCCCGGATTGATGACCTATAACCTGGGCACGGGTCAAGGCTATAGCGTACTGGACATGGTACACGCCTTTGAAAAGGCCTGCGGAAAAACCATTCCCTACCGGATAGCACCGCGACGGGCAGGCGATGTGGCAGCATGCTATGCCGATCCCGGGTATGCACTTAATGAGCTCGGCTGGCACGCGGTTCATACCCTGCAGGACATGGTGGATTCCAGTTGGCGCTGGCAATCGCAAAATCCCAATGGCTACCATAATGCCTAAAATCTTGTAACCCCAGGGGCAAACAGTGCATCACGCACTCATCCCCCCTTGCAACTGACCAGTCTGTCATCTTCCTTATGGACATCCATTGGCAGGCTGGTGTTTACAGGCAACATGTGGTTTATCAGCGTGGTTAAAAACTGCAACGTGATTGAAAACTTTCAATTTCATCTACTTGATAATATTGACTTTTTATAATTACACACTAAAAAGAACATCTGCCTACCACGTTCTTCCCCGTTTGTACTCATGCACTCATCAAATCAGCACGGTTACTGAATGCGTAGTGTTTTTATGTCACGCGTCAAATTTTTGTGGTTTTTTTCAGCAATTTTTATCGCTAACATCAGGCAACATCCTTTATGCGAACCAATGGTTCAGGAGAGCCCCATGTTTGGCAAAAACAAAAAAATGAAAACGACAGACATTACTTACATTGCGTCAGGTTGCAGCATTACCGGTGAAACGGCATTTACCGGTAGCGCCCTGATCGGAGGCACACTTCAGGGCAACATCACCGCTGCCCAACAAATCACCATCGAACCTGAAGGGGCTATTGAAGGACAGCTTTGCTGCCAGGAATTAACCGTATCTGGACTGTTCAAAGGGCAGCTGCAATGCGAAAGATTAGTGATTACGGCAACCGGGACGGTAGAAGGCGACGTGGCCAGTAAGACCATGGAAATCTTTGAGGGTGGCCAGTTTATTGGCGCAAGGGTAAAAGAGGAAGTTAATCTGTTACAGGAGCTGAAAACAGATAATAACCTTAATAAAAACAAGTTATTTGATGGACTGGAACTACAAGCGGATTAATGGCGGCAACCGCTTGCCTATCAATATACGCACCACAAGAAACGGGATAGAGATCACAAACTTATTACATGAATTGCTGAATTAGCCATATGCATGCAAATTGTCACAGCTATAGTAAGGGCTTATAGTTAAACTGGCATTGCTTTTGTAACTTTATTAACTTTACCAGCATTTCAGCTTTTGAGTAGACATCTCTATGACCAGCCGACTTTTAAAGCAACTATGTGAATTGGATATTTTCACACTCATGGTTTTCAAAACCATTTATGAAACAGAACATGCCAATATTACTGCCCGGGAGTTGTCGGTATCTGCGCCCAAGATCAGCCGTTGCCTCAGCGCGCTGAGGCTGGCATTTGATGATGAACTTTTTTACCGGCGCCAACAAAAGCTCAAGGCAACACCACTGGCTGAAAACCTGTATCAACCGGTGTGTGATTTCATCCAATCCGTATACCAGCTTGAACAACATGCCAATAACGGCCGAGATGTTCGTGCTGACGGTTATCTGCAAATTGCGGTGGGTTATGGCCTTTTGGGCGCCTTATCCAAAATTTTCGGGCAAAAAGACGTTGCGGAACAATTGGGAAAAGTACGACTGCACAAGTGGCAAAACGATTCCGCCGAGTTGATCCACAGTGGCAAGCTGGATTTGGGGATAAGCTTGGAGTTACCGGAAAATCAGGAACTGGAATATACCCCTGTGGGAGAATGCCGGGAAATTGGCTTGATTTGCCGTAAAGATCATGCCATCTGGCAACATTATCCCCACATTACACTGGAAGAGATTGCCCGTTACCCCCATGTGTATATCTCAATCAAAAATTTCAATGAGCGCATTAACCCGCTGGAGCTTTACTGCCAGCAAGAAAACCTGCCTTCTCCAGAAATGGATCGTGTAGCCGATTTGGAAGAATGGCATGCCCACTTACTGACCATGGACAGTATCGGTTTTGCCCCTGCCACCGAGCTTTGTCAGACTGACCGGATCAGTGAGCTAAGATGTAGCCTGCTGTCCCTGAACGAAGTTGAGAAACTACAGCGAACACTTTCACTTCCTTGTTATCAACTTATCGAAAAAACAAGTGAATACAGGCGTTACACGGAAGATCAGCGACAATTTATCATGGACATGATCACCCGGCTGGTGCAGCCCATCACATTGCCTGAACGTAAATTCGGCACCTGAATGCAGCAGCCGTAAACCACCTGTATGATACCCTGCACCGGCAGCATATTGTTTCAACATGCTGTTTGTTGTCAGGATAATTCATTATTTTTTCTGTCATTTCCTTGCCATTCATGCGTCACATTTACCGGAAATGACAGCCTTTTTTCTCAACAAACATTTTCTGAAATTGCGGATTTCTGTTTTTGAAATTTCGCCGCAACGTTATTAACCCACGATTCACAATTTACACATCCTTTACCTTAATCCCTCCTTAAAAATGCGTATATTTACCTTACTGCAAAAGCAGTAAACACAATTTTAACAAGGGACGCAATAATGAAAACTCATAATAAATCATTGCTCGCGTTGATCCTGTTGGGCCTGTTCGGGCTATCCGCCTGTGGCAGCGACGGGAAAGACGGCGCAGATGGAGCACCGGGCACCCCAGGTGCTGACGGTCAGGATGGACAGGACGGACAACCTGCCGGAGTGGTTGTCTCAACCATCTATCAAGCTGGAGATGTCAGTTTCACTATTGACCCCGCAGACAACACACTTGCGGGCAGCAACACCTTTGCATTGAAATTCCAGGTCAGTGCCAAAGATCAGGCGGGGCAAGAAAAACCCCTGTCAGGCCTGAACCAGGTAGCGATTTACTCAGTCACTGCCATGAGTAATGCCACCAGCGATGGCCCTTCCGTTTACTGGCAAAATAATGCCAAAGCCGCTGGCAACGGCACCTCCATGTACTGTACGCTGGACGGCACCTACTCTTCTCGTGGCACCACTGGCGATGCCTGTACCCTGGTAGAAGATCCAGCTAACCCCGGAACTTATACCGGCACTTGGGAACATGATGGCAGCGCACCTATCATGTATGCCGATGATGACCTGTCTGCGCCCCACCGCATCATGCTGCGGGTTTACAACCTGAAAGACGCTGACGGCAACTCCATCAGCGGCAAAGTGTTATCCACACCACTGGATTATATTCCTGCCACAGGCGAAACCGTCGATACCACAGGTAAAGACACGGTGGCCGATGCTGCCTGTAAACAGTGTCACGGTGAAAGTACAACCACCGGCAATATTGCCAATATCGGCGCTCATGGTAACTACCAGAGCGTTAAAAACTGTATTGCCTGTCATAATCCGGCCACTCAGCCAAGTGCTGAAGATGCTGCCGAAGGATATGTCTTTGATTTGCCAGCCATGATCCACCGCATCCATGGCGGTGAACACCTGGCAGCACTGGCCCAGTATGGTTTCAAGCAGGCTGAAGAATGGGCGGAAATTGCCTATCCGTCACCACTGGACAACTGTACCAAGTGCCATAGCACGGACGAAGGGAAAACCACCTGGAAAGATGAGCCAACCCGTGTTTCCTGTGGTGGCTGTCACTCCAACATCAACTTTGCCACCGGCGAAGGCCACTCTGACTTCAACCTGGCACAGGCTGATGACGCTCAGTGCGTTGCCTGCCACGGCACCGGGGCACTGTCGCCAATGGAAGCGCATAAAGTGGGTGAACGCGCTGAATACGCCAGTCTGGTGAATATCGACTTTACCGGTGCCAGCGTTGCCGGTGATGCAGGAGCCAAGGTATTAACCGTTACAGCGGATGTGATGGTGAATGGCGCCCTGTCCTCAGACCTGTCTGTGTTGGGCGTGACCAATACCCTGATGGGAAATGTGGACAGCAAAGGCGAAATCCACCGCTGGGGATCCCGTCCCGCCTTGACCAGTGGCAACTTTGATGCGGGCACTGGCAAACTGACCCTGACCCAATCCATCTCTGATGCACAGGCAATGGGCACCCTGTATGTAGGCACTGAAGCCACCTTCTGTGTGGACAAAACAGGCAAAGCGGCAACTTGTGATGAAAAAGCTGACCTGGCTTATGGTAACCCGGTTGCCTCAGTCCATGGCAGAGACGTGTTCTCTACCGCCATCGGCGTCACCACCCAGACTAAATTCTTTGATTTAGACACTGCGGCGGCTGATGACGAAGGCGTGCCGGCACGCTTTACCGTACCGGAGCGCATCACTGTTGCCGAAAGCAAGTGCGAAGCCTGCCATACCTCTTTGGATATCACCAAAGGTGCCAGCCATGGGGTGTACACCTTCGATCAATGCATGGATTGCCACAACAACGATTATGCCGGCTCCTATCATCCAAATGCGGTATACAAGGATGCTGACGGCAATGCCGTGAGTTCAGGGGTGACCTTCACCAACCGTGATTTGGTTACTGTGACCCACCGCTTCCACTCTGGTAACTTCGATGTTATAGAAGGGATCTATAAAGATGCCAAAGGCAATGTCATGGGTTATCCGGGTGTGTCCAATGATTGCTCCGCTTGTCACAAAGAAGGCGCCACCTTCTTCGCGGCTGATGGTGGCTTAACATCAGGGAAACGTGCCATTGCGGTAACCGGTGGCTTTATCAGCCCTGTGGCAGAATCCTGCCGTAGCTGTCACACCAGTGACGCGGCGCTGGCACACTTCCAGTCCAATGGTGCAACAACAACTGATGCACCAGACACCACTGCGGATCTGCCAGTAGAGTCATGTGCTACCTGTCATGCTGAAGGCAAGTCCTTTGGTATCGACAAGTTCCACACCATCAAATAAGCGGTTGAACGGGCATCCCTGCAATGTCCGCTCACGCTAAAGCAAGGGACCCTTTGGGTCCCTTTTACTTTTATGCTTGATTTATCACCATACAGCCAACGCTCCCCCTTCATGACCGAGAATATAAAAAACAGGCATTGCAGCAGTCCGGCGGCGCTTAAATAGGAGTGGCAACGGGTCATAAATGCCTTTGTTTTAACGTGCACATTACCGCCCCATATACTTTGGGGCTTTACCGGAAATTCATTAAGGCCACATCTCAAAGACTCGTGAGATTGTCATGCTCACGGCCACGAGTAATGTGTGATAGGAGATAGTGAACAGGGTTGATGTTCGGTAACAACATGATGGACGCCGGTTTAACGCCAGCGGCTTATGAGTCTTTCTCTAGCAACTGTTGTTGCTTAAATGCCCTTAGCCTTTTTAACAGCACCTCCGGCGCCATGGGCAAAAATTCCAGCGGAATATACAGGTGAAAGCCCAAATGCTCATCCAGTGTCAGACAGCGGCGGCCAAACATGGCCAGTAAGCCCCGGTAGCGCTCCCCATTGACCAGTAAAGGCTCAAACTCTGCTGACAGATAATGCTCCAGGTGCTGCAATGCCTCATCATTGGCCACTGCCGTCATCATCAAGGCACGCTGCTCTGAAAGCAAACCAGTTGCCAGTCTTGGCGAGATTTCATCAAGCACAGGGTTGACCGCCACAACTTTCACACCCATATAGGGCAAGGTCAACCATTCCAGCCCTCGCTGAATACGCAATAGGTCCAGCCGCTGAATGTTATCCCAGCCAATGCGCAGTTGCCCGCGACGATGAAAATAGGTCAAGCCGCTATCATCCAGTCGCAGCATCACTTCCGGCTCCAGCTGTTTGGCAATTCCCAACAGCAGCGATATCAACCCGGCAGCAAAACATAGCAGTGCCACGGCAAATAGCTCCCGCCAACCGATAAACAGCACCATCCCAAGAAAAACGCCCACAATACCGGCAACGGTCAACGTCATGGCATTGCGCTTGCCATTGGTGGGAATGACTACGGGTTCACATTTCATGATAAAACCAGCGGATGACTGAACATTATGGGCAATCAGAACCCCAGCATAATACGGATATTAAGCCAGGTCATGCCCACATATTCATGAATGGCTTTGGCAGAAGCATCCAGATTAGCCGTGCTTAAACGCCACCAATGATCCCGGCGGGCCAAAAAATCGGTGGGCGCTGCCACAGGAGCCAACTGGGCCATCTGAAAAATCTTCATGGCCCGGGGCATATGCGTGGCGGATGTCACCAACAGCAACTGCCGGCCACCAATGGCATCCGCGCCCTTGTCATCAGCATCGGCACCAAAAGCGCGACGCAGCATCAACGCTTCTTCAATGGTATCCCGGGGAGATGGTAATACCAGGATCCGGTCAGCATCAGCCCCCAGCGCGATGGCCGCATCGTGCATCTGCTGGGCATGGGAGGTGCTATTCAGGCCGCCGCTCCAGCCACTGACCGCTAACAGGCAATCCCGGCTGGCGGCCCGTTTCATCTGAGCCACCCCTTCGGTTAACCTGGCAAGCGCCGTAGCCGACAGTTTATGGCGGGCATCGCCAGTGAGCGCATCATCATGCCCCGAGCCCAGTACCATCACCACACAGGAGTGCGGCGGTATATCGCGGCTAACCGGATACTGCTGCTCCAACGGCCACACCAACCAGAAACTGCCAAAACTGCTGCTAAGAAACAGCCAGCCGCTCATGACCCCCAGCACTAACCCCTTGGCGAGTTTGGGGCGACGCTGCCAATACCACAACGCCAGCGCCAGCAGCAGCAAACTGAGTGGAACAGGCATGAAAAGTTGTGAAATGATTTTTTTAAGCAAAAACATGGGAAATGACATCCATACTCAATAACGGCAACCACCCGACGGACACACATCCATAAAATGAGATGTCCTGCGGGTGGTTACAGATCCTATAAAGGCCATAACCAGGCAGCGCCCCGCACGCCAGAGGAACTGCCATGTACGTTTTTTACCACTGGGGTTTCGCATTCACGGCCCAGCACATAATGCTGTAACAGCGCCGGCAACCGGGCATAAATGGCATCCACATGGGACATGCCGCCCCCCAGCACAATCACGTCTGGATCAAGTATATTGATCATGGAGGCCAAAGAACGGGCAAGGCGATCCAGATACCGCTCAAAGGCAGCGCTGGCCATGGCATCCCCTTGCGCGACCAATTGCATCACGTCGCTTCCTGAAGACACATTGCCATGGGTGCTTTGATTGTAATCCCGCAAAAAACCGGTGCCGGAGATATAACTCTCGGTACAATCATAATTGCCGCAAAAACACTGTACTGAGCGGAACTCATCCGGTTGCATCCAAGGTAACGGGGTATGACCCCATTCGCCGGCAATGCCATTACCACCCGCATGAATTTTCCCATCCACCGCAAGACCACCACCCACGCCGGTTCCCAGAATGACGCCAAAGACCAACCGCTTACCCGCACCGGCGCCATCCACGGCTTCAGACACCGCAAAGCAGTTGGCATCATTTGCCACCCGCACGTCCCGCGCCAGACGTTCACCCAGGTCCTTATCCAGCGGGTGTCCATGGAGCCATACCGAATTGCCGTTTTTAACCGCGCCGGTAAAAGGTGACACCACCCCGGGGATCCCAACGCCAACCGTGCCCGGCTGTCCCAACGCGGCTTCTGCCTCATGCACCAGGTTGCAAATGGCATCCAGGGTGCCGGGATAATTTTTAGGGGTGGTAACACGCTGCCGATAAAGCTCATTGCCCGCTTCATCCAACGCCACTAATTCAATCTTAGTGCCACCCAAATCAATCCCAAATCTGATCATGCTGTCTCCCCGGAGATTTCTGCTGGAAACGATGACCAATAAAGTCCTGGGAACTGGTCATCCAACTATCGGTTTAAAATAAAAACGCCAGTGACTGGCAAAATGCCGCTACAGATGCGGCACCTTATCTTGCTTGAGCTTTATGTCTGCAAAGGCAATCATCACGCCCCAAATAGGGCTCGGGGTAATGATGCCTCTTGGCTCACAAGCCCCCTCGATTAACGGAGAGCGACAATACTTGATCCATTAACATTTTCCAACCGTCTTGCACGCTATTTCGTCCAAAACCAAGGTTTACCCGTGCTGAAAATAATCCAGCAAATCATCCACGGTGTTATGGCCGCGCGCCTGCAAAAAACGCAGCAGCTGCATGGGTGAATTATTCAGCAAACGCTCCCGAGGGTAACCGGCGGCATCAATTATCTCCAGCGCTTTATCAAATTGCCCGAGGGTGAATGCAATATGAGAATCAGAGCCCATGACCAACTGGGCATCATATTGCCTGGCCAGTTGGGCAATCGACAGACAACTGGGTTCACTGCCCCGGCGAGAAGCGATAAACGAGGAGTTATTGATTTCCAGTGCCACATTGCATTGGGCTGCAGTTTTGACAATCAGTTCCTGTTCGATGGGGTAACGGGGGTTCCCTGGATGAGTGATGATATCCACAACGCCACTACGAATGCAGGCCAGCATCGCTTCGGTATGAAGAGCAATGTCTGCCGGCGGGAATACCGGCTCATGAAACCCGGCCTGCACCATGTCCAGCTCAGCCAAATAGTCACCGTAATAGTCAATCTCCCCTTGGGCATTACAGATGTTGGCTTCAATGCCGCGCAAAATCGCCACATCATCCACCACCCGCGGCAATACCCGCATATTCACGAAATGCCAGAAATGGGGCGCATCGGCCATGGCCGGGCCATGATCGGTCAGCGCGAACAGGCGTATGCCGCGCTGCTTTGCCACATGAAGGTAATCGTGAACGGTGCTGTAAGCATGTGTGGATGCAACAGTATGGGTGTGGGTATCAACCGGAAACATGGCAATCCCTGCAAATGAGTCTTGATAGGATGCCACTTTACCGAAAGGAACCCGCCAAGGCCAGTCGCAATACCGGGAGCCACACAGTCCCCGTCAGCATGGACACGCGCATATGGCTTTTGCAAACAGGTGGCTTGATGAGCACAGTTCAAATCCTAATCCTGTCAATAAAACACCCTGAAATCTTAAAATATGCCACAAGTTGCATTCAAGCATCATTAAGCTGCCTATTTTGTCCATTTTAAAAAGAGGATTAATGCATTTTTACATGATGATATCTTGTTAAATATTGAAATTTTATATTGTTTTCAAATAAAAACCGCAATTACAAATCAAAGATAAAAACAATGAAAATCATTAAGTTAAAAATAAACACATTTGCTTACTTAATTTTATATTGCCGTCTAACACCACATTTCTTTATAGATATTAAGTAGAAATATCTCATATAGACAATGAAACCTATTTTTTATACAAACTCCATAAATATGTCATCAAGATTTCCTATGGTTCAAGCGGCATGGAATAGCGACACAACAAACAACCCAAAAGATGTTTCCAACATATTGTAATAGGTAAATAGAATGGCTATTGATAGAAGAAAATTTATAAGAATGGGATTGGTGAGTTCGGCAAGTGCTGTCGCGTTTGGTTGTAAAACCAAAGACGATGATGCGGTTACTGACGTACCGATGGAGCGTGCAGCGCCAGATGCAACCTCAAGTTTTGGCATTGCGGTTCTCCCGGATACCCAGTTTTACGCCCGCTATGCCACACAAGAAACAGGCAACCAGTTCTATGATCAGTATTTAAGCGAACCTTTCAATAGCCAAACAACCTGGATTGCCCAAAACGCCCGCCGGTTCAACATTCCGTTTACCATTCACTTAGGCGACGTGGTTGACCAGGCAAATCATCCCCAGCAGTGGGATGTGGCCAATGAAGCCATGGGAGTACTTGAGTTTTATGGTTGCCCGTACTCAGTGCTTGCCGGTAACCACGATATGGGGGGAGATGATGCCTATCTCAAACACTTCTCTCCGGAAAGGGCTGCCAAGCAAGCCACCTTTCAAGCGCGAGACCCTTCTGGTTACCATGAATATCATATTTTTGAAGCCCAAGGGGTGGCATTCATGGTGCTGTCGCTATCCATGTATGCGGACGACCAGGATATGCTATGGGCCAATCAGGTCATTGCCGAACATCCAGAGCTGCCGGTCATCCTGTCGACTCACCAATTACTGAACATCGATAAAGACGGCAAGAATCCGCTTGAAACTGAACATGGCGTATATCTGTGGGAAAATCTCATCCGTAAAAATGACCAAATATTCATGACACTGAATGGTCATCACCACGGCGCGGCTCGTTTGACCAAAGTCAATGATGCGGGCAATAAAGTGGAACAAATGGTTGTTGACTACCAAATGGCCTATCAAGGCGGTAACAGCTTGATGCGTTACTATGAGTTTGATCTCACCAACAACAAGGTGAACGTCATCTCCTTCTCGCCCTGGGTGCCACAAAAGCCGTATAACCAGGTGAACAGCTTTGATATTGCCGTGCTGTCAGATGAAAATAACCAATTTACCCTGGATATCAACTTTGCTGAGCGTTTCAAGGGCTTTGACGCCGATTTTGCATCAAAAATAACCGCACCAGAAACCCATGAGTCTTTTGCAAGCCTCGTGCTGTCACAAATCAACGCGGCTTACGAAAGCCCTGAAGTTGTTGAAAAACGCCCGGCGACAAACGCGGATGATTACCCGGTGATTGCTGAAACCGTGGCACACTGGCGTTTCAATATGGAAGCCAACGAAGGTTCTGTCGCAACAGGTGACATCGTGGTGCAGGATATCTCGGGCAATGGCAACGATTTGTACCGCCAGGGTGGCACTGATGGCGATATTCTCTGGAGCAAGGAGCACCACTATTTGTCCGCAAACTCCGGTTCGGTGTTTTTCAATTATCCCAATAAAAATGTGGCACAACCATCATTCCTCGCCACAAATGAAAGCGCGCCGGCTAATCAAGAAACCTTTGAAAATGGCTATACCATCGAGGCTTTCATTAAAATTGGTCGTGATTGGACGGAAGGAGCCAACTCCTGGATAAACATGCTGGCCCGTGCCGGAAATCGTGGCGGCTTAAACGGTTTTGCTGGCGGCGATCCGGAAGCAAGCTCCGTACTCTTTGCAATTTCCAGCTTGCGTGAAATCCAATGGGAAGTCATAGATAACAATGGCGGGAGCCCGGCCAACTGGTCTGGTGAGGTGATGCCGGATACCTGGCTACATGTTGCGGTAGTCAACAACCCTGAAACACGTAAAACCGTCATGTATGTGGAAGGCGCCCCCATTTTGCGCAACAGTATCAATACCGTGGGGCTGGCAACCAATGGCGGGGTATGGAAAGTGGGGGGTGGCTATTGGGATGGCGCTGACTGTGACCCTTTCTATGGCAACATTGGCGAAATTCGCATGACAGCCAAACCCCTGGCAGAAACTGAGTGGCTAACCGCCCGCAAACCCAGCTAAAGTCAGCCTTAATGCGATGGTTAAAATGACCGCTGCATTTTTCGGGCGTTCAGGCTGACAGGCATGCAGTCATAAAGAGGGTGGTAAAGGCCAAATGGCATGGCCTTCATCTGGCTTTTTTATGATGCAACGGGATAAAAAAATCACGGCTAATATTGAAAATTGGCCGTGATTTTTCCGTTAATATGAAAATCTAAGACTGACCATAATAACCACGGTACCAGTCGGCAAAGGCTTTCACCCCTTCTTTAATGCCAACCTGGGGTTTGTACCCTACCGCTTTAAACAAATCGTCCGTATCCGCCCACGTGGCCTTAACATCACCATCTTGCATGGGCATCATGATTTTTTCTGCGGTTTTACCCAAGGCATTTTCCAACTCGGCAATAAAGTCCATCAGCCGCACCGGGCTGCCATTGCCGATATTGTAAACGCGATAAGGGGCGCTGCTGCTGGCAGGTGTGCCCTGCTCCACCGTCCAGTTGGGATCTGGCTTTGGCACATTATCGGCGCACAATAAAATGCCCGCCACAATATCATCAATAAAGGTGAAATCCCGGCTCATATCACCGTGATTGAACACCTTGATGGGCTTATCGGCGCTAATTGCCGAGGCAAACAGCATAGGCGCCATATCCGGCCGGCCCCAAGGGCCATAAACGGTAAAAAAGCGCAGCCCTGTGGTAGGAAGTCCGTAAAGATGCGCATAACTATGCGCCATCATCTCGTTGGCTTTTTTGGTGGCAGCATAAAAAGACACCGGATGATCCACCGAGTCACAGGTCGCAAACGGCATTTTTTTATTCAGGCCATACGTGGAGCTGGACGATGCAAAAACCAAATGCTCCACCTTGTTATGACGACACCCTTCCAGCACACACAAGGTGCCCACCAGATTGCTGTCTGCATAGGCAAAAGGATTGGTAATGGAATACCGAACCCCAGCCTGAGCGCCTAGGTGAATGACCCGCTGGAACTGCTCATCGGCGAACAGTTTGGCCATGCCCTCCCGGTCAGCCAAATCCAGCTTCTGAAAACGAAACGAGGCAAACGCCGCCAGTTTATCCAACCGGGACTGTTTCAGGCTTACATCGTAATAGTCATTGAGATTATCAATGCCCACCACCTGATGCCCGGCTTGGCATAACTTTTCCGATACCCGAGCGCCAATAAACCCGGCAGCGCCAGTGACTAAATATTTCATATCCAAAAACCTCAGGGAAAACTGTACTTATTATAAGTGCGACGGACTTATAGGGGCGTGCTCATGCAAATTCCCATCTGCCGTCTTATTTTTAGAGGATCATTAACAGCACAGCCCCCACTGGATGCCCAAAGGGAGCTGTCACTGATATATCTAGCCTAGTATCACCAAAATGGTTTAGCAGTATTAATCCTGCCCGAACAAATCCCGGGTATAGACTTTATCCGCAACGTCTTTCAGTTCTTCCATCATCCGGTTGGATACAATCACATCAGACATGGCTTTGAATTCATCAAGATTACGAACAACCCGCGAGTTAAAGAACTGCTCTTCTTTTAACACCGGCTCATAGACCACCACTTCAATGCCCTTGGCCTTAATCCGTTTCATAACCCCCTGAATGGCCGATGCACGGAAATTATCGGAGCCACTTTTCATAATCAGCCGATAAACGCCGACGATTTTCGGCTTGTTGCTGATGATGGAATCGGCAATGTAATCCTTGCGGGTGCGGTTGGAGTCCACAATGGCAGCAATCAGGTTGTTGGGCACATCGTTATAGTTGGCCAGCAACTGTTTGGTGTCTTTCGGCAAACAATAACCGCCATAACCAAACGACGGGTTGTTGTAATGGCTACCGATGCGTGGGTCCAGACACACGCCATCGATAATCTGCTGGGTATCCAGACCGCGGGAATCCGCATAGGTATCCAGTTCATTGAAAAATGCCACCCGCATGGCCAGGAATGTATTGGCAAACAGCTTAATGGCTTCAGCTTCGGTACTGTCGGTAAAAAGGACGGGAATGTCTTGTTTTAAGGCGCAAGATGCCAACAATTTGGCGAATTTTTCAGCACGAGCCGAACGCTCCCCCACAATGATGCGAGATGGATACAAATTGTCGTACAGGGCTTTACCTTCGCGCAGAAATTCCGGAGAAAAAATAATGTTTTCAGAACCAGTCTGTTGCCGCATTTGTTCAGTAAAACCAACGGGAATGGTTGACTTAATCACGATGCACGCATCTGGGTTAACCTGAAGAACATCAGTTATCACTGACTCAACCGAACTGGTGTTAAAATAATTGGTTTTAGGGTCATAATCGGTAGGGGTGGCGATGATGATAAAATCAGCACCTTCATATGCTGCTTTATCTAACGTGGCGGATAGATGTAACGTATTGCTGGCAAGATATTCTTGGATCATTTCATCAACAATAGGAGAGTGATGCCGGTTAACTGATTCCACCCTTTCAGGTACGATATCTAATGCAATCACCTCATGATGCTGAGCCAGCAATACGGCATTGGAAAGGCCCACATAACCAGTTCCCACCACGACAATCTTCATATACGTTATATTCCCTATGCTCTACTATTCGATTCCAAGATCAAGGGCCATCACTATACTAGCAGAGCCTCCAAGACGCTATGACAGACCCCCACATAATGCCACTTATTGCCCATCAAGCCTCATGATAGTGCGACGCTTGCCACCCATAGGTGCAAAATGCTTGCAATTAATCTTTACCGCCACCCATATGACGCTACTCTGGCAGCGGTAATCCTCCCTTTTTAACTGCAGTTAAAAATAGAAGCCAAACAACCATTAAAGATGGGGGGATTACCACCCAACAAATCCATATTGGAGTATTTACAGGATTTTCGAATCATGATGTTGTTATGCCAGCTCATGCTGCTGATGATAGCACTGCTAAGAACCCCGCCAAAGAAACGCCCCACATAATCTTTTTAGTGCTTAGCTGCGATTGTCATATTGTTGGCTCAGCCAAGTTTGATAATCACGGTTTTCCGCCTCTTCAACCCATCTCTGGTTATCCAAATACCAATGCAGAGTTTTGCGAATGCCAGAAGCAAAGCTTTCAGTGGGTTTGAATCCAAGCGTTTTTTCAATTTTTGTGCAATCAATGGCGTAACGCCGATCATGGCCAGCCCTATCCTGCACATGGGTGATAAGCGACCGGGCACTAATGCCTTTGGCATAAGGCGCATTGGGATAACGCTTGGTCAACACTGGTGCTGCGGCAAATTCGGCATCTACTAAATCACATAACAAGGTGACAATATCGATATTTTGCCATTCATTCATACCACCAATATTGTAGCTTTCACCCACATGCCCTTGTTGCAGGATAAGCTCAATGCCACGACAGTGATCTTCCACAAACAACCAGTCCCGGATTTGCTTGCCATCGCCATAAATCGGCAACGGTTTACCTTGCAAAATATGATGAATACACAAAGGAATTAATTTTTCTGGATACTGATAATAACCGTAGTTATTGGAACAGTGACTCAGGGTTACCTGCAAACCATAAGTCTGATAATAAGCGCGCACCATGTGATCCGATGCCGCCTTGGACGCTGCATAAGGTGAATTAGGCTGGTAAGGCGTGGCCTCGGTGAATGCAGGCTCATCGGACTCAAGCGAGCCGTACACTTCATCCGTTGAAACATGGTGAAAACGATGGGATAACGGATGAGCAGGTTCCTTCAGCCACACGTTTCTGGCAGCCTTTAACAGGCTGTGAGCCCCGACCACATTGGTTTGCACAAAGGCATCAGGGCCGAGAATGGAGCGATCCACATGCGACTCTGCCGCAAAATGCACTACCGTATCAATCCTTTCTTCCAGCAGCAGCTGCTCAACCAAGGCCGTATTGGCAATGTCACCTTTCACAAACCGAAAATGAGGATTAGCCATTACCGGCATTAATGAGCCCAAATTACCGGCATAGGTCAGCGCATCCAGTACTGTCACGTTATCGTTCGGATGGAGGGTTAACCAGTAATGGACAAAATTTGCCCCGATAAAACCGGCACCGCCTGTTACCAGCAATTTTTTCATCAATATATTCCAAGACGTTCAATCAGCAGGTAATGGCGTTTTTAAACCATTGCGCGTTGCCATCTTTTTCTGATAAGAATGGCAACTGTCCATGCAGCAAAGGCCAGTTTATGGCAAGATCAGGGTCGTTCCAGCGCACGCTTTGTTCTGCTGCCGGATGATAATAATCGGTGCAACGGTAAACACATTCCACCCGCGATGTTAGCGCATAAAATCCATGGGCAAACCCTTCAGGTATCCACAATTGCCGCTTGTTTTCCGCTGAAAGCTGCACTCCAACCCACCGCCCGAATGTAGGCGAGGCTTTGCGCATATCCACGGCCACATCAAACATGGTACCGGCCACTGACCGCACCAGTTTGCCCTGAGCATGTTCAATCTGGTAGTGCAGCCCTCGCAACGTACCTTGATGGGAGCAAGAATGGTTATCTTGCAGGAAACGACGTTCACACACGTTTTCGTTAAACCAGTCCTCCCGCCAGGTTTCCATAAAAAAACCGCGTTCATCACCAAACACTTGTGGTTCGATGATTTTGACATCCGGGATTTCAGTATCAACAACTCTCATGGCCGTCCCATTCACTTTCTTGCACAATTCGCATCAAATAAGCACCATAACCGCTCTTGAGCAACGGCTTAGCCAAGGCTTGCAACTGCATTTTATCAATAAACCCCATGCGAAACGCGGTTTCTTCAGGCGATGCCACCTTTTGTCCTTGCCGTTTTTCAAGCACCCGGATAAAAATGGCGGCATCCAGCAATGAATCGTGAGTCCCGGTATCAAGCCAGGCAGCTCCCCGACTGAGTTTTTCAACCCGCAATCTCCCACGTTGCAAATAGGCATTATTAATGTCGGTAATCTCCAATTCACCACGAGCAGAAGGCTTGATTTGCCGGGCGATATTTACCACATCGTTATCGTAAAAATACAACCCGGTAACCACATAATTAGACTTCGGCCGCAGGGGCTTTTCTTCAATAGACAAGGCATTACCCGCTTTATCAAACTCAACCACGCCGTAACGCTCGGGGTCTTGCACATAATAGCCGAACACTGTTGCCCCATCTTTTTGGCCGGCCGCCTGCTGTAGCGTTTTGGTTAAACCATGGCCATGGAAAATATTATCCCCCAAGATCAAACAGACAGCCTCTTTGCCAATGAAGCTTTCTGCAATCATGAATGCTTGGGCAATACCGTCAGGGCTAGGTTGTACCGCATAATCCAGTTGAATACCCCATTGATGGCCATTCCCCAAAATCCGCTGATAAGTGCCTAAGTCATTGGGGGTGCAAATCAGCAATATTTCCCGAATACCTGCCAGCATCAGTGTAGTCAGAGGGTAGTAAATCAGTGGCTTATCGTAAACTGGCAGTAGTTGCTTGTTCACACCTAAAGTTGCCGGATGCAAACGGCTACCGCTACCACCGGCAAGAATAATACCTTTCATTCAACGTCTCTTTGGCTATTTGCATGAGAAGATTCAAACAGGCATATAAGGCAATAAATTTGAGAGTGCAGCCTGCCAATCACTAGGAGTGATATTAAATACCGATTGGATTTTAGCGCAATCCAGCCGTGAATTCGCGGGGCGTTTGGCTACAGAGGGATACTGAGCAGAAGTGACGGGGTGTAAATGAGGACGTTGAGGAAATAACTGTTGCTCAACCGCTTGAGTAAAAATCCGTGAAGCGAAACCGTACCAGCTGATATATGGGGCACCGGAATAATGATAAATCCCCCATCCATGAAAATCTGATGCTAAAGCCTGCTGCATCATGGTTAATAATGCATGGGCAACATCGCCCGCATAAGTAGGGCTACCGAATTGATCTGCCACCACCGTTAAGTCATTGTGCTGTGCAGCTACCTCCAGCATGGTTTTCACAAAATTATTGCCATGTTCGCCAAACACCCAACCCGTACGTAAAATCAGGTGATGTTGACAACAATGAGCAATCGCAAGCTCCCCAGTTAATTTTGAGGCACCATAAACAGATAATGGCCGTGGTTCATCCGATTCAAGGTAAGACGCTGTCTTCATGCCATCAAACACATAATCCGTGGAAATATGTATAAGAACAGCCCCGATTTCAGCCGCGCATTTGGCAAGGTATTCTACCCCCTGAGCATTTACCGCATACGCGGTTTCTTGCTCAATTTCAGCGTTATCCACCTGGGTATAGGCCGCGGCATTGATAATACATTTAGGCTGATACTGACGGATTTTCACCGCCAATACTGCTTCATGACAAATATCCAGTTGCTCATGAGAATAAGCGATAACCGAAAGCCCAGCAGCTTTCGCCCGTTCATATAAATGGCATCCTATTTGGCCATTAGCACCTACAAGCAGCAAATCAACAAACATATTCTTTAGTATCTCTAAGCAAAAAGGCCATCTTTATCTGAAGATGGCCTTTTGTTCCACAACACACGTCACCAATTAGATCATGAGCTGATATTTATGAACCAGTAGTGCCATTAATTGAAACTACTTTTGACACCAAGGATGGCTTCTCATTTTTTTGTTTATTCCGCCACACTAAATCGCAAATATCATCCGTAGGGTTGAAGCCTGTTGGTGCGGCCAGAAGTAAGTCACGAATTGTTTGATGATCAAAATCGTGACAAGCAACATCTAACTTATCGAGAATAGGTTTAAGTTTTTCCCAAGTCAGGGAAATTTCACGTGCAGTCATGATCCGCTCATGACTTGTCCCCTCGACATTATCTCCAATCAGCAACTCTTCATATAACTTTTCACCCGGTCTTAACCCAGAAAATTGAATTTCTATATCCCCATCCGGATTATTTTCATCCTTAATGTCAAGGCCACTTAGACGGATCATTTTCCTAGCAAGATCAATAATTTTTACCGATTTCCCCATATCCAATACAAAAACATCCCCCCCTTTTCCCATTGCACCGGCCTGAATAACCAATTGAGATGCTTCAGGGATTGTCATGAAAAAGCGGGTAATCTCCGGATGGGTAACAGTAACAGGTCCACCATTGGCAATTTGATTGCGAAACAAGGGTACCACCGAACCACTAGAACCAAGCACATTACCAAATCGCACCATGCAAAAACGGGTTGTAGTATTAGTTCTTGTCAATGCTTGCAATACCAATTCAGCCATACGCTTTGTAGTGCCCATAGTGTTGGTCGGCCGTACCGCTTTATCGGTAGAAATCAATACGAAAGTCTCAACACCTGTTGCAATAGCTGCCTGCGCGGTAAACAAGGTACCAAATATATTATTCCGTACACCCTCAACGACATTATACTCAACCAAAGGCACATGCTTATAAGCCGCAGCGTGATAAACCGTTTGTACCTTAAAAGCATCCATGACTGCCTGTACTCGATTTTGACGCTGCACAGAACCCAACATAGGATAGATATCGACTTCAATTTCAAGTTCTTTTTTCATCAAAATTAACTCTCTTTCAATGGCATACAATCCATATTCTGAGAGTTCAAAAAGCACTAATTTCTTTGGGAATAGCCGTAAGATCTGCCGGCATAACTCAGAGCCGATAGAACCCCCAGCACCTGTTACCATAACGATCTTACCTGTAATGTTAGCCTGCATTAATTCAGGATTAGGGCTAACAGCATCCCTCCCAAGTAGATCCTCAATCTCAACTTCTTTGATATCACTGAATAATTTGTTTCCACTAACCAAATCTGCCATAGCCGGTAGCGTCAACACTTTCACTGGCAGGGGCTCTAGACTATGAAGAATCGCTTGTCTCCTGGCACGACTGGCACTCGGAAGCGCGAGTAAGACTTTAGTGGCTCCTTTTTGTTTTAACAACATCGACAAACTCGCAGGCGAATGCACATAAAGTCCTTGGATAGCACTACCATGCAATGAACTGTCATCGTCTACAAATGCAACCACATGATATTCACGACTCTGAGCCAACGCCATTGCGGTTTGCCTTCCACTGACACCGGCTCCGTATATGATGACGGGTTCCCCAACCTTCTTTATACCGGTTCCGACCATGGAGCGTAGTAACTCACGGGAACCACCGACTAATACCAGCGAAAAAGCAGCGTAAACTACCGGTACAGCACGAGGAAGTTGTGAATCTATGACGTAGCTTAACAGCACTAGAATGCCAGTGGAGAAGAAGACGCCCACGACAATGGCTGCAAGCACCTGAAACCCCATGTAGCGCAATACCGCGCGATATAAACCTAGCTTTACAAAAGCTAAAATGCTCAGAGGGAGCACAACGCCAAGTAACATCCAATGCTGAGGGTTTGCCAACAAAGAAATATCATCACCAAGAATGAATAACGACATTCCAAAGGAAAAACTCAAAAAAAGTGCGTCAATAAAAACGCTGATAATACGTTTATTTGTACGCTTTATTCTGAATATATATTGCACGAAGTCCATTCATTTATACTCCGAAATGATAAATCTCAATGTTTCTAATGTGACAAGCATAGTAAACCTCACCATTATAAAAAGTAAGGGGAGTGTGAGAAAAATCCATAGTAGGGTAACAATGACAATTAGTAGTAGTCACAGGGGACGTAAATAGTGATGATATTCAGAGAAACCATTACCACTTTAATTCAACCGACTTAGAAAACAATACCTTACCGAGTTTAAAACATCTCATGAGACACTGAATCAATTTTTGATAGTAATTTGATAGTAAATTGAGATGATTTACATCGGCACCTTTGCTGCTAAATCAAGGTAACACAGTGTCTCATCCAACAGATATTGATCTACTTTACAGCATCTCCACTGCCACTACCTGTAACCGTCATCAAGATATACTTGAAATAGCTTTTGATATTTAACGTATCAATCATCTGCTTATCAGTTTCAGCTAACAACTTAGGTGTCGACATATCAATGTTTTGCACTTGAGCTAAGCCTGTTATGCCAGGTAAAACCTCATACACGCCTTGAGCATCACGCTCTTTGATTAACTCTTCTTGATTAAACAAGTTTGGTCGTGGGCCAACCAGACTCATTTCACCTTTCACAACATTAATCAACTGCGGCAATTCGTCAATTTTAGTTTTACGCAGAAAGGTACCCAGTTTGGTGATTGAAGCGTTACTTGCAAGATGACTGGCAACTGACTTTGTGTCAACGGACATCGTGCGAAACTTAATTAGTTTGAATGGCTTTTGATTTTTTCCAACTCGTGTTTGGATAAATATTGGAGAGCCGGTATCAAATAAACCAATAATCGTAACGACAAGTAAAATTGGCCAAAGCAATAGCAAGCCGAAGAAGGCTGCCAAAAAATCAATAACACGAATCATATTTAGTTATTACCTGAATTAAGTAGCCTAGCCATTGCTTGCTGCATTGTGTAAGGGGGAATCCAGTCAAGCTTCTCTTTTAAATTAGAGGAGTTGACCTGCAAATTTCCAAACAGTTGCTCAATTACAACTGATTTTCCAGTTAGTCGACCTAAGAATCTCATCAGAGTAACGGGTATTGGCAACTGAATAACTTTCTTGCCCAATCCCTCTGCTATACAATTCGTAAAATCCTTAATTGATATCGTTTCCATATCAGATGCTAAGAATGTTTGACCTGCTGCATTAGGATGAACAGCACAGGTTACAAGAAGATCTGCAAGATTTTGGACCGCAATAAAGTCACGTTTGTTGGTAGCCAAACCAAACGGTAATACTGGAAGCTGTTTAACTAGCTTTGTTAGCAAGCCAAAATTACCTGGAGCATTAGGCCCATAAACCAAGGTAGGCCTTACAATAACGACTTCGAGCCCAGTTTCATCGGAAATTTTTTTTAATCCAAGTTCGGCTTCATACTTTGATTGAGCATACTCATTGTGCGGACTTGGAATTGAATTATCAGCAAAAGGGATTAAATCAGTTGACGTACCATTTACACCGATTGAACTAACAAAGACAAATCTTGATACTCCAAACTCGGCTGCTTTTTTTGCTAGTCTTATTGTTGCTTGAGTATTAGTTTGAAATAATTTATCAGAATCTATATTCTGAGAGTGCGCTAACGCTGCTAAATGCACAACACAATCAAAATCTCTGCTTGATAAAACAGAATTCCAATCAGCAGTAAAAAGATCATCGATATAAAAAATATCATCATTTGATCTTTGCACATTCCCCCTAACAACTTTAAATACCTTTACCGATTTACAATTATCCAAAGAATCACAAAGAGCCGATCCAATGAAACCTCTAGCACCAGTCAACAATAATTTCATGTTACTACCCACATTTACGACTTATAGAATAAACAAATCTAAGGATAGGTTTAGGTAATAACCTAGGAATAGACCTTTTCAAAAAAATAAAATACGCAACAAATGGTGAAACGACTCCTAGAGATATTTTTATCTTAGTCAATCGCCATTCACTGCGAACGTAATCTAGTCCAATACGCCTACCAATCATTGAGTCACCAGTTCTAGCAAAAACAAGTGAAGAGTATATGTTCATACCTTTAAAACCATGAGATAACAATCTAATCCAAAGATACCAATCTTCCATCCAAGGTAGGTGTTTATAACCACCAACAGATATAATATGATTCTTTCTGTACATAACAGTCATATGATTAAATGGATTTTTTCTTGGCAAATCTCTTACAATGTCAATATTGCTAACACTTACGCGTCGGTGACCTAATAAAAAAGACATAGATTCGTCAAATTCATCAATACTAGATCCACAGATTGAGATGTCTTCATTTCTATCAAAAATTGACAACTGCTGCTCAAATCTTTCTGGCAAACAAATATCATCAGTGTCCATTCTGGCAACTAAATCAAAGGTGCAATGTTTTAAACCAATATTCAGCGCGTTACCTAACCCAACATTTACATCAATAGGCACAATTATTATATTTAATTTACTAAGCCACAAGTCAACAACTGATGTTAAATCCGCCGAAACAGGTCCATCAAAAACTATAATCACTTCATCTGCTCTAACCGTTTGATTAAAAAGGCTAGCCAAGCAATCATTTAAGTAATCAGGATTTTCTTTATAATACAATGACATCAACACAGAAAATTTCATTAACAGTTCACTCAAAATACAGAAAAGAGGACTAAATTATTCCAAGTTTGACTCCTGAATAGAAAGTACATGGAAACTGAAATAAAAATTAAAAAAATTAATATGACAACTGAACGACCATAAATATTAAAATTCCGATAAAACTCACACAAAAGAAAAGGATAAATCATAAAAAAATAATACATAAGTCGTTCAGACGCAGATGGAGCAATAATTAAAAAAATAGTAGAAAAAACTAAACAAGACAAGGTGAATTTGAAAATCAACGAATCTCTCAACCTCATTGACTTTTTTACAAAAAATTTAACATTAAGGAGAAAACAAAGTAATAAAACATTACCAAACATATTCCTAAGTAAAGCTATCTTAGCTTCAACATTTGCATAAACCAAAAAAGAATTAATAAATAAATTAACATTTACAACTAAAAATAACACTAATGGAACAAGAATTAAAATAGTTAATGGCAAAAAAATATTAATGTTATCTTTTATTTTTTTAAAAAAGTATGCTGGCAAGAAGAAAATGGCAGAATTCAAGTGAAATCCTACAGCAAAAAAAAGGAAATAAATAGATAACCTGTTAAAATAAACAGCTGTCAGTGTTATCAACAAAACAGCAAAACCTTGTCTCCAAACGTTGAAGAATAAGCCAAAAGTAGAGAATGAAACAGTAACTGAAAACAATAGTAAAATAAATATAACTGATTTAGTGTATTTATATAGTGCAGAAAACAATAACATTATCAATGATGTCACAAATAAAATAGCAATTGTATTAAAATCATTTGAAATTACTCCTAATAAAAATGAATAGATAATAAAAAATATGTCTGTTGACCATCTTTCACCTTGTTTGATAGCTTCAAAAAAATTTATTGATAATTGTGAAGCTTCAACATAGTAAACTGGATCAACAAGAAAACGATAATCAACTTGTGTTGCAAACACAAAAAAAGATATTAAAGCAACTAACCATAAGAATCTATTAAAGATAACAATGATTTTCATATTTTACAAAGTTTGTCCTTTATAAACTCTCTCACATTCCAGAGCAGACAACACAACCATAAACTCAAAAACAGACATATAAAATGCAACAATAAACCCTTCCCTTCCTTCGAAAATCCCACCTTTATAAAAATATAGATAACAAAAACGTAAAAATGGGCGACTAAAATTCAACTTAGCAATACTACGTTTTAGCCTTCCATTGTGATCGGATTTTTCAAAATAGCTAACTGTTTCTCCATTTCTAAATCTAAAAGTTTCAGAACCAATATACTCTGCATATCTAGCTTGCTTTTCTATAAAACGTCTCATACCTAATGAATTAAAGTTATGAACAATATAGATTGACTCTACATTCCTTCTATTATCAGTTGGAACAAACTCCCCAACAGAAGAAACAAAGTGGACATTCCTAGAGATCAATCGATCATGCCAATTAGGGTACCCCATAGATTTGATTTTTTTACCATGAAAATGATACAGAAGTGGAATACTATACACATCATATTTGGCATTACTTTCGTCGTCAAAAAATTTTAACAACTTGGAACCAAACTCAATCGGAAGAATTTCATCAGCATCAACAAAAAGCAAATAATCTGAAGGACTTTCAACATTAATCAAAGCCCAATTTCTTTGTTCCGCAGCAGAATAAACACCACTTTGAATATTAACATACACTTTTACGTCTAATTCCTGAGCAATTTTAACTGTTTCATCTTTACTACCGGAATCGATAACGTGAATATCAAAAAAGTCATTACGTTTTAAAGATTCAATACATAATTTAATATTATGAGACTCATTTAACGTTAGAATACATATAGCAATATTTTTTACCACAAGCTCACCATAAGTTATTTTTTTTAAAGATAAAGATAGAAAATATAAAACAAAACAAAACTATACTAGAAGATAAATAATATAAAAAGGCATCGTAACTAAAGTAAAAAAACTTCCCAGCAAAAAGAGATAGTACCATAAAACACAAACGAATAACTTCAAACTTATTTAAGACAGTTCCTGAAACTTTAAGAAATCTAGATCGAATAAATAATATTGTATAGAAAATTCTAGATTGTAAAAAAACAAAAATTGCAAAAAAATCCAATGAAAATTCATATGGGATTAAACGTTCGAACAAAGAGTATTGAAATGCTATATCTAAAACAATAGATTCTATAGCGACTAATATAATAACTGCTATCAATCTTTTTATTGAGTCATTTCTCGCAGAATACATGACTCGATTAATTAAAAGCTGATTCAAAGATGCTGGAAGGCTAAGCAAATAATATAAAACAAGTAATTTAGCGGCAACTTCAGGAATATATAAGATACCAACAATTACGGGAATAAGATGAGCGTTTGCTTGTGAAAAAAACAAGGCTAATTTAGTCCGACTATAGTCATCACTCCAGTCAAAACCTTTAAAAGAAAATGAAAACTTACGAATAACAAAACCAAAAAATAAAAAACCGAAAAGGAGATATACAGAAGTAACAATACTAATACTATCAAAAGAGTGAAAAATCGATAAGCAAGTAATTATGCTTAATAAAGGCAATATATTTGCGAATTCACATGCAAACAAACCTTTATAATTTCTATTTATCGAATTCAAATATGAATATAATTCATACACGCCCAAAATTAATATGCAACTAAAAAACATAATTGTTGCAAAAAAAGACCTATAGTAAAGAACAAAGATTAAAAAAAACAACAGCGAAATACAGACACTAAAAAAATCAAATGTGATTTTTTTAAAATTATTTATATCTTTAGGGTATAGCCTTGGATAAGAACCAATTAATTGTGAACCAAGTAAAGATGACAAACTCCAAACGGTGACTAATAATGTATATTCATATTCTGTTACGTAGTTAGTTAAATTAAGCTTTAATAATGGAAAAAAAATTGCAAAACCAAGACTAATGACAAACAGAAACATTTATAACAAAACCTTATTAAAATCCGGTTTTACTCGACTGAGTTTTTCAGTAAAAGAAACTGAAGCCCACTTAGTATCAAAAACTTCAGCCAATACTGCACCATGATATCGTTCAGTAATTACTTTTTTGGCATTCCACATATACAATAATGACTCATTAAGATTATCGAAATTGTAATTAAAGACTTTAAAATTCTCTAAATTTAAATTCGCTATAATCAAATCAGCACGGCTCATATCTTCTTCACCTTGACAGAAGAAAACAACCATTTTCCCTTTACATTCACTTTTATATTTAGATAAGTCATTTGGCAACAATTCTGTTCTTTTACTTTTTTTATAAGCCGGCGCAGAAACCCACCAAATAATATCACAGTGAAATTTATGAGCATTATCCATATTCCCAGCTAATGCTTCGCAAGTTAATCCTTTAATAAATTTAGATTCTCTAAATACCCTATCAAATTTTAAAGATATTTTATTTAATTTCAAATACCGTCTAGAATAACGATATGACAGTTTATCTCTTAAAGAAATTTCATTGACAAAGCTTAGACAAACTAAAACAATAGCACGCCAAAATTTTCCTTCTTTTAAGTCTAATCCTACAGAATCAATTTCATTTTTTTTCCCGGAAATTTTTCTCACAGCAAAAACTACAACAAAAAAAAGTAATTTCAAATATGACTTCTTACGCTCATATGAGAACACATTGCCACCTATGATCATAAATACATCAGAAAAGATTATTCGACCAAGCAAATTAAAGCCTCTACATCGTATTCCACCAGGCATTTCATATTGCTTATCATTAGAAAACTTAAGTGCATCATTAGGCAGAGAGTTAATCAAGCTAAGATACATTAAATCATCACCGATATTACCTAATCCATTATAACCATATAAAAAATAACTCATAAAATTCCAAATTTAAATGTTAAAAAAATATGCCTAAATAACTTATATTTACACCTCTTGTCGATATTTCAGTTTTGAATAACAAGGATAAGATTACAAACGTATATCTGCCCTATTTGTGAGCAATTACTGTCTGCTCTAGTCCTAATGAGTACCGTGCTCTGGTTACTTATCGATCCTTTGGAATTTATGTTCCGAGTTATTTATCAGCATTTTCCAGAGCTGATCTTACCTGTTACATCATTACTGAATCTTCAGCCTTTCTTGATTAGAACCTCTTTACTTAGACGGGGCTGTATGATGTTTGGTGATAAATAATCACCCAAGCTATCCGTGCGATTTTGTTTGCGACTGCAATTGCTGCTTTATGTACACCACGTCGCTCAATAAGTTTACTGGTAAAAACTGAGAGTTTGTCTGTTTCTGCTTCTGCTCTGCAGATGCCAGATTACCAACTAGGCACACTGGGTAAGAAAACATCAAATGTAAGGATTACCCCGTTTAGTTATGCCGCTGGAACTTTGTTTACCCCCGCTGGAATAGTCTTTTGGCACAAGCACTAAACTCGCTGTTAATTGGCGACTATTTTTATAACCACTACCATCCATCGCCCGCATATGCAAATAATGCTGATACCGTCTGTTCACCCATACTTCATACAGTGGTTAGTCGCTGAATGAGATCGTTTTCTCGGGCATGTAGCTTTATTTCTCAGTCATCGTCTTTGGTGAGCTTATTAAGAGCGCGCCACTCATCCAGCAACCCAGCCAGATATTGGCGAGCCTTCGCCGTCAGTTCGTTGCCAGCGTCTTAGAGAATATTAGGTAACGCTGCGCGCTAGGGAATCCCCAGATAATTCCCTTTTTATTCAATTTTGTAGACACACATGGTGTTGATTGATCTAATTGATTTCGCCAAAAAACTACCAGATCCAACACCATGCGTGATATCCACATCTTACACGATTTACTCAAAAAACAATGTCCCGAAATACACCAAAAACGACTTAATGCTCTGATGGTTGCCACAGAAGCATTGCTTAATGGCAATCAACTATCACTGACTCAACTTGGCCGCAATATCTCTGGCCCCGTAGCGCCAAAGCACAACATAAAGCGGATAGATAGATTGCTCGGCAATACACATCTCCATACCGATAAAATTACAATTTATCAATGGCATGCCAAACTGCTGTGTGCTGCCAACCCAATGCCCGTTATCTTGGTTGATTGGGCTGATGTCCGTGAACAATTGCGCCTGATGACATTGTGAGCCTCTGTGAGTGTGCAAGAGCGCTCGGTTACCCTGTATGAGCGCACTTTCAAGTTTGCCGACTACAACGCTCCCCGCAGTCATAACGCCTTCCTTGCTGAGTTGGCGCGGGTACTGCCATCTCATGTTTGTCCGCTGATTGTCACCGATGCAGGTTACCGCAATACCTGGTTTCGGGAGGTGGAACGCCATGGTTGGTTTTGGCTTGGCCGTGTCCGTGGGGATGTCGGTTTTCTTCAAGACAATCATGCCCAATGGCAGTCGAATAAGTCTCTGTATCCCTCCGCCACGACGAAAGCGCAGCATGTTGGTTACGTAAAACTGGGACGAAAATCTCCGCTCCCTTGTCATTTACATCTGTACAAGGCTGCGCCGAAATATCGAGCCGACAAGCGGTCATCCAAGGCCGGGCGCAATCATACGGCACAGCAAAGTTACCGTCTTAGCAGTAAAGAGCCCTGGTTACTGGCAACCAACTTGCCCACAGAGGTGTTCTCTGCAACGCAGGTGGTCAAGCTTTATGCTAGACGGATGCAGATAGAAGAAACCTTTCGCGATCTCAAGAGTCCCCAATACGGCATGGGACTTAGACAAAGCCGCAGCCGTTGTCCACGCCGTTATGATGTGTTGTTGCTGATAGCGTTGTTGGCAGAAATACTGCTTTGGTGTATCGGCCTGGCCGCCCGGCATCTGGGATGGCAGCGGAAGTTTCAAGCCAATACGATACGTGACAGAAACGTGCTATCTGTCCTCCGGCTCGGCAAAGAAGTGAGACGACGTCCGGAATACTCAATCAAAGAATCGCATTTTCGTTGGGCTTGGGGTGAATTCCTTAAACTGGTTAACACCTCTGGGAGGCCAGAATTATGAGGGGCTCCTCCAGAGCTGCGCGTAATGCGTCTTCTTGTGCGGCTACTAGACCGTATTCGCTCATACATCCGCGTATTTGGTTAATAACGGCAGTGCGATTGGCAACGTGGCATTGCTTGATTGAATGTGTGAATTTGTATATCCGTCTGTTCCAGCATTTTTGGTGTTACTCACTTGAGTTCAGGTCGTCGAGCTGCCTCGGTAATAACGAAAGCATCATTACGAACATTCTCGTTACCCTTGACGAATGGCTGCAATATTCGTCTCTAGGGAGTATTGAAGGGCTTGGTTGTACTGCTTCCAGTTAGCTATTTATAGCGATGTTTTGGCACAGTTAATGGATAAGTTGATAAGTTGTGTTAGTCAGATTAGCGACTACCGCTTTAGTTCAACTGACTTAGGAAATAAAACCACGCCTTCCTAAGTTTTACCATTTTTCGAAAATGGTACCAATAGGCCTCTCTCTTATATACATCTAAAACAGATGAAAACTCAGTTTTCCTTTTTCACAAAATACCTTACTAGCACAATAAATACGGCTAACATCCCCCCCAATAGGGTACCAAGCACACAGATAAGTGCCCGCTTGGGTTTGAATTTTTCCTCCGGAACAACTGCCGGATCTACTGTTTTAAAAATATATTCATCACGCACTTCAGCAAACATGATGGTTTTAACCTGTTCTTCCACCAACTTATAAAGCACGGCACGAATATCCGCCACATTGGTTTGTTCTATTTGCTGCTGTAAATACTTGGTGCTGCGTTCGGCTTCAGTAACATCACGCTGTTTCATAACAGCATTAATATCAGTAATTAACCATATAAGCCATTGCTGGGCAACAAATGGCGATTTATGTTCAATAGAAACCGTAACCAGCCCTGTTTCTTTATCACTGCTTACGGAAAATATCTCGGAAAACGCTTTGTAAGCTTCTTGCATGGAAGGTTTAGGCTGCTTTGGTGGCTTGACTTCCCGCACCCATTCTTGAGATTCTGCAATATAGATGTCAGGATCATAAGTGATGCTATTGTCACTCATATTCCATTTATCCACTGCCATTAAATCCGGTAGCAGGTGATGATTGTTAATAAAATCTGACGTGAACTGCCGTGACTTCATCACTTCCATAGCAAGAGCGGTTTTATCAGTACCGCTTTTACCTAAGTTAATCCCTGCTAAGCTTGCCAGTCCACCAAACTGACTGGCAATGCCTGACAAGCCACCACCTTGGGTTTCTTCTGCAGGTGCCAGCAATACTTCAGATTTATAGATATTAGGCATCCACAAGGCTAACGCCACAGAGCTTACAGCGAATAAAAGGGTGATAAGAATAATGAGCTTTTTCCCTACCCATAAAACTGCGAATAACTCTCTAAGATCAATCTCATCATCATAATTGTTATTTGACGATGAAAACTCGGCATCCTTTGGATTGGTAATTGTATTTGTCATAAAAGTGGTATTTATCGAAGATTAAGTAGTTTCAAACGTCGCAATTATTATAAAACTTTAAAAGCACAACAAGCGTTGTAATGACATGAATGGATAAATTTCATATCAGAACAAACACTTGTTGTATCATCTTTATTCTTGTTACAAGTTGGCAATAGCTGCCAGCGCAATCGCAGAATTATAGAAAATAGATGTAACCTGTGACCACAAACTCAAGCTATCTTTATATTCCGTATCCAGTGGTACAACAATGGTATCACCAGCGGTCAGGCTATCTTCATGTGAAAACCAAAAAGAATCATACGGCATCATCACTGAGCCATCGGCTTTCACTACATAGATGCGGTCTGTATCGGCACGTTTTCTGGCACCACCTGCCATCTTCAAATATTGTTTTAGTGTTAACCCAGACTTGAAGCGGTGTGTTGATGGGTGTTGTACCTCGCCTACTACAGAAATGGTTTGTTTCTGCCCGGGCACATACAACACATCTTTATTTTCCAGTTGTAAATCCGCTTGTTTTACTCCCATGGCAATGGCAGGGAGGTCAATAACCAAACGGCCAACGGCTGTGATATGCTCCAAATCACCAAGCATTTTTTCAGCATCGTCATAATTTACCACCGTGCCATCTTTGGAGATGCCCCGGGTCGCAATATCGCGCCGCAGCTGATCTGCCAATTTTTTGATATCAATCTCTTCTTGCTTTTTAATGGAGTCACGCACGAATACGGCTGAAGGCAAATAAGCATTATCAGTAAAGCCGCCGGCACGCATTAACACCTGCTCCAGGGTTTCTCCCCGGCTAATGCTGTAAACCCCAGGAAACTTAACCTCACCCCGAATTTCAATAGTTTGGGTTTCCTGCCACTCAGGGGTTTTCATAACCGTCAGCACATCCCGTGGCTGCAATACAATATCCGCGTCTTCTCTCAAGCTAAGTGCTTGTTGAATGTCCACATTAATATGTGAAATGGTGGAGGACATATCATCGGTGATGGTGCGGGTCAGTTCCGCCCGCTGTGTATAAGCGCCTTCTTTCAATCCTCCGGCGGCAGCGATAAGGTCGCTGATATTGGCTTCTTCGGATAACGGATAAATGCCCTCGTAGCGAACTTGCCCTTTTACGGCAATGACTTTTGCTTCATCCCCCGCCTGACTTTGCGCCTTCAGTTTGGCGATAATAGGATATAACAACTCCTGACGGTTCAACTCAGAACTCAGTTTTATCAGCCCTCTGTCATTGAAAAGCTGCAGCAACATCTTTTCCACTTCACTGGCAACGATATTGGGTTCATGCAACACTTCATCACTGCCAATAGCCACACCAGCAAGCTGGGTACGTTTAACAATGGTGCTCTTGGATAACTGGGTAAAACCGGATTGGAACAAATCCACATTAATTAATGAATCGCGCTCATTAGTGCCAGCATGTTCTTCACCCAGTTGGGTTGTGCGGTTGCTAATATCGGTTTTTATTTGAGCATAAAATGCATTATTGATTTTTTGAAGCTTGTACAGGCGCTCTTTAACCAAACGATTCAGACGGTAACGGCTACGGCTGTTATCCAAGGCATTGAAAATAACAATCCGGTCTTTCGGCTGTAACTGTAGATTGTCTTCCCCGTTAAGATGGCTAACCGCATTGGCTGGAGAAAACTGCAACACTTTAACATCACCAATATCATTCACCTGACGTACCACCAGTGCATACTTCAGATCGGCGCCCGGTAAAAAATCACCGTGCAAAGTGGGTAAAACGTCACTGATTTTTTGCCCTTTCACCCATTGGTAAATTCCAGGTCGCACTGCAGCACCGACAAGAGTAATGGCATTATCATATTCGGCAGAAGCGCTTTTCACCCGTAAATAATCACCATCTTTAGCGGCCAATTTTCTCCCCGCAACGGTTGTTAAATCCACATTCACCACGGATTTAAGGCCATCGACATTATAACGTTCAACCGTGCTGCTTTTAGGGTAGGCACCTGGCTTAAGCCCAGCCGCCATATTCACCACATCACCCAAGGTTTCGCGGGGTTTTAGCTCATAGATTGCTGGGCGCTGTACATCGCCTGCTACACTCACGGTCGCCCCCATGGTAGGGATGAATACCACGTCCCCGGAGCGCAGGGGTAAATCTTTGGAGGAATCCCCGTTTAGCAAAAGATCGTAAAGGTCAAAATGGGCAATCACTTTACCGCGACGCTTGAGCTGAATATTACGTAATGAACCAATATCATTCACACCACCAGACACAAACAACGCTTGGGTAATAGTTGAAAGGCTCGATACTGTGTATGACCCAGGCTTGTAGGCATCGCCGGCAACAAAAATCCTGATGGAGCGCAATTCCCCCATGGTGATGTTGCTGTCAACCCCAATAATTTGCTGATGGATCTGTTTGGTTAACACCTCTCGCAAAGCAGAAAAAGACAAGCCATTGACATTGATTGGTCCAAGCCCCGGGAACTGCAATACGCCATCACGGGTAATGGTTAAATCATATTGCTGATTATCTTTCCCATATAACTGTACTTTGATGGTATCTCCTGGCCCCACCAAATAATCGGCAGGAACCGGTACATCTGACAACGGGGCAAAAGTGCTCGGAGAACCTGCGAACATGTCATACCCAAAACGCTTTAGAGTCTGATTTTGCTCATCTTTAAAAAAACTCAGCTCATCTTTAGGAGTACTTTGCGGAGTATCTTGCTCAACCGGCCGGGACTGCACAACATCAGTGTTATAGTTGGGATTATTGCTTGATGATGCAGCATTTTGCTGACTTGATGTAAGTTTTGAGGGGTCTATGCCATATTGCCGTGCCAACCGCATTTGCTCTGACTGGGGCAAATTTTTGAACTGTTCCACCATTTGCGGTGAAATCGCCATCCCATGAACCTGGGCGAAGCTGAAAGACACCAGTATTGCCAGCGCGAATATTATCTTTCTTTTCATGAATGACACTCAAAATTCTCCATAAACCCAATAATGTGCGCATAAACACACATCATTACATCTTTATTGATTAATATATGTACGACAAAAAAATGACACTAGTCATTTTGATGGCTGACTGGAGTGGTTGATTGTATATATTGCCCACTATCGCCCGGTATGAGCTTGAAATGCCCAAAACATTAATTTTATGAAATCACTGGTAAAATCTTGTTTCAGGCACGCTACCGCCCATGGATTATGGCTTCCAGATTGCCCATGGAACGCTAAATTTTTCTAAACAACTGATTCTAAATAAAATAAACTCAACCAGTTAGATGAGTTTTACGTCACCCATACCAGCTTTACCTAAGCCAGTCCAAAATATCCCACAAACCGGCTTACTTTTGCAATCCCATAACAAAAACAGCAGTTTTTGCCGAATGTGAAACAATCACATTGCAATTTACAACAGGCACTGGAATTTTTTATGACAAAATGAAGAAATGGCGTTGTTCCTTAACCACTTGTCACTAATGCTATCCTCGAAACAACTACGCATGCGTATCAGCAACCACCGCATGATTATCGACCACAACTGACTGCATTTTACCCAGAAAGTTGAATAAAATTCTGCAACGAGTATCCCCGCATGGCTCTTGAAAAATGCCTTCCAGTTCAGCAAAGGGGCCGTCACAAAAACGGACCTTATCGCCGGTGCCCAGTACTTTAGCTTTCACTAGCGGCTCACCCATTTCTCGGCGTTTAAGGCGGGAAATTAGCAGATCATCAATGGGGGTCATGTCCTCAGAACAGTTCACCAACCGGGCAACGCCACGAGTAGAGTGGATCTGGCGGACGCTGGTCTCAGAAGGATCAAACCGGATAAACAGATAATTGGGAAACAACGGAGATTTCTTGATAACGCTCTGGCCCTTTTCCTTTTTTTCTGACCGAAGCATAGGCAGGTATGTTTCTAACTGCTGCATAGAGAGATGCTGCTGTGCGCGCAGTTCACTACGGGGCTTGCAGTAGAGTAAATACCAGGCTTTCATACTGAGTCTCAACTTCCTCATGAAGTGACATCCTGTCACGGCCGGCAATCATAGCAAAACCACATCAAAAATTAAATGCCGTTTCCCCATACATGAGGGAGATAATGATGAACAGTTGCAGAAAATTTAAACGTGCATGTTCATAAAAGGCAGAGTGTGTAACGGATGGGTAATCTTCATCCACAAGCATATGCAGGGGTAACGCTTTTGTGAGTGGTCTTGTTGGATGCTCACGTTATGTGTTATACAAAAAACTTTATTAGAAACAACTAGTTTATCTGCATTTGAACAAATCCGCCTTCTGGGGTGTGAGGCGCATACAGTAACCCCTGAAAATCATTGGCCCTGAGCATGACTTGATGCTCTGCAATGCTGGTACTTAAACACAGAATATTATTACCATTTAGAGGCTGCACCTGCATGCTGGGTTGTGCCCAGGCATATAGCCCCAAACGCATGCTTTCTGGTAACGGCAGGGCCACTAACTGCTGCCCGTGGCGCAAATAACAACTAAGCCCCCTTCCTGCCTGGGCGATTTGTAACATACGCGTCGATAGATTAACCGCCCCGTAAATAATGTCACAATGCAAGTCCAATCCCGCACTCACCAAACGCTCGTTGAGGTATTTCAGCATTACATCAGGATTGGTTACCGTATCATCAAGCTGGTTATTGCAGTCCTTGACCTTTTGATTGACGAAACTTTTCAATAAAACGCCCGCAAATGCCGCCCGATTGTCTTCCGGATGAAAATGCGCCAGATACATGATGAAATGCTCGGCACCTATCATGGCGGAGTCAATAAAAAACGGGCTTACCCGGTTATGGGTCAATAAGGTGTAATCTACATGTATTTTGGGGTAATCAATGGCAGAACCGGGGAACAGCTGTTGTTGCACGCATTTGGCCGCTTCGGTGTTTTGCTCCAAAAGCGCCAGGTTTTCATTTAGCTCCAGATAAGACAATTCATCAATGTGGCTATCCACATTGCTAGGTGATGCCCCTGTTGCAATAAGGCATTGGTTGATGGCGTATTCAACCGCATATAGATCATCCAGCGGTTTGACCAGATAATCACTGGCACCAAGACGCAAGGCTTCTGTTACCAGTGCCATACGTTGATTACCGGACAATATGATGGAGGGAATGGAAGAACCGGTCTGATAGATATTGCGCAACATGGTCAAACCATCCATGTTGGGCATAAACACATCTGCCAGGATGATATCAAAACGCTTTTTTACGAATTGCGCTAGGCCCTCCCGACCGTCATCGGCTTCGGTGACCAAAGCACCGCGAGAGCGCAAAAATCCGGCAAGCAACTGACGAAATACCGGATCATCTTCCACCAATAAGATATTCAACACATCAAGCGCCATATAAACTTCCCAACAAGTACAACTACGCTGGTACCAACATCAGAAAGCTATTGGCCGTTTATCCGCCTGCACACTATCGGTTAAAGGCTACTCCAGCTCCTGCATGTATTCATCAAGTAACTCATCATCATCCTTTTTTGATGGAACTTTTCCGTCGTACACTTTGTAATCCACATACTGGATATAGGCATCCTTGACAAAGCTGTACGGGTCCAGGGAATTATCAACCAATCGTTCTTGTTCAATGGCTGCCGCGCGGGCATTGAGGCTTTTAACCCCCCATTTGAGTACGCGCTGCCAGATGGTCAACTCCGCCAAGGGGAAGTATAGATCATCCACCCAGTCTGTTGTTATCTCACGGGTCACATAAGGGCCGGCAAAAGGTGCCATGAAATAGGGGCCATTGGGCATGCCGTAATATCCCAGCACTTCGTTAAAATCATCCAGTTTTCGCGGCATGCCCATCATGTCTGCCACATCAATGAAACCCAAAATGCCCACGGTGGAGTTAACCACAAACCGCCCGCTGGCATTCAGTGCCCAAGACCATTTGCCCTGCAACACGTTGTTGACCACGCTGTGGGGCTCATCGAGGTTCTGCACAAAATTATCAACGCCGGTTTTCATGGGCTCCGGCACATAATCCCGATAGCCGTGGGCCACGGGGCGGGCAACGTACTTATCAAGATACTGGTAATTGAAATCCCACATCACCCGGTTGAACCCTTCCCAGGGATCTCGGGGGTCCTGATAGCTGATGCTGACAGGCAGGGCATTATCCGCCTCAGAATCTTCAGGGCTGGGCGCACTCGCCTTCGCCGTTACGGCAAAGGAACACATCAGTGCAAAAATCAATAAATGCCACGAATACTTCATGTCAGTCTCTTTTGCTGTCATATCATCAGATATATTGTCGGAATTGACTAAAGAATAACGCTGTTCAGGTCGATATAGTGGTGATCAAAGCGTGCAGTAACCGTCAAAAACCCATCCGTTGACCCAGTTTCTGACTGTAAGGATACTGCGCAAAAAAAATAGATCAAATCGATATTTTGTAACAATCGTGCAGATATGCCCCTGGATACCATCAAGTGCAACAATGAACCCAATAAATGGCACAATACAGAACAGCATCCTTTCTTCGGTTCCCCCCATGCCGGGAACAGCCACAGTATTGCCGGTAACACTGGATGCCAACGGGGAACAATTACAGTTAAATATTCAGGATAAATCTTTTTTAATACAAAGTATTAAACCATCAACAACATTACAATCCCTACCGGTGCAAACAACGGCTGCCGCCCTTGAACTGCAGCACTCATTACCAGCGGTGTTGCAAGGCAAGGCCGTCAGCCACTTGTTGTTATTGGCCAATGCCGTGCAGTTTCGCTTACCGGATGCATTGACTCAGCTGGCTTCACAAAACGGCATTTCACTGCAACAGTTGCAGCAACTGGCCAGTCGCCCCCAGGGATATCCGTTGCCGCCGCTTACTGTCAACAAGCGCACACTGTCATTTAGCGAAGGGGTCAGCCTTTCCCTTCCGCCTGATGTAAAACTGCCCCAAGGTCAGTATTTGGCAAGGGTCATCACCCAAGGGCAAACCCTGTTACTGCAGTTGCAACCGGTGATTAGCCGACAAGAAGTCACGCTATCCCCTCACCCCTCACTAAGCCAACCCCCTGAGTCAGCGCCCCTGAAGGCTGCCAGTGCCACTGCGCCCAGGTTAATCACCAAGGCAGACACCGGCAACATTATCAGCCAGTGGCTAAAAACACTGGAGCAGCTTCCCCTGACAACAGGCAAAACGGCCGCAACCGCCGGCACGTTTGCGCCGGGATTACCACAAGCACAACCACAAGGTGCCACGCCATCTACTGCCAAAAACATAGCAGCAACAGCCCCCCGGCCCGCGCTTGATGCAGCCAAGCCTTTAGCTCAGGGGATAAACCGCTACAGGGCAAGTGCTACGCCTCACACCACGGATGCCAGCACGACAACAAAAAACGCAACGCCTGGCAGCACATCCCAACAAATGCCCGGCACCTTGCATAACGCCGCCAAGGAAACAGTCCCGCCCGCCGCCCAGCAACTGCTGAATACATCCGGGTTGAATTACCTGCAAAAAGCCTTTAATAAACTGGGCGCAGTGCCCCGGGGAGAATTACGCCACATGGCATTGCAGCAAAATGTGGCATCGGCGCTGCTAAAACAACTGCCGCACTTACAGGCCAAGCCATTAAGCCACTTGGCCCTGCCTGATATTTTGCAAGCGGAGTTAAGCGCTTTTTTGCGATTCCAGCCCACCGCCCCGTCAAGTACGGGACACAACACCCAAACCGATGGTATCAGCACCCTGTTGCAACTGTTGATTGGGGTAAAAGCCATTGCCCATAAATTGCCCCTCAGCACCAAATTGCGCCAATACTTGCAGACCTTGCAAAACCGCAGTGGCATTGGGCCGCAACTCTTGCAAACATTACAGGAACAAGATGCCCTGGAGCATGTCAGCCGCATGAGCCAAGGCATTCGGCTTTATCAGCAAGCGGGGGCTGACAGCATTGGTCAGTGTTGGTATGCCACGCTGCCCTATTATCTTGATCAGCGTCAAGAGCAACTGGAAGCCAAGTTTGAATATCTGCCAGAGAGTGACAATGCCGCAGATAAACGCCGCTTGTGGCAGTTGCAATTGAAATTCAATCTCAGTGACGGCAGTTTACTGGCAAAGGCCCGGTTACAGCCTCAAGGAATAACCCTGCACTTTATTGGCAGCCAGCAGCAACTGGTAGACAAATTGAAAGGACAGCTGGCGCCACTGTCCAAGAAATTAACCCAACTTGGCCTGCCGCCCCGTGAAATCAGCGCTCATGTGGCACCGGTACCGGCCACATTGTTGCCGGGCGATCATTATTTGGTACAGATGCAAGCATGATAAGAAGGTATGCCCATGACCGATAACGCTACGCCAAAAAAATCCACGCAAGCGGTAGCCTTGCATTACGACGGCAAGAGCGCTCCGCAAGTCACCGCCAAGGGAAAAGATTTGCTGGCAGAGGAAATCATTGCCCTTGCAACAGCGGCCGGCGTGCCGGTGCATCAGGATGAACACTTAAGCAATTTTTTACAGCTGCTTGAGGTAGGGGAGGAAATTCCCAAAGAATTGTACTTGCTGATAGCGGAGTTGATTGCATTTGTGTACATGCTGGATGGAAAGTTTCCCGAACAATGGGACAACATGCATAAAAAAATTGCCGCCCAGGCATAAAAAAAAGAGGCGCTGCCTCTTTTTTATCGGTACGTCGGCATGTTAACGCTTGCTATGCAGCCGAATTAACAGCTCGGCTTCCGCTTTTGGCAACTCGCATTCCTGGATTAACTCATCAACTCCCGCGCCCAAATGCACCATTTTAATGGCGCGGCTATACAGCTTGGCCTGGGGCTCTTGTTGCACGGATTCATCCAGTTTTTGGGCCTGCTCTGCCAGTTTGTGCTCCAATGCCAGCACCCGGCGCCCAACGCCAATAGTACCGCTGCGCAACTCCTGCAACTCCCGTTTCAACCCTTCACGTTGCCGGTCGCCCTCTTTAACCAGCACCGTCAGCGCCTCCACTTTATTGCGCAGACGGTTGCCCTGTTTTTGCAAAAAAAGCACCAACCCCAGACAGGCGACAATATAAACCAACGCTGCGATTAAAAAAGCATCGCCCATCATGTGTGTTTACTCCCTTGTGCCATCACGTCTATATGCCATTCCCATGGGATGATTACATCTGGGACAGCTCAGCCCACTCTTCATCTGACAGCAGTTTGTCCAAATCCACCAAAATCAGCAGTTCATCCCCCCGGTTACTCACGCCCTGGATAAATTTGGCGCTTTCTTCCGTGCCCACATTAGGTGCGTTGTCAATTTCGGAGCGGCGCAAATACACTACTTCAGCCACGCTATCCACCAAAATGCCAATGACCTGTTTTTCCGCTTCGATAATCACGATGCGCGTGGCATCATCCACCTCGGCGGCGGGCAATCCGAAACGACAACGGGTATCAATCACGGTGACCACATTGCCACGCAAGTTAATGATCCCCAGCACATAATGGGGAGCCCCCGGCACAGGTGCAATTTCGGTGTAACGCAGCACTTCCTGTACCTGCATCACGTTAATGCCATAGGTTTCATGGTCCAGCTTGAACGTCACCCATTGCAGCACCGCATCGTCTTTGTCTGTAGACACCGCAGTTACATTTCTTGATTCTGTCATATTTACCTCAGTCTATCGGATCCTGACATCCCAACCCGGCATTGAGCATTTCAATCAGAGCCCGGACATGCAAAATGCCACACATCTGTTCTTTTACCACGCCTGCCAGCCAAGGGCGCTTGCCTGCAGCCCCGCGCCAGCTAACCTGGGATTTATTCACTTTTACGGTATTGACCAATGCCTCACAGGCCAAGCCCCAGTTACTGTTTTCCAATACTACAACATATTGATAGTTTAGCGGTTGCGCCAAATTATCATGATATTTTTCCGGCATCACCCAACGGGCGGTATCCACCACGTTCAACTGGGTGCCCCGATAATTCTGTACCCCTTTATACCACTGTGGCCGGCCAATAATATGATTGATATGGGCAATTTGCACAATGCCCCCCAAACTCAGCAGGGGTACCGCCAGCGTTAGCCCGGCCACCTTGAAAAAAAGCACCTGAAATTCGTCATCCAGCAGCTCCGCCAAAGGCGGACGCGCCGCAGGCGGGGCGTCTGCCTGCATGCCCTCAGCACTTAATGCTGGCGCATCTTCTGGTACCTTGTATGGGCAGTTTTCTGCCTGCGCGATTATAGCCTCAGAAGAGGAAATAATGGCAGGTGCTGGCGCTAGTTCCACCTTGGGCGCCGTTTCTGCGGCAATCGTGTTGCTACCGGCCATTACCGGCGCCAACAGTTGTTGCAGTGCGGCTTTATCCAGCACTGTCCGGGAGGGCTCGGCAACTCGCGCGGGGGTGTCTTGTACGTTTTCAGGGGCTTTTTCTTTCTCAGGAGTCCTTGCTTTCTGGGCCATAGCCAACGCTTCAGATGATGCGGCCACAGGCTCACTCAGCAGCGTACTGAAATAGTCAAAAACAGTTTCATCAACTGATTTTGGCATGGGAAAACTCGCTCTTCATCAGGAAATCCAGCAATCGTTTGTAAGCCTGAATGCCCCGGGATTTCCGGGCATAATAACTGATAGGCAGGTGAGCCAGGCTGGCATCACGGAATTTGGTGTCAATGGGGATCACATCCGGCCACAGGTGCTGGCCATAACTGTCGCTTAAAAACTGCAATGCGGCCGCAGAGGCCTTGGTGCGCCGATCATACATGGTGGGCACAATGGAGTAACTGTATCGGGTGTGCTTGGCCCGCCCCATCAGCTCCATGGTTTTAATCATTCGCTCCAGCCCCTTGATGGCAAGAAACTCGGTTTGTACCGGCACAATAACATGTTGGCTGGCTGCCAGGGCATTGACCATCAGCACCCCCAGTACCGGCGGGCAGTCCACCAAGGCCACATCGTAATCATCATCCAGCAATTGCAGCAGATTACGCAACACCAGCCCCATGCCCTCGTGGTGCCCAAGGGCCCGGTCCAGCGTTGCCAGCGCCATGGTGGCCGGCAGCAGATGCAATCCGTCAACGGCGGTCGGCACTATGTGTTTTTGCACCAGTGGCTTGGTGAGATGATCATGGGCCACAAATACGTTATACAGTGATGCAGGCACCTCTTCGGAATCGATGCCCAGATAGTAGCCAAGCGAGGCATGAGGGTCGGTATCAATCACCAACACCCGCTGGCCATGCTGGGTCAGCACGCCGGCGAGACTGGCCACGGTGGTAGTTTTACCCACGCCACCTTTTTGATTTGCAATGGTCCAGACTCTCACTAGCCACCCCTTTTTGGCGGGCACACGGCCCTGTCAGTCATCACTCCTCATTGACATCCCGAGTGGTTACCCGGATGCCACCATGCGGTAAACGTATTACTTTAACGCCATCTTGCAACTGTTCCACCATTACCGGTGCATTTGGTGACTCAGGCACGGATAATGATTTCCCATCCGCCGCTACCGGGCGGTTTGCCTGCTGAGGCGGCGTTTTTCCCTCATGACGCTGTTGTTCATCCAGCACTTGCTGCAGTGATTTTTCTCCGGTTTGCGCCGGTTTTACCACATCCAGCAAGGCAGCGGTCTGTTCCGGATGGGCCACCATCCAGTCGGCAATGGTCGCGGCTTGTTCATCCGGCACCATTAATACCACTTGAGCATCCTGCAACTGCAACACCTGTTGCTGCAGCGCCTGGTTTTTCTGATAAAACTGCCAGCTCAGGGCCGACAGCACCACCAACAACAGCAGCAGCAAAAAAAGCCCCAGCTGGTATGCCGTGGTGTGCCCCGCCCCTTTATGCTCAGCCACTTTGGGTTTCCCGTAATATGGCATCAGCCATGCTGTCCAAGGGAATGGAGTGACTGGAGATCCCGGCAACGGTAACGGCTTGGGGCATGCCATAGACCACACATGAAGCTTCATCCTGTGCCCAGATGGTGGCACCGGCATTTTTCAATAGCCGAGCACCCTCCCGGCCATCAGCGCCCATGCCAGTCAGAATCGTTGCCAGAACATCGCCGCCAAACGCTTTGGCGGCCGAGGCAAAGGTTATGTCCACTGAGGGCTTGTAATTCATCTCGGCACTGCCTGCCACAATCTTGATGCGGCCACCGGTGCCCATGCGCTCCACCATCATCTGCATGCCCCCCGGCGCCAAATAAGCGCAGCCCGGGCGCATCACGTCTGCGGATGCGGCTTCTTTCACCTGTATCTGGCACAAGCTGTTAAGCCGCGCCGCAAACGCCGGAGTAAAGGCAGCCGGCATGTGCTGGATTAACACTATCGGCAACGGATAGTTGGCCGGGAAACGGGTAAGAATGCGTTGCAGCGCCACCGGCCCACCGGTAGAGGTGCCGATAAGCAGCAGTTTGTAGGACTTGCCACTGGCACGAGCAGGCACGCCACTACGGCTTACCGGGCGCTCCGCAACAACGCTCTCCCTGGTCTCCGCCATTTCCCGCTTGGGATGCAACTCCCCACGGGGGCTTAACGGGCGCCCATGCGCCGGTGCAGCGGCGCGGGGCAAGGGCCGAAACACCCGCCGCCGTCCCAGTGCTTTGACCCGTTGCTGCAACAAGGCAATGGCGGTGTCTTTATTGGTGGCAATATCTTCAAAGCGCTTGGGTAAAAAGTCCAACGCGCCTGCATCCAGTGCATCCAGCGTGGCTTTGGCGCCTTCATGGGTCAGGGATGAAAACATCAAAATGGGCGTAGGCGTGCTTTGCATGATTTTACGCACCGCCGTAATGCCATCCATCACCGGCATTTCAATATCCATGGTGATGACATTGGGTTTGAGTTCAGCAGCCATGCGCACGGCTTCCAGCCCATTGGCAGCCTGACCAATCACTTCCAGTTCCGGATCCTGATTTACAATTTCACTTACGCGCCGACGAAAGAATCCAGAGTCGTCGACCACTAACACTTTAATACCCATTCAAATCCTTAATCGAGATTCAGCGTCTTGCGCGGGAGCCGTAATATTTAAGAAGTCCCGGTACATCAAGAATTAACGCTATGCCCCCGTCAGAAGTAATTGTGGCTCCGGCCATGCCGGGCGTTCCATGCAATAAAGCCCCCAAAGGCTTAATCACCACCTCTTCCTGTCCTATCAGTGCATCCACCACAAAGCCAATCTGCTTTAATCCCAGCTGCACAATCACAACATGCCCCAAACGTTGCTCCCGCAGTTGGATATCACGGGGATGCCGGCTAAGCCATTGTTCCAGATAGAATAACGGAATGGCTTTTTCTCTGACAATCACGGTTAACTGGCCATCGACCACATTGGTTTTGCCAAGATCCAGATGAAAGATTTCATTAACGCTGGATAAGGGCAAGGCAAATACCTGCTTGGCCACTTCCACCATCAGCGTTGGCATAATGGCCAGCGTTAACGGTACCTTGATTTCCAGCCGGGTGCCCTTGCCTTGCTCAGAATCAATATGCACCGAGCCGTTGAGCTGGGTGATGCGGGTTTTCACCACATCCATGCCCACACCACGGCCGGAAATATCAGAAATTTCGGTTTTGGTGGAAAACCCCGGGGCAAAAATCAGATTGTAGGCATCCTGATCCGACATTCTGGCCGCCGCATCTTCATCCAGCACCCCCCGCTTGATGGCAATGCCTTTGAGTTTTTCCGGATCCATCCCGGCGCCATCATCCTCAATATTCAGCAGGATGTGGTCACCTTCCTGACTGGCTGCCAGGGTAATCACCCCGGTTCTGGGTTTACCCACGGACTCCCGCACATCCGGCATTTCAATACCGTGGTCCACCGAGTTGCGCACCAGGTGCACCAAGGGGTCGGCCAACGCTTCCACCAGGTTTTTGTCCAGATCGGTCTCTTCACCAATCATGCGCAATTCAATGTCTTTATTCAGGCTGCGCGCCAGATCCCGCACCACCCGGGGGAAACGACCGAACACTTTCTTGATGGGCTGCATACGGGTTTTCATCACCGCGCCTTGCAAATCCGATGTGACCAAATCCAGATTTGCCAGAGCCTTGCTCATCTCTTCATCTTCCCGGGAAATGCCCAGGCTCACCAAGCGATTACGCACCAGTACCAGTTCACCAACCATGTTCATGATCTGATCAAGCCGCGCGGTATCCACCCGCACAGTGGTTTCGCCCTGGGGCGTGCCGCCATGAGCGCCATGGGCGGCCACTTTAGCCCCACTTTTGGTTGGCGCCACATGCCCGGCTGCCGCCGTATTTTGCGCAGGTGTGTTATGCACTGGCGTCGGTGCGGCTTTTGCCGTTTTATCTACCGGTTTTGCGGCGCTGCCATGGCTGACCGCTGCAGCAGGTGCCGACGTTTTGCCGGTTTCAGTGCCTGGGGCTTTGCCTTTGCCATGCAGCTCATCCAGCAGGGATTCAAATTCATCATCGCTGATTTCATCACTATCCACCGCATGTTCTCGGCTTTCGGCAGGTACCGCTTTGGCATCCGGATGAGCAGAAAATTTCCCCTTGCCATGGAGCTCATCCAGCAAGGCTTCAAATTCATCGTCAGTGATATCTTCGCCGGAGGCCGTTACCACGGGCTTGGCGGCGGTGTCAGCAGCTGCCGTGGATGACGGGCCTTTGCCCTTGCCATGCAAGGCATCCAGCAGGGCTTCGAATTCCGCTTCATCGATATCGTCAATACTGCCATCTGTAGCATTTGGCGTAGCGGTATCCGTACCAGTACCTGCTGGCGCGTCATCAGCGGGCGCGTTGGACACAGACTCCAGCATTTCATCAAACAGGGCATCCGCGTTGTCATCCGCCTCGCTTGGGGCTTGCTCGTTGCCTTGCGTGCTGACATCAGCTGATGTGGCCTCAACGCCGCCTTCTGACGGTAACGGCGCACCGGAGCTGAGCAATTTGAGTTTTGCCAGCAGCTGCGCATCTGCCGGTTGCTGTTCTTCCCCGGCTTGTGTTTGCTCAAACATCACATTGATGGCATCCAGCGCCTGCAGAATAATGTCCATCAGTTCGGCGCTGACACGCCGTTTGCCGGTACGCAGCAAATCGAAGGTGTTTTCCGCTTCATGACACACATCCACCATGGGTGCCAGCCCAAGGAATCCCGCACCGCCTTTGACGGTGTGGAATCCGCGGAAAATGGCATTCAGCAGATCCGTATCTTCCGGATTGTTTTCCAACTGAACCAGCTGTTCCTGCAGCAGCTCCAGGATCTCTCCGGCTTCGATTAAAAAATCCTGCAGGATCTCTTCATCAACATCAAAGGCCATCAATATGACTCCTTATCAGAACCCCAGACTTGAGAGTAAATCGTCTACTTCATCCTGTCCGGTCACCACATCCTGTCGGACTCCGGCATTATGAATGGGGCCTTCAGCATCTATGTTATTTTCTTGGTTACTGATAAGACCGTCATTGGGCTGGGCGCCGAACATGGTCAACAGTGACACGAGATTACTTTCCACTTCTTTGACTAAATCAATCACCCGGCGGATCATCTGCCCGGTCAGATCCTGAAAATCCTGCGCCAGCAGGATTTGGTTGAGCAATTCGTGCAAGCGCCGGGAGTCCGCGCCGGTTTGCCCCATAAAATGCTGCACATCGTGGCAGAGGGTCTTGAATTCGTTCAACGGCAGATTCCGGCGCATCAACCTGTCCCAGGTGGGCTTGATATTGGCCAGACTGGTGGTCAATGCATCCGACAGCGGCAAACACTCCTCTACCGCGTCCATGGTTTTGTTGGCGGCCTGTTCGGTAATGTCAATCACAAAGCTCAGGCGCTCTTTTGCATCCGGAATATCGTTGTTTGCCAGCTCTACCAAGCGGTTGTCCAGCTGAAAATCATTTAACGCATTGTGTAATTGCCGGGTGAGCTTGCCCACTTCGGCAAAGAGTTCCTGCTGAATGGGTTGGCACAGCTCACGCAGCAGATCATCGGCTTGCTGCTGCTGGCCTGCAGACAATAACGCCACTAACTCCTGCGCCTGCTCCAGCGTGATGAGCCCGGTGTTTTCTGTCATCATAACTCCCCGGCATCAACCCAGACGTTCAAAGATTTTGTCCAGTTTTTCCTTCAGGGTGGCAGCGGTAAACGGCTTGACTACATAACCGTTCACCCCAGCTTGGGCGGCAGCAATAATCTGTTCCCGTTTGGCTTCGGCCGTCACCATCAACACCGGAATATTCTTAAGGTTCTCATCGGCACGGATGGCCTTTAACAGGTCGATGCCCTGCATGCCCGGCATGTTCCAGTCGGTGATCACAAAGTCAAAATCACCTTTTTGCAACATGGGCAATGCAGTGGACCCATCGTCGGCTTCCTGGGTATTGTTAAATCCCAAGTCCCGTAACAGGTTCTTGATTATTCTTCTCATTGTTGAGAAATCATCAACAATGAGAATCTTCATGTTTTTATCCAAAGTTTCCTCCGAAGAGATACATTTTTAAGGTCACTCAAAAAACTGTTCAGTTCTGTGTCCAATGCCTGAGTTTTGCTTTGAGCCTGAGCATGGCCTGACTGTGGATCTGGCTCACCCGTGACTCACTCACATCGAGTATGGCGCCAATCTCTTTCAAGTTGAGCGCTTCGTCATAATAAAGTGACAGCACCAGCGCATCCCTTTCGGGCAAGTGCTTGATGGCATCTGCCAATGCTTCGCGAAACTGATCGTTAAGCAAATTGTCATAAGTATTGTTGGCGGCCATCTCATCGGCAAACAGTGCATCAGGGGCGCCGCCCAAATCTTCGATGCCGACTATTTTACCCATCGATACGTCACTCAAGATGTGATGGTATTCATCAAGTGACATCTCCAGATGTGTGGCGATTTCCGTATCCCGGGCATCTCGGCCCAAGGTTTGTTCCAATTCGTCAATGGCTTGGGCAATGCGCCGCTGATTGCGGTGTACCGAGCGCGGTAACCAGTCTCCCCGGCGGATTTCGTCAATCATGGCCCCGCGGATGCGGATGCCGGCAAAGGTTTCAAATTTGGCACCCTTGCTGCCGTCAAACTTGGCGGCGGCTTCCAGCAGTCCCATCATGCCGGCCTGTAGCAGATCATCCAGCTGCACCGATGCCGGTAAACGCGCCAGAAGATGGTGCGCAATTCGTTTTACCAGCGGCGCATACTGATTAACGATCAAGCTTTTATCGTCAAACCCGGTATACGCAGCGATTTTATTCACTGGCGTTATCCTCTGAGTATTCTGGCTTTTGCACCAGTCGCTCAACAAAAAATTCCAGATGGCCGCCGGGCTGTTGTGGAATGGGCCAGCTAATCACTTTGTTGGCAAGGCCGTGGTAGGCAATACTGGCAGGGGATTTGGGAAAGGCTTCAATGATAAGTTTCTGTTTACGTACGGATTTACGAAGATTTTCGTCGTAAGGAATGGTGGCCACCAACTCCAGTGCCACATCAAGGAACCGGTCGGTGACTTTACTCAATTTGGCAAACAGCTCCATGCCTTCACGCAGGCTGCGCACCATGTTGGCCACGATTTTGAAACGAAATACGCCATGCTCGCGGCTAAGGATTTTAATCAGGGCATAGGCATCGGTAATGGAGGTGGGTTCATCGCACACCACCACCAAGACATCCTGGGATGCACGGGAAAAGCTCAGCACCATGTCGGAAATGCCTGCAGCGGTGTCCACTATCAACACGTCAAACTGGGTTTTCATTTCGCTGAAGGCTCGGATAAGACCGGCATGCTGGGCCGGGCTCAGCTCCACCATGGCCTGGGTGCCTGATGTGGCCGGAATAATCCCCACGCCTTTGGGGCCGCGCACGATAATATCGTCCAAATCCGCTTCACCCGACAGGACATGGGACAGGTTGCGCTCGGCGCGCAATCCCAGCATCACGTCAATATTGGCCAATCCCAGGTCGGCATCCAGCACCATCACCCGTTTGCCTTTTTCTGCGAGCGCCACGGCGGTGTTGATGGCCACGCTGGTTTTACCTACGCCGCCTTTGCCACCGGTAACGGCAATTACTTTCACTTTTTCGTTTTGTTGTTGATTTATCATTCGTAAACCACTCGCTTGATCCCGGGTCATCGCTTTACTACTCAAATGCATAGGTCATGTCAGCTGATCTGACTTCTGGGTTAAATTCTGTCGTGCCGGTGCGATTCAAAACCGCCAGTGCCTGCTGCGCCAGGCCCAAAGTATCGGCCACCTGCATATCTTCCGGCACCCGTTGGCCATCCGTAGTGTAACTCAATGATAAACCACTTTGGATTAACACACTTAACGCCGCGCCCAAAGATACGGATTCATCCAGTTTGGTTAATATAGCGCCTGCCAACGGAATGCGCTTGAACTGGCTGATGGCATCTTCAAGCACCCGCCGCTGCCCGGTGGCTGACAACACCAGGAAACTGCGTATGGGCAAACGACTATTGGCAGTAAGGCTGTCAAGTTGTTGACACAGGCGCAAATCCCGTTGCCCCATGCCGGCGGTATCAATCAACACCAATTTACGGTTGCGGAACTGGTACACAATCTGTTCCAACTCATTGAGATCCTGCGCCTGTTTCACTGGGCATCCCATTATCTTGCCATAAGTTGCCAATTGCTCAAAGGCTCCGATTCGATAATGATCGGTGGTGATCAATACCACGGAATCCGGACCGTGATGGGCAATGAATCTGGCTGCAATTTTCGCCAATGTGGTGGTTTTTCCCACACCGGTTGGCCCCACCAATGCCACCACGCCTCCTTGGCGCACAATATCATCACCCTGATTGCTGAGCAGGTTAGCCAAAGATTGTGGCAAGGCTTTGACCAAATCCGCTGGCGTGTAATGTTGCGACAATTCGGCCAACTGCGCTGCGACCTGTGGTGCAAATTCCGCTTCCAGCAGTTTACTTTCAAGCATGGCGCCTACCGGATCCTGCCGGTTTTTCTGCTCGCTCAGCAACGTGTTCATCTGGTGGGTCAGCAAATTGCGCAGAGAGGCCAGCTCCTGTCGCATGGCCTCCAGCTCCTGGGATTGCCTGGCCTGATTGTTTTTACCCTGGTTAAAGGCGGCGGGCGCTTCTGCGGTTTTGCTTTTGGCCGGAGTTTGTGAATCCAGCCCCCGGGCCCAGGCCGGCAGTTCATTGTCTTGTGCCGTTTTGGCACTGCCAGCAGCTTGTTTGGATAATTGCTGGGTCAGGCGGGTATGCTGGCGCTCCAGCAATGCCTGCAGGGAGTCGGCGGCGGGTTCCGGTTTGCTTTTGCTCTGGCTGCGCACATGGCCAAGCGATACCTTGTCTTCGCTCAAATCACTGAATACCGGCGCCGGTGCCACATTGGGCTGGGGCTCATCGTAATCCACCGCAGCCACAATCTCGATGCCACCGGTGACTTTTTTGTTAGACATGATCACCGCATCGGCGCCGAGGGTTTCTTTCACCTGCGCCAGGGCGGCGCGCATATCTTTGGCAAAAAAACGTTTGATTTTCACTTTTGCTTACTCCTACTGGCCCACAGCGGATACGATACGGATCTGTTTTTCATCCGGCACTTCCTGATAAGAGATGACCCGCAGATTCGGGATCGTATGTTTCACGAAGCGTGACAGGGTAGCGCGCAGCATGCCGGATGTCAGCAGAATTGCCGGTTGCCCGACCATTTCCTGATTCTGCGCCGCACTGGCCAGCGATTTTTGCATGCGCTCGGCCAGCCCCGGTTCAATATTCGGGCCATCGCCCCCTGTTGCCTGCATGGACTGATGCAACATCTGTTCCAGCTCTGGCGCCAAAGTAATGACAGGAATTTCCGCCTCGGGCCCGGCGATTTCCTGTACGATCATGCGCTTCAGGGCGATACGCACCGCAGCAGTGAGCACTTCGGCATCGTTACTCTTGGGCCCGTATTCCAGCAGAGTTTGCACAATGGTGCGCAGATCCCGTACCGATACCCCCTCGTTCAGCAGGTTTTGCATCACTTTCACCACGGTGCCCAATGGCAAGACGTCCGGTACAAAACCGTCCACCAGTTTAGGCGCCCGTTTGCCCAGCATGTCCAGCAGTTGCTGCACCTCCTCATAGCCCAGCAGTTTGGCGGCGTTGTTGGTCAGCAGCTGGCTCAAGTGGGTGGCAATCACGGTGGAGGTATCCACCACGGTGTAACCAAGGGTTTGTGCGTGTTCCCGTAACTCAGGGGCAATCCACACCGCATCCAGCCCAAAAGCCGGGTCTTTGGTTTCCACTCCGTCAAGCTTGCCAAATACCTGCCCGGGATTAATGGCCAGTTCACAGTCGTGCCGCACATCGGCCTCGCCGCAAGCCACCCCCATCAGTGAGATGCGGTATGCGGTGGGAGACAAGTCCAGGTTGTCGCGAATATGCACTGCCGGCACCAAAAAACCCAGCTCCTGGGAGAGCTTTTTGCGCACGCCTTTAATCCGGCTTAGCAGCTCGCCGCCCTGCCCTTTATCCACCAGCGGGATCAGGCGGTAGCCCACTTCTAGCCCGATGGTGTCAATGGGGCGCACATCATCCCAGCTCAGCTCTTTGGGTTCTTTGAGCTGAGCTTGTGTGGGGCCGTTTTTGGCCTGTTCCAGTGCCTGCTGTTTGTTTTGTTCGTTACGTTTGAAAATGAAAAAAGCACCGGTGGCCGCCAGCAAGGCAAAACTGAGAAACGCCAGATGCGGCATGCCCGGCACTATTCCCATCACAAACAGTACCGCGGCGGCAATGATGAGTGACTTGGGGTTGTCAAACATCTGCTGCACCACCTGCTGCCCCATATCACCGGATTCATTCTGGCGGGTGACCATCAAGGCTGCGGCAATAGAGAGCAACAATCCGGGAATTTGCGCCACCAAACCGTCACCAATGGTCAGCAAGGTGTAGATTTCCACCGCTTGGGAGAAGCTCAAGCCGTGCTGCACCATCCCGATAATGAAACCACCGACAATATTGATGCAAAGAATGAGGATGCCGGCAATGGCATCGCCTTTGACGAATTTGGACGCACCGTCCATGGAGCCATAGAAATCCGCTTCGCTGGTCACTTCAGACCGGCGCAGCCTGGCTTGTTCCTGATTGATGATGCCGGCGTTAAGGTCGGCATCAATCGCCATCTGTTTGCCGGGCATGGCATCCAGCGTAAAGCGGGCACTCACTTCTGAAATGCGTCCGGCACCTTTGGTTACCACCGCAAAGTTGATGATGATAAGGATGAGGAACACCACCAAACCAACGGCATAGTTACCGCCAATCACCACCGAGCCGAACGCTTCAATCACCTTACCGGCAGCATCGGCGCCGTTATGGCCTTCGAGCAACACTACCCGGGTAGACGCTACGTTAAGTGCCAGCCGCAGCAGGGTTGCCACCAGCAACACGGTGGGAAACGCGGCAAAATCCAGCGGCCGGCGGGTATAAACCGCCACCAGCAGCACCACCAACGCCAGCGCAATATTGAAAGAAAACAGAATATCCAGCAAAAATGCCGGCATGGGCAAGACAATCATGGCCAAAACCGCCAACACCAGCAGCGGTGTACCAATGCCCTTGAGAGAAGCCGGTTTGATTTGACGCAACTGCCCGAAGGTTGCTCTTACATCCATTTTTCAGCCTGAGTTTTGACACTTTGGCAGAAGGTCAGCAAAAATCAGGCCAATCAACCTCAGTATTGTTTGAACTCATCGGGGATGGGTTGATTAAGCGGCAATGGCGTGGGTTTGCGACCACGCCCTTTCTGGTACTGGCGCAGCTGGAACACGTAAGCCAACACCTGGGCCACGGCGGTAAACAGCCCGTCGGGGATCTGCTGCTCCAGTTTGGTGGTGTGGTAGATGGCGCGGGCCAGCAAGGGGGCGGCAACAATCGGCACTTGGTATTCCCGGGCGATTTCGCGGATTTTGAAGGCCACCTCATCCGTTCCCTTGGCCACCAGATAAGGCGCGGGGGATTTGTCCGCATCGTATTTCAGCGCCACCGCAAAATGCTCCGGGTTGACCACAATCACATCGGCCTTGGGCACCTCTGACATCATCCGCCGCTGGGCCATTTCCCGCTGCAACTGGCGCATGCGGCCCTTGACTTCGGGCTTGCCTTCCGTGTCCTTGTATTCGTCCTTCACCTCTTGCTTGGTCATGCGCAGTTGCTTGTTGTGATTCCAGATCTGATAAGGCACATCAATCACCACTATCAATAAAGTGGAAGCGCATAACAAAATAAACAGCCAGATAAGCAACTTGAGCCCATGGCCGATATTCCCGGGCAAGTGATCCCGGGACAGGTTGAGAATGTCAGGAAAATAAAAGGTCAGCAGAAAATACGCCGCCAACGCCACCACGGAAAATTTGGCAATGCCCTTGGTGAGTTCCACCACCGCCTGAATGCCAAACATCCGTTTCAGGCCATTCAAGGGGTTCATCTTGTTGCCTTTGGGCATGATGGCCTCGGAAGAAAAGGTCACGCCACCAAGGACGATATTGCCCACAAATGCCACAGCGGCCAGAAACACAATAAACCCCAGCACCGGCCAGGCCAGCTCAGCCCCCACCAGCTGCCATACGGTGAGCATGCTGTTGGTGTCAAAAATCTGTGCCCGGTCCATGGCATAAACTTTTTTCATCAGCTCCATCAGGCTGTTGGCCAAACTCGGCCCAATAATTAAAAACCCCATGGCGGCGGCCAGTAACACCGCCGAAGTGCCCAATTCCCGGGAGCGGGCAACCTGCCCTTTTTTACGCGCCTGTTCCAGGCGCCTCGACGTCGCCTGTTCGGTCTTTTCCTGGCCGTCCTGATTTTCTGCCATCAGGGCCTCCCGTTAATCTTGCATTGCAACTCGGCCATGTTGCACAGCAATATCTGCGCCTGTTGCCACACTTCATCAAAATGGGCCATTACCGGCCCCAATGTCAGCCACAACACCAAAAGGCCACCAATCATGGTGACCGGAAAACCGATGGAAAAGATATTGAGCTGGGGAGATGCCCGGGTCATGACCCCAAAGGCCAGATTCACCGTGAGCAAGGCCACAATGGCCGAAATGGACATGGTCAGCGCCGCGCCGAACATATAACTGCCCCAAGCGGCCAGGCTGCGGTAATTGGCAATGTTAATTCCCCGGGTGGACACCGGAATGCTGTCAAAGCTGGCCACCAGCATGCGGATAAGCACCAGATGCCCGTCAACGCTGAGAAAGACCAGTGTGGTCAATACCAGAAAGAAATTGCCCACCACCGGCGTTTGCTGGCCGGAGGACGGATCCACCATGGAGGCAAAGCCCAAACTGGTTTGCATGCCGATAATCTGTCCGGTCAGCACAAAGGTCTGCATCAGCAGCAAGGTGACAAAGCCCATGGCCGAGCCAATCAACAACTGTTGCAAGGTGATGAGCACTGAGGTCAGTGACAGCAGTTCCACCTGGGGCATGGGGGGCAACACCGGTGCCACGGCCACGGTAATGGCCACCGCCATCATCAGGCGTACCCGTGTGGGCGTGGTGCTGGCACCGAAAATGGCCATGACCATCAACATGCTGGAAATGCGAAACAGCGGCCACAGGTAGGATGCCAGCACCTGTTGAATGGAATCGAACAGGATTTCCATGGACTAGCCCACCACTTGCGGGATCCGCTGCACCATTTCCATGAAGAAATCCATCAGTGTCTGCACCAGCCAGTGCCCCAAAAACATCAGGGCAAACAGGGTGGTCAGCAAGCGGGGCAGAAAACTCAGGGTTTGCTCGTTAATGGAGGTGGCCGCCTGAAATACCGACACCACCAGCCCCACTATCAAGCTGGGCACGATAATGGCGGACACGATGATCACGATAACGGATAACGCCTCGCGCAATACATCGACAAACGCTTCTGGTGCCATGTGCTGCCTCCTGCTATCCGAAACTGTTGGCCAGTGTGCCCATCACCAGCGTCCAGCCATCCACCAGCACAAACAGCATGATTTTAAACGGCAGCGACACAATCATGGGCGACAGCATCATCATCCCCATGGCCATCAAAATGCTGGCCACCACCAAATCCAGTACCAAGAAGGGGATAAACAGCATAAAACCAATCTGGAACGCGGTTTTCAGCTCGCTGGTGATGAAAGCCGGGATCACCACCGTCATGGGTGTCTCTTCCGGGGTCTGAATATTCTTGTAGCCGGCAATTTCAATGAAAGAGTTCAAATCCGTATTGCGGGTCTGAGCCAGCATGAATTTTTTCAGCGGCCCTTCACCGGCGCTTAATGCCTGTTGCAGCGTCAGGGTTTCGTTCATGTACGGCTGCACCGCATCCTCATGGATTTTGTCAAATACCGGCGCCATCACGAAAAAGGTCATGAACAGACTGATGCCGATAAGCACCTGATTGGACGGGGTTTGCTGCAAGCCAATGGCCTGACGCAAAATGGCCAGCACCACAATGATGCGGGTAAACGAGGTGAGCATAATCACCATGGCAGGCAGGAAGCTGAGGGCGGTCATCAGCAACAAAATCTGCATGGTCACCGAATATTCGGTACTGCCGTTGGCGCCCGTGGTAACGGTAACGGCGGGGAACAAGCCATCCTGTGCCTGCGCCAGTGAGGGCAAGCACATCAGCGCCAGTGTCATGATGATCCCGAACCACTTCATTGCTGCTCCTGCTTTGCCGTTTTAAGCCTGCTGGCGAAGGTGTTACTGGGCACGGCAACCGGCTGGGACAACTTATCCAGCAAGGTGATTTGCCCGGCGGTTACGCCCAGCAAATACTGCTGCCCATCGAGCTCGGCCAGCACCAGGCGCTCTTTGGGCCCCAGCGGGGTTTGCGCCAGGGTTTTAATGACCGATTGATTGCCGCTGACAAGATTGAGCCGCTTCAGCAGATAGGCCAAGGCAAAAATCACCAGCAATACCAGCGCCAGGCCGCCAAACATGCTGGCCAGGCTGGAAAAGTCCATGGCACTTTTGCCGGTCACGACCTGCGTGGTATCTGCAACGGTGGTAAGTGTCTGGCTCATATCCGGCTCACTTGAGTTTCTTGATGCGTTCGGTCTGGCTGATCACATCGGTCAGGCGGATGCCGAATTTGTCGTTAACCACCACCACTTCACCGTGAGCAATCAAGGTGCCGTTTACCATGACATCCAGCGGTTCACCGGCTACCCGGTCCAGTTCCACCACCGACCCCTGGTTCAATTGCAGCAGGTTGCGGATACTGATAAAACTGCGCCCCACTTCCATGGAAATGGTCACCGGAATGTCCAGAATGGTATCCAGCTTGGCATCCTCGGCACTGCCGCCGGCTTTGGCGGTGCTTTTCAGCTCATCCAGCGCCACGGCTTTGGCCTCTTCTCCGGCTTGCTCTGCCATGGCAGCAGCCCAGTCGTCCATCTCGTCATTACTCATGCGTATTGCACCTTATATTTCAGAGAGATCTTTTGATTTGTTTTTATGCGTAACCAGTTGCAGCTCGGTTTTCACCGTTTCCGGCCGCGGAATTTTCGTTGCAATCTGCAACGCCAGGTTATCCTGCACTTTACCCAATTTGCAGCGGTAGGTCGGCAAATCTTCAATGCGCATTACCAGATATTCCGGCAATTCCACCGGGATCACGTCGCCGGCCTTGAATTCGCTCACTTCCCTCAAACTCAGCTCTTTTTCCACCACGGTGGCATCAAAGCCCACTTTGACATCCATGATTTCATCTTTCAGTGCCTGGGACCAGCGCATGTCGGTGTCCTGCTTGTCGCTTTGCACACCGGCGTCCAAGAGTTCTCGAATGGGCTCAATCATGGCATAGGGCATGGTGATATGAAAATCACCGCCACCGCCGTCCACCTCAATGTGAAATGAGTTCACCACCACCACTTCGGTGGGGCTGACAATATTGGCCATGGCCGGGTTGACTTCCGAATCAAGAAAATCAAACTCCACATCCATGACAGGCGCCCAAGCATCTTTGTAATCCTCAAAGATGATTTTCATCAGTAACTGGATGATGCGCCGCTCGGTCGGGGTGAATTCCCGCCCCTCAATCTTGGCATGGAAACGGCCGTCGCCACCAAAGAAGTTGTCCACCAGAATGAATACCAAGCGGGCCTCCATGGTGATGAGCGCCGTCCCCTTGAGCGGATTGAAACGCACCATGTTCAGGCTGGTAGGCACAAACAGGGTATGTACGTACTCACCAAATTTCAGCATTTGCACGCCGTTGATGGACACTTCGGCGGTACGCCGCATCATGTTGAACATGCTGATCCGCAAATGCCGGGCAAAGCGTTCGTTAACAATCTCCAGCGTGGGCATGCGCCCGCGGACGATACGATCCTGTGAAGAAAAGTCGTAGCTCTTGGCCTCAAGGCTGGACTCTTCCACCTCTTCTTCGTCAATGTCATCCACGCCGTGGAGCAGCGCGTCAATTTCGTCCTGGCTTAATAAATCGCTCACAATACCGCCTCTATCTGGTCAAATCCGGGCTATTGCATCACAAAACCGGTAAACAGCACTTTTTCCACCACTTTACGGCCGGTGATGGGTTGCAGGGTATTTTGCACATTCAGCAGCGCCAACTGACGCAGTTCATCCTTACCCGCCTGAGTGCCGAGTTTGTCCACACTGGCACTGCTGAAGGTGGTGAGCAGTGCATCTTCCACCAGTGGAATATGTTTTTTCAGCAATACGCCGTCATCACTGCCACGCACCATCAGTTGCACTTTGATTTCCACCAGCCGGGTCACGTTATTGCCCGGCAGGTTGAACAAAAACGGCCGGGGCATGGCCACATAAAAGGCCTCTTTTGACGTGTCCGCCTGAGTGGCAGGCGTGCTGGCAGGATTTTCCGCCGGGGCGGTTTCACTCCCGCTTAACAGCCACCACAACACCACGGCAATGATCAGTAACACGCCGACACCGATACCGCCCCATATCAGCCATTTTTTGCGGTTGCGACCTGGTTGCGTTTCTTGCAACTGCAGTTCATCTTCTTCAGCCATTGATAATCCCTGTTACCCCATCCAATACCATTTTCTGCCACAACGCTAATAGGTTACCGACTCACGCATAATAATCTATAGCGGATGTCGAAGTTAACAGCGGTTCTGCACCCACAGTCGTCTCTTCGCCGGAAATTTCGCCAGATGTCCCGTTACCAAAGCCGCCCTGCTCCGCCTGTTGCCGGGCATGGCTTTGCTGTCCACCTCCCTGGGATACCTGACCATCAGCCAACTGCATGCCCTGTTGCTGTAATAAATCCCGTAAACGCGGCATTGACTGCTCCAGCAGCTCCCGAGTGTGGGTCTGGGTAACATGAAACTGCACCTGGGTATGCTCGCCCTGCACCTGCAGCTTTACGGTCATCGCCCCCAAATCCGGCGGATCGAGCCGGATTTCAGCATGCTGAATGCCGTTATTGACCATGGTGAGCAACTGCTGGCGCATGGCAGGGGCAAAACGTTGCAATAACTCTTGGCCATTGGGCGTTGCCCCGCCTGCGGTGCGCAGGGACAACTGATAGTGTGCCGGCTCGCTGCGCAGCTCATTGGCCGACGCAGATAATAGCGTATTAAAAGATGATGCGCTCTCGGCCCGCTCCTGCGCTGCCATCACCAAGGATTGCAAGGCGGGTGTTTTATCGGTTTTTTCAGCAGAGGGGGTGGTATCCGTCATCATGCTTGCCATTTTTGCCATGTCAGCAGATGCGGCCAACGGGCTGGTTTCAGGCGCTGCATTGGCAACAGCAGTTGCCGGCGGCAAGCCAGACTCGTTTTTTTGCCCAAGCAGTGATGATAACGAGGAGGCGGCCTGTGGGGTACGGTTACCAATATCCGTATCGGCAACGGTGCCGGTGTTTGCAGCGACGGGTTTATCCGCCTGCCATTGGGCCAATAACTGTTGTAACTGACTGAGCGATGCCACTGCCGACGGGGCTGCGGTCTGCCCGTCATCCGTTGGCGGCGTGCCGGCCGCATCGGTAGCGGCAGAGAATGCCTGCAAGGCGGTGAGTAACTGGGCCAATACCGCGGCGGTTTGCGTTGCCATGTTGCCATCCTCGGCATCAGGCAGCGGTGCGTCCGTATCCATATCCGCCTCGGCATCCACTTCCAATTCGGTGTTTTCACCAGATGCCGGCGCTTGCAATTGCAGTAGCAGTGCCTGCAATGCTGCATCGCCCTCCTCATCCAAAGAGGCTTGGGCAGCGTTTGCCTGCCCAGACTGCATGGTGTGTTGCAACAAGTTGCCAAGGGATTCGAATAACGCCGTCAAGGATGCAAAGGCGTCAAGTTCGCTGTCCGCATCATCCGCTTTGGCATCCGCATCTGAGGCCTTTTCTGCCTCGCCGCTTTCAGGAGGTTGGCCCTGCAATTGCTGCTGCAGTAGATTGCCAAACTGTTGCTGCAACGTTTGCGGCTCCATTTGGGCAATTTGCTGCAGCTGCGTGGGCGTTAAGCCGCACAATTTGCCCACATTGACAAGTGCTTGTTGCAAACGCTCGGCCGGCGGCAATTTTTTGCCCATGGAAATCTGCCCCAGTACCGATGCCACCTTGTCTCCTGATGCCGTTTCACTGGCGGGATGCTGCGAGGCGGCATTGGCCGCATGGTACTGTTGTTGCCCCAGGGCATTATCGCCCGCGGGCTGCACCTTAGCCTGCGCCTGCTGAAAGGCATCTGAAAACCCCTTGTTTTCAGTAAGTTTTACCGTATTTTGCACTGTCTGGCCGGGGCTTTCCTGCATTATCAGTAAAGCGTTATTGGCGAGCTGCTGCATGCACTTCTCCAGCGTTATGGGTGCGCCTGCCGTGAAACATCGCAACTGGCTGACACGACCTGAATTTGGCGATATCCGTTATTGGTAAGAATCAAAGCAAAAAACAGGCCATTAAATAATGGCTAATGGCTCCTCAATGAAAGGCTAAATGCCCGGTGGGAAGAAAAAACGTCGCGCCAGCGCGGGATTGGCAGCCCTAACCCGATTTTTTACGGAAAAACTGCTGCGAGGCAAATTCATCAATCATCTTTTGCTCTTGCTTGTTCTCCCGCTGTTGCTGCTGCTGGGCCTTTTTCTCCAGCAACAGCTCCACGGCTTTGCGTTTTTGCTGTTTCTCCATCCAGTGCTGCTGCCGGTACTGCTGTTGTTGCCGGGCATCTGCCACCACCGCCAGCTGCTGCGTGATGGCGCCATCCACTTGCTGCACAAAGCGGTGAAATTGCTGGTAATAATCAGCGCGGATCTGTTGCCCCTGCTGGGCGGAGAGCTGACGCATGTAATCCAGACGGTAATCCTGCAGGGATTGCAGCTGATTGGCGCGTTTTTGATGCTCGAACTGTGCCGCCTTGAGGCGCAAGGCCGCCTGTTCTTCCGCCTCTTTCGCAAGCTTCAGTACGGTGTACAACGGATCAGATTTTGCCACAAGTTACTCCCTATACCCGACACTGCCCAGAGAGCTGCTGCAGCATCTGTTCACTGTCGGCAAAGCTGACCGACTCGTGCAACCGCTGGCGCAAAAAGGCGTTCATGGCCGGTTGCAGGCGAATGGCGTTATCGATTCTGGGGTCACTGCCCTGTGAATAGGCGCCAATGGAGATAAGATCCCGGTTTTGCTGATATAACGAATACACCTGTTTTACCCGGCGCATGGCTTCCAGGTGTTCGGCAGAAATCACCATGGGCGCCACACGGCTGATGGAGGCTTCAATATCAATCGCCGGATAATGCCCCGAGTCGGCCAACGCACGGGACAACACGATGTGCCCGTCGAGAATGGCCCTTGACGCATCGGCAATGGGGTCTTGCTGATCATCCCCTTCGGTCAGTACGGTGTAAAAAGCGGTGATTGACCCCTGCTGGCCACCGCCGTTACCGGCCCGTTCCACCAGCCGTGGCAAGCGGGCAAACACCGATGGCGGATAGCCTTTGGTGGCCGGCGGCTCGCCCACGGCCAGGGCAATTTCACGCTGGGCCTGGGCATAACGGGTGAGGCTGTCCATCAATAACAGGACGTCATATCCCAAGTCGCGAAAATATTCGGCAATACGGGTGGAGGTTTCACAGGCGCGCAAACGCATCAAGGGGGAGGTATCAGCCGGTGCGGCAATCACCACGGAGCGGGCACGACCTTCACTGCCGAGAATTTCCTCAATGAATTCTTTCACTTCCCGGCCACGTTCCCCCACCAGCCCCACCACGATGATGTCGGCGGTGGTGCCGCGGGTCATCATGCCAAGCAGCACGCTTTTCCCCACGCCGGAGCCGGCAAACAGCCCCATGCGCTGACCCTTGCCCACGGTCAGCATGGCGTTGATGGCCCGCACCCCCACATCCAAGGGTTCGGTAATGGCGCGTCTTGCCAGCGGATTCATGGGTTCACTGTAACGGGAAACCGGCTCCAGCTCGGCAAGCGCACCCAGACCATCCAGTGGCTGGCCATTGCCATCAAGCACCCGGCCAAGCAGTTTCATGCCCACCTGCAAACCGGTTTGTTCCCCTAAGGGGATGACCCTGGCACCGGGGACCACGCCTCGTAATTCCTCTACGGGCATCAGGTATAACAGGTCATCGTCAAACCCCACCACCTCGGCCACCAAGGTGCCGGAAATGGTGTCAATGGCACACAGACTCCCCACCGGTGCCCGGCAACCGGTGGCTTCCAGCGTCAGCCCCACTACCCGCACCAATTGGCCGCTGGCAATGGGATGATAAGGGGTAATATGCTGCTGCAGTTGGCTGAGTTGATTAAGAAGATGGTGCTTGCGTGCTTCCATCTGCCGCTCCTGTAATCTGCGCTGCTGATGCGGAGGATTCGGTAGGCTCACCTTGTGGATGTTGCTCAGTGCCTGTATCCGCCGGCGCTGCAGGTGCGAGCTGCTGCGCAGTTTTTTCCAGCTGCTGGCGCTGGGCCAATACACTGCTGAACACCTCCTGCAAACGCGGCTCCAGGCGCATGTCCACTTGTGAACGCTGGCAGCTGATAAGGCAATCCCCCTGTTTGAGGCCGGGGTCTTTTTCCAGTTGCCATTGATTATGGCTCAGCTGTTCATCCCCATAAAGGGATTGCACCAGCGTCACATCCTGGGGATGCATGCGGATGGTGATTTTCTGCTCTTTCATGGGCAGGGCGTCAATGCCCTGACGCAGCGCTGCCAGGATCTGCTCCGGATGGGTCTGCAGCTCATGGCCTATTACGCTACGGCTGAGTTGCTCCACCACTGCCAGCAGTGATTGTTCTATTTCCACATCCAGCAATGCCAGCGGCTGGCAAAACTGCGCCATTAACCGCTCAAATCTGTCGAGCAGGGCCTTGGCCTGTGTTAATCCCTGGCTTTTGCCCTGCGCCTGCCCTTGGGCCAGTCCTTCAGCATGTCCTTGTTTAATCCCTTCCTGACGGCCTTTTTCCATGCCCTCTTTAAAACCTGCGGCGTTGCCCTCTTCAAAACCTTCCCGCTCGGCATCCGCCCTGATGGCTTCAATCTCCGCCATGGTGGGCGGCGCCACCACCGGCTGGGGGGCCACGGTTTTTTGCGGCTCGGGATTTTTATGCCCGAACAGGTTGGTTTCCTGCCGAGGCGGTAAGGAAGCACTCACATCTGGCAGCGCCCACTCGTCAAAGGCGGTGGCATCTTCCGGAGGAATGATGTTTTTTGAGGTGATATGTTCAGCCATAGGGCGATGCTCTTACGATGCTTTTACAAGAATTCTTCGCTGCCACCACCGCCCAGCATGATTTCGCCGGCATCCGACAGGCGACGGGCAATGGACAGGATCTCTTTTTGTGCCACTTCCACTTCGCTGACGCGGATGGGCCCCATGGCTTCCAGATCATCGCGCATCAGCTCTGCCGCCCGTTTGGACATGTTGGCAAAGATTTTTTCACGCAGCTGATCGTCCGCCCCCTTGAGGGCCTTCATCAATACATCCTGCTGCACTTCACGCAGCAAGCTCTGTATGCCGCGATCGTCCACATCGATAAGATTTTCAAAGACGAACATCAAGTCCTGGATTTGCTGCGCCATTTCTTCGTCAGATTCCCGCAGGGTTTCCATCAATTGGCTTTCCACGGAGGTATCCAGGTAGTTCATGATATTGGCTGCGGCTTTCAGGCCGCCCATTTTCGCCGCTTGGGCACCGCCCTGACCGGCAAACTGTTTTTCCATGATGTCGTTGAGTTCCTGCAGCGCCGCCGGTTGCACCTCTTCCAGGTTGGCAATGCGCATCATCAGGTCAAGACGGGTGTTTTCCGGAAACTGGGCAAAAATCTGCGCGGCCTGATCCGGCTCCAGGTAAGACAGGACAATGGTTTGAATTTGGGGATGTTCATTCTGGATGATGCTGGCCACCTGACGGGCATCCATCCATTTCAGCGAATCGAGCCCCTTGGCGCCGCTGCCCATCACAATCTGCTCAATCAGGTTGCCGGCTTTGTCTTCCCCCAGCGCGGTGGTCAGGGCTTTGCGGATAAACTCCTGACTGTTAAAGCCAATGGAGGAAAACTTCTGTATGTCATCCAGAAACAGCTTGTGCACGGCGGTAACCCGCTCCTGGCCGAACTCCTGCATGCTGGCCATGGTCATCCCCACCTTTTGCACCTGCTTGGGTTCCAGGTGCTTGAGGATGGATGCCGCATCAGCTTCGCTCAGGCTCAGCAGCAAGATGGCGGTTTTTTCCACCCCGCTGAGGGAGCTGACATCAAAATTATTAGCCGGCGCTTTGGCCTCTTCGTTATTTGCCATCGTCTTGTAACCAGTTTTTCACGACTTGCGTGGAGAGTTCGGGTTCGTTAGCCACCAGGGCACGGATGGCTTTAATCATATCATCATCTTTGTGCAGCGTGGGGATGAGGATTGAGCCGTCTTCAGCATAGCTGTATTCCGCATCATGTTTGTGCAGCATCCCCAGGGTGTCAGCAGCGTATTGATCTTCAATATCCGCCAATTCATGCCCCAGTTGCGGTTCATCGGGCATTTTGGCTTCTTCGGGGAAAATCAGCCGTTTCACCACGGGTTTGACCACAAACAGCACCAGCAGCAATATGGCCAGTCCGGCAAGGATCATTTTCACGGCGCGCCAGAACCACTCCTGCTCCCACATGGGGGTGGGTGGCAACTCTTCAAGCAGTTGATCCATAAAGGGTACGGTAACCACTTCAATTACATCGCCCCGCTGGGTATTAAAGCCTATGGCGCCTTCCAGCAACCGGCGGATATTGGCCATCTCCTCTTCGGTGCGCGGCACCCGGGTGGTTTGCCCATCGGCACCTGCCGCACCGGATTTGAAATCAACGGCCACCGATACGCTCACCCGCCGCACATTGCCCACCTGCTGCTTGGTGTGGCTGATGGTGGTGTCCAGTTCATAGTTGCGGGTGGCTTCGTTGTGGCTGCTGCTGGCCATGGTTTTGTCGCCACTATCGCCCGTGGCCTGCTGCGGGATGTTGGCTGCCATGGGCGGCTGATTGCTCAACGCGCCCGGCACGCCGCCATTGCTGCTGCCATTGACCGATTTATTGTCCACCACCATTTCACTGCGCAGTGCCGGCAAATCGGGATTAAAGCGCTTGGCGGTTTGCTCCACGGCAGTAAAGTCCATATTCACATCCACCTGGGAGGTGAAGTTTTCCGGGCCGAGGATGGGGATGAGTATGGAGTCAATCTTGTTACGGTATTCCTGCTCTTTTTGCTGCACGATTTCAATTTCACGGCGGGCTCTGGCAGAGACGGCATCCTGACTGCCGGAGTTGAGCAAGCGGCCATTGGCATCGGTGACGGTTACCTTGCCAGGTTCCATGCCATGCACGGCAGAGGCCACAATATCCACAATGGCATCCACTTCCTCCTGCCCCAATCCGCCTTTGCGGGTGGTCACCACCACGGTGGCACTGGGGGCCGAGCGGGTGCGGGCAAACACGTTTTCTTTTGGCAACGCCAAAATCACCTTGGCGCGGCTGACACTGTTAAGCTCTTCAATGGCCCGGGCCAGGTTCATTTCCTGGCTTTGCTTCAGGCGTGCCTGCTCCATGCGCTGGCTCACCCCGAAGCCCGAGTCCTGATTGAGAAAATCCTTGGATTCGGCACTGGTAGAGACCCCGGCGCGGCTGAGTAGCAACTTCACCTGTTGGTACTGATCTTCGGGCACCTTGATCACATCCACATCCAGCTTGTAGGGAATGCGGCTTTTGTCCAGCACATCCAGCACCTGCACCTGCTGATCCGTGTCCATTTTTCCCAAGGGTCGGTATTCGGGCTCCTGGGCCCAGATCATGATGAACACCGCCAGCGCCAGACAGATGGCCAGCACCAGGATCATGCTGACCTGCCGCAACATATCCACACTGCCAAGCATGCCCATGACGCCGGACTTGTTTTCCTGCTGGGTGCCATTGGCTGAAGAAGCGAGTGTGCCGCCGTTTTCTGCAACTAATTCTGTACTCACGTTAAATTCCCGCTATCGTGCTGATGTTAAGTTATACCGGCATGCTCATGATTTCTTTGTATGCCTCAACCAGCTTGTTGCGCACCTGAATGGTGGCATCAAAGGCGACACTGGCTTTTTCCCGGGCAATGACGGTATCTGACAGCGTCACGCTGGTGTCGCCCATTTCCAGCCGGGTGGCCAGATTGGCGGAGGTTGATTGCAGCTCGCTCACCTGGCCGATAGCCTGGGTCAGTAACTGGGAAAAATCAGCGCCGCTGGTGTTGTTCACCTGGCGTAAAGGCGAGGAGGATATGGCATTGGGGGTGATTTCACCTTTCAGTGCCTGCAATTCCTGCAGCAACGGATTGCCATTAATCTGCATAGTGTTATCTCCCATCGTCAGCGGTTTGACGCATAATCATCGATAAACAGGGTAATGCAAAAAGGTTGCCAAAGATTTATGCCGTCATGAATGACGGAGCCATAAGGGTTGGGATGAAAGGTGATGGGCCTGCCCGTTATCGCCAGTAGATTTTACGGCACAAGATAACGGGCAGGTGCAACAAAGGGATGTCACTCAAAAAACATCATGCAGGCAGTTCAATGCCCATTTCCCGCATTTTGGCCATTTTGTAGCGCAAGGTTCTGGCGCTGATCCCCAGTTTCTCGGCCACTTGCTTGCGGCTGCCGTTACACTGGTTAAGGGTTTCCAGAATGATCATGTGTTCCTGGGCTTTCAGCTCATCCCCCAAGCCTTCCGTGGGTTGCACTGCAGGTGCCTCCCGGCTGAGGGCCACATCCTGCAAATCAATCACGATATCGTTGGCATCAATCCGTTGGTTGCGGTGCAAAATCAGCGCCCGCTGGATAACGTTGTCCAGCTCACGCACATTGCCGGGCCAGGAATGGCCCAGTAAGCGACGCACGGCACTGTCAGACAGTTCAGGTACCGGGTGAATGCCGCTGTTATCGGCATGACGGCGTAACAGGTGCCGAGCCAGGGGAATGATGTCGCCCGGACGCTGGCAAAGTGCCGGCCAGGCCAGCGGGAACACATTGATACGGTAGTATAGGTCTTCACGGAAATCCCCTTGGGCCACCATCTCCTTGAGATCCCGGTTGGAGGTTGCCAGCACCCGCACATCCAGCTTGATGGTTTTGCGGCCCCCTAAGCGTTCCACCTCCCGCTCCTGCAGCACCCGCAGCAGTTTAGCCTGCAGTGCCAAGTCCATTTCAGAGATTTCATCCAGCAGCAAGGTGCCGGTTTGGGCCTGTTCAAATTTCCCCGGACAAGCCTGATAAGCGCCAGTAAACGCGCCTTTTTCATAGCCGAACAGGGTGGCTTCCAGCATGTTTTCCGGAATGGCGGCACAGTTGATGGCAATGAATGGCCCATGCAATCGCGGGCTTTTTTGATGGATATAACGCGCCAGCACCTCTTTACCGGAGCCGCTGGGGCCTAAAATCATTACTGAGGCTTCTGATGCGGCCACCCGTTCGGCAAGTTCCAGCAACGCGATGCTTTTCTCATCAGCTACGACCGGAGCCCCCGTATTGGCTTTTGGCCGCAAATAACGGCTGACCTGATTGAGCAGCACTTCAGGCGAAAACGGTTTGGCCAGATAATCCACCGCTCCCAGCTTGATGGCACTCACGGCACTGTCAATGGTGGCGTATGCGGTCATCAGCAGCACCGGCAACTGGGGATGCTGCTGCTTGAGGTAATCCAGCAGCCCCATGCCACCGATGCCGGGCATCTGCACATCACTTATCACCATGTCGAACTGGCATTTTTTCAGCGCCACAATGGCTTCTTCCCCGTTGGCCACATCCACACACTGGTAGCTGGCAAGCAGCAAGGTGTCGAGCAGCGCCTCTCGCAAAGACGCATCGTCCTCGACCAACAAAATCCTGATATCGTTCATAGGTCATGCTCTCCGGCGCCAGCAGGCTGCGCTACCATGGGCAATTTCAGTGTAATGCAGCAGCCCTTGCCCACCATGCAGTCAAGGGACAACTGGCCGCCATGGCTGTTGACCACTGACTGCACCACGGCCAAGCCCAGGCCGGTGCCATGGGGTTTGGTGGTATAAAAAGGCTCCAGCACCTGTTGCTGCTGTTTTTCATCCAGTCCGTGGCCATTGTCACTGACGGTAAGCACCATCTGCTGCGCCTCCCGGGTCAATCGCAGCACTATGTGGCTCGCCTGGGCTTCTGCGCTGTTCATTACCAGATTGTTGATGGCCGAGCTCAAGCCATGAAGATTGGCAAACACCATGCCGTCAGCCACAAGCTGCATCTCCAGCCGTACCTGCCTTTTTTCACAGAGGGCATCGCAATTAATGATGACCTGCCGCACCACCTCAGACATCAATATGCGCTCGCCCACCTGCTCCTGGCGCCCTTTGGCAATCAGCAGCATATCGTTCACCTGCCGCTCCAGTTCACCCAAGCGCTCCAGCAATTTATCCTGAAAACGCTGACGGGCCGGTGCCGCCAAGCGAGGATTGCCCAGATTGGCGGCATACAGCAATGCGGCAGAGAGGGGGGTACGAATTTGGTGTGCCAGATTGGCCACCATTTTGCCCAGTGCAGACAACCGCTGCAAATGGGAAAGGTTTTGCTGCAGCAAGCGGGTTTCGGTAAGATCGGTGAGCATGATGAGTTGCCCGGGTTCCGGCGTCAGCGGGGTAATGGCCAGTTTCACCCGGCGACCGTTACGCAAGGAAACCTCATGGCCGTCATCCTTGCGGGGAGCAAAGGCGCGGTTGATGATATGCAGCCAACGTTCGCCCACCAGCGGTACATCCAGCAGTGATTCTGCAACCGGATTGGCATCGGTCACCATGCCATCACCGTTGAGGATCACCACCCCGGATGGCATGGCCTGCAGAATGTGCTCCATGCGATTGGACATGTTGGCGGCTTCTTTAACCTGAATCCACTGATGCCCGCGATGTGAAATGGTTTCCAGCTGAGCAAGAGATTGCGCCGCCATGAACACCCCGTCAAAAAAATAGCCTTGACGGGGATAAAGCAGATTTTATGCCAAAAGATTTTCTTTAAGAATCAAGTAAATGAAGGTTAATCTTTGTTCATGCCATACTTGCGCATTTTTTCCACCAGTGTGGTGCGGCGAATGCCCAGCATCTCGGCGGCACGAGCCACCACGTTATCCTGTTGGTCCAGCGCCTGGCGGATCATGTCAATCTCCAGCTCCGCCAGCAAGTCTTTAAGGTTAACCCCTTCTGGTGGCAATTCGCTTGGGAAGCGGGTTTCAGGGATTTCCACCGGCTCGTCGTCACTGAAGATGGAGGCCAGCGCATCGCGCTCCTGCATCTCTTCGCTGATATCCAGCGAATACTCAGGCACGTCAATATGGCGATATTTCACCGGCAGGTCGTTCACATCCACCAAACCGCCCGGATAAAGGATGGTCAGGCGCTCCACCAGATTGGACAGCTCCCGCACGTTTCCGGCCCAGCTGTGTTCCTTCAATGAATCAATGGCCCGCTGGGTAAAGCGCACCCGGCCCTTGCCTTCATTAAAGACCCGGCTTACCAGCTCTTGCAGCAGCAAGGGGATGTCATCCCGCCGTTCGGTCAGGGGCGGCATCTCGATGGGGAAAACGTTCAGACGGTAGAAGAGATCTTCCCGGAAGTCGCCAGCGTCAATCATGGTTTCCAGATTACGGTGGGTGGCGGCAATCACCCGCACATTGGACTGAATGGCCTTGGTGCCCCCTACCCGTTCAAACACCCGCTCTTGCAGAACACGCAATAATTTCACCTGCATCTGCAACGGCATGTCGCCGATTTCATCCAGAAACAGGGTGCCGCCTTCCGCCAATTCAAAACGGCCCTTACGGGCGCTGATGGCACCGGTAAACGAGCCTTTTTCATGGCCGAACAGTTCACTTTCCAGCAGTTCTGCCGGAATGGCGCCACAGTTGACCGGAATGAACGGGCCTTCACGGCGATCGGACAAATAATGGATATTGCGCGCCACCACCTCTTTGCCGGTACCGGAGGGGCCGGTAACCAGTACGGTGGCACCGGATTCTGCCACTTGATTGATTAAATGGCGCACATGGGCAATGCCTTCGCTGCGCCCCACCAGGCTGCGAAACAGTTTGGTTTGATTGGCACTGGTAGGTACCTGTGGCCGTTTGATTTGACCAAAAACCTGGCAGTAGTGCAGCAGTTCAGTGACCTGCGCATAATTTAACGGCTCGTCAATATGCCCCAGCACATTGGAAGCGCTGTTATCGAGTCTGCCGCAACTGAGAATGGGTTGCCAGGGAAGCCGGCTAATCAGGGGTTGTATCTGTGGTGCAATCAGACACTCGGGCAGTAAGATCAAAGCTCTGCAACGTAACTCAGGGGTCAGTTTTTCCGCTGCCTCAACCGCAACAAACTCCACCTGTTCCCCAATGAACTCCAGGACACAGGCAAGGCGGTTAGCACGTTCGGATGGATTGCCGACAAGTAAAATTCGTTGATCTATTTGCATCATTCAGTAGGCCGCTACGGTCTGATAATTATCGTTTAATTATTTAATCTAATTGTTTTTGTTTGTCCAAAAAACGGCACGAAACAGCACTTATTATTCACGTTTATAACAAAAGCCACAGCCATGCAGAATATTGTATTATCGGCCGGGCATAAGCAACCCCGTGAGTGATTTTATGTCTCAAACAGGAAGATTTTAGATCAAATTTGTCATGCTTACCGGATAAGCGTCAAAATCATGACGGATGTTAGAATACAGGCGCCCAATTTGGCGCCTGTATGATGACTGTCAATGAAGCTGCAACTACTCTTGATTGCCTGTCAGGTAGTGTTGTTCTGCCGGTATGGCATCCCACGCTTCTTTAATCTCCCGCAGCAGCGAGGAAACATCATCCAGTGCCTGAACATCGTTATTGATGTTGGCCTCGGTAATGCGCCGCAGCATGAAGTCGTACAATTGCCGCAAATTTGCCGCAATGTCGCCGCCCTCTTCCATCACCAGAGAATTATTGAGCCCTTGAATAATGCCAATGGCCTTGCCGATTAAAATCCCTTTCTGGGCATAGTTGCGCTGTTCCATTGCGGCCTTTGACTGGGCAATACGCTCCAGCGCCCCGTTAAATAACATCTGTGTGATTTTATGGGGAGAAGCATCTGCCAACTGGCTTTCAAGTGATACTTTGCGGTAAGACTGTATGGAGCCTCTCATTTTGTGACCCTACCTTTGTGCATCCAGAGTTTTATATACATCCAATTTGCGCTCGTTACGTTTTCTGGTCACCAGGGAATCCCCGTAATATTGCCTGAAAGCGACCATCCGGCGCGCGTAATCTTGCGTCAGTTGCTGTTGCGTTTGCAGTTGTTTACCGTCTTCGCTTGAGGTCAGTAACAACCAGGGCTGCAACAGATTTTGACGCTGCAGTAACAGGTTTTGCAAAATCTGCACCAGGTTTTCAGCACCGGTTAAATCCTCACGCACCTGTAGCTTGAGCTGCTGCAAGTTGGTGTCAATTTGCCGGTTAACACTGTCCAGTGCGGTGTATAGCTGTTGTTTATCCACGGGCTCATCCACGGCTAGCGTACATTATTTTTTGCTGGACGATACCAGACCGGGTAACGACTCGATACGTTCAGTGATCATGGTGCTTTGGGAATTAAGCTGCCCCACCAGCAAATCCATGGCGTTGTATTGTTTGGTCAAACGCGCCTGATAAGCCTGCATGCGGGTTTCCAGCTGCTCCCGCTGGGCATCGATGCGTTCCAGTTGATTGCTCAACGAGTCATTGCGACTATCCAGAATGCCGCCAGCCTGCGTATAGGATTTACCAATGCTTTGCAGTTTTGCCGCAAAGCCGGTGTCTTCGGTGGTAAAGAAGGCTTTCACCTGGGTTGAATTATTGGCCAGTGCGGCAGACAGCTTGTCATCGTCAATTTCCAGAGTGCCTTCCCGGGTGGTGCTAATGCCCAAATTGGTCAGCGCGGTACTGTTGCCGTCCCCGGCATCAAACATGGAGGAGATGGCAGTACGGAACTGGGACTGGATGCTGCGCACGGTGGCATCCCCCAACAACACGGCGGCGGTTTCGGTTTCGGCGTTATAACTGGACAGACTGCCAACGGTGGACATCATGGTGTTGTAAGCCGAAACAAACGCCTTGATGGCATTTTTAGGCTTGGCGGTATCCTGGGCCACGGTGAGCATGGTGGACTTGTCCACATCCGCATCGGTGAGATTGAGCGTCACCCCGGCAATGGCATCTTCCACCTTGTTGGCGCCAGAGGTGATTTTAAGGCCATCCACCGTGATAACCGCATCCTTGGCGGCTTGCAATTCGGTCATGGTGAAGGTGTCAGCCAGTGCGCTGCCACTGTTGTCGGTGGCGGTGAGCTGGATTTGGTTGTCCGTGCCCGTGTCATCGGAGGTAAGCACCAGCCTGGCGCCCTCATCACTGTTAATGATGGTGGCCGTCACCCCGACGTTATCTTTTGCAGCATTGATTTTCTTGACAATATCCTGCAGCGAGTCGTCAGCTGCCACATCCACATTAAAGCTGTCGTCGTTTACGGTGAGCGCCAATGTGCCGCTGCCTATGCCTGCCGTTGCATCCTGAACGGCGCTGCTGCCCAATTTCTGGCTTTCAGCCAGTTGCTCCACCACCACTTTATAACTGCCCGCAACTGCATCATCAGCCACAGTGGCACTCATAAAATCGCTGTTGGACAACTTGGTTGTATAGCCGTTAAAGGTCGTGGCTTTTGTCAGCGGGGATAATTTGTCCACAAACTCGGAGATGGCACTTTTCAAGGAGCCAATGGCGGAGACTTTGGCGGTGATTACCGCTTCATCCGCATTCAGTGCCGTCGTTTTGGGGGACTTTTCCGCATTGACCAATGCAGTGACAATACTGCTGATATCAAGCCCTGACCCCAGACCATTGGCCGTTAAACTCGCCATTGTTACCTCCGGTTGGTTAACCATATGCCTGTGTTAACCGTATGCCGGTTAACACAGGCGCACAAAAGCCTGTATCAGGCTTCCGTTTTCATCAATAATCCGGCAATTTCTGACATTTTCTCCGCCAGTTCCAACGCATCCTGGGACGGGATCTGTCTGATGAGATCACCAGAGTCCACATCTATGACACTCACCACCGGCAGGCCGGCCTGTTCATCCACCCGAAACTGCAACCCTTTACGCATCATGGTCATCGTGGCGGTCAGTTCTTCGGTTACCTGTTGCAGCGTATCCGGATTTTGTTCATCTTCATTCCCGGTTACCGGTGATTCTGACGCCGGTAACACAGTGGTTTCATTCCCAGCAACAACCATGCCATGAGTAACGTTAACGGCGGTAGCCACCCCGTTATCATTACCTGACAGGACTTCTGTCTGTGGGGCCTTATTGTTGGCCATACCCGCAGTTGCCTGCAAGCCCGGCGCTGCATTAAATGATAATTCACTGTTCATTCGTCTGCGTCCCACTTTTGCATACCCAAGCATTCCATGACTTGGATACTCATGTTTAACATCAGCTTAAGCAATAAAGGGGAGTGCATCAAATGCGCCTCCCCTTTGCTCATTCTAAGTTAGCCGTATCCACGGGCATTACAGCAAGGACAGGGCCACCTGTGGCAACTGGTTCGCCTGAGCCAGCATGGCAGATGACGTCTGCGACAAAATCTGCTGTTTGGTCATGGTGGCGGTTTCCTTGGCAAAGTCCACATCCTGTACCCGGCTACGGGCATCAGACACGTTAGTGGAGATGTTGCTCAAGTTGCTGATGGTAAAGTCCATACGGTTTTGCACCGCACCAAGGTCAGCACGGTTGCTGTCGATGGTGGCAATGGCCGCATCAATGATGCTAACCGCAGACTGGGCGCCATCGGCGGTGCTGATATCAATCCCAGCCACCGACTTGAAGGTGGTGCCTGCCGCCTTGCTCATTTCTACTGCATCAGCGCTGCCATCTGCCACCGATACCGCACCCAAGCCTTCATCCAGCTGAGCATTGGTAAAGTCTACGGTGTAATCGATAGAGGCAGATTTAAAACTGTTACCCGGTGTCAGCGCGTTATCTTCCACGGTCAGGGTGTTTGCGCCTGCAGTCAGGGTCAGAGCGCCTGTCATGGTGTCGGTAGCGTTGGTGCCACTGGCTCCCACGTCAAATTCCTTGCCGTCATCGCTGGTAATGATGATTTTATCACCGTCATCATTCAATTCGGCGGAGAAACCATCCAATCCATCAATGGTCCCTACTAGGGTGCTGATATCTTTAGCATTATCCTTGTTCAGCGTTAAGGTTTGACTCCCCAGCGTCAAGGTCATGGTTTCGGTTTCAGTCCCCGCGGTAGAGGCTACATCGATAGCAGTACCGGCAGTAGCACTGTCAGCCGAGTTATCATAGGTAGTGGTACCAACGGTAATTTTAGCTGTATCAGAATCCCCGGCTGCCCCACCTGAAGCACCATCACCATTAGTCGCCAGCGCTTTGACGTTGAATGACGAGCCGTCATTACTGGTGATGGACACTTCACCGGCATCCGCATCATACGTGGCGGTATAACTTGCCCCTACGGTCGCATCGTTGTTAATCAAATCGGCCACTGCAGACAGATCTGCCGCACTGGTAATGTCAATATTCGTCGCACCAACCGTTAACGTCATTTCTTCATTGGCATCAGAGGCCGCTGTATAACCCGACAGCTTGACGGTATTGGTGGTGTCTTCTACCAACCCGGTGAAATCACTCAAGGTGACCTGGTTGTTTTCTTTGACGGTAACACCGCTCAGGCCATCAATGTTATTGATCTTGGCCTGAACATCCGCCCCGCTCATATCCGCATTCAGGGCAATATTGTAAGAGTTTTCACCCACCTTGATGGTGGTAGAACCGGCAGCAGCTTCAGTGCCTTTGGTGATTTTGGTGGTCACGGTGCCATTGTCATCAAAGCTCTGATAAGTACGGCCAATGGCAGCGGATGACACGTCTGAAATGCTCACGTCAATGGTTTCATTGGCGTTGGCACCCACCTGGAATGATTTAGTGCCAAAAGAACCGTTGATCAGCTTCTGGCCACCAAAAGAGGTGGTATCGGCAATACGGGTCAACTCAGATTGCAGGGATGCAATTTCTTTCTGCATGGAGGCGCGGTCATCGGCGGAGTTGGAGCCGTTGGCAGACCGCAATGACAAGTCACGCATGCGCTGCAGGATGTTGGTGGACTCCTGCATGGCACCTTCTGCGGTCTGGGCCATGGAGATGCCGTCGTTGGCGTTGCGCTGGGCTACGTCCAAGCCGTTAATCTGACTGGTCAAGCGGTTGGAAATCTGCAACCCGGCGGCATCATCCTTGGCGCTGTTGATGCGCAGGCCAGAGGACAAACGCTCCATTGAGGTCTGCAGAGCACTGTTTGCTTTGTTCAGGTTCTTTTGTGAACTCAAGGAGGTCACGTTGGTATTTACAGTAATAGCCATGTTGGATTCCTCATTATTACCTGGTTGACTGCTGCCTGAGCCATCCAGCCAGGCGGAGCTTTTCTAATACACTCACTGTAACGGCGTGGGGAAGGTAAACTTTAGGCTAATTTTTAAAATTTTTGGCAGCGAGGGAAACCGGGTAAAACATGCCGTAAAAACACAGGCCAATACCGCAAACGGGCCGGCTAATGCCGACCCGTTTGTGAGTGAAAAGACGCCTTAATGAGCGCTGTTACGAGAGTTTTGAATATCAACCCTGCAATAATTGCAATGCCACCTGAGGCAGCTGGTTGGCCTGTGCCAGCATGGACGATGACGTCTGCGACAAAATCTGCTGTTTGGTCATGGTGGCGGTTTCCTTGGCAAAGTCCACATCCTGAATGCGGCTGCGGGCATCCGACATATTGGTGGAGATATTGTTCAGGTTGTTGATGGTAAAGCTCATGCGGTTCTGAATGGCCCCCAGATCCGAGCGCTGCTCATCAATACCGGCAATGGCTGCATCAATGATGTTGATGGCAGACTGGGCGCCATCGGCGGTGCTGATGTCAATCCCGGCCACCGACTTGAAGGTGGTACCTGCCGCCTTGCTCATTTCTACCGCATCAGCGCTGCCATCTGCCACCGATACCGCACCCAAGCCTTCATCCAGCTGGGCATTGGTAAAGTCTACGGTGTAGTCGGTAGAGGCAGAGTTAAAGGTCTCAGTTGGTGTCAGCGCGCCATCTTCCACGGTCAGGGTGTTTGCGCCTGCAGTCAGGGTCAGAGCGCCTGTCATGGTGCCGGTAGCGTTAGTGCCACTGGCTCCCACCTCAAATTCCTTGCCGTCATCACTGGTGATGATGATTTTATCACCGTCATCATTCAATTCGGCGGAGAAACCATCCACTCCATCAATGGTCCCTACTAGGGTGCTGATATCTTTAGCATTATCCTTATTCAGCGTTAAGGTTTGACTCCCCAGCGTCAAGGTCATGGTTTCGGTGTCAGTCCCCGCGGTAGAGGCTACATCGGCGGTACCGGCACCTGTTGTGTCAGCCAAGTTGGTATAGCCAGTGGCACCTACAGTAATGGCACCTGTATCAGCATCCCCAGCTGTAGTAGTACCTGTACCATTTCCCCCCGTTGCTTTGACGTTGAATGTCGTGCCGGCATTACTGCTGATGGACACTTCACCAGCATCCGCATCATACGTGGCGGTATAATCCGCCCCTACGGTCGCATCGTTGTTAATCAAATCGGCCACTTCGGACAAATCCGCTGCGCCCGTAATGACAACATCATTACCCCCAATGCTTAACGTCATGGTTTCATTGGCATCGGAGGCCGCTGTATAACCCGACAGCTTGACGGTATGGGTGGTGTCTTCTACCAGCCCGGTGAAATCACTCAAGGTGACCTGGTTGTTTTCTTTGACGGTAACACCACTCAGGCCATCAATGTTATTGATCTTGGCCTGAACATCCGCTCCGCTCATATCCGCATTCAGGGCGATATTATAAGAGTTGTCACCCACCTTGATGGTGGTAGAACCGGCAGCGGCTTCAGTGCCTTTGGTGATTTTGGTGGTCACGGTGCCATTGTCATCAAAGCTCTGATAAGTACGGCCAATGGCTGCGGATGACACGTCTGAAATGCTCACGTCAATGGTTTCATTGGCGTTGGCACCCACCTGGAATGATTTAGTGCCAAAAGAACCGTTGATCAGCTTCTGGCCGCCAAAAGAGGTGGTATCGGCAATACGGGTCAACTCAGATTGCAGGGATGCAATTTCTTTCTGCATGGAGGCACGGTCATCAGCGGAGTTGGAGCCGTTGGCAGACCGCAATGACAAGTCACGCATGCGCTGCAGGATGTTGGTGGACTCCTGCATGGCACCTTCTGCGGTCTGGGCCATGGAGATGCCGTCGTTGGCGTTGCGCTGGGCTACGTCCAAGCCGTTAATCTGACTGGTCATGCGGTTGGAAATCTGCAGCCCGGCGGCATCATCCTTGGCGCTGTTGATGCGCAGGCCAGAAGACAAACGCTCCATGGAAGTTTGCAGTGCATTGTTGGCGCCGTTCAGGTTTTTCTGTGACTTCAGTGAGGTCACATTGGTATTAACAGTAATAGCCATGTCAAGTTCCTCTTCCTAGTTTTCACGCCAAGACTCGGAGCTTGGCTAGCTTTGTTAATTCGTGCTGTCTTTGTGGTGTTCAATTTGCCAGTGCTGCATGCTTACTTGTTCAGCCACGCTGGCGATGCGCTTTATAAATAATCAAACAATGACACTGTGCCCACCTGACCAAACAGTGTGGATACCGCATTCATCGCCAGTTGCTGTTTCTGGTACTCAGAGACCGCCGAGGTATAATCCAGATCCTGCAGCAGCGACAGGGCAGTGTTATTCACTAACGCCACATCCCCATGATTGCTGGTGTAATTGTCCAGGCTGCTGAGGCTGGTGCCGGTTTCACTGCGGCCGATGCGGATCTGATCCACGCCACTATCGAAATTATTCAAGAGCTGTGCCAACTGTGCCTGTCCGGCGGGAGTATTAATGGCATTACCATTTTCAAAGAGGGCAATGGTTTGCCCGACGGTATCAAAAATGCCGGCAGATGCCTGAGGCGTGATGGAAAAACTGTCGCCAGCAGCAGGCGTACCATCAAGAGAAACCTCTATCCCATTGAAAGATATTGGGTTTGATGTATCCACCGGTGTAACGGTAGTTACTAATGTGTTGCTGGCATCCAGGATCTGCAATTCCAGCCCGCCACTACCGTCATCCATGAAGTTGAACTGATAATCCCCGGGCACATAGGTTGACGGGTCGGTGATTTTGGCGCTGCTGACGGAAAAATCACCGCTTTGCGCCGCCGAATAATTGACGCCAAAATCCCCCATGGCGTTGGGAGCATTCATGAATGCCGCATTCCCTGCCACATTGGTGGCCATGGCAACACCCGCCGCCACCAGTGCAGTACGCACACCGCTATTGCCCTGATAATGCACATTGCCACTGGCGTCGGTCACAAAAGGCTCGGTATCGATATTGGTGCCGGCAAAAATATAGCTGCCGGCACTGTCGCGATAGTTGGCAATGCTTTGCAGCTGTTCCAGGCTGTTGCGCAATTCATCGGCAATACTTTGCCGCTCGTCGTCGGTATAGGTGCCGTTTACCGCCGCCAGCATCCGGTCACGTATGGACATGGCCAGGGTTTCTGCTGCACCGAGTTGACTTTCGGCCAGCGACAGATGGCCGGTGGCATCATTGATGTTTTTCTGAAACTGCTCAATCAGGGCATTTTGCTGGTTAAGATTGTCAATGCCCACCGCCGCGACCGGATCGTCACCTGCGGTATTGACCCGCTTGCCACTGGAGAGCTGCTCCAGCAAATTGCTTTTTTGTGCCTGACCACGATTAAGGCTAGTGATGTTTTGGTTGAACATCTGTGCGGTGGAAATACGCATGTGCATCACTCCTATCGAACGGCATTGAATAAGGTGTCAAAAACACTGTTGGCGGTAGTCATAATCCTGGCCGATGCCATGTACGCCTGTTGAAACTTGATCAAATTGGCGGCTTCTTCATCAAGGTTGACCCCAGACTCTGACTGCACCCGGTTATAAGCCTGGTTATAAACGCTCTGGGCGGAATTCATGCTGACTTCGGCGGCTTTGGTCTGGCTGCCCACCTGCAGCTTGGTTTGTGCAAACACGTCCGCCAGTGTGGCTTTGCCGCCTTCCATGATTTTGCTGTCGGCCAAATCGGCCATGGCCACCGCATTGCTGTTGTCGCCCACGGCAAAACTCAAATCCAGGGTGAACACGTCACTGCCGCCGGAAAGCGCATCCAGACGCACGGTAAAACCGTTATCGCTTATTTGGGGCGGATTGCCGCTAACATTGCCGCTGCTGACCACATTGCCGTCGCCATCCGTTGCCTGATAAGTGGGCGGCACCACGGAAGAATCAATGGTGTAGGTAAGCTCACTGCCGGTTACCGGGAAATTGGCTGCCGCGCGGTTATCAACACTGACCAGCGTCATCCCGGCATTGCCACTGTTACTGCCTGCTGCCGTAATGTGCGCCGAGGCTGCCGCCAGGCCGTGAGGCTCTGTCATGGTCAACTGCAAACTGCCGGCAGCATTGGCGCTTGGACGAATGTCAAAACGATCCCCTGCCGCCATGGCACCGGCATCGATATTGAGGGTGAAACCATCAGCGCCTTCCAGCGTGGTGCCATTGAGTGCCAACGAGGTGACGTTGCCGGTCTGGTTGTTGGTCAGCTCATAGGTGCCCGCGGTGGTGTAACGCAGCTGATAACTGTCGCCGGTGAGCGCACCTACATCCGTTATCCTGGCACTCAATGTGGCGGTGCCGCCATTGCTGTCATAGGCACCCACGCGTCCCTGAACCATGGCGGCGCTGTTGATGTCGGTAAAAATGTTTTGCCCCACCTGCCCTTTCAAATCAAAGCCTTGTGCCTGTTGGCGGTTGAACGCATCCGCCACGCCCAATGCCATCTGCCCCAGTTGCATGGAGGCCGGTTGCAAGGTGTTATCCCGGTAGTCATAAAGGGCGCCAAGCTGGCCCCCCAATTTGGCCGGGTCAACTTTTAACGTGGTATCTCCAACGGTATAGGTAAGATCCACCTCGGTGGGGTAAGGATCGCCGGTGGTGGTGCCCATGGTCATGGCCACCTCGCCTGAGACCAGCATGAAGGCGCTGCCCATCATGATGCTGCGACTGCCGTTGTCCAGCGGCACCACATTCACCTGGGCGTACTGGCTCAGTTCATTAATCAGGGCATCCTGCTTGTCAAGCAGCTGGGCATCCGGGGCGTTGGTGGACATCAACGCCTTGTTGATGTTGGCCATTTCACTGCCGATCTCGTTGATGCGATCGGTAATGCCGCTGATTTCGTCATTGGTCTGGCGCATCTGGTTATCCAGATAACTGTCCATCTGGTTAAAATTGGCCGCCAGTTGCTGGGCCGAGCTCAACACGGTTTGGCGGATGCCGCTGTCGGACGGGGCGTTTGCCAGATTGTTCATGCTGGAGAAAAACGAATCCAGTGACGATGTCAAGGTGCTGCCGGTATTGGACAACAGTTCATCCAAGCCACTGAGTTTGTTATAGCGGGTCTCGGCGCTGCTTAAGTTGGTCTGGCCGATGCGCAGCTCCCGCGCCGCAAAATCGTTGTAAATGCGTTTGACATCCGTCACGTAAGTGCCGGTGCCATAATAGTTGCCCCCCAGGTAATAGGAATCCTGACTGGCCTGAATTGCCACCTGCCGGTTGTATCCTTCGGTATTGACATTGCTGATATTATTACCGGTCACCCCAATCTGGGATTGGGCGGCCTGCACACCGGTGCGGGCAATATTCAATAAATCAACCGACATAATTCAAGCTCCTGTAAGGCGGCAGTTATCGGCCGCCGGCCCCTTGTAAGAATTGTCCGAAATCCTGCTTGATGCTTTGCAGCACTCGCATCACCTTATTGGCATACTGAGGATCGGTGGCATAACCGGCCTGGGCCAAACCGCGCACGTACTGCGCCGGTTCAGCGGCAACCTGACGGGCATGCTGATAACGTTCACTCTGCGAAATCAGTGCCACATAGTCGTTAAAGCTGTCTTTCAGGTTGTCGTACACTCTGAACGCCGCGTTTTCCCGCACCGCACGGCCTTGTTCATATTCGGTGGTGCCAACCGTGGTACTGCCACCTTGCCAACGTTTGTCCGCCTTGATGTTAAAAAGGTTGTTGCTGGGGCGGCCATCGCTGGTCTTGATCATTTTCTGTCCCCAGCCGGTTTCCAGTGCGGATTGTGCCAGCAGCACCTCTGCCGAGGTGCCCAATTGGGCGGCCGCCTCTTTGGCGTAGGGGTAAAGCACTTTGACAAAATCTTCCGGTGAACCGATGTTGCCGGCATCCTGCGGCAATACCTGGCCGCTCAATATGCTGTCCAGGGTGTCGTAATCACTCATGGGCAAGCGGGCGTCATGACGGTGGCCATTGGATGCCGCCGTTGCATCTGCCGCAGTTAACGGCCCATTAACGGCCGCCGGATTCTCCAGCGGCAATGGGGCATAAGGCGCATCGGCGCTGTCATCCGTTGCCGGAGCTGCCGCAGGGGTTACACCAGCACCCCTTGGCGCCACAAATGCCATGGCAGAGTCGCTGCGCATCACGGAGGCGGGGGTTATGCCGGAATGCTGTGGGTCCAGCTGTTGCACCATCAAGTCTGCCAAGCCCAACATGCCTTTTTTGGACAAATCCACCGACAGCTGCTGATCGTGCATCTGCTCGTAAAACTTGGTGTACTGGGAATTCAGCGGGCTATCCGCTTCAAAGGCCTGATTGGCATCACGCATGCTTTTCATCAACATCTGCACAAAAATCCCTTCAAATTGCCGTGCCACTTCTTTAAGCGCGGCTTTTTGATCGGTCTGGGCCTTGGCGCGCAGGTTATCCAAACCGGCCAAGTCCAGAAAATGGGAAGAATTTGCAAGTTGATCCATGGTGCTACCTGTAACCGTCATAAATCAGATCACGATAAGCTCACCATGCAAAGCACCGGCCACTTTTAACGCTTCCAGAATAGCCAGTACATCCGATGGTGCCGCCCCGACCATATTGACCGCCCGTACCAGTTCATCCAGCGTGGTGCCGGGGTTGAACAGGAACATGCGGCGGTTTTCCTGAGTCACATCAATGCTGCTGTTGGGCACCACCACCGTATTGCCCCCGGCCAACGGGTTGGGCTGGGACACCTGCGGGTTTTCGGCAATGGTGACGGTCAGGCCGCCATGGGTAATGGCAGCAGGCAGCAAGCGCACATCTTTACCTACCACAATGGTGCCGGTACGGGAGTTCACGATGACTTTGGCAGATTCGCTGGCAGGCTCCACCTGAATGTTCTCCAGTGTGGCCAAAAACGATACCCGCTGCGCCGGATCCCGCGGGGCATTTACCTGAATGGACGCCGCATCCAGCGGCCTTGCCATGCCGGGGCCCAGCAGGTTGTTGATGGCATCGGCGGTTCTTTTGGCCGTGTCAAAATCGGCGCTTCGCAAGTTGAATGTCAAATAATCGCCGCGGGCAAAGGGGTTTGCCACTTCCCGCTCCACAATCGCGCCATTGGGAATGCGCCCCACGGTGGGCGTGTTGTTAATCACTTTGGAGCCGTCCATGCCATCGGCGCTGAAACCGCTCACCACCAGGCTGCCCTGGGCAATGGCATACACGTTGCCATCAACCCCGCGCAAAAAGGTTTGCAACAAACTGCCGCCCCGCAGGCTTTTGGCTTCCCCCAGGCTCGACACGGTAACATCCATGGTCTGCCCCGGCTTAATGAATGCGGGCATTTCGGCATGCACGGCCACCACGGCGCTGTTTTTAATCTTGGGACGCACGCTGTCCGGCAAATTGATGCCAAAATTCTTCAGCATGGTTTTAAAGGTTTGTTCGGTATAACGGGTTTTTTCCCCGGTGCCCGGCAAGCCCACCACCAGCCCGTAACCAATCAGCTGGTTTTCACGCACCCCCTGCACATCGGCAATATCCTTGATGCGTTCAGCCTGTGCGGGCAGGCACATTAACAGTCCCAGCAATAGCCACCATTGGGTTTTCATCATCATGACTCCTTAAAACGGCCACCAGTCAGACATAAAGAATTTGCTGAGCCAGCCCACTTTTTGCGAGTCGGCAAAGGTACCGGTACCGCTGTACTGGATGCGGGCGTTGGCCACACGGGGGGATTGCACGGTATTTTCGGTGGTAATGTCCTGAGGTCGCACAATGCCGGTAATGCGGATGAACTCGTCACCGTTATTGATGGTGATCCATTTTTCTCCCCGCACCACCAGGTTGCCGTTGCCCAGCACCTGAATGACGTTGGCGGAAATCTCGCCGGACAAGCTGTTGCTTTGGTCCGTATCCGCCGAACGGGCGGTATCCATGCTGTCGCTATATCCCACATCCAGCGAGTTGCCGTTAATGGTGACATTGCGCCCGGCGGCCATCAGTGGATTTACCGACAGGTTGGAACCTTTGGAAATCTGGTTGCCCGCGCTTTTTTTCGCTTGGGTGGATTCCACCAGTTCAATGGTGACAATGTCCCCAACCCGATGGGCTTTAAGATCGGAAAACAGCGCCGTGGCCCGGTTATTGGTGTAAATGGAGCCGGTGGGCACCAGCGCGGTTTCGCTGCTGTCATCCGGATATACAGGCGCATAGTAAGGATCGTCGGCAATCGGCTTGTGCTGACTGGAGGCACAGGCCCCCAGGAACAAAAGCGGCAATAGTGTCAGTAATACCTTCATAACCTTACCCCGTTACAGATTCTGGTTTACATAACTCAGCATCTGATCCACCGCCGAGATGACCTTGGAATTCATCTCGTATACCCGCTGGCTTTCAATCAGATTGACCAGCTCTTCGGTCACGTTGACGTTGGAAGTTTCCAAAGAACCCTGACGGATACTGCCCATACCATCCAGCGCTGGCGTGCCCTGCACCGGTGCGCCACTGGCACCGGTTTCCAGATAGAGATTCTGGCCAATGGGGTCAAGACCGGACGGATTGATGAAGTCAGACATGGTTAACTGTCCTACCACCTGATTTTCAGCTTCGCCGGGCATTTTCACTGACACTTCCCCTTCGGAAGACACGGTAATCGAGGTGGCATTGGCTGGCAGGGTAATGCCGGGTTGCAGCACATAGCCTTCACCGGAGGTTACCATCTGGCCGCTGTCATCCATAGTGAACTGGCCGTTGCGGGTATAGGCGGTAGTGCCATCCGGCATCTGAATTTCAAAAAAGCCCGGGCCCTGGATCATCAAGTCCAGCGCGTTATCGGTAGTTTCCATATTGCCCTGGGAAAACAGCTTCTGGGTGGATACCACTTTGGTGCCCGCCCCCAGATTCAGCCCGTTGGGCAGTTTGGTGTTGGATGCACTGATGCCCCCGGCCTGATTCACCGTCTGGTACAGCAAATCTTCAAACACTGCCCGGGATTTTTTGTAACCCACGGTGCTGGCATTAGCGATATTGTTGGAAATTACCGATATGTCGGTCTGCTGGGCGTCGAGCCCGGTTTTACTAATCCATAAAGCAGGATGCATAATCGTTACTCCTAGCTAATGCGTACCAATGCAGCAGCAGACTTGTCGTTGTCTTCTGCGGTTTTCATCATTTTTACTTGCAGTTCAAACTGGCGTTGCAAGCTGATCATGTTGACCATCTCATCCACGGCGCTAACGTTACTGCTCTCCACCGCGCCGCTGACCACATTAACGTCGGCATCGGCAGCAGCGGGCTCCCCATAAAGGGTGTGAAACAGCCCGTCTTCGCCGCGCATCAAATTGTTATTGCCGGGATTGACCAGTTTTATCCGCCCCACCTCTTCAATCACTTCCGGCGTGGCACCTTGGGGCCTCACGGAAATGGTACCGTTGGCGGCAATCTCCAGTTTTTCAATGGGCAGCGGTAACACAATGGGGCCGTTATCCCCCATCACCGCATGGCCGCTGCTGTTACGCAGCATGCCGTTAACGTCAATATTCAGGCTCCCGGCGCGGGTATAGGCCTCGCGGCCATCATCTGCCTGCACCGCAATCCAGCCCTGGTCTTTAACAGCAATGTCCAGATCCCGCCCGGTGGTATGCAATGCTCCGGAGGAGAAATCCGATGATGGCAGTTCGGTCATGGCAAATACCCGAGAGGGCAACCCTTCGCCAAAAGCCTGCATGGAGCGGGCCTGCGCCATATCCGCCTTGAAACCATCGGTATTGGCATTGGCCAGGTTATTTGCCCGTACCGCCAGTGCATCCATGTTCTGCTTGGCGCCGGTCATTGCGATGTAGAGGAATTTGTCCACCAGTTGCCCCGTCAAAAAATGCGCTTATGCTCAATTAAGCAAACTCCATGCCAGCAGATTTTCTGCTCCATGGAAAAAGAACGGCAGGGAAAACAGGTGATTGGGGAAACAACAAAAGAAAAGCGGCAAGAAGTTGCCGCTTTAAACCAAGCTTTACCGTTGGGTGAAACCCATTAACGGATCTGCAATACGGTCTGTTGCAGGGTATTGTTCACTTCCAGAGTTCGGGAGTTGGCCTGGAAGTTACGCTGGGCAGAGATAAGATCCACCAGCTCGGTGGTCAAATCCACGTTGGAGCCTTCCAGATAGGAGGATTTGATGGAGCCGAATACGCCGCTGTTGGCTTCACCGGCCAGGGCTTCGCCGGATTCCAGACTGGCTTTCCAGGAGGTGTTGCCCACCTGGGTAAGCCCCTGCTCGTTGGCAAAACGCACCAGCGCCACCCGGGCCAATGGCACGGTGGAACCGTTACTGTATTTGGCGGATATCAAGCCATCGCTGCCCACTTCCACATTGGTCAGGCGCCCAACGGTAATGCCGTCTTGAGTCATTTCCGTGGTGCCAAAACTTTCCGCATACTGGGTGGGCTTGTTAAAGCTGATGGAAATTTGCTGGGAGCCGTCTGCCGAAGCGCTCAACACGTTGGCACCGCCAATCCCCAACTGGGCAGTGGTCAGTATGGCCGGATCAGACCCCTTATAAGCACCGGTGGCATCAAAGGTCAGCACCGAGCCCACCCAACCGCCGGTGGTTTGCGCCGTACCGCTGTTATCCGGAGTACCGTCACCGTCGGTGTCGGTCTGATAAGTTCCGGCGCTGCCGTCCAGATCCACCTGTTTGCCATCCACCGCGTAAAACACCACCCAGTTGCTTTCGCCGGTATAGGCACCATTTTCGGGTTTCACAAAATAGGACGTCAGGGTATGGGACTCACCCAGCGAATCATAAATGGTCACCGCAGTGGAGTTATTGAAGGTGGAAGAATCTGCCGGATTAAACGCGGCCGGGTCCAGCGCGTCAGCGTTGGAGTTCAGGTTCATGCTCATGGCCACATTCTGGGTTGCCTGCGGGCTACCGGCGGTATCCGGCACCTGTACGGGTTTGGTGGTACTCAGGCTCACCGATGCGGAATTACCGTCTGAATCCACCTGAAAACACTGCAGATAGTTGTCCTGGGAGTCAACCAAAAAGCCGTTGGGGTCGCGCTTGAAGGCACCGGCACGGGTAAAGGAGAAATCCTGGGCATCAATGGATGATGAGGTGACAAAAAAACCGTTGCCGCTAATGGCCATGTCCAGCGCATTGCTGGTGGACTTAAGATTGCCCTCATGGAACTGCTGTGCCACCTGGGTGGTGGTCACCCCGCCACCCACGGCGGTTTTGCTGTTGGAGAAAATAGAGCTGGCATACACATCGGCAAACTCGGCCCGAGACTCCTTAAAGCCCACGGTATTGACGTTCGCGATGTTATTTGCGGTTGTATTGAGATCTTTTTGCGCCGCATTGATCCCACTCAGAGCAATATTGAAAGACATAATCCACCTCTTTTATAAATACTGTTGTCCGGCCTGACCCGGCGCAAAACTTAACTTTCAGAAACGGCTAAAACATCCGACAGCGATACGCCACCAATTCCCCGAATGTTCACCACGGCGCCCGTAGTCGAATTCAGCGACACACTGCTGACATGGCCGTAAGTGCTCACGTAAAGATCTTCAGAAACCCCGTCCACCACCCCGTTGGCTTTAAGGGTGTACGTGCCCGGTGCCATGGTATTGCCACTATCATCCAGGCCATCCCATTCCACGTCGATATTGCCGCCATTGCTGCCGTCTACGGTAAAGGTACGCACCACCTGGCCACTGGCATCCTCCACCGACATCTTGATGGCGTTAATGGGTTCGGTGGTACTTATCACCCCGCGCACGGTAGGCTCGGTGGCCGAAATGTACGCGCTGCCCGAGGGCACCAGCACTTTCTGGCCAATAAGGCCTGATGCCTGCAATGCCTGGCTGGAGGTCATCACCGTATTGAGGTTGGTGATTTCATCATTGAGCTTATTAATGCCATCCACTGTGGAAAACGAGGCCATCTGGGAAATCATCTGGTCGTTATCCACCGGATTGGACGGATCCTGCATGGACAACTGGGCACTCAATAAGGCAAAGAAATCTTCCTGGCTCAGTGAGTTGTTATTGGTTTTCTTTGCAGTACTGTCTGTAGCACTGGTACTGCTGGTATCAGTTGTGGATGATGTTACAGAACCTATGGCCACTGCCTATCTCCTCTTATTCGCCAAGGCGCAGCGTTTGCTGCAGCATGGACTTGGTGGCATCAGCCACCTGCACGTTCATCTGGTAGGAGCGGGAGGCGGAAATCATGTCGGCCATCTCTTCCACCACGTTAACATTGGGCTTGTAGATGTAACCGTCGTTATCGGCCAGCGGATGATCCGGGGCATATTCCTTCACCAACGGTTTATCACTTTCCACAATTCCCGCAACTCTGACCGCAGCGCTTTCGGGCTGCTGCTGGCCACTGGTTGCCTTGGCCAGCTCCGCTTCAAAAACGGGATGGCGCGCCTTGTAGGTTTTATCAACGCTGCTGGATACCGCATCGGCATTGGCAATGTTGCTGGCGGTGGTGTTAAGCCGCACAGACTGGGCCGACATGCCGGAGCCGGCAATGTTAAAGATATTGAATAATCCCATTATCAATCTCCTCTGATGGCTTTTTTCATGCCGGAAAACTTACCGCTGAGAAACCCGAGCGACATCTGGTACTCCAGCGCATTTTGCATGAAGGCCTGTTGCTCTTCCTGCATGTCCACCGTGTTGCCATCGCCGGTATCCGGTTGATTGGGGATGCGAAACTTGACGTTTTCCTGCACCAGGGATTTCATATCGAAATGTTTTTCCGAGGTGGTCACCATTTGCCGTCCCTGCTGCTGGCTTCGGGCACTTTGCAGTGCGGCGGAAAAATCCACATCCTTAGCGCGATAATTCGGGGTGTCGGCATTGGCAATATTGCCGGACAGCACCTCTGCACGCTGGGCCCGAATGCCTAACGTGTATTGGTGGATCCCCAACGCCTTGTCAAAACTTATCGCCATAAAAACGCCTCTCGCCGGATGGTTTGTCAAAACAAAGCAAACTATGTGCCAAATAAGAGTCAACTATTTGTGGATATTGCCTCAAGCCGGAACCCCCAACGGCATTTGGCAAAACACAGGCAATAAAAATGCCAGCATTAAAAGCTGGCATTTTTAATTGTTTGATAATCAGTATGTTATTTTTAATTTTTACGCTGGAAATAAATGCCCGGGTTGCAACGCACCATGTCAAAATCATCAGACAGCCCGGCAATGGACTCTGACGCCCCCAAAAACAGGATGCCTTTGGGGTTAAGGGCGGCAGCAAATTGCCGCAGGATTTTGGTTTTGGCTTCCGGTGAGAAATAAATCAGCACGTTGCGGCAAAAGATGATGTCAAACTTGCCCAGCAGGCTGTAGCTTTCCAGCAAATTGTGCGCCCTGAAGTTCACCAACCGTTTCACATTATCCTTCACCCGCATATTGCCGTTGGGCAGGGCATCAAAAAACTGACGCTTGCGCTCATCAGACAAGCCGCGGCCAAGGGCAAGGCTGTCATACTCCGCCTGCTTGCAGCGCTCCAGCATGGAAGGAGACAAATCGGTCGCCAAAATGGACGCGCCATCGGCCAACGCGCCCAAACGGCGCTGCTGGTATTCCAAGATGGTCATGGCCAGTGAGTACGGCTCCTGACCGGAGGAGCAGGCAGCCGACCAGATTTTAAGCGGCCGCCCCAAGCGGTTATACTGCGGCAGGATATTGCCATAGAGCAATTCAAAGGGGTAACGATCGCGAAACCACAGGGTTTCGTTGGTGGTCATGGCATCTATCACTTCTGCCCGCAACTGTCGCTCCGTGGGGCGCATTGACTGCTTTACCACTTCAGATAACGACGGCAGTCCGTGTTTGCCCATCAAAGGCGCCAGGCGACTGCGTACCAGATATTGCTTGTTCTCTCCCAGCACAATGCCGCTATGTTGTTCCAGAAATAGGCGGAACTGATTGTACTCGGTTTCTGCAAGAGATTTATCTAGCACCTTGGTATCCCGTTTTCCATCAAACATACTGCCGTATAACCACGCGCTATAAACACACAAACGCTGCGTTATACCTCAGCGTTGCCGGCAACACAAGTCACCTGACAACTCTCTTTGTATTATTTGTACTTAACCTAACCGATTAAAGCGTCAGGTATTTATCTACAACAGCTGCCAGCTCATCCGGATTGAATTTGGCAATAAAATCATTGGCGCCCACTTTTTGCACCATGGCCTGATTAAACACCCCGCTTAACGAGGTATGCAAGACCACTTTGATGTCTTTCAGTTTGGGATCATCACGAATTTCTGCCGTCAGGGTGTAACCGTCCATTTCCGGCATTTCAATATCCGAGATGATCAACGACAACTCCGAAGCCACATTATCCACCTCTGAGGCCATGACTTTCAGTTTATCCAGCGCCTCTTTGCCATTTTTAGCGGTATCAATCTGCAGGTTCAGTGATGACAGGGCGCGGACTATCTGCTTGCGGGCCACGGCGGAATCATCCACCACCATGATATGGAAATTCTGCTCCCGGTCGATGTTGATGGCGCTGTCCACTTCTTTGCTGATTTCGGTTTTGGCCGGAGAAATCTCATCGAGGATTTTCTCCACATCGAGAATTTCCACCAGTTCATTGTCAATTTCGGTCACTGCCGTCAGGTAGGAGTATCGGCCAGCCCCCTGGGGCGGTGGCATGATGGCAGACCAGTTCATGTTGATGATGCGTTCCACCGACTGCACCAAAAAGCCCTGAATGCTGCGGTTATATTCAGAGATGATAATGAAACAGTTTTTCAGATCCTCAATGGGCTGACCGCCGGTAGCTGCGCTTAAATCGATGATGGAGATGGTGGTGCCCCGGATGTGCGCTACACCCCGCACATAGGGGTTGAGCTTTGGCAGCGAGGTTAACGGCGGGCACTGCAATACCTCTTTCACCTTAAACACGTTAATGCCAAACCGCTGACGCCCGTTTAATTTGAATAACAACAATTCAAGGCGGTTTTGCCCTACCAGTTGGGTTCTCTTGTTAACTGATTCAAGAATGCCTGACATAAGCCTGCCTTATGTATCTTGGGAAAATAAACGTACCTCTCGTTTTGGCGGAAAGGCATATAACTTGCTGGAGGTTGTGCATATGGCATATCAGTCAAACTTCTGACGCCGGACAACCATGATTCGTTCAACCTGTCTGGACTGCTGAAGTATAAGTGTAAATAGGCAAATCAAACCAGCGTGCAAATGATGAAACCCAATTTAGCATACATTTTTTATCTTACATTAGGGTTGTGGTCAGCCGCATCCATGGCGCAGGAACCTGTAGCTCCTGATATATCGGCCATAGAAACCCTGGCTAAAGAGACAGTTGCAAAAAAAATTCAGCCCGCACCCAATGCCCGAGTGAGCATCATTCCGCAAACGCTGGACAACCGCTTGGTGATCCCCCGTTGCAGCTCGCCACTCACAGCAGCGCTGGCCTCCGAGCGAGAGATAAGCCGCAACAACACCGTGCGCGTGAGTTGCACAAGCCCCGATCTTGACTACCCTTGGCAGCTTTATTTGTCGGTGCGGGTCAGCATCAGTTATCCCGTGGTGGTGGCCAGGGAAACCCTGGCACCGGGCACTTTGCTGTCTGCCGCTCAAATGGCGGTGCGTTACGTGGACCAGTACAGCGTAAACGGCGAGCAGTTTGACGCCACAGCCCAATTGATAGGCACCCGGTTAAAACGGCGGGTGCCCAAGGATTACCCCATTTTTGGCAGTAACATCTGTTTTGTGTGCAAGGGCGATGCGGTGTCCATTATTGCCCGCACTGAAAAATTTCAGATAAAAACTGTTGGTGAGGCAACAGAAGATGGTAACCTTGGCGAACAGATCCGGGTAAAAAACACCCGTTCAAACAAAATGATAGAAGCCACCATCACCAAAGTGGGAGAAGTGCGGGTAAAAATGTAAAAAAAGGCTCAAGCCTGCCTGCAACTTGCCGATATCAGTAGTAGATACTTATACACCTGTGCTGGAGCCATACGGCTATGGACATAAAACAACTGCAAAATCAGCCTCGGATACAAACAACGGCCTCGGTGAATCAGAGTAACGGTAAAGCCGCCAAACAGGCAGATGCCGCCACTGTTACCCATGATGATGATTCCATTGTTGTGTCCGCCCAGGCCAAACAATTACAGGGGATGCAAAATCGGATTGCATCCATGCCAGATATGGATATGCAAAAGATTGCTGAAATAAAACAGGCGATTTCTGAAGGTCGCTATAAAGTGGATCCGGAAAAACTGGCCAATAACATCAGCCTGTTTGAAAACGCCATGGCAGATCTCACCCAGGAGTCTTAATGCCGCACGCGCAAGAGCAAGCACTGTCACAACTGCTGCAACAGCAACAGGGCACCCTGGGGCAACTGTTGGCCTTAATCGAACAGGAAACAACCGCCCTGGTGGAGCGTAATGCCGACACCTTGCTGCAACTGGCCGGAGACAAACAGCAATTGCTGCAGCAACTTGCCCAAACAGACAAGCTATTGTCCCAGCATCCGCAAAAAGCGCAGCTAAAAGCGCCGCCCTTGGCTGAACAGGTGAGTCAGGCACAGCAGCTGCTAGCGCAGTGCCAATTAAAAAACCAGTCCAACGGCAAACTCATCGAGTTGTGCGCGGCCAGCGTTAACCGCCTGGCGCAAGCACTGCAGGTGAGCCGCAATGCCAGCAGCCTCACTTACGACGGCAAAGGAAAAACCTCCACCATTTCCACTCTGGGTAATGACGTGGAAGCCTGATAACGGCTGCTTATTGTCTCTTTATAGTTGCAAGTTCCCATCCGTTACCCATAAAACCCGGCTAAAACATTCAACTACACCCCGCTAAAGCTGCATCCATTACCATGCACCTCATTGCCTTACATCTGCCACTGCAACAAAACTGCCAGCAAAACAGCCACTGAAACCGACGACAACAAATGCTGCAACCACCAGCGGCAGACACGCCCGAAAACGCACACGCCAAATAAACGGGAGCCAGGTGATATACGGGCATGTAAGGGTGGAGGGAAACAAACCCAAGCGGCGCTCAGCACATTACCGCTTAAAAGCCCTCAAGGGATTAGGAGAATGACGCTCAGGCAAACCGCCTCGGATAAAATACATGGCGCCGGCATGGATCAAGCGCTGCCAGCGCATCTGCATCGGCACTTAAAAATAGGTGATCTCTTTTACCCGTTGCGGGCGATGTTGCTGCTGGTATAACTGCCATACATGGGCAAAATCCAGCTCCAGCTCGGTAACGTAATGATCGCCTGCCGGGTAGCTGCGCACCACTTTGGCACCACGGATAACCCCAGATACCGACACCTTCACCTCATCGGATTTCATCATCCAGTCGTTCACATTGCTGCTGGCCGATAGCTGCTGGCCATACACCTGCTCTGCCAGCTCCCGGTAGGCGGCAATTTTTGATGCCTGCATGGCCATCAATACCCGCCCGGCAGCATCCTTGGCCGGTTGGGTTGCCAGCGGCGCGTAACCAATGGCGGTGATTTTCGGGAAGGATTCGGGCGCTACGGTTTCCCAGGTAACGTAACGGTCGCGGGTACTGCACCCGCCAAGCAACACCAATAGCGCCAATATGCTCCATAGTTTCATTTCATCTCTCCCAGTACCTGTACCTGGCCTTTACCTGCAGCATCGTTGCGGTACAGCAGCCCATTTTGGGAAACCACCCGGGGTGACAAGGCCACATACTCAGGCAACGCTTGCTGGGACACATACAGCTGGGCACTGGCCACCACCTGATTGCCCGATAACAGCACAATGCGGCTGTTAATCAACAACCCCGTGCGGGATTTGCTCACCGTGGACACCAATACCTGCGCCACCTCAATATTGGCCGGCACTTTTTGCCAGTCACGGCTCAGCAAAAAATCCCCTGTTGGCGTTACCCGCACCGCATCGGCCACATTCAAATCCACCAAGGTAAACCCGGCCTGCTGCATTTGGGTCATCAACCCCTGTTGCAATTGCGCCGCCAGTTTGTCGCTGCTTTGCAGGTCTTCCACCATTACCGGCGTTGCCACCAACAAAGGCAGCTGCCGATTGGCATCATCACCGCTTTGCACCAGTTGCTGAGCCAACAAGCCACTCATACCGATAACGCCATGGTCATTGCTGAGGGCGTTATCGATGGCAGGCGTTGATGGGGCCGGCGCCGAGGCCATCGAATGGCTGCAACCGGCTAACAGTATCATCGAAAACATGATGGCAAGTTTCATATCAATCCCATTGGCGCAACCCGCCTGCCCCACGGCAGTTGGCATCCGCCAGCATTTGCATTCACTTTTCTTTTTATCGGCATGATGCCGCCACACTTAAGCGGTTTTACCGTCAATACCGCGATAAAAGAGGCTATGCCGTATCGCCCGTTTAAAATGAACTTGCAAGATACGGCATATAGCCATTGCATGCCTGCGGCTTGGCATCCCCCAGTGACATGAACGCATTGCTATGCGGGCGGATACATCCGTAGCCATGGCATAAAATTTGAATGTTTCTTCAAGCGCCACCCTATCCAGACGGATTTTTGGCTCAACGGATTTTTGGCAATTTCAGCATTGGGAAACATCACCATGAAACAACTGCTTGGCGTATTAGCATTACTAGGCCTTAGCTTTTCTTGCCAGGCTCAGTGGCTAGAAGCAAGTGGTGAAGCCACCATCATCAACGGTGATACAAGCAAGGCTCGCGAAAGTGCCATCAACAATGCAATCAGCATGGTATTACTGCAAAACGGCGGCAATTTTCAGGCCAGCCAAACCGTCAATAACGGCAACCTCACATCACAACTGGCGTTGTCTGCCGCCAGCCATATTGCCGCTGTGGAGCTGCTGAACGAACAACGCCAGGGCAATCGCCTGAGCGTCACCATTCGCGCCGATGTTCAGGCCAGTACCACGGCATTCGATAACGCCGCCCAAGGCCTGAAAGCGGCGGTGCTCGTTCCGCAAACCCTTATTGGCGATCGCAGCCAACTGCGCTACGGGCGCCTGGACAAGCTGCCACAAGTGCTGTCGCAGCACCTTGCCCAGCACCTGCAACAAGCCGTATCCGGCTTTCCCGTATTACTGGCAACGCAATCGCTGCAGGTACCGCAACTGACCACCACTGGCAACAGCGTTCCTGCTGTTGTCAGCGAAATGACCAACAGCCAGTATTTGCTGCTACCCGAACTCATGGATGTTTCGGTCGCCCCAGCAACCGCCTCCATGCTCGGCATGTGGGCCAATACACCCGAGCGCCAGTTTCAGCTGCGGCTAACCCTGTATCATGGCATCAGCGGCGAAATCATCTGGCAGCAGGATTACAACGGCAGCGCCGAGTGGGAATTTGACAAAACCGCCATGGTCAATCCGGCCTCTGACAGTTTCTGGCAATCCGCTTACGGTAAGCACATTACCCAAGTGCTGACACAAGCCGTCAGCGACATGGATAAAGCCCTTAACCGCCGCCCGCTACTGGCCCAGATTATCGCCCGCGACAACAACCGCATCATCCTTAATATCGGCCGCCAGAATGGCGTTAAAAAAGGTGATACCTTTGTCATTGTGCTGCAACGCAACATTGCCGACAAACTCAACAAGCCCCATGCCATTGCCAACCTGACACCAGCCAAGGTGACAATCGATCAGCTATCTGAACATACCGCCACCGCCCTGCTTGATGGTGAAAACGCCGCCATTAACATCCAGTTGAACGATATAGCGATTAAGAAATAAGCGGTTAGATTTCAAATCTTTTATTGGGAGCAAAATCCAGTATAATCACTGCCGTCTCCTCATAGCTCAACAGGATAGAGCAGTCGCCTCCTAAGCGACCGATCGGGGTTCGAGTCCCTGTGGGGAGACCATTCCATTTACCGTGCCTCACATCGGCAAATGCCATGCTCAGCCGTTCTCACTCATCCTCCACTCAAGCGCTTTAAACGCTGGCAAGCAAATGCAGCAAAATTGCCACCAGCCTTTGCGAACATTCCGGCAAGTTCCGTCAGCACAAAACCAACCGCTACGGCGATGAAGTACTAACTAGGATCAAAGGGATCGTGAGCTTTGGGGTTCAAGTGATCACCCGCACCCACGAATGGACACTATCGCGTTCAGTTGGCACCGACCGCTCTAACTTGGATTTCTGTCAATAAGTGTACAGACCATATAAAAACCAAAAATCAGCGGTGACACAAACCATTTAAAAGCCAGATGAAAGACGGTAATATCTTTGACTAACTAAAGGGAACCCAGCCAGTTACTTAAGGATGAGTCATGGATCCATTGTCGCAACTGTTCGCCGCCTATCTGGAAATGGTGAGCAATAACATCACTAGCGCCTATGTTGATGCGACAAACACCACTGTCACAGCCCAAACGCTCACCTACAAGGGCACCGACATTCGATTCCAGCACTTTCTATGGAAGGTAAAGCAAGAAAGTATCTGTGCAAACCTTAAGCAGCAAGCAGCGTCTTATTCCAAGTGCACCCAACAAGCCAAAGCCATGTTCACAGATTTGTGCAATCAGCTATCCAGCATGAAAAACCTGAACTCAAAAGGCCGCAGCTTATTGCGAATGTATTGCAATGCATCCCTAAATTACAAACCCGTGAGAGCCCAAATAGGCGAACCGAGCGCAAAGATTGGGAAATCATTTCTGTTCGAACCAAAAACAGGCACCGGAGGCGAACCCGTACGTCAAACAGAGCAGCAGATTAAGGAGAAGGAATGCAATCAGCTCATACTAAAACCGATGCAGGATAGCAGCCCTGAATTGGCTAAACGCCGAGATAAAATCTGTGCTGAGGCAAAGTAACGGAAGAGGACAATTTGGCACGGTGGTAATCGGACAACGAGATGTCCGCCAACTAGTTAGTTGAGCAAACGCAACTTTTTGTAAGAAAGAGCAAAAGTCCTACAGATGATCTAAAAGTGCTGCGGTACGTTCGAGCTAAGAGGAACACTTGTCCTATACAATCAGACCCTTAGGGGACAGAAGGAACGCTGGAATCCTAAATCCATGGGCGGTAGCGTGTCCGAAGGACAAGAGACAGAACAATTTCTGTCTCTTAGCAGGAGCCGAAAGGCGTCTGGCCCGCCACGCGACAAAATGTCGGGAACATTTTTGAACAGCTTTAGCTGTCCCGAAGGGTGAAACACAGGATGTGCGGAATAATCGGTAGCGTTTGCAAAAGCAACGTAATCAACTGCCAAAAATGAAGCAAATCTTGCCCTGAAGGGAAGCGACTCGCATCTGTCAGTCCTATAGCAATAACAGCTTATAGCGAGGCTCAATCAAACTGCCTGAGTCGGGGAAGGGCCTTTCTAAGCGCCGCTAAGATACGGCTCCACCCCATACGCTGCATCCACGGTTGGCCATCGATGTTGACGTTATAACAATCGATTCGGTCACTCCGGTACAGTTCTATGCGATGAGTCACCGGGGTGCCTGAATCGAAGTCAGTGATCTCGATGATCCGTCTAAGTTCAGGGAGGTTTGTTTGAACAACGGGAATGGCAACATCGAGCTGCTTTCGTTCTCTGTCGGCCCGCACAGCAGCCAAATAAGCAACCTGCTGTTGGTACTTCTTGCTTCGCCGATACATGAAAACACCTCCTTCCTTAGAAGGTAGATCAAGCTTGCAAGGTAAGCTACCTTGCAGGGTCTCAATATACAAATGTTAAAGGGAGAAGGAATGCCGCGGATACAGATATTTGAACAGTCTTTCACATATGATCGGGATCCTGACGAGTGCCCGATATGCCACCACGGTGTAAGTCCCTCAAATATAGGGAGTAATCTGATTTCAAGATCTGATCTTGATGGAGGAAACACTCTTCAGATTCTCTATTCCTGCCCCCGCAATGAATGTCAGTGGGCTTTCATCGCATCTTATACTCAAAATAGAGATTATCGGACCCATTACCCTCAAGGGGACTACTACCTAAGAAGCTGTCTTCCGCGCAAGTCGGTTGAGCCAGATACAGCTGATGAGCTAAAGGAATTGTCCCCCAGTTATCATAAAGTTTTGGCTCAAAGCTCCGCCGCAGAGGGTTTTCAGCTTGATCAAATCGCTGGTTGTGGTTTTCGTAAGGCTCTAGAATTTCTGATAAAAGACTATGCAATGCATAAGCATCCAGATGATGCTAGCGCTATTAAAAAGAAAATGCTTGGTGCCTGTATTAACGAATACTGCAGCGACGCCAATGTAAAAGCGTGTGCATCTCGGGCAGCATGGATAGGAAACGACGAAACCCACTATGTTCGAAAATGGGAAGAGAAGGATCTTAGTGACTTAAAAGTTCTCCTACGTCTGACCGCCGCTTGGATACTAAATGAACTGCTCACCGAGAAATATTTGAGAGAAATGGAGTAGTGCGCTCAGTAAAATTTAACAAGTTGCTGCACACGGATAAATTACTCGCTGCGCTCCTAATTTACCGGTGAGCAAGGCGTTAGCCATTCACAAGGAGAAATACAATGAAGAAGTTCATTTTACATTCAGTGATATTGATAGCAGGGATTTTCATAGGCTATGCCCTTAATTACATAGGCGATAGTGGCCCTAAATTAAACAGTCTAGAACAAAAGGATATTTCCTTTTATGTCTACGAAATAAAGTCTCAGCTATCTGAGGATTTTGAAAGTTTTAACGGAAGCGCCGCAAAGACATATCAGCGTTCAGACGGGAAAGAGATTGAAGTCAAATTTAATACATCAATTGATGAGAAGACCAAGATGCCAATCGTAAAAGTTTATGTTGACGATGAGTCAATCAATATTGATCGCAATGGCACAGCTGTAATCGATAACCTCTTAATAAGTCTGATAGATTTAGATGCTTACTCTAGAATTAATAAATAGTACATCGTCGGTGTAAACAAATAATGGCTAACAATACGCATCACTCGCGGCCTATGGCCGCTGAGACGCCAACCCGCTTGCGCGGCTCGTCGCCCGTATGCTTTGCGTTATGTTTACTCATCACTCAAACCTATAAGGGAATATAAATATGAAAAAAATATCTTTAACATTGCTTGCTCTATTAGCTTTGTCAGGCTGTAAAGACGGAACAACAGGGCAGGCATGCTTGGGGGCCAACAATGATTCGCTAGTAGAGGGGATGCAAGATAAATGTAAAGCAGGAGATGCTATTGCAACTAAGCATCCTGCATATTTTTGTGATTTTAATTATGAAATTGCTTACAACGACTACAACAGTGCAATGTGTATTTATAGCGGCAAGCAGAAAATTGAGCGCACCACAGGAAAATAAACATAACAAACAAAGGCAGCAACTCCCTGCGGGCTGGACGCGCTAACGCGCGCCGCTGCTTTGGGCGTTATACGCTTGCGGTAATTATTTGAAAACTCGTAAAGTAATCCGCTTTATAGGTAGTGATGTGCTATGGAAGCAGAAATTAAACTTGCGCTTCTCATCATTTCTTTGATGGAGAGAGCTTTAGAAGAAATTGCTAAAAATCAAGAGTTGAGAAGCTCAATTCTTGAAGGTGCCCAAAATATTGATGACTGGCTACAAGAAAAGAGAGGGAAAATTAACAGGCGAACTACTGTAGAAAGTATCACTTTGGCCATTAATACATCAGTGGTGAGGGATAAGGATACAATCTGCTCTATCATTGCTGTAATCACAACTCTTTATGCAACTCGTAAAGTAACCAGAGGTGCTCACGTAGGCGGCACATTGAGAAAGTTTTTTGGAGAAAATGTATTTCCCCATATAGATGAAAGAGAACTGAGGTTCGCAAAGCCTGTTAACGAAAAAGTTTATGAACACATTCTCGAAAGCGTTAGCGATTCATTTCTAGATGTAATGAAGCAATATGACTTCAAAAAATATGCGGACTTTTCTAATGTAAACTCTGGGTATGGAACTTGGGCTGCAACATCATATATTAGTGTGCATAGTCTAGCGAAGGCAATATTAGATTTTGGGAGTAATATTTTAAAAGTTCTAAAAGAATTTATTGAATTCAAACGCGCATAACAAGTGCTTTAAGTTTGTTCCGGGCTTCTCCCTCCACGGGACGCCGCGCTGCGGCACCCCTGAAGCAGGCGTTATACGAACTAATAATCTGAGTTGGTCTATATATTCATGGAAATATCAGGAAGAATTAAAAGGCTCAAGGATAACCTGATAAAAGAGCTGCCATTTTTCCCAAACGAAAAAGAAACGCTTGAAGAACTCAAGAGTCAGGATCTAAATAATGTGCTCATACATTACTTGCACTGGAAAACAAGGCAGGTTCCAACAAGAGTAAGGAGTGTTCAAATCGCTCCCGAAGTTACATCTGATCGTAGATGGAAAGATTTAAAAGGAAATATTAACAGTCTTCTCGACAAGGTTCGTAATGGTGAAGACTTATCACCATATTTGTCTAAACGAGCACACAAGAATGGCTATACGCCTAGGCAGCGCATAGTTGATGGCGAAGCCGATGCATGGGATGACAAAGATCAAATTCTGAACACCAAGGGTTTCCATCACTTTCATCTCGACATGGAGCTCGAAGCGTCAGGTCTTTCTAAGCGCACTGATGATGTTTTATTTGCTTATGTAACACGGGATTCTTTTCATGCTGTTGGCATATTTAATCACTCTGTATTCGAATCCGCTAGTGACGGTGGCAGCCTGAATGATGAGCGAGAGCGAATGTGGAAGATTCATGAGAAGCATGTGACGATTGGTATGGAGCCCGGAACAGCATACATGAGCAATATGATAATGAGTTCTGGCCATCCAATGTATCTTATAAGAATGGCAGATCACTATGCAGATGTTGTGAAGAATACTGATCCGCAGTTAGAGAAGAGAGAATTCGTTAATGATATTTACGACCAAGGTAAATTATCTAGGCCAAATAAATTCAAACTAGAGTGGCATCTTGACGGGCTGGATCTCGGAATAATAGACAAGAAGAACGGTGTGTTTTTTAATGCTCTGCAAGGCCCAATTTGAAGCATCGTATAACAAGCGGCTGTTGTCGCCACTACGTGGCTGGGACTGCCTTTCCGCTGCTTCGCAGCTACAAGTCAGCCCCAAAGCCGGGCGTTAGCCATAAATACCTGTAGTTGCCCCCACTAGAGAGTGTAAAAAATCTGTGTAAATGGTTGTCTGTCTCAAGATACACAATCACCGCCACCTGCCACCGCACAGACCTGCGTTTGCAGTAATGCTGGCGCCAAAAGTTGTACCTGCCTGAACGTTCTGCCAATGAGATTTAAAACTGCAGGATAGGGTCGCAGAGTTGTTGCAGCAGGTGACGGTCGTGGGAAATCACCAGCAGTGTTAACCCTTGCTGGCTGGCGCAGTGGCGCAGTTCCTGCCACACGCTTTGCTGGGTCAGCATGTCCAGCTGGGCGGTAATTTCATCGCAAATGAGCAACCGGGTTTCTGGCACCAGTGCCCGCAGGATGTTAAGCCGCTGCAGCTCGCCGCCGGAAAGATTGCCGGGGCGGGAGTGATACCAGCGTGATATTTCTTTGGCCGGAACCCCAAGTAACGGCAACAGCGCTGAAAAATCCCGGCCGCGCCAGCTTTCTGCCAATGCATCCGCCATTGTCAGCCTGGGGTTAAAGGCCAGTTCCGGCTGCTGGATAATCCACTGCACCGGGTTGCTGTGCCCTGGTTTGCGTTGCAATTCCGTTGCCAGTTGCAGTTGGCCGCTTGCCAAGGGTTGCTGCCCTGCCAACACGCTTGCCAAGGTGGATTTGCCGCAACCACTGGGGCCGAACAGCCCCAGCCGTTGCCCTTGGTACAGGGTGATATCCGGCAATGTGATGGTTTGCCGACCCCGGCGCACACTGGCCGCTTGCAGTTGCAGCAATACGGGCGGCTCGGCTTTCAATGTGGCAGGCACGGCCTGCAATGGGGTTACATGGATTGACATTGCCGCTCCCGGGGCGCTTGTGTGGAGGATAAGCCCTCTTCGGCCAACGGCCAGTTATCGGGCAGCGCCTGATACAGCAAGCGGGCGTAACTGCCCTCAGGGGCAGCGTTTAACCGGTGTGCTGGGCATTGCTCTTTAATCCGCCCCGAGTGCATGAATAACACCTGGCTGTGAGTGGCCAGCACTGCCTGCAGGTTGTGGCTGATAACCAGCACGCTACGGTTATCATGATGCGGCTCATGGCCGGGGTCATCATGGCTCATGCCCCGTGAGCCCGCCTTGGACGGTTGCCATTGCCGTTGCCAGTCGCCGGTGGCAAAGGCCTGCAGCAGATGATAAACCTCCCTTGCTGCGGTTTCATCCAGCCCGCAGCAGGGTTCATCGGCCACCAGCAAGCGAGGCTCTTGCAACAGTGCCAGTGCCAGCAATACCCGTTTGGTTTGCCCGCCAGAGAGCATGGGCGGATAGTGATGCAGTAAGGCACTTAGGCCAAGCTGCTGCAATATCCGCGACTTATGGGGTTTGAGCGCTGCCGCGCAGTACCAGTCCAGTACCGCGCCAACGGTTAAATTGGCATCCAGCGAGCTACCGCTTTGGGGGCAGAGCACGGTGCCAGGTGGCAACAGGCGCCGCTTGCAACACAATTTGAGCCCTTGGGGCACCGCGCCCAGCATGGCCAGCGCCAACAAACTCTTACCGCCGCCGCTCTCGCCCAGCAGGCAATACATCTTGCCCGGGTTGAGGGTCAGCTGCAGATGCTCAATCAGCGGTTGCCCCGTTGCATCCGTGAGGGTGAGATCTTCAATCACCGCCAAAGGCGCAGAGGTTTTTTCAGCATCATTGGCCACTGAGGCCACCGCTGGGGCCTCATCCGGTGCTGAAAACCGGCATGGGTGCGGGCGTTGCTTGTCTATCAGGCATTCTGCCAAGGCGGAAAACAGCAGCACATACAACACCAACAACAGCCCGGGAAACAGCGCCAGCCACCATTGTCCCAATAACAGGTAACGGTTGGCTTCTGCCAGCAGTTCTCCCATGGAGGGCGACTGGCTGTCGAGGCCGAAGCCCAAAAAGCTCAGCGCCGCCACATGCAGCAAGGCATGAGGAAACATGCTCAGCGTGCCGATAAACCATTGGGGTAGCACATGGGGCCACAAATGCCGCAGGCGGCATAGCAGCGGATTGCCGCCAAAAGACAATGCCGTGGTGACATAAGGCTGTGCCAGCACTTCTTCCATTTCAAACAGCAACAGCCGGGTCAAACGTGGCCAGTGAGTAAGGCTCAGCGCCGCAATCACTCCCCAGGCCTGCCCGCCAAAGGCCAGCGCCAGTAAAATCAGCAGCAACAAGTGGGGCAAAGACATGCACAAATCGCACGCCAGTAGTACCCAGCGGCGCCCCTGCTTGCCAAGTTGTGCCAACAAGGCCAGACACAGGGCCAAGGTGCTGCTTAGCACCACGGCAAAAATGCCCACCCATAAACTTTTCAGCATGGCCGCTGCACTGCGCCGAGCCATGTCCCGCCCCAGCCAGTCGGTGCCCAACCAATGCGCCCATGAGGGTGCCTGGCTTTTTGCCAGCAAATCCAGCGAAATGGGCAAACTCCCCTGCCAAAGACAATAAAGGCTCAGCAGCAACAAGCCTGATAATGGCCACCAAAAGCGCCGGTTATGCCATGCCATCAATGGGCCGCTCCTTTTGTGGCGCTGAGCCGCCCCTGCTGCAGATACTGGCTGCCCACCTCGGCCAGTACATTGCCCACAAACACAAACAGGGCGGAAAACAGCGTGATACCCATCATTAACGGGGCATCATTGCCCAATCCGGCTTTCACCAGCGCACTGCCAAGCCCCGGAAAATTAAACACGGTTTCTGCCAGTACTGAACCGCCAAACAGCTCGGCAAAAGAGGCAAAATGCAAAATCAATACTGGCTTGAGGCTATTGCCAAACACATGCTTGGCAAAAATCTGATAACCGCTGCGATGATGCAAGCGGGCGTAGGTCACATAATCACTTTGCAGAATGTCCAGCACCTTTTCCCGGGTATGCAGGATTAACGGCGGCAACTGGCTCAGGGTAAGGGTACACACCGGCAGCAGCAGATGCTGCAGCATGCTGCCAAAAGATTGCTGCCAAAACCCCTGCCCCAGCGGCGCGGCGCAGCATACGGGAGTTAAGCTCAAACTGACGGAAAACACGCTGATTAACAGCATGGCCAGCCAGAACGGCGGCATGCTTGCCAGCACCCAGGCGCTGCGGCGAATGCCATTATCCAACCAAGAATGGGGGTTAAGCGCCGCCATCACGCCCAGCACGTACCCCAGTATCATGGCCAGTACCCATGAGGCGCCCATCAACATCAGCGACAGCGGCAAGCGCTCGGCAATCACCTCTGACACCGGCTGGCGATACACCAGGCTTTGCCCCAGTTCACCGTTGGCAAGGCTTTGCAAATAGTTCAGCAACTGCTCGGTAAAGCCCGCATCCAGCCCCAGCTCCCGTGCCATCTGCAGCCGTTGCTGCTCCGACACCGACAGCAGGTTTCCCCCAAGATAATGAATAATGGGGTCAAGGGGCGACAGGGACAACAGGCCAAAGGCCAGCACGCAGGACAGCAACAGCAATAACGCCAACCGGCCCGAATGCCCCAGCAAAACGCGCAACCGTGGCGATGGCACGGCCAATGGGGACGTTACCGGCACTGCCAACGCCACTCACTGATGTTATTGGTGATGGGCCAGCCATGCCCGTGGGGTTCTATCAGCGGTTTGCCCAAATCCAGGCAGGGGGCGGTGGCATAAAGGTGCTGCAAATTCACCAGCCAGCTCCATGGGCGATCTTGGGCAATCAGCATTTGTGCCTGTTGCCAATAGGGCTTGGCATCCGCAACGGATACGGCTTCACGGGCTTGCGCCAGCGCTTTGTCCACCAAGGGGTTGGCGTAATAGCCCGAATTGAAATAGCCCTTGCCGCCCTGGGCGCCAAGGTGGGTAAGGCGCAGCTCGTTGGCCGACAAACTGCCAAAACCGAACAGCACCGGCGAGTGGTGCATCACCTTGTAGATGTTTTCCCAGCTGTCGCCATGCACCTGCACGTCAAATCCCAAGGGGCGCACCATTTGGGCACAGGCCAGTGCCAACTGCTCGCGAATGCTGTCACCCGCCAGATAATAAAGCGAAAAACGCAGCGCCGTACCCTTTTTGTAACGCACGCCATCAGCGGCCATCTGCCAGCCCTGTTGTGCCAGCAACTGCTTCGCCTTGACATAACGCTCTGCCATGGGCATGGCCGCCCAATCAGGTGCTACGCCGCCCCAGGGCAAACCGTCGGCAATCGACCAGGCGGAGGAAGCGAAACCGCCCAACAGCGCCTGCACCAGCTGTTGCCGGTCCAGCGCCAAGTCAAACGCCTGCCTCACCACCGGCTCGGCGGTTATCTCGTTACGTTGTGGTGCCATGGGCCAGGCAATGCCGCGATTATCCACGCTCTGCAGCGGCCATAAACGATATTGCCCCAGTTGCTCCACACCACTGGCATAGCGGGGGGCCAGCGCCGCCAGTTGCAGTTGCCCGGTGCGCAGCAGGGCAAAACGGCTGTCTTCATCGGCAAACACAATCACCAAGCGCTTGAAAAAAGGCGTTTTCAGCAAGGACTGCCCGGCATCTGCGCTGCGGTAATAAGGGTTGGCTTCCAGTACCAGTTGCTGTCCTTTATCCCAGCGCACCAGCTTGAAGGGGCCCGAGCCCACGGGATGCTGGCCGTACCTGGGGCCGTAACCGTGGCGGGGCACAATGCCCAGTTCCGCCAAGGTATCTAAAAATCCCAAATCCGGCTGCGCCAAGGTAAATACCAGCTCGGTGTCCGACACTACGCTCACCTGCTGCAGGTTTGACAAATCCTGCACACCTGCGGCCTTTTTGGCGGTATTGAAGGTAAAGGCCACATCCGCACTGGTAAGGGGGCTACCGTCGCTAAAACGCACGCCGCTGCGCAGGGTAACGTGCCACTGGCGCCGGTTGTCACTTAATTGCCAACTGGTGGCCAAATCGCCAATCATGCGGCTGTCACGGCCCCGTTTAAGCAGTGTGGACTGAATTAACGGATGGTTGTATTTGCCCCAGCCCATAATGGGGTCAAAGCCGCCGTCAGGCTCCGCCCCCAATACCATCACCAGTTGGGAAGAGGCATCGGTGGCACTGGCCGCGCCCGGTATCAGCAGCAGCCCCAGTAACGCAGCGGTCAGCCACTGGCGCCCGCCTGTAAAGGTTTGCGGTTTGTAAGACACCAACTGCCTGAGCGGCATCAGCAGTACATGGAGTAACGTCGAAGAATGAGACACGGCAAGAGTATTACTAATAAATTTTGCGTAATACTACCTGAGACCCCGGATGAAAAACAGCGCCAAAGCACATCACACCGATAAAACTTGCACTGGATCACGCAAGGTTGCATGCACATGTTAAGGGATGGACTCCGCCTTTTCATTATCGGTATGTAAAGATGTTTTCTCTTTGTTATCTCAGCATTTTTTGTTAACAATCTTGGGATGCACACTACCGGTTGCCAGCAAGTGTTGTGCCCCTAACACCTCAAAGCCACCCCAAAATCATGCCCAAATCATGCCCAAGTCATGCGGGCTGAAACCACCGCCCACCATGCGCACGATTTTCATTGTCACATCCACACCCACAAGTATTACGAATTTTAATTTTTTCATACTGATCAGCAAAACTTTGATCTCCCTCACCAAAATCATCTGCGGGATTTTTATAATCTGCCCACTTTCTGAAGCCACCATTCTGAAAAGACATGGTAACCCATGGGTGACTCAGCGTTCTGTTCACACCCTCTGAATATTTATTTATCCATTTAAATTCAAATGGATACGCAGCATAAAGGAACTTACGAGATGGGCCAAAGCCACTGCACAGTGCAGCATGCCAACCACAAACTGGTGAGCACCATTGCCATTATTCTTGGCACCATGAGCACCCCTGCCGTTTTCGCCGATGAGGCCATGGAAATCATCTCCATTAACGGCAACCGTTATCAGGATGACTCCATTGTGGCAGGCAGTCATACCGGCCAAAGCCTGACAGTGATAAGTCACGACATGATTGTGGAAGCCGGTGCGGTGGACATTAACGAGATCCTCAATCAGTTTGTGCCGGGCCTTTATGCCAATGGCCGCAATGGCCGCCATACGGATACGGATTACTCCCTGCAAGGAAGCCGCCCGGTGGACATTCTCTGGCTGGTGGATGGCAACCGCCTGAACAATCGCCTGTATGGCTCCACCTATACCGACAGCATCAACCCCATGATGATTGAGCGCATTGAGGTGATTAAAGGGGCACAAGGGCTGATTTATGGCTCGGATGCCATTGCCGGGGTGGTCAACATCATCACCCGGGACAGCCGCAATGAAGCGGCCGGTGAAATCAACCTGTCGGCAGATACCCTCTCCAGTTACGATTTGGGCACCTGGCTCAGTGGCGGCAATGACGAGCTCAACTACAGTCTGAGCGGCAGCAGCAGCCAGTCTCAGGGATACGCCTTCTGGGATGATGAAGAATACTCACCGGTAGCCGCCATGGACAAAGACCGGGGCTACCGCATGATGAACCTGGGGGGCAAAATCAACTGGCGCCCCAGTGAACAGCACAAATTCACCCTGTTTACCCAGTACAACAACGGCGTGCTGGAGCGTCCGTTGGCGTACAGCGCCATTGTGTCGGAAAACGAACGCAAACAGACACTGGCATGGCTTGGCTGGAACTACCAGCTGAGCGAGCGCCTGACACTGGATACCCGGGTGCACTATCAAAACTGGGACTCTTACTATTCGGAAGTGACCCAAGAAGCGGACGGCACCACCGCCCTTCCCTATCGTGACGCATACTGGGGCTTTACCGACAAAGGCGCCCGCATCAGCGCCCATTATGAATCGGCCGAGGGCGACACCCTGTTATCCGGGGTGGAGTGGCAAAGTTATTATGGCGCCGATGAGGTGATGGAGCTGGTTGCGCCCACAGATGAAACCCAAGCCGCCTTTGTGCAATACAAACCCCGTTTTACCGCACTGCCGGATACCGCACTGGCGCTGGGGGTAAGGTATAACCATCTGGCTAACGGCGAAAACAAATGGGTGGCATCGCTGGGGCTGGAGCAGCAACTCAACCAGCAATGGCAACTGAAAGCCGCGGTGGGTAACGGTTTCAGACAACCCACCGCCGCCGAATTGTGGGCCAAAGTAGGTACGCTTGGGAACCCTGATCTGGAAAGCGAGCAAAGCATCAACACCAACCTGACCCTGTTTTATCAAGGTGACTCAACCCTCAGCATTGAAGCCTACTGGCGCGAAACCGACAACCTGGTAGACAAGCGTGAGATAAGCACCAACGTATGGCAATACGCCAATCTGGACGGCAAGGTTCGCAGTCAGGGCGTAGACGTGCAATATCAGGTGCAGCCGGTAAAAGACTGGCATCTGGAGTTGTCCGGCAGCTATAACCGCTCACGGGAAAAGGGCCAGGATGAACAGATTGAACGCATTCCCGAATACATGGGCTTTGCCAAAGTGGCCTGGGATGCCAGCAACAGCGTCAACCTGTGGCTGCAAGGCCGCTATATTGGTGAATTTACCGATTATGACATGAAGGCCGGTGACTACGTGGTGACCAGTCTGGGCGTGCAGTGGTGGTTGTCAAACAGCCAGGATCAGCAACTGACCCTCAGGGTGGATAACCTGTTTGACAGCGACAATACCAGCTCCATCTTCAAGCACGGGCACAAGGCGGAATACCCCATTCCCACATTGGGCGCACCGCGCACCGCCCAGCTGATTTACCGCTACCTGTTTTAATATCGCCAAAGTCTGTTAAATCTGCGGCCTTGATGCTCCCTCAAGGCCGCTTACCCCTTCATTGCCAACCCTTGAAAATCGTCATCAAGCAACCAACCACTCTCAACCAGCGCGAGCCAGCGCCAAATTCGCTCCCCCAAAAACCTTAACCATCCTTGCCGTAAACGCCGCCAGCCAGATATCGCCTCGCGCCCTTTGACCTCAGGATTGTCGCCCGGAGTCCACGCCTGTGCCCCGGAGTTGGTTTAACGGCAACGGCAAGGTTATAATCCTTGCCTTCATTGTGGTGCGCCGGAGAAATTGTTTGTCTTATCGTTATATGCCCCTTAGCGACTATCGTCGCCAGTGGATGTTCAATCACCACGAAATGCCGGTTGCGGATGAGGACAAAGCCCACATCCACCCACTGAGCGCCAAAAGCGCCATGGAAGTCTGGAATCGCTGGATTAGCAACAAAAGCAGCTGCGCCGAGGAGTTTACCAAAGGCGATTGGGCCATCCGCAGTGCCAGCTGGCACCTCACCGACAACTGGCAAAATGCCTGGGACAGCGATGCTCCCGAGCTGCCCCTCCCCATCAGCGAATTTATCGGCTGGGATGATGACGAACCGGTGTTTTTCTGCATTGAAAAGTACGACATTCTCGAAACCCGCTGGGGCATATTCAAGCAACACTGGAAATGTTTTCTGTTCTGCGATGATGGCCCTATGTTAATTCACGCCAAGCATCGACAGGCCATATGGTTCACTCAGGATGGCAACTATCGCCTGGGACTCAGAGGTTAAACATCAGGAATGAATATGAAGCATTTTATCTGGTTAGCACTGTTTTTATTGTTTAGCGGCAACGCAGCGGCCAAAGAGGTTGCCGGGGTGGATGTTCCCGACCAGTTAACCCTGTCGCAACCACCGCTACAGCTCAATGGCGCCGGTGTTCGCAGCAAGTTTTTCATGGACTTGTATGTAGGCGCGTTGTACCTGCCACGCCCCGCCAGCACAACGGCGAAGGTACTACAGCAAGATGTGGCCGTGGTCAGTTTGCACATTCTCTCAGGCCTTATCACCGCAGAAAAAATGCGCAGCACCATTGAGGAAGGGTTTGAAGATGCCACTGACGGCCACACCCAGGAAATTGCCGCTGACATCCAGCATTTCATCGGGTTGTTTGATGCCGAAATCCAGGTGGGCGACACCTTTTTACTGGTGGCAGACAAACAGCAAGGGGTTACCGCCTACAAAAATGGCGTGGCCAGCGCCCCCATCAAGGGCGAAGCCTTTCGTGCAGCGTTATTGAATATCTGGCTTGGGCAGCATCCGGCGCAGAACAGCCTGAAACAACAACTGCTCGGCCAATAATCGCGCCATAAAAGAAAGTGAACACCAGGCGTGCCCCGGCATGACCGTGATACGCCTGGTGTTAACTCCCGCCCATCAGTCATCCTCTATCGTGCTTGCAGCGTCAATTAACCGACGTACTGCCAATTTAATGTTATACATTCAATATTCAGTTCCATTTCATAAATCCATAAAATCTGCCCATTAAATTATCAATTAACAATAATTTTGCATTTTTTGATCCAAGAAAATAAAAATATCGCCGATAACAATTATAACGGTATTGTTTTCGTTCTTGAGCAACCACCCGCTTTAATGCATTACATTCAGTAATGTGCATCGGGGAAATTAAAGTGGGCCATTACTATCCATAACTAGAGATAACAAGATGAACTATCGCAACTGGCCTATAGCAAAACAGATTGGGACACTGGCATTCATACTCACGGTGCTGGTGCTTGGCATAGTGGGCACCATCTCCTATCACACCGCCGCCACCGCGCTGAAAGATAAGGCTTTGTCGGCCATGACCAAGCAGATGCACAGTGTCAACGAGTTACTGGCATTGCAATACCAGTCACTGCTGGTGATTGCCCAGCGTAACGCCCAGGTATTCCGGGCCATGTATCCAGGCAAATTTTACAAACCCGAAGGGCAAACGGTTACCGTGCTCGGGAACGCTACCCCGGCACTGAAACATGAGTCTGAGATGATCAACTCATCCATCAGCAAAGTGGACCGCTTTGCCAAGCTCTCCGGCGGTACCGCCACGGTATTTGTGAAAGATGGCGATGATTTCCTGCGTATTTCCACCTCGCTGAAAAAGGCCGACGGCAAACGGGCGCTGGGCACCTATCTTGGCAAAAACCATCCCGGCTACCAAAAACTGCTCCGGGGCGAAACCTACGAAGGCTATGCCACCTTGTTCGGCAGCGACTACATGACGGTATATAACCCGCTGAAAGACCCTCAGGGAAATGTGGTCGGGATCCTCTATATCGGCTTTGATATCAGCGAAGCCATGAAAAAAATCCAGCAAACCGTTAACCACCTGAGCATTGAAGAAACCGGCAGTTACATGCTGCTCAAACTGCGCGATCTTTCGGTGGTGGCCGACAAGGCCCTCGCCCCCGGCACCATCCCCAGCGCTGCCCAGTTGGCCGGCATGCCGCTTGACAGCATGAAAACCCATCACGACTTTGAGCACTACCAGCAAAATGACGGCACGAATATGGTGGCGCTCAGCGATGACATCCCCGGCTGGGACTGGTTGTTGGTAGGCAAGGTGGATGCGGCAGAGCTGAACGAGGAAAGTAACACGCTGCTACAAATCAATGTGGCCATTTCGGTTGTCAGCATCATTGCCATTACCGCGCTGTTATCCATGGTGTTGGTGAATACGGTCAAGCCCCTGCGCCGCCTGCAGCAACACATGCAGCAACTGGGACAAGGCGATTTGAGCATTGACCCGCCGGCTACCGATGCCCACAGTCAGAATGAAGTGAGCCGCATCACCGCCAGCGTGCACCAGATGACGCTGAACCTGCGCACCTTAATCACCGAACTGCTGAACTCGGTCAAGGCGCTGGATTATCAGGCCGAGCAAGCGCAGCAGATAGCCCAGCTCAACGGCGAGGAAGCCAAAGCGCTGATGGGGCAGACCGATCAGATTGCCACCGCCATTGAAGAGATGTCCACCTCCATCCGGGATGTGGCCAACCACGCAGGGCAAAGTGCCGAGCAAAGCAACGAAGTGGATAACGCCTCACGGGAAGGCCACCAGCAACTGCTGGCAGTGGTCAACAGCCTCAATACATTGGAGCAACAGCTCAGCCAAAGCCAGCAAGCGGTAGAAGAGGTGGCCAAAGAAAGCGAAGCCATTAATACCGTTACCGATGTGATTAACAGCATTGCCGAGCAAACCAACCTGCTGGCCCTTAACGCCGCCATTGAAGCCGCCCGCGCCGGTGAACAAGGCCGTGGCTTTGCGGTGGTGGCCGATGAAGTGCGCACCCTGGCCAGCCGCACCCAGGCCTCCATTTCCGAAATCAGCCAGACCATTGTACACCTGCAGGCAAAAGTGAAAGACACCACAGAGCGCATGACCCAAAGCCATCAGTTGGGGTGCAGCTCTGCCGAGCAAGGGGATGCCGCCAACGAGCAGCTTAGTGCCATTACCGATCGCATCGCCGCGTTGGCCATCTCGGTGAGCAGCATTGCCAGCGCCACCGAGCAGCAAAGCGCCGTGGCAGAAGAGGTCACCCGCAACCTGCATCAGATAACCGAGCTGGCAAAAGAGGGCGATATCCGTGCCAATGACACGGTTAATGCCGCCAAAGAGCTGGCGGATGTGGCCGCCGCCCTGAAACAGCAAATTGAAGTGTTCCGGGTGTAACCACCTTTGAAAACGCAGGCAAAAGTGCCGCCGGGCAAGCAAGAGGCCATCAAGCCCCTGCCCGGCAATGATGCAGACAACACATGATGCAGGTAAGCATTGCCCCGGATAAAAAAAGAGGTGCCAGCTGGCACCTCTTTTTTATTTCTCAACCTTATCACTGGGCTGAACCCGCAAATGTTACCTACGCACGTTCTCTACCATTTTTATCCACGGGCGCTATCCACGAGCTTCGCCCATGATGATTAACCCAGTCATGTAACACTAAGTGCGTGCACATCGGGATTAACGTTGCAGGTTCTCCAACGGCACCGCTTTCATGATCACTTCCGTGGTCTGTTTGCCGTTATTGATCACCGGGTAGCGGTCATAGGTCTGGAAAATCACCCGCCCCTGATACTGGATCATGGCCACCACACCGTAATTGATTTTGTCATTGATGCTTTCTGCCGGCAGAATGAACTTGAAAGGCACCGGCACCCTGGCAACATTAAAAGATTTTTGGGCCACAATGGCACCGGGCGTATCCAAATCAATAATCGCCATGGTAATGCGGCAGCCTTCGGGCAACATTATCCGTTCACGATAGGACGCCGCGCCATTGACCACCACAGGCGTGGCCGGCTCTACCGTCACACACCCTGCCAGCCCCAGGAATCCGGCGGCTATCAGCAATTTATTCCATATTCGCATGCATTAATTTTCCTTTTTCACCGAGGTCATGCGGATCAGCCCTTCCTGCGCGGCTGACGCTATCAGCGTGCCCTGTTGATTAAAAAACTGTCCCCGCACATAACCACGGGCACCGTAGGCATTGGGACTATCCACCGCATACAATATCCATTCATTGAGATCCACCGGCCGGTGAAACCACATGGAATGATCGATGGTGGCCATGCGAATGCCCGGGGTCAAGAACGAAACCCCATGAGGCTGAACCGCCGTAACCAGAAAATTAAAATCAGACGCATAGGCCAACAGGTAATCGTGCATGCAATGCTGGGGCGGTAAGGCACCATTGGCCCGGATCCAGATGTAACGGGTAGGGTCGCTGGCGTTGGGCGATAGCGGATTCAAGGGATTGACCATGCGCATTTCAATGGGGGCATCGGCAAGAAACTTTTCCAGAATTTTTGCCGGTACCTTGTCGCGCATGGTCATGGCCAGCGCCTGTTGGTTCATCAACCCTTCGGGGCCCGGTACGTCAGGCATCAGTGCCTGGTGATCAAAGCCGTCTTCCGGCTCCTGAAACGAGCACGCCATATAAAAAATCGGCCGCCCCTTTTGAATGGCTTTTACCCGACGGGCGCTAAAACTGCCACCGTCGCGCATGTTTTCCACATCATAAACAATCGGCAAGGTTTCATCGCCGGCGCGCAAGAAATAGGAATGCAACGAATGCACTTGCCGCTCAAGGGGAACCGTTTGTCTGGCAGCGCTGAGCGCCTGCCCCATCACCTGGCCCCCGAACACATGCCCAAAACCCAAATCCTGACTCTGTCCCCGGAATAACCCCATTTCAATGGGTTCCAGCGTTAACAGAGATAACAGTTCATCCAATACCTGGCTCATATCATCCCATTGACTGTGAATCGGTAACGTCCAAGAGTAACCCAGAGCCAAGGGTAAATACAGTAGCCAGCGGATTATTCCAGTAGCACGCCGTGTTCGCGACTGGCGTTACGGGCCCACTTAACCATTTGTTCCTCACCGCTTTTCTGAAAACTTAGCGGGCGGCCACGACTGAATTTTGGCCAGTTTTTACTGACCGACTCAGGGGTGCAGTCTTCGGCCGAAAAGTAACAGGGATGGGTTTCGGCCAGCCGCAAGCAACTGATGCTACCGGCGGCGGCCAACACATGCTGGCCTGATGGCGCTTTGTCTCCCAAAAGGTAAATGGCGGCGGCTACCGGCATTTCAATGGAGAACAGCGCCCCCACATCATCCGCCAGATGGCACTCTGCCATGCCATTGGAAACCTGGGTACACAGGCTGTTGACACAGATGTTATAGCTCTGCCCTTCCAGGCTCAGGCTGTTCACCAAACCGATTAACGCCATCTTGCTGCTGGCACAGGCCGCTTCAAACTGATCGCCAAACAGGCCGCTGGCGCAGGTCAGCATTAACACCCTGCCGAAGGCCTGCTGACGCATCACTGGCCAGAACGCCTGACAAAACAGAAAGCTGCCGGTGACATTGACCGCCATTTGCCGCTGCCAGTCATCCAGGGTTATTTTTTCCAGTGGTGCTGAGTGGTGCCTATTGGCGCACAGCAGCAAAAAATCCACCTTGGGAAATGCCCCCAGAATTTGCGTGCATACATCGGTGACCTGCCCGGCGTCAGCCACATCACAATGGTAATGTTTGACGTCTGCCCCCATGGCGGCAATGGCAGCAGCGGTTTCCCGACAATCCCGATTGTCAATTAAGATGATCCTTGCCCCACGTTGTGCCAGAGCGATGGCAAAAGCCCGGCCTATTCCCGAGGCCCCTCCGGTCACTACAGCGGTCTTATGTTGGAAACGCATCATGTCAATCTCCTCAGCATGTTGATGCCTGGATAGATTTACGGCGTGGTTGTACTTAGTTTGCATCCATCCTAGATTTACTATGACTCTATTTTTCTTGGAAGGGCGGCCAACAAATGTGCGCTATTTCAAACTCTTTTACATGCATTAATCCGATTGTGCTAACTTTGCCACTGCTTCTTGGTATTCTATAAACAGTAGTAAGTCTGTTGATGTGAACGATAAAAATGAATCCTTGGTTTCTGGCTATACGCCCCCGGACGCTGCCCGCTGCAGCCGGTCCCTTGTTGGTTGGCAATATGCTGGCACTGCCTCTGGAAAAATTCAGTTGGCCAGTGGCCATTGCCTCCATGGCCTGCGCACTGTTGCTGCAAATTGCCGTTAATCTGGCAAATGATTATTTTGATTTCAAAAACGGCATTGATACGCCAGAGCGAGTAGGGCCGACCCGGGTTACCCAAAGCGGCATGCTCTCCCCGGTGAAAGTGCGTAACGCCATGACGTTATGCCTGTTGTTGTCTCTGGCCGTTGGCGCCTATCTTATCGGGCACGGTGGCTGGCCCATCGGCTTGCTGGCTGCCGCGTCCATGTTGGCCGCATTGGGTTACAGCGGCGGCCCTTACCCGCTGGCTTCCCACGGTCTTGGCGAACTGGCCGCCTTTGTGTTTTTCGGTTTGGTGGCCGTGGTGGGCAGTTATTATCTGCAGGCCGGCGATACCACCACTGCCGCTTGGCTGCTGGGCTGTGCGGTGGGGCTGCTGAATGCCGCCATCATGCTGGTAAACAATACCCGCGATATCCGCACCGATACCAAAGCCGGGAAAAAAACCCTGGCGGTACGCATTGGTGAAGCCCAGGCACGGGTGCTGTACCAGGCGCTGCTGTACATCCCTTTCGGGTTGATTATTGCCGGTTTCCTGCTGGGACAACTGCCGGGATTTCCGGTATTGCTGGCGGGCTTGTCGCTGATTATGGCGCGCAAGTTATCCTCTGATTTTTATCAGGAGTCCGGCGCAGCCCTTAACCCGCTACTGGGCAAAACGGCCAAACTGACCATGATGTTCAGCGCCCTTTTCAGTGTGGGTTTGATGTTCTAACGCCTGCAGAGAACATCCCAAGGTGACATCAAATGCCGCAAAGGCGCATTGGTTAGCCAGGGTGTTATTGGTTATCAGCTAAAAGGGCTTCATTAACGCGCTCGCCGCTTGTGCCATCCGTAATGAAAAAGGCTTACCGCTTTTTACGCGATAAGCCTTTTTTCTTGCCAGGCAATGGGTCTAGCGCCACGGCGTTAACAATGCCTGCCCGAAAAGGGGCATGAGCCATGACACGCCCCTTATTGGGTTTCACCCCACCTTAATCAGGCTGCGTTGCGGCAGGCTCCAGTTCAGGTGATATTTTTCTCCGGTGGGCTTGTCGGTGCGCTCAAAGGTGTGAGCGCCAAAGAAATCCCGTTGCCCCTGCAACAGGTTGGCCGGCAATACCTTAGTGCGAAAGCCATCGTAATAGGCCAGTGCCGAGCTGATACAGGGCACGGAAATGCCATTGAGCACCGCCACCGCCACCACCTTACGCCACTTGGGCTGCTGCTGGGACAATGCATCGGCAAAGTGTTTATCCTGCAACAGGTTATCCAGCGCCGGCGCCGCATGATAGGCGTCGGTAATGGTCTGCAGGAACCCGGCCCGGATAATGCAGCCAGCGCGCCAAATGCGGGCAATGGCGGCAAAGTCCAGTTGCCACCCCTGCTCTTTGGCCGTCATGGCCATCAGCTGGAACCCCTGGGCATAAGCCGATACCTTGGCACAATAAAGCGCCGCTTCCAGCCCATCAATCAGTTCGCTGCGGGTGACGTCATCCACCTGGATTTCAGGGCCTGCCAGTTGCCCGCTCAATTGCATGCGCAAACCTTTTTGCGTACTCATGGCCCGGGCATACACCGCCTCGGCAATGGTGGGGGCGGGACAGCCCATTTGCAAACTGCTGACCGCAGTCCACAGGCCGGTGCCTTTTTGTCCGGCCTTGTCCAGGATCATGCTAACCAGCGGCTTGCCGGTCAATGGATCATGCTGGCGCAACACTTCGGCACTGATCTCCATCAGGTAGCTGTTGAGCTCGCCTTGGTTCCAGCGCTCAAAAACCGCTGCTATCTCGTTTTCGGCAAGCCCCAGCCCCTGATGCAAAATCTGGTAGGCCTCGCAAATTAACTGCATGTCGGCGTATTCAATGCCGTTGTGCACCATTTTAACGTAATGGCCCGAGCCCGCAGGCCCGATATAAGTGGTGCAAGGCTCGCCGGCGGTATTAATCTCTCCCGGTTGCGAGCGCTCAAGGGGTTGCCCGCTGTGACTGTCCACTTTGGCGGCAATGGCTTGCCAGATGGGGGCGATATGATCCCAAGCGGCCCGGTCGCCACTGGGCATGAGCGACGGCCCGAAGCGGGCGCCGACTTCTCCGCCGGACACGGCAGAGCTGAAGAAAACGAACTGCCCGCGGTAGTGCTGCTCCCGGGCAATGGTATCGGTCCATAAACTGTTGCCGGTGTCGATGACAATGTCATCCGCCTCAATGCCCGCCTCAATCAGCGCTTGGCAAACCCCGTCCACGGGCTTGCCCGCCGGCACGGACAGCAGCAACAGCCGGGGTTTGCTTAACGACTGCAACAATCCCTGCATGGAATCATGACCCTGCAGCATCTGCTCCCGTGCAGGCACTTCGTTCAGGGCCTGCTGCTCAGCGGCGCTGACCTTTTCAGCATCCAGATCAAACGCGGCCACCTTGTAGCCGTTATCCACAATATTGAGGGCCAGGTTTTTACCCATTACCCCCAGGCCGATAACCCCAATATCAGCAAAATTCTTCATTACTCTCACCAATTACCGCGCTTGAGCTTTTTGTCAGCGCACGACTCATCACCATAATTTGGCCTATTATACTGAGATTTTGTTGTTTTTTTCCAACAAACTGTCATTAAGATAGCGAAAGCTGGCGCAAATTTTTGAAAATAATGAAATTTAAAAACAAAAAAGCCCACATTACTGTGGGCTTTGTTAACACGTTATTTGCCGATGTCAGGCATGGCGCAGCAGCAAGGCATCTGCATACCCCATGCGGGTCAGGGCATCACGCACCAGATCCAGTGTCTGGGGATCTTCAATCGTGGCTGGTGGCGTGTAAGACTGGTTATCGGCAATTTTGCGCATGGTGCCCCGCAAAATTTTACCGGAACGGGTCTTGGGCAGCTTGGGCACTGCACTGACCAGCTTGAATGCTCCCACCGGGCCAATTTCCTGACGGACTTTGGTTACCAGCTCGGCGTGCAGCTGCTGCTCACTGATATCAATGCCGTTTTTCAGCACTACCAGCCCCAGCGGCACCTGCCCTTTGAGTTTGTCATCCACCCCGATAACCGCGGCTTCTGCCACTGCCGGATGCTGGCACAACACCTCTTCAAAGCGGCCGGTGGACAAGCGGTGTCCTGCCACATTGATGATGTCGTCAATACGGCTCATGATGTACAGATAACCGTCTTCATCCATATAGCCCGCATCACCTGACAGATAGTAGCCGGGATACATGCTCAGATAACTGTCCTTGTAGCGCTGATCGTTCTGCCACAAGGTGGTCAGGGTACCCGGTGGCAAAGGCAGTTTGATCACCACGTTACCGGACTGCCCGGCAGGCACCTGCTCGCCGGCCTCATCCACGACCTCCACCTGAAACCCCGGCACGGCCCGTGCGGGTGAACCGGCCTTGATGGGTAATGGCTGAACCCCCATCAGGTTGGCGGCAATGGCCCAGCCGGTTTCGGTCTGCCACCAGTGATCAATCACCGGTTTTTGCAGATGGCTACCAGCCCATTGCAGGGTATCGGGATCGCAACGCTCCCCGGCAAGGAAGACGGTTTCAAGTCCGCTTAAATCCACCCCGTTGATGTAATCACCATTGGGATCTTCACGCTTGATGGCGCGAATGGCCGTAGGTGCGGTAAAGAAGCACTTCACGTCATACTTCTTAATGGTGCGCCAGAAAATGCCGGGATCCGGTGTGCCCACGGGCTTGCCTTCATACAGCACGGTGGTGGCACCCACCAGCAATGGGGCATAGACAATATAAGAGTGCCCAACCACCCAACCCACATCGGATGCGGCCCAGAACACATCGCCGGGTTCCACGTTATAGATGTGCTTCATGGACCAGGCCAAAGCCACTGCATGGCCGCCGTTATCCCTGACAACCCCTTTGGGTTGCCCGGTAGTGCCCGAGGTATACAGAATGTATAACGGATCGGTGGCTTCTACCGGCACGCATGGCGCGGGTTCGGCATCCTTGATGGCCTGTTGCCAGTCGTAATCACGCCCTTCCTGCAATTGGGCCGCATATTGGCTGCGCCCCAAGATGAGGCAACTTTCGACTTTATGATTTGATTGTTCTAGCGCTTTATCCAGCAGCGGCTTGTAAGGCACTACCCGTGATGGCTCCACGCCACAAGATGCGCTCAGCACCAGCTTGGGCTTGGCATCGTTGATGCGGGTGGCCAGCTCATTGGCGGCAAAACCGCCAAACACCACCGAGTGAATGGCCCCAAGACGGGCACAGGCCAACATGGCGTACAAGGTTTCCGGCACCATGGGCATGTAAATGACCACCCGGTCGCCTTTGGTGATACCTATCGAGGCCATGTAGCCTGCAAGCCGGCTCACCTGAGCCTGTAACTCCGCATAAGTCACCCCGTATTCGGTGTCGGTCACCGGGCTGAAATAACGGATTGCAAATTGTTCCCCTCTGCCCGCTTCTACGTGGCGGTCCACCGCGTTATAGCATGTATTCAGCGTTCCTTTACTGAACCACCGGTAGAATGGCGCATTACTTTCGTCCAGTACCTGTTCCCACGGCTGATACCAGTCAATGGCGTTGGCACATTCTCCCCAGAACGTCGCTTTATCTTCAATCGACTTCTGGTACAGGGCTAAACCCGGTTCTGTCATCTAACTGTCCTCCCCAAGGACCGCCTCTCGGCATTACACTCCCCTTCCTTCTGTTTTCATTAATAGACCCTTTTATAATCTGACCCTATTAGACGTTAGCCTAAAACCACGCTGCCACTGCGGTTTAGCCCTAGGTTGCGCCTAACCGTTTGGCCATATTTTCACCATTTCACCCCTTAAAATTTGTTCAACTTCACACATTTGATAACTTTACCTTTACGTAAACTTCATATATCTTGCTGTTATCAATGCTAACTGAGTGTTACCCAATGACGATTCGACCAACCCCCCAAACCACTTATTCCATCAGTGATTTATCACGTGAATTTGACATTACCACCCGTAGCATCCGCTTCTATGAGGATCAGGGGCTGCTCAAGCCCAAGCGCCGTGGGCAAACCCGCATCTACAGCTTGAAAGACAAGGTGCGACTGAAACTCATCCTGCGCGGCAAGCGTTTGGGGTTCTCACTGGCGGAAACCCGGCGCCTGTTTGAACTGTACGATGCCGACAAAAGCAGCCGAGCCCAGCTCAATACCATGCTGGCATTGATTGAAGAGAAAAAAACCTCACTGCAACAGCAAATGGACGACATCAAGGTGGTGCTGATGGAACTGAACTCCGCTGAAGTGCAGTGTCATCAGGCGCTGGAGGAGATGGCTCAGGAACACGCAGAGCTGTCGCCCACGTCATCCTGATAACGATTCATCAACCATAAGGATATCAACCCCATGAACCCATGCTATTCCAGTCTCAATTTTGGCCTAGGTGAAGACATTGAAATGCTGCGGGATGCAGTGTCTGCTTTTGCCGACAACGAAATTGCCCCCATTGCTGCCCAGGTGGACAAAGACAACGCCTTTCCCAATCAGCTCTGGCCCCGTTTTGGCCACATGGGGCTACTGGGGATCACCATCAGTGAAGCGTTTGGCGGTGCGAACATGGGGTATCTGGCGCATGTTGTGGCCATGGAAGAGCTGTCCCGTGCCTCCGCCTCCATTGGCCTGTCCTATGGGGCCCACTCCAACCTGTGCGTTAACCAGATCAACCGTAACGGCAACCAGGCCCAAAAAGAGAAATACCTGCCAAAGCTGGTCAGCGGCGAACACATCGGGGCGCTGGCCATGAGTGAGCCCAATGCCGGCTCGGATGTGGTCTCCATGAAACTGCACGCCCGCAAGGAAGGTGACCGTTACATCCTAAATGGCAACAAGATGTGGATCACCAATGGCCCGGATGCCCACACCTATGTGATTTATGCCAAAACCGACTTGGACAAGGGGCCTCACGGGATCACCGCCTTTATTGTGGAGCGCGGCTTCAAGGGGTTTTCCCAAGCGCAAAAACTCGACAAGCTGGGAATGCGCGGCTCCAACACCTGTGAACTGGTATTTGAAGACTGTGAAGTACCGGAGGAAAATATTCTGGGTGGCCTCAATCAAGGCGTGAAAGTGCTGATGAGCGGCCTTGACTATGAACGGGTGGTGCTCAGCGGCGGCCCGTTGGGGATTATGAGTGCCTGCATGGACATTGTGCTGCCTTATATGCACGAGCGGGTGCAATTTGGCAAATCCATCGGCGAATTCCAGCTGGTACAGGGCAAACTGGCCGACATGTATACCGCCATGAATGCCGCCAAATCCTACATCTACAATGTGGCCAAAGCCTGCGATCGCGGTGAAACCACCCGCAAAGATGCAGCGGGCGCCATCCTTTACAGCGCTGAGCTGGCCACCAAAATGGCGCTGGATGCCATTCAGCTGCTGGGCGGCAACGGTTACATCAACGAGTACGCCACCGGCCGCCTGCTGCGGGATGCCAAGCTCTATGAAATCGGCGCTGGCACCTCGGAAATCCGCCGCATGCTCATCGGCCGCGAGCTGTTTAACGAAACCAAGTAAGGCAACCGCAGGAAGCCTTGCGCTTGCCTGTTGCACCCCGTTGAAAAGGATGACAAGCCGTGCCTCAAATTAACAGTAAAATCAATGCTCGCAGCGATGAGTTTCGCCAAAAACACACGGCCATGGCAGCACTTGTGGCCGATTTGCAACAAAAACTTGCCGAGATCACCCAAGGCGGTGGCGCACTGGCCATGGAGCGCCATCTGGCCCGCAACAAACTGGCCCCGCGCAGCCGGGTGGAAAAACTGCTGGACCCGGGTTCGCCATTTCTGGAACTGAGCCAGTTTGCTGCCTTTGAGGTTTATGGCGAAGATGTGCCTGCCGCCGGTATCATCGCCGGCATCGGCCGGGTTAGCGGCGTTGAGTGCATGATTATCGCCAACGACGCCACGGTCAAAGGCGGCACTTACTACCCACTGACGGTAAAAAAACACCTGCGGGCCCAGGAGATAGCCGAGCGCTGCCACCTGCCCTGCATCTATCTGGTGGACTCGGGCGGTGCCAACCTGCCGCGCCAGGATGAAGTCTTCCCTGACCGGGAGCATTTTGGCCGTATTTTCTTTAACCAGGCGCGCATGTCTGCCAAGGGCATTCCGCAGATTGCCGTGGTCATGGGGCTTTGCACCGCCGGAGGCGCCTATGTCCCGGCCATGGCGGATGAATCGATTATCGTCCGCGAACAGGGCACGATTTTTCTGGCCGGCCCGCCACTGGTGAAAGCCGCCACCGGGGAAGAGGTCAGTGCCGAAGAGCTCGGCGGCGCCGAGGTGCACACCAAAATCAGCGGGGTGGCCGATCACCTGGCGCAAAACGATGAGCATGCACTGACGCTGGCCCGCAATGCCGTCGCCCGCCTCAACCACCAAAAACAGATTGCCCAGCACCTGAGCCAGGCAAAGCCGCCCAAGTACGACATTCAGGAGATCTACGGCATTGTCGGCACCGATTTGAAAAAGCCCTTCGATGTCAAAGAGGTGATTGCCCGCCTTGTGGATGATTCCGATTTCGACGAATTCAAGGCCGGTTACGGTGCCACGCTGGTGTGCGGCTTTGCCCGTATTCATGGCTACCCGGTGGGAATAGTGGCCAACAATGGCATCCTGTTTTCCGAGTCGGCGCAAAAAGGCGCGCACTTTATCGAGCTTTGCTGCCAACGCAAAATCCCGCTGCTGTTTTTGCAGAACATCACCGGCTTCATGGTGGGCAAAAAATACGAGCACGAAGGCATTGCCAAACACGGCGCCAAGATGGTCACCGCCGTCTCTTGCGCCACCGTGCCCAAATTCACCGTGTTGATTGGCGGCTCTTACGGCGCCGGCAACTATGGCATGTGCGGCCGCGCCTTTGACCCCACCATGATGTGGATGTGGCCCAATGCCCGCATCTCCGTGATGGGCGGCGAACAGGCTGCAGGCGTACTGGCCACGGTGCGTAAAGATGGCCTCGCCCGCAAGGGGCAAACCATGAGCGCCGAAGAGGAAGCCGCCTTCAAGGCTCCCGTGATTGCCCAGTACGACAAAGAGGGGCACCCCTATCATGCCAGTGCCCGCTTGTGGGATGACGGCATTATCGACCCGGCCCAGACCCGGGATGTGGTGGGGCTGGCACTGTCAGCCGCATTGAACGCCCCCATCGAAGACACCCGCTTTGGCGTGTTCCGCATGTAAGGATGGCAACTATGGATTATCAATACCTGACAGTAACAACCGATACCCGTGGCGTGTCATCCCTGGTCATGAATCGCCCGCAACTGGCCAATGCCTTTGATGAGGTGATGATTGCCGAGCTTATCCATGCGCTGGAGTCCCTTGGCCGGGACCCCGCTTGCCGGGTGCTGCTGCTGAAAGCCAGCGGCAAGCATTTCAGTGCCGGCGCCGATCTTAACTGGATGCGCAAACAAGCCGCAATGAATGTGGATGACAACCTCAGGGATGCCGCCGAGCTGGCGCGGCTGATGGCCACCCTGGACAAATTTCCCAAGCCGTCACTGGCACTGGTGCAAGGTGCCGCTTTTGGCGGTGCGCTGGGGTTGGTGTGCTGCTGCGATATTGCCATGGCAACCCCCAATGCCAGTTTTTGCCTGTCGGAGGTAAAAATTGGCCTCATTCCGGCAGTTATCAGCCCCTATGTGCGCCGCGCCATGGGGGAGCGTCAGGCACGGCGCTACATGCTCACCGCCGAGCGTTTTGATGCCCATACGGCCAAGGCACTGCAGGTTGTCCATGAGGTAACAGACAACCTGGATGCCGCGGCCGCCCCGCTTGTGGATGCCCTGCTGGCAAACAGCCCTCAGGCACTGGGCTGCTGCAAGCAGCTGCTGGGGGAAATTCGCCACGGGCTGACCGATGAAGGCACCCAAACCCTCACCAGTCGCGCCATCGCCCGCATTCGGGTATCGGAAGAGGGCCAGGAAGGACTGAATGCCTTTTTCGAAAAACGCCAACCCGGCTGGCAGCAGGCACATGATGCCAGCACCGCCCATGACCGCCCCCAAAGCCGTGACCAAGGAAGGACGCAAGATGTTTAACAAAATCCTGATAGCCAACCGCGGCGAAATTGCCTGTCGCATCATCCGCAGCGCCAACAAGCTCGGCGTGCGTACCGTGGCACTTTATTCCGATGCCGACCGCCACGCCGCCCATGTTGCCATGGCCGATGAAGCCTTTTATCTGGGCGGTTCGGCACCCGCTGACTCCTACCTTAAGGGCGACGTCATCATTGGGATTGCCAAACAATGTGGTGCCAAGGCGATTCATCCCGGTTACGGCTTTCTGTCGGAAAACGCCGCTTTTGCCGCTGCCTGTGAACAGGCAGGCATTGTGTTTATTGGCCCAAAGGCGCACGCCATTGAAGCCATGGGCAGCAAGAGCGCCGCCAAAATCATCATGGGTAATGCCGGCGTGCCGCTGGTGCCGGGTTATCACGGCGATGAGCAAAGCGATGAAGTGCTGCTCAGTGAAGCGGAAAAAATCGGTTTTCCGCTGCTCATCAAGGCCGCTTTCGGCGGCGGCGGCAAAGGCATGCGCATTGTCCGCCAGATGGCAGAGGTCAAATCGGCCATCCACTCGGCCCGCCGCGAAGCCGCTTCCAGTTTTGGCAACGACAAACTGTTGCTGGAGCGCTATCTGGAGCAGCCGCGCCATGTGGAAGTGCAAGTATTTGCCGATACCCATGGCAACACCATCTATCTGTCAGACCGGGACTGCTCCATTCAGCGTCGCCATCAAAAAGTGGTGGAAGAGGCCCCGGCCCCGGGCCTTGGTGACGCCTTGCGCCGCCGCATGGGGGAAGCTGCCGTGGCCGCTGCCCGCGCCATCGATTATGTGGGCGCCGGCACGGTGGAGTTTTTGCTGGACACCCAGGCAACAGCGGAAGATGGCAGCTTCTTTTTTATGGAGATGAATACCCGCTTGCAGGTGGAGCATCCGGTTACCGAACTGGTGACCGGGACGGATCTGGTGCACTGGCAGTTGCTGGTGGCCGCCGGTGAGCCACTGCCACAGACGCAAGAGCAAGTAAGTATTGCCGGTCATGCCTTTGAAGCGCGGATTTACGCCGAAGACCCGGATAACGACTTCCTGCCCGCTAGCGGCAGACTCAATTTCCTGCGGGAGCCCAAGCCGTCAGCCCATGTACGCATCGACTCTGGGGTGCGTGAGGGGGATGAAATTTCCAATTTTTACGACCCCATGATCGCCAAGCTGATTGTTTGGGATGTATCGCGCCCTCGGGCACTGCAACGCTTACAGCGGGCGCTGGAGGAGTATCAACTCACGGGCCTGAAGCACAATATCGGCTTTCTTGGCAAAATCGCCGCCCATCCGGCCTTTACCAAGGCTGATTTCAGCACCGATTTTATCGAGCGTTATCAAGGGCAACTGCTGTCTCAGGTCAAAAACAGCGCCCTGCCCTTGCCGCTGCTGGCACAAGCGGCCCTCTACGAGATGCTGTGGCGCAAACGCGAGTCAATCCGCCAGCAGGCAACAAGCATTGACCCCACCTCCCCCTGGGGCAGCGCCAACGGTTTTCGCCTTAACGGCGCCAAGCGCCATGATATCGCCCTGATGGACGATGAACATCAGGTGCACCACCTGCAACTGACCGAACGTGCCAATGCCGAGGGCTGGCAACTGACGCTGAATGGCCAAACCCTGGTGCTTGACGGCAAGTTGAGCTGCGATGAAGCAGGTGGCGACACACTGTGCAGTGTGGTGCAAGGCCATGTCAGTACCCAATTTGTCAGCCGGCAAGACGGGGATTTTACCCTGTTTGGCCACTCCGGCGAGCTTCGCGCCTGTCATTTTCGCGCCCTGCAGCATGAACTGGAAGAGGAACAAGGCAACTATGCAGACCAGCTCAAGGCACCGATGAACGGCACCATCGTCACCCATCTGGTGGCCGTAGGCGACAACGTCCAGGCAGGTCAGGGGCTGATGGTGATGGAAGCCATGAAGATGGAATACACCATAGCGGCGCCTTTTGATGGCACCGTGAGTGAATTTTTCTTCCATCCAGGGGAACTGGTCAGCGATGGCGTGCAGTTGCTAGAGCTCATTCAAGCGACGGAGGCTTAATCATGTTGCCAACCAGTGTAAGCCTGTTTGAAGTGGGGCCAAGGGATGGTCTGCAAAATGAGCAACCGGTCAGCACCGAAGCCAAAATAGCCTTGATTGATGCGCTGGCAGATGCGGGAGTGAGCCGCATCGAAGCGGCCAGTTTTGTGTCCCCCAAATGGGTGCCGCAAATGGCGGATTCCGGCGAGGTGCTGCGGGGCATTGACCGCCGACCGGGGGTGCGTTACAGCGCCCTGACCCCCAACATCAAGGGGTTGGAGCTGGCGCTGGAAGCTGGCGCCGATGAAGTGGCGGTATTTGCGGCTGCCTCGGAAGGTTTCAGCCAGAAGAACATCAACTGCTCCATTGATGAGTCCATTGCCCGCTTTGAACCCTTGCTGAACCGGGCAAAAAAAGCCGGTGTACGGGTGCGTGGCTATGTGTCCTGCGTGCTGGGGTGCCCTTATGATGGCGACATTGCCCCGAGCGAAGTGGCGCGGGTTGCCGAAATCCTGCACCAGTTGGGCTGTTATGAAATTTCCCTTGGCGACACCATAGGCGTAGGCACCCCCATCAAAGCGCGCCAGATGCTGGAAACCGTGGCACAGCGGGTACCGATGCCGCAACTGGCCCTGCATTTTCACAACACTTATGGTCAGGCACTGGCCAACATCCTTGCCTGCCTGGAGGCCGGCGTGCGCGTGATAGACACCTCGGTGGCAGGCCTTGGCGGTTGCCCCTATGCCAAGGGCGCTTCGGGCAATCTGGCCAGTGAAGACCTTGTTTACATGTTGCACGGCATGGGCATCAGTACCGGCATAGACCTTAGAAAACTCGCCAGTGCCGGACAGCAGATAAACCGGGCCCTTGGCCGCACAACCGCTTCCAGGGTGGCCTGTGCCATGGGCTTTTAACCGCCCGCCAGGCTTGGTGGCTTGGTGCCCGGCGGCACAAGCCAAACAGGTAACCATCAATCACCACAAGGACATCACAATGGCAGGACTCAATAAAGTCGTCGGCAGTTACGAGGCGGCACTGGCCGGGCTCACCAGCAACATGACCATCATGGTGGGCGGTTTTGGCCTGTGCGGCATTCCCGAAGGACTTATCGCGCACATGGTCAAAATGGGCGTTAGCGGGCTGACCGCCATTTCCAATAATGCCGGGGTGGACGATTTCGGTCTGGGGCTGCTGCTACAACACCGGCAAATCGGCACCATGATAGCCTCTTACGTGGGCGAAAATGCCACCTTTGAGCGGCAGATGATCTCTGGCGAGCTCAATGTGATCCTGACCCCCCAGGGCACGCTGGCCGAGAAAATCCGTGCTGGCGGCGCCGGCATTCCGGCCTTTTTCACCGCTACCGGTTACGGTACGCCAGTGGCTGAAGGCAAGGAAACCCGGGAAATCCATGGCCGCCACTATGTGCTGGAAGAATCCCTGACGGCGGATTTTGCCCTGATCCGCGCCTGGAAGGCCGATACCATGGGCAACCTGATATTTCGCAAGACCGCCGCCAACTTCAACCCCATGATGGCCACCGCCGGTAAAATCACCGTGGCCGAGGTGGAAGAGATAGTCGAGCCGGGAGCGCTGGACCCCAATGACATCCATACACCGGGCATTTATGTGGACAGGGTCATCAAGGGCGTGTTCGAAAAACGTATCGAGCAACGCACCGTCAAACAGGCCTAAAGGCAGGAGAGCAACATGGCACTTTCAAGAGAACAACTGGCCCAGCGGGTCGCCAAGGAACTGAAAGACGGTTACTACGTGAATCTGGGCATCGGCATTCCCACACTGGTGGCCAACTACATCCCCGAGGGCATGCAGGTAATGCTGCAATCGGAAAACGGCCTTTTGGGCATGGGCGAGTTTCCCACCGAGGAGACGCTGGATCCGGATCTCATCAATGCCGGCAAACAGACCGTTACCGCGGTGAAAGGCGCATCTTTCTTCTCCAGCGCCGAGAGTTTTGCCATGATCCGCGGCGGCCATGTGGATCTTACCGTACTGGGCGCTTTTGAGGTGGATGTTGAAGGCTCCATCGCCTCCTGGATGGTGCCCGGGAAATTGATTAAAGGCATGGGCGGCGCCATGGATTTGGTGGCCGGAGCCGATAACATCATTGTCACCATGATGCACGCCGACAAGCAGGGCAACTCCAAGCTGCTGAGCAAATGCGAATTGCCGCTTACCGGTTATGGCTGCATCAAGCGGGTATTGACAGACTTGGCCTTTATCGAGATAAAAGACGGTGCCTTTCACCTGCTGGAACGGGCGCCTGGAGTAAGCGTTGAGGAGATTGTGGCCAAAACCGCAGGCAAGCTCATCATCCCAGAGCAGGTGCCGGAAATGCAGTTATAAGCTGCAACCTCCCCGGTTAAGGCCGCAGCGGGTAGTGCGCTGCGGCTGACAATCCCCGGCCGTCATGCCCCATCATACCCCATGCAACGGCTGTTTCCATACCGCCACAGTGCGCCTTGTGCTGTATCATGTCATTGATTAGGCTGATAACTACCGATACAGCTAAAGTACAGGGAGCCTGCGCCAATATACGGCAGTTGAAACAGGTGATTGGGTGTATGATGACGCGAACTGATGTCACACATAGCTGGCATTGTTGCGTTATCTATTTGATTGCTCGGCACCTTTTTTAAAGATTTTATATGCATTGCCGCCATGGTTCATCTGGCACTGCATGCCGCTCACGTCTGCAAGGATGAAAAGATGATGAAAAAAACCAATTGTTTCCCGCTGTTAATGGCCGCCCTGCTCAGCTTGGGCGTCAGTGCCTGTAACAAACCTGCTGATACATCGGCCCAAGCCGAGGTTGAAAAAACCGCAGCACCGATAGCCAGCGGGGATACCAGCCAAAATGCACTGGACTGGAACGGCCGCTATCAGGGCACACTGCCCTGTGCGGACTGTGAAGGCATTGAAACCAGCCTGACCTTGAATCTTGATGGCAGTTATCAATTGCAGCAACGCTACCTGGGACGGGAGCAACCGGCTCACCAGGATGTTGGCAATATCCGTTGGGATGCCAGTGGCAGTAAAATCACCTTGATGGACGGCAGCCAATTTATGGTGGGCGAAAACCAGCTGTTTATGCTGGATCAAAACGGCCAGCGCATTGAGGGCAATCTGGCTGCCCATTACCGTTTGGCAAAACAGCAATAAGGCATTGAAAATACCGCGCCGGCGAGAGCCCATAGCCTGCGCACCCTGATTGATATAGGAGAGATGCCCATGACTTTTATGACGTTGTGTCAGCCGCGCTGCCGGAGCAAAATTTTGCCATGGCTGGGAATGGTATTATCCAGTGCCATGTTGCAACCTGCCATGGCAGCAGCGCCGGTAACGGAGGCCGCCAATCCGATGCCGCTGGCCACCCAGTTGGTACAACAAGCCAAAGCTGAGTGTGCAGCCATCAATAACGGCCAGTTTGCCACCTCGGAACACACCATCACCCTCCATGACATTACCGGCGATGGCCGCCCGGAAGAGTTTGTGGACGGTTCACAGTTTTCCTGCTCCAGCGCCATCATGTGGCGAGGCAGCGGTGGCTCGCCATTGTGGGTCATAGTGGATGGCAAAGCCCATCAGTTTTTGGCCCAACGCTGGAAAGTGGTACACATGGACAAGCAACCCATATTGCTGCTGTCGGTCTACTTTTCCCAATGCAGCGATACCGTTGCGCCCTGTTACCGGGCACTGGTCTGGGATGATGGTGATTTTGTTTCCACCCGCCGCCCGCTGTGAATTCAAATAACCCAACATCAATAATGGGGCGCGATTAATCCGCCCGAGTTGTAAACAAGGATGTGATTATGAATCATAAAGTCATTGTGTTAATCAGCGCACTCGTCATGGTGCTGCTCGCCAATGCGGCACAAGCCTGCACCAGAGCGGTGTATGTGGGTGAGCAACAACTGGTGCTCACCGCTCGCTCCATGGACTGGCGCGATGAAATTCCGGCAAACCTGTGGCTGTTCCCCAGAGGGATGCAGCGCCACGGTGCGGTAGGTGACAACTCCGTTACCTGGACCTCCCGCTACGGCAGCCTGGTGACCAGCGCTTTTGATATTGCCAGCACCGATGGCATGAATGAAAAGGGCTTGGTGGCCAATCTGTTGTGGTTGGCCGAATCCCGTTATCCGGCGTACACCGGTGCCCAAAAGGGGCTGTCGGTTGCCGCCTGGGTGCAGTATGTGCTGGATAACTTTGCCACCGTCACCGAAGCGGTAGAGGCGATGCGTGATGAGCCGTTTGTGGTGGTTTCCGCCAACATTCCGGGTACAGACCGTTTTGCCACCTTGCATCTGTCCATTTCCGATGCCAGTGGTGATAGCGCCATTTTTGAATACATTGACGGCAAGCTGGTCATCCATCACAGTCCTGAATACCGAGTGATGACCAACTCTCCCATTTTTGAAAAGCAGTTGGCGCTGGATGATTACTGGCAACAGATTGGCGGTCTTACCATGCTACCCGGCACCAACCGCGCCGCCGACCGTTTTGTGAGAGCCTCCTTTTACATGGATGCCATTCCCAAAACCGCCGACACCCGCATTGCGGTTGCCAGTGCCTTTAGCGTGATCCGTAACGCTTCCGTGCCATTTGGCATTTCATCAGCCACCGAGCCCAACATCTCGTCAACTCGCTGGCGCACGGTCTCGGATCACAAGCATCTGGTGTATTATTTTGAAACCGCATTAACCCCCAACACCTTCTGGGTGGAGATGAAAGACATCGACTTCAGCCAAGGGCAACCCGTTAAAAAGCTGGTGGTTAATCACAAGAGCGTGTACGCAGGCAATGCACTGGCACAATTTAACGATGCCAAACCGTTCACCTTCGCCGGATTGTGATATTTTTGCCCCATCGGTTTTGAAAACGGACTGATGGGGCTTATAGCGACCGTTTAACCTCACCCTGAGGCAACCATTCAAGGAGCCACTCATGACCCATGACACCCGCGATAATGCCATCCCTCATGAAGGAACGCCCAGGGATTACAGTGAGCAAACCTACCGTTTTTATTTTGAAGTGGGGGAATTTCAGGGAAAAGCCCTGGGGATTATCAGTGCGTTTGTGGGCAGCCACCATGCCAAACGCATCGTTACCTTGCCTTTTGGTTATGAACTGGATTTACCCATACAGTGCGTGCCGGACATTGCAAAATTGCTCAGTATGCAAAATATTGCGATATATCAAATTGTTAAATATGAGAAAACCGATACCCAATGGCGTTGAAACACTCGCGCCATGACGAAGGCAGCCAAGTACGGAATGATTTATCAACATCATCATGTTGGTAAATCATGGTGTTGACTGTATCCCGCCGCGCTATTTACACTGCCAGAACCAACGACGCCCTTAAGCCAAAACCTGATGTGAAGATGGCCTGCCACTGATGACGACCTTACGCAAACACCGTGGATTCACACTGCTGGAACTGGTCATGGTGATGATTATCATCGGGCTACTGGCCGTCATTGCAACCCCGCGCTTTATGGGGTTGTCCCGTGAGGCGCACATTGCCAGTTTAAAACAGGCACGGGCGGCCGTTGTGACCACCATGCAGCTGTTCCACAGCAAAACGCTAACACTGGGCATTGAAAAACAATCTGTACCGCTAGCCCTTGATGGCGTTGGCTACTGGAATCACTGGGGCTATCCCCATGTCAGAAACAATGCCAGAGACCGGCCTGGCATTATTGTACTGGCGGGCATAAAACCCGATGAGTACCACCTGCAATATGAGGATGTGATCAGCCATACAGGTACGGACAAAGTCAAAATATCCCCCAAGGGTACGCCAACGCCCAGTCGTTGTTATGTGGCTTACCTGCAGGCCGTGGATGCCAATACCCCGCCGGTGCTTACCGAAGACTTTTCCGGCTGCTAACCTTGCCCCCGGTTTCCGCTAAGGAGTTTTCGTGACGAACGCTTATTGTGCATCACGCAAAAAGACCGGCGCCTTTGCGGTGGACTGCTCAGCACAATAGTAATAGCCGGCTTCATTGAACTGCAATACGCCATCCAGCGTGGTGATGTTATGTTCGAGCAAATAACGCGCCATCATGCCCCGGGCTTTTTTTGCATAAAAACTGATGATTTTGTATTGGCCGTTTTTTTCATCCTTGAACACGGGAGACACCAAGCGCCCCTGCAGCTTGGCTGGGCGCACCGCCTTGAAATACTCATTGGATGCCAGGTTTATCAGCAAGTCATCCTCTTGCGCGGCCAAAGCCTGATTGATGCCATCCGTAATCACATCCCCCCAGAATTGATACAGATTTGCCCCCTTGTCCGTCACCAATGGCCGCCCCATTTCCAGGCGGTAGGGCTGCATCAAGTCAAGCGGCCTTAATATTCCGTAAAGCCCTGACAATATGCGCAAATGCTGCTGTGCCGCCTGCACTACCTCGGCAGACATGCCATCGGCATCAAGCCCTGTGTAAACGTCACCACGAAAGGCATATAACGCCTGTTTTGCATTCGACAGGGAAAACGGCGGCCGCCACTGGGCAAACCTTGCGGCATTGAGCCCGGCAATTTTATCGCTCACTTTCATCAACGAGGCGATGTCTGCCGGTGTAAGCTTGCGACATACCGCCATCAGGGCTTCGCTATAGGTCAGATATTCCGGCTGGGAATAATCAGTCACTGCTGCAGGCTGTTCAAAGTCGAGGGTTTTTGCAGGGGAGATCAGAATTAACATCAGCGACTCCATATGGATTATTTGCCAACTATAATACTGATCCATAATAAAAAAACCACGCACTAAACGCGTGGTTTTTTCGATGGGGTTAAACGGTTTCAGATGTTGGCTTTAACCGGTACGGCCTCTTCCACTGTTTTTGCCGGTTCACCGTTCCAGATGTCTTCAGCAATCTGCGCCTGCAGATCTGGAAACTTGCGCTTATCAAATACCGGCGTCACACCGGCATAGAGCTGCTCGCGGTAATCATTAATTACCCGCATGGCCACACCGGACAACAATACCAGCGCCAGAATGTTCACCAGCGCCATCAAGCCCATGGACAAGTCGGCCAGGTGCCAAACCACGGAAATCTTGGCCACCGCGCCAAACATCACCATGCACAACACCAGCAATTTGAAGATCAAAATGGCTTTGCGGCTGTTACCGGTAAGGAACAGCACGTTGGTTTCCGCGTAAGAGTAGTTGGCAATGATGGAGGTAAAGCAAAACAGCAAAATGGAGCCAGCAACAAACAATCCGCCCCAAGTGCCCACATGATGGGTCAAGGCGCTAATGGTCAGTTGAATGCCGTCTTCAGACGTGGCCGTGCCCCATTCCCCCGAAAGCAGAATGATGGCCGCAGTGGCACTACAGATGACAATGGTATCCATGAACACGCCTACCATCTGCACAAACCCTTGGGATGCCGGATGATTGGGGGTGGGAGAGGCACTGGCGGCCACGTTGGCCGCACTGCCCATGCCGGCTTCATTGGAAAACAAGCCTCTGGCAATCCCCGCCTGCAATGCCTGGGAGGCAGTATAGGCCACGCCGCCCGCCGCCACTTCTTGCCAGCCGAAAGCGCTTTTGACAATCAAGACAATAATGCCGGGCAATTGGCTGATGTTCATGGCGACCACCACAAAGGCTATCGCAATGTAGGCCAGCGCCATAATGGGCACAATCACTTCTGATACCCGGGCCACTTTACGCAAGCCCCCCATGATCACCAACGCACTGGCAACCACCAGGAAAACGCCAATCCATTCTGGCTGCCAACCAAACACACCGCTAAACGCGCCGGTAATGGTATTGGCCTGCACCGCATTAAAGACCAGCCCGAAAGAGATGATAAGGAAAATGGCAAACAGCACGCCCATCCAGCGTTGTCCCAATCCCTTTTCCATGTAATAAGAGGGACCACCACGGAACTGACCGTCCTTGTCCCGCACCTTATAGACCTGTGCCAGGGTGGATTCAACCATGGCGGTCGCCATCCCCAGCAGCGCAATGACCCACATCCAGAAAACAGCGCCCGGCCCTGCCGTGCTTACCGCCACTGCCACACCGGCCATATTGCCCGCACCCACACGGGCCGCCATACTGGTGCAAAATACCTGAAATGAAGACAAACCACTTTCACAACCTTCACGGCTGGTCACCATAAGTTTGGCGGAATGACCAAAATGCGTGATTTGAATAAACAGTAATCTGACCGTGAAATACAGACCCGCGCCTACCAGCGCATATACCAATAATTTTCCCCACAGCAGGGAATTTAGGAAATTAACAATAGTTTCAACCATGAGTGTAACTCAATGGCGACAACAGCAAGCATTCCAAACGAACACCACCGACGCAACCAAAGATCCCTCCCAATAAACACAAAATAGACAACGGGTGCGAATTATCGACAATACTCGCGACAGCGCAGTGGGGTTCCAGTAACCCACGCCGACACAAGGCTCAGCAGCATCGCAACCACCTTATTGTTTTTCTTATAATTTTACTTGTATGTACAAATTTCCATTTCGTTTGTAGATGGCACGAAATCACCACTGTTTGCATGTAAAAACGGGCGATTTACCATCAACTACCCTATTAGGCAGACTCCCCAATCTAACCGAAACAAACGCCTTAATACAAACCTGTTAAAGGCATATTACAGATCAATATCATCTTTATGATTAATCATCAAGGAAATAACAGTTATTATGAATTTTCATCAGGTATTAAACCGAAAATATAGAGATAATCCATAACATCATAATGATTAATATATAAGCAACATATTGGCAACAACAAGACCTGTACCCCACATACAGTTCTGGATTTAAAACATTGTCGTCCCCGTGACATTTCCCAAAAATAAGCGGTTATCCGCATTTCTTTTTAATGGGATAATTTTCCTGAGATTTATTGCGCGGGATCATGGATGAAATTAACTCAACACATCTTTTGAATTTACTCTATATTTACTTCTGCTAAACATACTAACCACAAACATGAGGGTTTTTATGGTATTAGTGGAAAGTTCCTTTCCTAAGTTAGATAATGCTTATAGTTAGATAGCTATAGGAAGATCTCTTCTAAGGCTGAGCCATACGGCCAACAACTTCAAAGGACGTGGAGAAAATGATGAACGCAAAATTAACTTCTTTGTTACTGCTGTCAGCGCTGCCATTAACTGCTGCTGCTACAGAACAGGAGCTGACCCCCTGGTATGTAGGTGCCGGTGTTGGCATCAACAACTACCAACCCAACTGTGATCAGAAAACCATGAAAACCTGTGGCGATGATGACCCATATGCATGGGATGTCTTCGGTGGTTACATGTTTAATGATTACTTTGGCGTAGAACTGGGTTATCGCAATCTGGGCCGCGCCCAATGGACTGACTATAACGACATTCAGAATGACGCAGGCGTGCGTGGTGCCACTCTGGGGCTGGTAGGCTTTTGGCCTTTTGCCCAGGACTGGAGCCTGTCTGCTGAAGCTGGTGCAATGAACTACCTGATTTCCAACAAACGCCAATGGGGCACCAACTACTACAGTGACAAGGGATATGCCCCTTATTTGGGTATGGGTGTGGGTTATAACCTCACTGAAAACCTGAAACTGCAGGCCAAATATCGCCGTTACGAAAACCTGGATGAGGAAAAGTGGAATACCCTCAACATGGAAAGCAACTATTGGGGGCTGGAACTGAGCTATCGCTTCGGTCATAGCAAGCCAATGGTTGCCACACCGGCACCGGAACCTGTCATGGCACCCGTTGACAGTGATATGGACGGTGTTAACGACGATATGGATCAATGCCCGAACACTCCGGCAGATCACAAAGTTGATGCAAACGGTTGTTCCGTTTACATGGAAAAAATGGAAACCCTGGAAATTGCCACCCAGTTCAACAACAACTCTTCCATGTTGACATCCCACTCTCTGGAAGATGTGGAAAAAGTGGCACACTACATGAACAAGTATCCTAATGCCGATCTGGAAATTTCCGGCCACGCCTCATTGCCAGGCAAAGCCAGTTACAACCAATGGTTGTCCCAGAAACGTGCGGATACCGTAGCTAACATGCTGGTTGACAAATACGGCATTTCAGCTTCCCGCATTACCGCCAAGGGCTATGGTGAATCTCAGCCGCTGATGCAAGGCAGTTCTGCAGAAGCCAATGCTGCCAACCGCCGCATTGAAGCCAAAATCACCTTCAAAGACAAGCAACCCATGCTGAAATAAGTCTGGTGTTGATTAAAGCCGCTGAAGTCAGCGGCTTTTTTTATTACATATCCGCTAAAAATCATCCCCGACTCCCATTAAATTGACATATTATTGCAACCATTGATTAATATTTAACCAACAAGCAATGATTTTTCATTGTGCAATTGGCAAGATGCCGCAAAATCACTTCTAATAGGTAATACGCGAATAAGGGCAAAACACGGAGTAAAGGACGTTACCTATGGGAAATACACTTGAGCAACTGAAATCCATGACCACCATAGTTGCAGATACCGGCGATATCACGGCCATAAAACGCTATCACCCCGAAGACGCCACCACCAATCCGTCGCTGATCCTCAAAGCCGCACAAATTCCTGAGTATGCCAGCCTGATTGATAATGCCATCCTCTGGGCAAAACAGCAGAGCCAAGACCCGGCCAGCCAACTGACTGATGCCGCCGACAAACTGGCCGTCAATATCGGGCTTGAGGTATTGAAACTTATCCCCGGGCGCATCTCTACCGAAGTGGATGCCCGCTTGTCCTTTGACCAGGTAGCCTCCGTCAAAAAAGCCCAGCGTTTAATTCAGCTGTATCAGGATGCCGGCATTGATAAATCCCGCATTCTCATCAAGCTGGCAGCCACCTGGGAAGGCATCTGCGCTGCAAGAGAACTGGAACAACAGGGCATTAACTGTAACCTCACCTTGTTGTTCAATTTTGCCCAGGCCCGCGCTTGTGCTGAAGCCGGGGTATTTCTGATTTCCCCCTTTGTCGGACGCATTCTGGACTGGTATAAAAACCATACAGGGCAAGAGTATCAGGCCAGTGACGATCCGGGCGTATTGTCTGTCAGCAAGATTTATCAATACTACAAAACCCACGGCTATAGCACTGTGGTCATGGGAGCCAGCTTTCGCAATATTGGCGAAATTCTGGCATTGGCAGGATGTGACCGCCTGACCATCGGGCCATCACTACTGGAAGAACTGAGCCACAGTGATCAGCAGATTTCACGCAAGCTGCAACCAGAGACCACAATCCTGCCGGCGCCAGCGCCAATGACGGAAGCGGAATTTCGCTGGGCATTGAATGAAGATCCCATGGCAGTGGAAAAACTCGCTGAAGGCATTCGTAATTTTGCCGTGGATCAACGCAAGCTTGAACAACTCCTGAGTGCAAGACTCGGCTGAAAACCCGATAAAGGATTATAAGGTTAGCATGAGCAAACTGACACAATCACCCACGTGGCAAGCGCTGGCAGACGTCAGCGGGCAACTGCCCCATATGAGGCAGTTATTTGCCGCCGACCCCCTGCGTTTTAACAAGTTTTCCATCAAACAATGTGGCCTGCTGCTGGATTATTCCAAAAACCGTGTGAACGAACCGCTAATGCAGCAGTTGCTGCAACTGGCACAGGAAACCGGTTTACCCGCCAAAATTGCCGCCATGTTTGCCGGCGAGGCGATTAACACCACCGAGCAGCGTGCCGTGCTGCATACCGCGCTCAGGGCTCCGGCCGATGCAGTCATTAATGTAGACGGCGTCAATGTGGTGCCAAAAGTCCATGAGACATTGGCCCAAATGCGCCACTTTGTAGAGGCCTTATATCAGGGGCAATGGCGCGGCTGCACCGGAAAAACCATTACCGATGTGGTTGCCATTGGCATTGGTGGTTCGTTCCTTGGCCCCAAAATCATCTCGGAAGCACTGAAACCCTACTGGAACGGTAAGCTTAACTGCCATTTTGTGGCCAATGTGGATGGCAGCAGCCTGAGTGACAAACTGAAAACGCTGCAGCCGGAAACCACGCTGTTCCTGATGTCGTCCAAATCCTTTGGCACCCAGGAAACCCTGAGCAACACCCTCTCGGCCAAGGCATGGTTTTTGGCCCATGGCCATACCCAAGCCGATGTGGCACAACACTTTGCCGCCATTACCTCCAATGTGGCCAAGGCAACCGAGTTTGGCATTAACCCCGCCAACATTTTCCCCATGTGGGATTGGGTCGGCGGCCGTTATTCGCTGTGGTCCGCCATCGGCTTACCCATTGCCCTGCTGATAGGCATGGATAATTTCCACGCCCTTTTGCAGGGGGCTCACGCCATGGACCAACATTTTGCATCGGCTCCGCTGGCGCAAAACATGCCGGTCATCATGGGGCTACTGTCACTTTTGTATAACAATTTTCAAGGTGCCCAATCCCATGTGATCCTGACCTATGATCACTATCTGAGGGGACTTCCGGCTTACATTCAGCAGCTGGACATGGAAAGTAACGGCAAATCCGTTACCCAAGAGGGGAACCCCGTGGATTACACCACGGGGCCGGTGATCTGGGGCGGAGAAGGCACCAATGGCCAACATGCTTACCATCAACTGCTGCACCAGGGCACCGCGCTTATTCCGGCGGACTTTATCCTGCCACTCCAAAGCCATAATCCACTGGGACAACATCATGCCCAACTGGCCTCCAATTGTTTCGGGCAAACCCAGGCCTTAATGCAGGGCCGCACCTATGACGAGGCCTTGGCTGAGCTGGCAGGCTGCAAGCTCAGCCCCGAGGAGCAACAACGCATTGCCCGCCACAAGGTGATGGAAGGCAACAAGCCCAGCAACACCATCCTGATGGAGCAGCTGACCCCCACCAGCCTTGGAGCGCTCATTGCCCTGTATGAGCACCGAACCTTTGTGCAAGGCGCCATATGGGACATCAACTCCTTCGATCAATGGGGCGTGGAGCTGGGTAAAACCTTGGGAAATGATGTGCTCTCAAGGCTTGCGGCCGAGCAGGAATGCAACGCACTGGACAGCTCCAGTAACGCCCTGATAAACCTGTTCCGCAAAGGCCGCCTATAACGGCGCATCATCCTGAAATCCAACCGGCCTTTGGCCGGTTTTTTCATGATGGCCTCCGCTTTTTTGTAACTTAACCGTCTTGTCTATTTAACAAGGATGAAACATTAAACTTGCACCCTGTTTAGCAAATATGTTATTTAAATGCTGACAAAACATACAAAACGGGAGGTTGCCATGGATCATTTGGATTATGGTAGTGCGCTTGAGCAAGTGGAAGAAAGACCCAGCCGTTCTCGTGGTTCCAAAAAACGCAAATGGCGGGAAATTGAAGCGTTAAAGGAAAAACACCGCTTGATGCGGGAGCTTAAGGAAATCGACAGCAGCTTTGATGCCGACCTGGATACACTCCTGATTTAGTATGCTGAAAAAGAAAGGCCAAGGTTAATCCCCTGGCCTTTTTTGTTGCCCAGCACATGGGGCGTGTCCGGGCATAACGTTAGGCTTGTCAACAATCAGCGCAATTCCGCAGGCACGGCAAATACCGTGTCTTCTTCACGCCCTGCCACTTCTGTCACCACACTGGGGGCCAGTTTGGCAATGGCTTCAACTACCTGCTGTACCAGCACTTCCGGAGCTGATGCGCCTGCGCTAACGGCTACCTTGCTCACGCCATCAAACCAGGCGGTATCAATGTCATCCGCATTATCCAGCAGGTAAGCACGGGTGCCGGATTTCTGCGCCAGTTCTTTAAGCCGGTTGGAGTTGGAGCTGTTACGGGAACCCACCACAATCAACAGTTCCACGTCCGAGGCCATTTTTCGTACCGCATCCTGACGGTTCTGTGTGGCATAACAGATATCGTCTTTGCGAGGGCCTTCAATGCAAGGGAAACGCTGTTGCAGTGCGGCAATGATATTGATGGTGTCATCCACCGACAGGGTCGTCTGGGTAACGAAACACAGCTTGTCGGGATGTTTTACCTGCAGTTTGGCCACATCTTCCACCGACTCCACCAAATACACACCGCCTTCAGGGTTGTTGTACTGCCCCATGGTGCCTTCCACTTCCGGGTGCCCGGCATGGCCCACCAGGATGCATTCAACCCCTTTACGGCTGGCTCTGGTGACTTGCAGGTGCACTTTGGTCACCAAGGGACAGGTGGCATCAAACACCTTCAAGCCCCGCTGTTTGGCTTCGCTGCGCACCGCTTGCGAAACGCCATGAGCGCTAAAAATCACAATGCTGTCATCCGGGACCTGATCCAGCTCATCCACGAAAATGGCACCACGGCTTTTCAAGTCTTCCACCACGTAACGGTTGTGCACCACTTCATGGCGCACGTAGATTGGCGGAGAAAACAGTTCCAGCGCCCGCTCCACAATACTGATGGCCCGGTCAACACCGGCACAAAAACCGCGGGGATTGGCCAACAGAATTTGTAAGCCAGATGGCGGGGTTTTATCAGTCATCAGCAAGCTCCTGCAGCACTTCCAGTTGAAAAGTCAGTGTTTGCCCGGCCAGCGGATGGTTCATGTCCACGGTTACCGAGTCTCCGGCCACCTCCCGCACGATGCCGGGGATTTCTGTCCCATTGGCACCGGAGAACCCCACGATAACGCCGGGTTCCAGTGTCATATCCGCCGGAAAGCGTGCCCTGTCCATATGGTAGACATTGTCAGGATTCACCTCACCGAAGGCATCCTGTGGCGCCAAGGTAAAGCTGTGTTTATCCCCGCTTTTCAAGTCGGCCAATTGCGCCTCAAAAGCCGGGCTCAAACTGTTATCACCCAGATTCAGTCGCACAGGTTTATTGCTGGCACGGGTATTTTCCGCGGTTGATCCATCCTGTAACTGGATCAGCATATGACACAAAAGAGATCGCATGTTATTCCTTAATTCCGGGTTGGCTTTTCCTGCGCCTTATCTTCTGTAAAGGCGGCCCAAACAATGAGCACCGCTCCGACACAAATGGCAGAGTCCGCAATGTTAAACGCCGGATAGTGGCTGCCTTGCCAGTGAAAATCCAAAAAATCCACCACAAAGCCATGAACCAGTCTATCCACCAGATTACCCAGCGCGCCGCCGATAACCAGGGTATAGGCCGCTGACAAACGCCGCTCGTTGGCAGACAAACGCCGCAGCCATACGGTGAGCACGATGCTAAAACCCACGGCTATCAGGGTGAACAGCCAGCGCTGCCAACCGCCGGCATCATGCAAGAAGCTGAATGCCGCGCCGTAATTGCGCACATAGGTGAGGTTGAAAAACGGCAGTAACTGCACCGATTCGTATAACTCAAAATTAGCCAATACCCACTGTTTGGACAGTTGGTCAGCCACAAAGGCCAACACAACTATCCAGTACCAGCGCAGGCCGCTCTGTTTCCAGTCTGCAGGCATAGAAGACCTTAAGCGAACTGACGTTGTTCGCCTTCTCCTTCAATGTTAGTGACACAACGCCCACAAAGATGGGGATGCGCAGGATTTACGCCAACATCTTCACGATGATGCCAGCAACGTTCACATTTTTCGGCAGCGGATTTACGCACCTGCAGTTTCAGGGCGGCCAATTCAGTCTCGCTGGCATCTGTTGGTGCATCGGCAAGCGGCTGCACGCTAGCGGTGGATGTCAGCAGCACGAAGCGCAGTTCATCCCCAAGGGTTGTCAGCGCAGCCTGCAGGGCTTCATCGGCAAACAGCACCACTTCGGCTTCCAAGGCACCGCCAATCAGCTGCTCGCGACGCGCCTGCTCCAGAGCCTTGTTCACTTCATTACGCACCTGCTGCAACTGTTGCCAGTAGCTGTCGCTGAGATCATTTTCCAGCGTGACGGCACGTAAACCTTCATACCACTCTTGGGTAAAGACATAAGTGTCACGTTCACCCGGCAACAACTGCCAGATTTCATCGGCGGTAAAGCTGAGGATTGGCGCAATCCAGCGCACCATGGCTTCGGCAATCAGGAACAGGGCCGACTGACAACTGCGACGGGCATGACCATCGCCCTTGGCGGTGTATTGGCGATCCTTGATGATGTCCAGATAGAAACTGCCCAGTTCTACAGAGCAGAACTGCATCAGTTTTTGTACCACCACATGGAAACTGTAACTGTTGTAGGCTTCCAGCAACTCCTGCTGCAGTGCACTGGCCCGGCGAACCACCCAGCGATCCAGTGCCACCATGTCTTCAATGGCGATGGTATCGGTTTTCGGATCAAAGCCGTTGAGGTTGGCCAGCAGGAAGCGGGCGGTATTGCGAATGCGGCGATAGGCATCAGCACTGCGTTTGAGAATTTCGTCAGAAACGGTCATCTCACCACTGTAATCGGTAGAGGCTACCCACAGCCGTAAAATGTCCGCCCCCAGTTTGTTAATCACTTCCATGGGCGCGACCACATTGCCCAAGGACTTGGACATCTTGCGGCCTTTGGCATCGACGGTAAAACCATGGGTCAGCACCTGTTTGTAAGGGGCCTTGCCATTCATGGCGGTAGATAACATCAGGGATGACATGAACCAGCCGCGGTGTTGATCTGACCCTTCCAGGTACAAGTCCGCCGCCTGACCATGAAACTCTGGACGAGTGGCCACCACAGTGGAAAAAGTGGAGCCAGAGTCATACCACACATCCAGGGTGTCAGACACTTTACGGTAGTTGTCCGCATCCGCGCCCAGCAGCTCGGCCACGTCCAGATCCCACCATGCCTGAATGCCGTGCTGCTCAATGCGCTCTGCCACTTTTTCCATCAGCGCCACACTGTCAGGGTGCAGTTCATCGGTATCTTTATGTACAAACAGGGTAATGGGCACGCCCCAGGTACGCTGGCGGGAAATACACCAGTCAGGACGGTTGGCCACCATTTTCTCAATACGGCCTTCACCCCAGTCAGGGATCCACTGGGTGCGTTCGATTTCGTGCAGGGCATCCTGACGCAAGCCATTATTATCCATGGAGATAAACCACTGAGGTGTGGCCCGGAAGATAATGGGCGTTTTATGGCGCCAGCAGTGCGGATAGCTGTGACGATAAGCCTCATGATGCAACAAGGCACCGCGCGCTTGCAGCTCGGCCACCACATCATCGTTGGCTTTGAATACGTGTTTGCCGGCAAACAGTGGCGTGTCGTCTTTATAAACGCCGTTATCCCCTACCGGGTTGGCCACTTCCAGGCCATATTTCTGGCCGACAACAAAGTCGTCCTGACCATGGCCAGGCGCGGTATGCACCACACCAGTACCCGAATCAGTGGTCACATGGTCGCCCAGTACCACCGGCACAGTGAAATCATAAAACGGATGCTGGAAACGGATAAGCTCCAGTGCTTCGCCCTTGCAGCGACCGAGCACGCTAAAGGAGGTGGCGCCGTAACGTTGCAGACATTCTTCATAAAGCGCTTCGGCCAGTACCAGTGTTTGCTTGCCCTGTGGCAACTCTGCCGCCACCAGCACGTACTCAAGCTCTGGACTGACGCACAAAGCGCGGTTGGCGGGCATGGTCCAAGGCGTGGTGGTCCAGATGACCATGGCAGCACCGGTTCCATCACTTACCCCAAAGGCTGCAGCCACTTTGGCAGGTTCGGCAGCGGTAAATGCCACGTCAATGGCCGGTGAAGTGCGGTCTTCATATTCCACTTCGGCTTCTGCCAGCGCCGAGCCACAGTCGGTACACCAGTGCACCGGCTTGACCCCTTTTTGCAGGTGACCATTGCTGATCACTTTCGCCAATGAACGGACAATGTTGGCTTCAGTGTGATAGTTCATGGTGAGGTAAGGATTGAACCAGTCGCCCAGAACCCCCAACCGGATAAAGTCCTGCCGCTGTCCATCCACTTGGGTGGCCGCATACTGACGGCATTTTTCACGAAATTCGGCAGCGGAAATCTTTTTCCCGGGCTTGCCCACTTTCTGTTCGACTTTCAGTTCAATGGGCAAACCGTGGCAGTCCCACCCCGGCACGTAGGGTGCATCAAAACCCGACAGGGTTTTGGACTTGATGATAATGTCCTTGAGAATCTTATTGACTGAGTGACCAATATGAATGCTGCCGTTCGCATAAGGAGGGCCATCGTGCAGAATAAACATGTCACGGCCACTACGGCTGTTACGGATCTGCTGGTACAACTGGTCATCACTCCAGCGTTTCAGCATCTGTGGCTCACGGTTGGCCAGATTCCCGCGCATCGGAAACTCAGTTTCCGGCAGATTCAAAGTTGATTTATAGTCGCTCATTGATCCTTTACCATTCGTTTGGCTGATAACTCAGCCCGCATCATTGCTGAGTAAAGCTCTTGCTTCGTCAGCATCATTCATAATTTGTTTTTGCAGTGCATCCAGAGACTGAAACGGTTTTTCGTCCCGGATTTTTGCCACCAGTTCCACATCCACTCTCAGCCCGTAAATGTCTGCGGAAAAATCAAACAGATTGACTTCCAACAGGCAGTTTTGACCTTTTACCGTAGGGCGAAACCCGATATTGGCCACCCCATCATATTTTTCGCTGCCTTGCCACCACAGCCTGACCGCAAACACCCCGCGAACCGGTACGACCTGACGTTTGAGCAAGATGTTGGCAGTGGGAAATCCAAGCGTGCGCCCCAATTGCTGACCGTGCACCACCCGTCCCGACAAGGTGCACGGATGTCCCAGCAGGCGTCTGGCAAGCACCAGGTTACCCTTGGACAACGCCTCACGCACCATGGTGGAGCTGACCCGCTGATCGCCCACCAGAAAACTTTCGGTATTCACCACCGCAAAGCCATGGTGCAAGCCGGCATCTCGCAACATGTCAAAGTTGCCCCGGCGCTGCTGGCCGAAACGGAAATCATCGCCCACCACCAGATAGCGAACCCCCAGTTTATTGACCAGCAGGGATTCAATAAACTGTTCCGGCGGCAACTGGGCAAAGTGCTTGTTGAAGCGCACACATAACAGACGATCCACCCCCAGCTCAGCCAACAAGGCGATTTTATCCCGCAGCAAACTCAGCCGTGCAGGTGCGTTTTGCCCGGCAAACAGCTCTTGGGGCTGAGGCTCGAAAGTCATCAAGGTAGCTGGCAGCCCCAGTTGCCGGGCTTTTTTGACCAGATTGCCAATGACTTCGGCATGCCCGCGATGAACACCGTCAAAGTTGCCGATAGTCAGCACACAACCGCGATGGCGTGGCTGAATGTTATGTATTCCGCGAATCAGTTCCATCAATCAAATAACTGCACACAAGGAAATTGGCGGATTATATACCAGCTGCCGTGCATAATCAGCCCTTGAACGCCGGTTTACGCCATACCTTGCCGGCCAGCAATAAAATTACCAGAAAATAACTGCCGGCGCCGCCTGCAATGAGTTGCAGCAAATGCCACACCCGAAGATGCAGCGACCATTGCTGCCAGGTGTCAATGGTTGGAGAAAACCACACTAACAGCAGCACCATCAGCGCAACGGCAAATAACACCTTGAGCAGGAATACCAGCGTCTGACGGGTTACCCGGTACACTCCGGCCAAGTGCAATCCGCGGTACAGCAAGCCCGCATTCAACAGGGCCGACATGGAGGTGGCAATGGCCAGCCCCACATAACCGAAGGGAAACGCCAGGATGATGTTGAACCCCATATTGCTCACCATGGCGATGATGCCGATTTTGACCGGCGTTTTGGTGTCTTGCCGGGCATAATACCCAGGTGCCAGCACCTTAATCAGCATGAAACTCAGTAAACCGCAGCCGTAAGCCACCAAAGAGACCGAGGCCATGTTGACATCCTCAATATCAAACGCCCCCCGCATGAACAGCACCATCAACATGGGTTTGGCCAGCACAATCAATCCGGCCATGGCCGGAACCCCCAATAAAATCACCGCGCGAATGCCCCAGTCCATGGTGTGACTGAATTCGGCACTTTGTGCATTCACATGCTTGCGGGAAAGCGTGGGGAGGATCACCGTGGCAATGGCAATGCCAAACAATCCCAGTGGAAATTCCAGTAACCGGTCAGAGTAATACAGCCAACTGATGGAGCCCGTCATCAAGAAACTGGCAATAAAGGTATCCAGCAACAGGTTGATTTGTGATACCGACACCCCGAACAGCGCTGGCAGCATCAATTTGCGAATTTTGCTCACGCCCGGTTCATGCCAGCCCCAGCGGGGCCTGACCAACACCCGCTCACGCCACAAAAACGGAATTTGAAACAAAAACTGGATAATGCCGCCGGCAAACACCCCCCAAGCCAACCCGATTTCCGGCCGTGCCAGTTGTGGACTCAGCCAGATGGCCGCCGCAATAATCGCCACATTCAAAAATACCGGCGTAAATGCAGATACGGCAAAACGGCCGCGGGTATTCAAAATGGAACCGGATAACGCGGTAAAGGTGATGAACCACAAATAGGGAAAGGTGATTTTAAGCATCAGCGATGCCTGCTCGAATTTGGCGCCATCGGGCTCCTGATTCAGCCAAGCCACAAACCAGCCCGCACCGAACAATGCCGTCAGCAGCGGCGATGCCACCACCCCGATAAGGGTCACACACGTCACCACCACGCCCAAGGTGCCTGCCACTTTTGCCAGCAGTTGCCGCACCTCGTCATCAGTTTTGGTCTCCTGATACTCGGTCAGTACCGGTACAAAAGCCTGGGCAAATGCGCCCTCGGCAAACAGCCGCCTTAAAAAATTGGGAATTTTATTGGCAAAGAAAAACACGTCGGCACTGACCCCAGCGCCCATCAGGTTGGCAACCACCACATCCCGGATTAATCCCAAAATACGCGACATCAGGGTCATAACACTGACAATCAACCCTGAACGCACCAATTTTCTGCTCAATCAGACTCCCCCGAAAGCCAAAGACCGGCAAGCGGGACAACTCTCAAAATTTCCATAGGAGCCCTGTCACATAGCGGCAATAACTGTTAGAATGCGCCCCATCTTACACGAGTTGGGTTGAGGAAAGCCAAATCGCCTGGGATTTATTTGCTTTTGTGGCGGATATTCCATCATTGTCGTTGACAAAAAGGTAAAAAACGGGCATCCTCCTCGGCCTTTAAAAGTCTTAATTCCCAGTTTTTAGGAGTTGCACCTTGGCTAATAGCAAGACTGCAAAGAAACGCGCGCTACAGTCTGAAAAGCGCCGTCAACACAATGCAAGCCGTCGCTCTATGATGCGTACTTATGTTAAAAAAGTTATCGCCGCTATCCGCGCTGGTGACCATAAAGCTGCTGTTGAAGCATTCGCTGCAGCACAGCCTATTCTTGATCGTATGGCAACCAAAGGCCTGATCCACAAGAACAAGGCTGCACGTCATAAGGCTCGTCTGAACGCCCGCATCAAAGCATTGGCTGCCTAATTCAGCACTTATGAAAAAAACCGGCGAAAGCCGGTTTTTTATTGCCTCATTTTCATGGCGCGGCAGTTCAGCATGCCATGTAACGGCAAATAAAAAAGGGTAGCAATCCGCTACCCAATAACAACAGAGTCAAGTCCATCTAAAAGAGTACAACTCGTCACAATCACAGTATGTTTACTACAGGCAGCATTGCCACGCACATCCGTGCCAGGCAACCTTAGCGATCACCAGCCACATGTGCCTGCCAACTCATCACATGATGAGCATTTAATGACAATAGATATTATCGAGTAACCGGATAATCTCTTTGACTTCTTCACTTTTCAAGGAATAGTAAACGGTCTGGGCTTCCTTACGGGTTGCCACCAGATTGTCTTTGCGCAACCAAGCCAGGTGTTGCGACAGTGCCGACTGACTCAACCCGAGTTTTTTGTTCATGTCCCCGACGCACATTTCCCCTTCATTCAAGAGATAACACAAAATAAATAAGCGCCTCTCATTGGCAATTGCCTTCAGCAATACGACCGCCTGGTCTGCTCGCTGTTGCATTAATTCTATATTCATAACGAGCCCAACTCTCCTTTAATAAATTCCGCCCCTAATATAGCCGTGGCTAAGGCACATAGTCGGGACGCATAGCACATTTTTTATTAGATGGTTTTTAAAAATGGGACACACGTTATAAAAAATAAGGAAAGTGATGAAAAAAAACATCGTAACGCCATGAAACATGGTCTAACCCTGTTGGTCATTGGTACGACCTCTCTTCATAACAGGGCATACAAATCAAATAGTTGTGAGCAATTATCCCTAGCAGCTTTCTCGACACATCACAACCGGTAAAATTGTAAAATCATCATCAAAGAAAAAATGTTCAGCACATGGCAAAAACCGCGAGCCTTATTTCAAAACCGCCACAAAGCTGGCTGGCAAATAGCCGCCTGATAACGCTACTGCCGTAATGGCCATGATATAGAAGCGCAATACAAGAATGACCTTTTTGGTGCCAAGGCAATTCACGTTTATGGGTAAAAAAGCCATTTGTCTGAAATACTGAAACGCCTATCCATGACACAACAATTGTGTTTTATCTCACTGTTAAACATTAATAAAAAAGTTTTGAATCACAAAAAATCCATCTTGATATAAAACCTGGAACAACAAATAGTGATAATAAAGACTCTTATTTGTATTGTTATATAAAAATAATGGCGTGATTGCCAAACAATCACCTCAACTGCAATTCCCCGAATAATAAACCCGCCAAACAAGCCGCCGTCGCCACGTGCCCATTGGCGGTTAATCGAAAGGGATTGCACGGCTTCCAATGCGTCACAAACTTATTTGTGAGCTTTATCATCCTGGCTGTAGTAAAATCACCACAAACATCGCATTTTTCAGCTTTTATGCCTCAGGGGCAACAAGCGCCCCCCTAAATTCTGCGATAATTCGTTTCAGTGACATAAGTTTTAAATTCAGGCCAAATGATCCCCTTATTTGCAAAACCCGGTATTTTTGCCAGTTTCATATATCGTAACGCCCGCACCATTCATACGCTGAAAATCGCCCTGGCGCTCTATATCGTGGCGCTGTTAAATGCCATATGGCCGGTGCCGCACTTCATCTGGGCCATGGTCACCATTGTCATCATCATGATGGGGCTACCGCAGGTAGGCGGCGCCATTGAAAAGTCTTTGCAGCGGGCGGTGGGCACCCTGATAGGTTCGGCCTATGGCGTTTGTCTGGTGATTTTCATGGACAGCTACTGGGGCCTTATGGGGTTGTTGATTTTAGGGGTCTGCGTGGTGGTATTGCTTAACGCCGGCCGTTACAGCTATGCCTACCTTGTGACCGGGTTCACCATGATCATTGTCATTGGTGATGCGGATCATGACACCTCAGAAGCACTGTGGCGCAGTGCCAACATCCTGATGGGCTGCATTATCGCCATGCTGGTATCCCTGTGTGTCTTGCCCATCAAGGCCAAGCAGGACTGGCGCGCCCAGCTGGGCAAATCCTTTTCCCTGATGTCTGAAGTGCTCGGCAATCATGTCCAGGCTTCGTCCGATACCCAGTTGCCCTGCGAACGGGTCAAGCTGGAAAACGCCATGAAAGCCGTGCTGGCACAAAAGAAACTGTTTTTCTCGCTGGAGTGGGAAAGCCAGACCCTGAAAAAGCATCCGCAAATTCTAACCGAGTTGGCCAATGGGCAAATCCGGGTGATAACCCTGCTGGAACTGCTGCTGATGACCCGCTGGAAAGAGGAAGAAAATGAAGCCTACGACCGCATAAAACGGGTAGCGGTGCACTTGCAACAGGATTTTGCCATTTTGGCGGATTATGTCACCGGCAACACCTGCGAACGTCCCCAGTTGCCGGAAAAACTGGATCAACAACTGCAACAGCAGTTGTTGTCAGAGCAGCAGCCGCTGCCCACCCTGGATGATGAATTGGCGGCCTATCAGCATTTTGCCCATAACGGTTACAGCTGGCTGATTTACCAACTGGCATTGGCCCTGCTGGCCATCAATGAACAATTCGACCGTTTGGAAAAAGCCTACGAACGGCGGCAATTTTTGCTGCATAAGGCCATTAAGGAAAAAAACGTCAAGCAGCCACCCTCAAACGCCTAAACCGGGCGAAGGCATGCAAGGTTTGGCATTCGGACTGATAAAAGCACGCCATCAGGCGTGCTTCAGGGAAAATGTGGGTTAATCCCAAATAAGCTCCCGAAAATGCTTGCGACAGACAGACTCGTAACTTTCATTGCCACCAATGGCCACCTGTGCCCCTTGGCGCACCGGCCGCCCCTCGCTGTCTCGCCGAATGACCATATTGGCTTTGCGGCCGCAAAAACAGATGGTTTTCAGCTCCACTAATTTATCGGCCCAGGCCAACAGGTACTGACTGCCACAAAACAGCTCCCCTTGAAAATCCGTGCGCAAACCGTAGCACAGCACCGGGATGTCCCACTTATCCACCACAAACGCCAGCTGCTTCACCTGTTCCTTACTGAGGAACTGGGATTCATCCACCAATACGCAATGAAGGGGGTGCCGCTGGCGCTCGGCATCAATAATGGTTGTCAGGTTGTCCTGTTCATGAAAAATCAGCGCTTCACTTTCCAGCCCTATGCGGGAAGCCACTTTACCGGTGCCGAATCTGTCATCTATCGCAGGTGTCATGACCAGGGTATTCATGCCCCGTTCACGATAGTTATAGGAAGACTGGAGTAACGAGGTGGATTTTCCGGCGTTCATTGCCGAATAGTAAAAGTAAAGCTGAGCCAAAACTGCCGCTCCCTGAATATGAATGGCGGCATATTACTGCATTTACCGGCAAAAATCAGCGGTCATGCATCACTCTATGACGTTGCCATTGCAGCTTAAATGCAATCAACTTGTTACAATTTGATCCGTTTTTATGCCTCGGCGCAACGCCCTTTTTCAGTTTCGATTAAGTGGCGATTGTTAGCGTGCGGCGTTTACCTGCAAACGACTACGGAAGAATAACAATATGAGAAAGACTTTTTTAGCCATAGCACTAGGGCAAGCTCTGTTACTGACAGGTTGTACCGGCACCGATAACCTGTCAGTAACAGACACCACCGCACAGGCCACACAGCAAAACCCGCTGTTTCACGTAAGTCGGTTACAGTATCAGGCACCGGATTTCAGCATTATCCGCACAGAACACTTCCAGCCGGCACTGGAAGCGGGCATCAAGGCCCACGACAAAGAGATCCAGGCCATTGCCAGCCAATGGGCGGCGCCAACGTTTGACAACACCATTGTGGCACTGGAAAAATCAGGCGCTCTGCTTAGCCGCGCCTCATCCGTGTTTTATAACCTCAGCAGTGCTAACAGCAACGGGGACATCCGCCGCATTCAAAGTGAGATGGCACCCAAAATGGCGGCGCATACCGACAACATCAATCTCAATGCCAAGTTGTTTGCCCGTATCGACAAACTGTATCAGCAACGCCAGCAGTTAGGGCTCAACCCAGAGCAAATCCGACTGATTGAAGTGTATCACCAGCGCTTTGTATTGGCAGGTGCCAAGCTCAACGATGCCCAAAAAGCCCAAATCCGGCTGCTGAATGAAGAACAATCCAAACTCACCAATGAATTCCAGCAGCGGCTGATGCGCCTGAGCAAATCCAGCGCTGTCATGGTGGATGATATTGCCCAGCTCAGCGGCCTTTCCGAGTCGGCCATTCGCACGGCCGCCAATGCGGCCACCGCTGCCGGTCATGCCGGTAAATTCTTAATCAGCATCACCAATACCACCCGTCAGCCAGTGCTGGCCCAACTGCATAACCGGGAACTGCGCCAGAAAATTTGGCAGGCTTCGGCCAACCGCGGCTTGAGTGGCGATGATGAAACCGTCTCATTGGTGGCCCGCCTGGCTCAGTTGCGGGCAGAAAAAGCCAAACTGCTGGGGTTTGATAACTGGGCCAGCTACCGTTTGGCACCACAAATGGCCAAAACGCCAGAAGCCGTTTTTGAAATGTTCAGCTCCATGGTGCCAGCCGTGGTGGCCAATACCAAAAAAGAAGCCGATGCCATCCAGGCCATGATCCGCAAAACCGGCGCTGACTTCAAACTGCAACCCTGGGACTGGGCTTACTACGCCGAAAAAGTCCGCCAGCAACAGTACAATCTGGATGAGAGCAGCCTCAAGCCCTATTTCGAATTCAACCGGGTGCTGCAAGACGGTGTCTTTTATACCCTGAACCAGCTCTATGGTGTCACCTTTAAGCCGCGCCCGGATCTGCCGGTATATCACCCGGACGTCAAGGCCTGGGAAGTATTTGATGCCGATGGCAGCAGCCTGGCCATTTTTTACGGTGACTATTTTGCCCGTGAAGGCAAACGCGGCGGAGCCTGGATGAACTCATTCGTGCGCCAAAGTGGCCTGCTCGAGCAAAAGCCCGTGGTGGTCAATGTGATGAACATCCAAAAAGCTCCGGACGGTGAACCCACGTTTGTCAGCTATGATCAGGTCACCACCATGTTCCACGAGCTGGGACACGGCACCCATGGCATGTTCTCCAAAGTCACCTACCCCAGCCTGTCAGGCACTGCCGTATCCCGGGATTTTGTTGAATTTCCCTCCACTTTCGAAGAAGACTGGGCAGCCCATCCCAAAGTGCTGGCAAACTATGCCAAGCACTATAAAACCGGTGAGCCACTGCCGGCAGACATGCTCGACAAGTTACTGCGCTCACGCAGTTTCAACATGGGGTTTGATACCTTGGAATACATGTCTGCCGCCCTGCTGGATTTGGAATGGCACAGCTTGAGCGCCGATGCCCCGTTACAAAATGTGGCGCAATTTGAGGCCAGCGCGCTGGCAAAGCATGGCGTGAATTTGGCGGCAGTGGCACCACGTTACCGTTCCAGCTATTTTGCCCATGCTTTTCCCGGCGGCTATAGCGCCAGCTACTACGCCTACATGTGGAGTGAAATCTTGGCGGCCGATGCCTTTGCCTATGTGCAAACCCAAGGCGGGCTGGAGCGGGATATTGGCATGAAGTTTCGCAAGGCCATCCGCGAAGTGGGCAACAGCGTGCCCCCCATGGAGGCCTACCGTAATTTCCGCGGAAAAGAACCCACCACGGATGCGCTGCTGAAACGCCGCGGTTTGCTGTAAAAATGGGATGACATGGCAAAAGGCACCAGCCTTGTCCATGTAACGAACCAACAGTCAGGCCTCTTAGCCCAATGGCAAAGAGGCCTTTTTATTGGTATCAGGATGGAGGTCACCTGGCTGCGAACACCCGTGTTCACTGGCTGCGTCGCGCTGGTTGTCTTTTGTCACCAAACGGATGCAGTTACGCCCTTGCGCTTTGGCCACATACAATGCACCATCCACCTGTTGCAATATTTCAGCTGCCGATAATTCACCGGCAAGACACCAGCTTGCCCCGATACTGACCGTCACTCCAAAGGACTGGTTCTGATACACCAGACGTAATTCTTCTACCTCCCCCCGTATGCGCTGGGCGATTGCCAGAGTTTGTTCAACATCGGCCTCTGGCAACAAAATGGCAAACTCTTCGCCACCATAACGGGCAGCAAATGCCCATGAAGGCAAACAGCTTTGCAGCAATTGCCCTATGCGGGTCAGACACAAATCACCCGCTGGATGTCCCTGTTTATCATTGATTTGTTTAAAGTGATCCAAATCCAGCAATAAGATCCCCAAAGGGCCCTGTAAACGTAACCGCTGCAGCTGAAGATTGAAATGGCGACGATTAAACAATCCGGTTAACACATCGGTGCGGCTCATCAGATCCAGACGTTCGGCGGAGTCTTTCAGCTGGAAGCGGGTCAATAACTGCCGCCAGTATTCCCGATGATGCAAACGACAAAAGCGATAAACCGGATAGAGTGATATCACCAGCAATCCGCCCGCCAATATGTCATGAGGCCGCCACTGAGTCACAATTGCCAGGCCGATGGGCAGGGTAAAAGTCATTAAAAACAGTCGTAGCTGCTGTAAATCAATCGAGAGGGAAATGCTGATAAAGGCGTAAAGAATGCCGCAAATCATTAAGGCGGGTTCTCGCAATACCGCAAATTCTTCCACGTGCAAAATCATCGCCATCAAAAATGACCAGCTCAAGGCATTCAACGCCAACCCGAGCGCAATACGCCAGTCAATAGGCGCCACCACCGACAATGATTGTGTCTTGAGTGCCTGCGCCATAAAATGCCAAATTCCCAGCGCCCGGGCACCCGCGGCCACCCATAACAGCAACGCCCCTTGCCACATTTTGCCCTGTTCAATGGGCATGGCTAACAAGCCATTGAAAGGGATCAGAAAAAACACCCAGCAAAACAGATAGACCACCGAGCCGGACATCATGCGCCAACGCAAATCTTTCAGGAAACGTTCCCGCACTTCTATACGATATTTTTCCGGGATATTCACTGTGATATTAGCTCCGAAAACAGATGGCCAATACAGTATAGGCAATAAAAAAGCGTTGAATGTCAACGCTTTTGTTTATAGTGTGTCTCACGCCGCCCGATAACGGGCCTGTTGCCATTTCAACCACAACAAGCCGCAAAGGAACAACAAGGTACTGGCCAGCAATCCCAACCACACGGATTCGGTAAAGCCCAGCACCACGTAACCGCCCAAAGAGATAAGCGCCACCAGCACCGCATAAGGCAACTGGGTCAACACATGGTCAATATGATGGCAGCTGGCACCGGTGGACGACAGGATGGTGGTATCTGAAATCGGCGAGCAATGATCGCCAAATACCGCCCCCGCCAACACGGACGCCAGCATGGGCAACATCATGCCCTGATGACTGCCCATGGCCATGTCGGCAGCAATGGGCAGCATGATGCCGAAAGTGCCCCAACTGGTGCCGGTGGAAAATGCCGTTAACCCCGCCAAAATGAACAGCACCGCCGGCAACAACGCAAACGGAATGTTACCGGTTGCCAAACTGGCCATGAACTTGCCGGTTTCCAGTGCGCCGATAATGCCGGCGATGGTCCAGGCAAACATCAAGATGTAGATGGCCGGTAACATGGAGCGGGCCCCGGCGGTAAGCGCCTTGAGGATCATCTCTGGGGCAATTTTTTGGGTAAAGGCCAACAGCAGTGTCACCCCTAGTCCTACCAGCGCACCGAAAAACAATGACGAACCCACATCGGTTTTTTCAAAGGCACCAATCAGGCTAAACGGCAGTTGCTCCTGGGCCAGTGCCTTAGCGCCACTGTCGACCATGAAATAAAAAGTGGCAATCACCAAACTGGTAATCGGTAAAAACAGGCCTCGCACCTGCCCGCTTTCCGCTTCCGGCAAATCCCCGTTGGCACCAGGCGGCAACCCCTTGGCATCATCATAAAGATGGCCTTTACGGGCACTGAGCTCATGGCGCCGCATGGCCCCGATGTCCAGTTCCATAAATGCCACGCACAGCAGCAACAGCAGGGCAAAAATGGCATAGAAGTTCATCGGGATCATCTGCATGAACGCATTGAGATGACCGCCATCACTCATCCCGTGACTGGTAAGGATCCCGCCAATCAGGGCGATGATATAGGCCCCCCAACTGGAAATGGGCGAGATCACGCACACCGGAGCGGCGGTGGAGTCCAGCAAATAGGCCAGTTTTGCGCGGGAAATGTAATAACGGTCGGTTAGCGGCCGGGCAATGCTGCCCACCACCAGGCTGTTGAAATAGTCATCGATAAAGACCACACATCCCAGGAACATGGTAAGCAATTTTGCATCCCGCCGGTTGCGGATATGCTGTCTGGCCCAATCAGCAAAAGCACGGGCGGAGCCGCTGACGGTGATTAATGCGGTGATCATCCCCAGTAGCATCAAAAAGCCCAGGATATACAGGTTCCAGGCATTGGGCGCGCCATCGTCCCACACAAGTGCGGTAATACGGCTGCCCAGATACCATGCCGAATCCGTGACAGACCACTGATTCAGTAACAGGGTACCCATAAGAATGCCCACCCCAAGGGACAACAACACCTTGCGGGTAACAATGGCGAGCAGGATAGCCACTACGGGTGGCAATAATGAAAGTGCCGAATCGGCATAACTAAGTACTGTCATTTTTAATATATTCTAATGTGACCGGCGGGAGGCATAAAACGGCATACAAGAGACACAACGTCCCGTGATGCCAGCCGATCATGACAGACCGACGTCTTTCAGTAGCGCTCCACGGCAGTTAACCTGGCTATTGCTAGCCTACCATGGCAGTGCTGCCCCTATTCGGGAACAGCCCCAGCAGCGAAATTGATGGTTTCAGCTACTTCGGCACCGGATCCTTTCACGACACATCAAACGGTATCACCCTGCTTGTCGTTACTCATATCAGGTGCGCCTCTACTTCTCAGAACACCATATGGCGTGAGGCAGAAAACAAAAAAGGCAGCAAGGGTGCTGCCCGTTGCTGCCTATCCTGACGCAGTTGCCGAATTAAATCAACTCTGCCAACTGCGGTAATGCTTCAAACAAATCCGCTTCCAGGCCATAATCTGCCACCTGAAAAATGGGCGCTTGCGGATCTTTATTAATGGCAACAATCACTTTGGAATCTTTCATGCCTGCCAGATGTTGGATGGCACCGGATATGCCCACGGCGATATAAAGTTCCGGAGCCACGATTTTTCCGGTCTGTCCCACCTGCAGGTCGTTGCTGATATAACCGGCATCCACGGCTGCCCGCGACGCGCCCACGGCGCCGCCCAGCTTATCTGCCAGTGTTTCCAACAAGGCAAAATTCTCGGCGCTACCCAATGCCCGGCCACCGGAGATAACCACGCGGGCACTGCCCAGCTCCGGCCGCTCGGATGCCACAACCGTATGAGACACTTCAGTGCATGCGGAAGGGATTACCGCATCCAGCGAAATAATTGCCCCGTTGCCGTCATTCGCCACGCCGTCAAAAGCACTGGCGCGCACAGTGGCAACTTTCACGTCATCCAGCGTTTTCACGGTTTCCAGCGCATTACCGGCATAAATGGGGTGTACAAAGGTATCCGCATCCACCACCGAGACAATTTCAGACACCATGGCCACATCCAGCAAGGCGGCAACCCTGGGTAACAAGTCTTTCCCCGCTGAAGATGCCGCGGCCACAATGTGGCTATAGTCCGAGGCCACACTCACCACCAGCTTGGCCAGGTTGTCTGCCAGTTGCCCCTGGTATACGGCATTGTCGGCCAGCAGGACCTGCTTGACACCGTGCAACTGCTGCGCGGCTTGCGCCACAGCGGCGCAATCACTGCCGGCCACCAGCACGTCAATGTTATCGTTCATGCTCGCTGCAGCAGCCACTACCTTAGCGGTTTCAGCCTTCAGGCTGACATTATCATGTTCTGCGATTACTAAAACGGCCATGTCAGATCACCTTTGCTTCATTTTTCAGTTTATCCACCAGCTCTTCGATAGAAGATACCATTACCCCGCCCTGACGCTCCGCGGGCGGCGTTACCGACAATATCTGCTGATGGGGTTTCAGGCTTACCTCCAGCTCTGCCAGCGTGAGCGTCTCAAGTGGCTTGCGTTTGGCCTTCATGATATTGGGCAATGAGGCATAGCGGGGTTCATTCAGGCGTAAATCCGTAGTGACAACCGCTGGCAGTGACATGCTCAGCTGCTGCAAACCACCGTCCACTTCCCGTGTGACCAACAGTTTTTCTCCGTCAATATCCACGGCTGAAGCAAAAGTGGCCTGGGGCATGTCGGTCAGTGCCGCCAACATCTGTCCTGTCTGATTGTTATCGCCATCAATGGATTGCTTACCCATCAAAATCAGCTGCGCCTGCTCTCGTGCTTGTACCGCTTGCAGGATTTTTGCAATGGAAAGTGGGGGCAACGCATCATCGGTTTCCACCAGAATCGCGCGATCAGCACCTAGCGCCATTGCCGTGCGCAATTGCTCCTGGGCGACTTTGGGACCAATGCTTACCACAACGATTTCAGTGGCTTTACCGGCTTCTTTCAATCTGACCGCTTCTTCCACGGCAATTTCACAAAACGGGTTCAGTGCCATCTTGAGATTGGCAGTGTCCACGGCAGAGTGCTCTGCGTTGACACGAATTTTGACGTTGGCATCCACCACCCTTTTAACGGGCACTAATACTTTCATAGGGCTTCCTTCGCTGCACTCGTAACAGAAATCAGAACTTGCGGCACTCACCAGCAAGGTGTTGTACTCGAAGCAACTCTAAGCTACGTTTACGTTCACGTCAAACTTTTTAAACGAGCGTTTGCCTAAAGTTTTATATAAAGGGAACTGTTGCCCATAAAAAAGGGTCCTAGGCTTGATTAAGTTTGCTTAAAAATAAAAAAAACGCGGATAAAGTGAATTTCATTTGATCCGGATAAATAATGTTTCTATTATTCGTGGGAACATTATTTTAAACCAAAGTTATATATAGAGACTGGAATCAAAATAATATGAGCGAATTTCTCGAAATATTGACTCACGCCCGTCGCTTTAAGGCTGCTATCAAAGATTTAAGCGTGGAAGAGCTGCGCGATATATTAAATAAACTTGAAAAGATTGTGGCTGAACGCGAAGAGGAAGCCGCAGAGGAAGCACAGGCACAAAAAGAACGCTTGGCTAAAATTGAAGAGATCCGTCAACAGATGGAATCTGTTGGCCTGTCTGTTGAAGACTTGGGCGCAGTAGTTGCACCTAAGCCGACTAAAAAACGTGCGCCACGTCCACCCAAATACAAAATTGAAGTAAATGGTGAAACCATCACTTGGACAGGCCAGGGTCGCATGCCCACTGTATTTAAAAATGCAGTGGAAAATGGCAGCTCCATGGATGACTTCCTTATCGAGTAAGCCCGGAGTCATTTTTAACAGCCCTGTTTTTTAACAGGGCTGTTTTGTTTCTGTCAGCAAATTGTCAGAAACATAACTTTCCAACCTTACTTACAATTCATTATTGGTATTTACACTCTATCTGCGATACCGTTAGTTTTGCCCTTCAGCTCAAGAAAGGTTCATCCGTTTATGAAATTGCAGACTTTCACCGCAGGTTTCCTGACCTTGGCCTGTTTCAGCATTCAGGCCGGCGAAAGCCAGCTGACAGACAACACGCCGCGCAAAACCGCACTTACCCATGCCACCTTGGTTCTGTCGCCGGAAAAGACATTACCCAATGCCACGCTGGTGATAGAAAATAATAAAATTCTGGAAATCATCAGCCACGGTAATATTCCGCAAGATGCTTATGAGATAAATCTGGAAGGCTATCGCGTTTATGCCGGTTTTATCGACCCTTACGCTGAATACGCAATAACAGAACAAGCTAAAGTTAACACTAAAAAACCACCGGTATATAAAATTGACCGTATCGGTGGAAATGCTGCCAATGGTGCCATTCACGCAGAAAAAGAATGGTTTTCTCAGGTATCACCCGATAGCAAAAGTGCGCAGAAATGGATAAAGAACGGATTTACCAGCGTACAAAGCGCCCATATGGACGGAATATTCCAAGGGACATCCGTGACATTATCGCTCGCGGATAAAAAAGCCAACGACATCATTTATAAATCCCGTGGCAAACAGTTTATGTCTTTTAATAAAGGCAGTTCCGTACAAGATTATCCCACTTCCCTCATGGGGAGCATGGCACTTATTCGGCAAACTTTCAGCGATGCCCGTTGGTATAATGACACCATCAGCAAGGCTGCCGATTATCCGGAAACCGTGTCGAAACCCGAATTTAATATTGCCCTGGAACGTTTAAAGGATATTAAAGCTCAAGGGGTTATCTTTAATACTGACAATCTTAATAATGAATTACGTGCAGCCAAGTTATTGAAACAACAAGGACTGTCGGTACAGTTATTAGGAACCGGCCATGAATATGCCCGTATCGATGAGTTGGCCCAATACCATCCTCAGCTCATTTTGCCCTTGAATTATCCTGCCGCACCAGCAGTAGATAATGAAGCGGATGCCGCCAATGTTTCCCTGTCACAACTGCGTCACTGGGAGCGCGCACCGGGCAATCCGGCGGTGGTGGCCCGGCAGCAAATTCCCTTTGCGCTGACCCAATACGGTATTGATGCCAAAGCGTTCTGGCCCCGATTGAAAATGGCCGTTAGCGCCGGGTTGAGTGAACAACAGGCATTAACCGCACTGACCACCCAAGCAGCAGAGCTGGCAGGCATCAGCCACATGGCGGGCAAATTAGCCCCCGGGTACATGGCTGACCTGGTGATAACCAAAGGCAGCCCGTTCACCAACGGTGAAATCGTCGGCGTCTGGCTGCAAGGCAAAGCCCATCAATTGCGCCCTGAAAATCATGTCTGGCAAGGTGACTACAAGCTCAATTTTGCCCAGCTTGAACTTGATTTGTCACTGAAAATGGCCACTGGCACGGATGGTGAGCCTCACGGCACCTTTAATAGTGGCGATGATGAAGTCGCCATTACCAATATCAGCGCCGATAAAAAACGCATTCACTTCAGTGCGGAGCTCAGCGCTGCCGGCATTGCAGGTATCAGCCGCTTTACGTTATGGCGCGATGATGAAGGCCTGCGCGGCCGCTTGTTGCTGGCCGACGGCCGCATTGAGCCGGTCAATGGCGTCAGCATAGCCCCTGTTGACCATCAGGCTGAGGCGTCAACTGCTCCCCCAAACACCTATATCAGCCAGCAGGTCACCCCCCAGCAGGCTTTTGGGGTGGCAACGCTACCCGCCACGGAAAAGCTGCACATCAAAAACGCCATGGTCTGGACCTCAGCCAGTTCAGGCAACCTGCCGGATACGGATGTGCTGATTGCCAACGGTAAAATCACCCGCATCGGCCAACAGCTCAGCACGCCCTCCGGCTATCAGGTGATTGATGCCAAGGGCAAGTACCTGACGGCCGGCATTATTGATGAACACTCTCACATTGCCATTAATGGCGGCGTGAATGAAGGCACTGAAGCCGTCACCGCCGAGGTGCGCATTGGGGATGTCATCAACCCGGATGCCGTTGAAATTTATCGCTCTTTGGCTGGCGGCGTAACTACCGCCAACCTGCTCCATGGCAGTGCCAATCCCATTGGTGGCCAGGCCCAGGTAATCCAGCTGCGTTGGGGCGAAACCGCCGACGGCCTGAAATTCAAGGAAGCCAATCCCGGAATAAAATTTGCCTTGGGCGAAAATGTCAAACAGAGCAACTGGGGGGACAACTTCAAACAACGCTTTCCCCAAAGCCGCATGGGGGTGAAAGCCCTGTTTGCCGACACCTTCAATGCCGCACTGGAATATGACAACCAGCGCCAGGAGTATGCCGAACTGCGCTCGCGCAATAAACGCCGCACCCCGGAACCACGGCCGGATTACCGCCTGGATGCTGTCGCACAAGTGGTCAAGGGTGAGCGCGATGTGCATATTCATTCCTATGTGCAATCAGAAATCCTGATGTTTTTGCGCTTGGCAGAAGCCTATGATTTTCAGGTTAAAACCTTTACCCATGTACTGGAAGGCTACAAGGTGGCCCCCGAGCTGGCCGCGCACGGGGCCGGCGCCTCGACCTTTGCCGATTGGTGGGCCTATAAATTTGAGGTTTACGATGCCATTGCGCAAAACGCCTGTTTGATGCAGCAACACGGGGTATTAACCTCCATCAATTCTGATGACTATGAAATGCAGCGGCGATTGAATCAGGAAGCTGCCAAATCAGTGCAGTACTGTGACATGAGCCAGCAGGATGCCTGGAACATGATAACCATCAATCCTGCCAAGCAGCTGGGGGTGGATGCCATCACCGGTTCCATTGAACCGGGCAAGCAGGCGGATTTAGTGCTGTGGGATCAAAACCCGTTATCGGCCTATGCCAAAACCGAAGCGGTATGGATCAAGGGCAAGCGTTATTTTGATCGTACGCTGGATGCCAAGAAAACACAGGCCATTGCCAATGAACGGCAAGCACTCATTCAGAAAATACTGCGCAGCAGCGCCAAGCGCCAGCAAGGCGAACCCCTCAGCGTAACACCAGAGCCCATGTGGCACTGCGACACCCACTACAATGCCTGGAGCCATAAGGAGATCTCACAGTGAGCCATCTTCGCTTAATGTTATTGTTAGGACTGCTTATCGGCACCGGTGCCGCCCGCGCCCATGACATGATCCCTGCCCCGCAGCAAACCGGCGCCATCTTATTGCAAAATGCCACCGTGCATTCCGTATTGCATGGGGTACAACCCCACACCGATGTGCTGCTGGAACAGGGCAAAATCACGGCAATCGGGCCTAAATTGACCCATGCTGATGCCAACATCATCGACCTTAGCGGCAAACACCTGTATCCGGGGCTGATTGCATTGGACACCACCCTGGGGCTGACGGAGATTTCCATGGTCCGCGCCACCAACGATACCCGGGATGTGGGTGACGATAACCCCCAATTACAGGCCAGCACCGCTTATAACCCGGACTCGGAGCTACTGCCCACCGTGCGGGTGCATGGCATTACCCATGCCCAAAGCACTCCCCGCGGCAAGGGATTGGCCGGGCAATCGCTGTTGGTATCCCTGGATGCCTGGACCGTTGAGGATGCCGCCCATCCTGCCAGCCGCCAGTTTCATCTGTACTGGCCCACCCTGCCAAAGCGTTACGCGGATAAAGAAAAAACCGCCAAGGCCCGCAGTCGCTATCAACAGGCCGTTGCACGCATCGAGGACTATTTCACCGCGGCCCAGCGCTATCGCCTCGGGGCGGACAGCCAACAGCACATCAAGGAAGATATCCGCTGGCAGGCACTGTTACCGCTGTTACGGGGCGAGGGAAAACTCTTTGTCCATGCCGACACCCAACAAGCCATAGAAGAAGCCGCGGCGCTGGCAAGAGCGCACAAATTACCGCTGGTGATTGTGGGCGGTTACGATGCCTGGCGTCTGGCAGACGTATTGAACGAGCAAAATGCCGCAGTCATTTATACCCACACCCTGGATCTGCCCCTGCGCGGGGATGAGCCCATCGGGCAGGCTTTTCGGATCCCCGCCTTGTTAAAGCAGGCAGGCATTCCCTTTGCACTGGGATTCAGCAGCGATTGGAACAGCCGCAATTTACCCTTGGCTGCCGCCCAAACCGTGGCTTGGGGATTAACCCCACAAGAGGCCCTCAAGGCCATTACCTATGATGCGGCACAAATTATCGGCGCTCCGGGGCTGGGAGCCATTGCCGTGGGGTTTGATGCCAGCTTGGTCATCAGCAGCGGAGATATCCTGGATCCGCTAACCACTAAAATAGAAGCGGTATATATTGATGGACGGCAAGTGGATCTGAATAATCGCCACCGTCAGCTTTATCAAAAGTACCTCAAGCGATAGAATCAACACTTGGCCCCGCAAGGTCGCGGGGCGCTATCAGCCTTCATCATTCATAAGGTACAACCATGAAACATCTGGTTTTTTTACCACTGGCCGTACTGCTTGGCGCTTGTGGCAGCAACTACACGTTTAACTCCAACCTGAATAAAAAGGCATTCAAGGAATACTTCAAACCCTCAGAAGTCAAACTGTTTGACCACACACAGCCAACCGTGCCCTATGATGTGCTGGGGCTGGTGCAGGGCACTGCCTGTCAGAGCGTGGCCAACAGCACCCCGGCCTCGCTGGCAAATGCCCGCACCGATGCCCGTCGCAAAGCGGCCGACATCAAGGCCAACGGCTTGATTATCAAAAGCTGCACCCAGTTGAAAGAACCGGAAGCCGGTTGCTACAGTAGTGCCGTTTGCGTAGGGCAAGCCATCCGCTTACAGGTACAGGACTGAGCCACATTGATGCAGTTTCACAGTCGTATTGAAGCCGTTGCAGTTTGCCATACGCCCTATAAACAGAAGTTTGGCATTCCAAGGCAGCCGGGGCTGGTGGACTTTGTCCGCGGCCATGTGGAGTTGGTGCCGCCTTACAATCATCTGGACGCCGTACGCGGGCTGGAGCAGTATTCCCATCTGTGGCTACTGTTCAGCTTTCACCAAAACCTGGCACAGGGCTGGAAAACCACCGTGCGCCCTCCCCGCTTGGGCGGCAATGAAAAACTCGGGGTGTTTGCCACCCGTTCCACCTTTCGCCCCAATGGCATTGGGCAATCAGTGGTGAAACTGCACCATATCCACCAGCACAAAGGCAAAGTGACGCTGGAAATTTCGGGAATGGATTTGCTGGATGGCACGCCGATTATCGACATAAAGCCCTACATTCCGTTTTCTGATGCCATCCCCCATGCCTGTGGCGGTATGGCCCAAGACGCCCCGGTACAGGTTGATGTGCACTTCAGTGACAAGGCAATGGCCCACATCATGCGCCTTGGTCCCCAATACCCGGGACTGCAACAACTGATTGTGGCCGTACTGGCGCAAGACCCCCGCCCGGCGTATAAAAAAGCCAAGGAAGATCCCAAACGCTACCAAGTGGCCTTGTATGATTTGGACATCTTCTGGTATGCCACGCCGGCAGGTATCGAAGTTGTCGACTTGGCACCAGCCCCCAGCCAACGCCGGGAATAATCCGCCAATGCCCCGCAAGACTAAGCTGCCCGACAACCCCAGCCCATCATCCCGGGCATCCGCGGCTACTGGCGATGAACCACGGACACCCGGCGCTGACACCCAGGCAACCGAGCGCGCCGAAGCATTACGCCAGCAACACAAAAAACGCCTGTCGTGGATGCCTTGGCTGTGGTATCGCCTCAAACCCAAACACTTAACGTGGGCCGCGCCCTGGCAACAAAAAATCCAGCAGCAACTCACCGCCATGGAAACCGTCACCCTTGGCGACAACTGCTTCATTGCGCCACAAGCGGCCCTGTTTGCCGAGCCGGGCCGCCCCATCACCATCGGCCGGCAATGCATGATTGCCGCCAACTGTTTTCTCCATGGCCCCATTACGCTGGGCGATGAAGTGAGCATCAACCACAGTTGTTCGCTGGATGGCGGCAGCAAGGGCATCATCATTGGTAATCAAACCCGCATTGCCAATAACGTCACCATTTATGCCTTCAATCATGGCATGGCACCGGACATGCCCATCTACCGCCAAAGTAGCCGCTCCCGTGGCGTGGTGATTGGCAAGGATGTGTGGATTGGCGCCCAGGCGGGGATTGTGGATGGCGTGACAATTGGCGATGGAGCTGTCATCGGCATGGGCGCCGTCGTGACCAAAGATGTACCGCCGTGGGCCATTGTGGCAGGTAATCCGGCCCGGATTATCGGCGATCGGCGCCACAAACCGGTCAGCGGCAGTGAACAGCATTTTCCCCGCACGCCCTCAACATAAAATTACGCTTTCACCCCCGCCGCAGCGTGACATCATCAAAGCAGATGATAAAATGACGGCCATTTCATTTCATTGGGATCTTGGGTAAATGCGAATCAGCCAATACCTGTTATCAACGCAAAAGGAAACTCCTGCCAACGCAGAAGTCGTTAGTCATCAACTCATGCTGCGCGCCGGGATGATCCGCCGCAATGCTTCCGGTCTGTACAGCTGGTTGCCTTCCGGCTTGCGCGTCTTGCGCAAAGTGGAAGCCATCGTCCGTGAAGAGATGGAAAAAGCCGGTGCCGTGGAAATCTTGATGCCCATGGTTCAGCCTGGGGATTTATGGGTGGAAAGTGGCCGCTGGGATAAATTCGGCCCGGAACTGCTGCGTTTTGTGGACCGCAATAACCGCGACTTTGTTTTGGGCCCCACCCATGAAGAAGTGATTACGGATCTTATCCGTAAAGAGATCAGCTCCTACAAACAGCTGCCGCTGACGCTGTTCCAAATCCAGACCAAATTCCGTGATGAAGTGCGCCCGCGTTTTGGCGTGATGCGCGCCCGGGAATTCCTGATGAAAGACGCTTACTCTTTCCATCTGGATCAGCAAACCATGGATGATACCTATCACGCCATGTACACCGCCTACTGCAACATCATGTCGCGCATGGGGTTGGAATTCCGGCCAGTGCTGGCCGATACCGGCTCCATTGGCGGCAGCATGTCCCATGAGTTCCATGTATTGGCCCAAAGTGGCGAAGACCTGATTGCCTACTCCACCGGCAGTGATTATGCCGCCAATATCGAGAAAGCAGAATCACCGCTGCCAACAGCCACCCGCGCTGCCGCTACCGCAGAACTTGCGCAAGTGGACACCCCCAATGCCAAAACCATTGAGGAGCTGGTCAGCCAGTTTGCCATTGCCATCGAGAAAACCGCCAAGACACTGATTGTACGCGGTGACAGCGAAGAAACACCGCTGGTGGCCGTGATGGTGCGAGGCGATCATGAACTGAACGAAGTCAAAGCCAGCAAATTGCCAGGGGTGCTGGCGCCACTGGAATTTGCCACTGAAGCTGAAATTCGGGCAGCCATCGGTGCGGGCCCCGGTTCACTGGGCCCGGTAGGGCTGGACATGCCGCTGTACATTGACCATGCAGTAGCCGTAATGAGCGACTTTGCAGCCGGTGCCAACCTTGATGGCAAGCACTACTTCAACATCAACTGGGAACGGGATGTGGCACTGCCGCAGGCATTTGACATCCGCAACGTGGTGGAAGGCGAAGCCACACCGGATGGCAAAGGCACCTACGCCTTTGCCCGGGGTATCGAAGTGGGTCACATCTTCCAGCTGGGTACCCGTTACTCAGAAGCCATGAATGCCACCGTGCTGGATGAAAACGGCAAAGCCCAAATCATGCTGATGGGCTGTTATGGTGTGGGTGTCAGCCGTATTGTGGCCGCTGCCATTGAGCAAAACCATGATGATCGCGGCATTATCTGGCCAGATGCCATCGCACCGTTCAAGGTCGGCATTTTGCCCATGAACATGCACAAATCCCACCGGGTAACCGATATCGCCGAACAGCTTTATCGCGATCTGAACGCTGCGGGCATTGACGTGCTGTTTGACGATCGCAAAGAGCGCCCAGGGGTGATGTTTGCCGATATGGAACTGGTTGGGATCCCTCACACCATCGTGATTGGCGATCGCAACATTGATGCGGGTGTGTTTGAGTACAAAAACCGCCGCACCGGTGAAAAGCAAGAAATCCCCATGGCGGAGATTGTCGACTTCATTAAAAAGGCAACCTGCTAGATTGGCTGTTTGTGCCTGTAACTGCCTGCTAAACATCGGCAGTTACAGGAGTGCTACATTGCGGGCTCACGCCCAATAAAAAACGCAGCAGATGCTGCGTTTTTTATTGGCTTTGCTTGAGATACCGGGGCATTAAATGCACGGTGGCACGTGCTGCACCGAGGCTTTATCAGGCCTTGGCATCCACACCCTCGCCCTTGGAGACCATCACCATGGCCGGGCGCAACAAACGTTCATTGAGGGTGTAGCCCTTTTGCATCACCAACATCACGCTGTTGGCAGGGTATTCAGCACTTGGCTGCATGCCAATGGCCTGGTGCTTGTCTGGATTGAAAGCCTCACCCAAAGGCTCGACCGGTTGCACCCCGAACTTGGCAACGGCAGACAACAAGGACTTCAGGGTCAATTCCACCCCTTCAAACATCGCCTTGGTAGACTCATCGGCCTTGTCAGCCCCCACCAAAGCCCGCTCCATGTTATCAATCACCGGCAGTAATTCGTTAACGAACTTTTCCAGAGCAAATTTATGGGCTTTTTCCACATCCAAGGCCGCACGGCGACGCATGTTTTCCACTTCTGCGGCGGCACGCACCACGGAATCCTGTTGTTCCTGTACTTTGGCCTGAGCCTCGGACAACGCCTGCTCCAGCTCTTCAATGCGGAAATTGGCCTGGGTAAGTTCATCCATCACACTGCTTTCAGTGGTGGTATCTGCGGTGTTAGCCTGCTCAGCTGCTTCATGCACCTGCTCTGCTTTATGTGACTCTTTACTCATTTTCACTCCGGCTAAAAATGCTTTAAATGCTTTGTTTCTGCATACTCTGAGCATATTATGGGGATCAATTTCAGCGTTTCAACCCTGGGCTTTCAAAAAGTATGCACTCGGAATTTCACACCATTGGCCTTATCGGCAAACCTCATCACCAGGGCACCATTCAAACGTTGAAACGCTTGCTGCACTGGTTACAGGCCCGTCATCATGAGGTTTTGGTGGAAGAGCGGGTAGCCGGTGAATTGGGCCGCAACGTGGAAGCGGTTGATCTGCTGGAAATCGGTGAGCGCTGTGATTTGGCCATTGTGGTGGGTGGCGACGGCAACATGCTGGGGGCAGCCCGGGTCTTGTCAAAATATGATATCGGCGTTATCGGCGTTAACCGGGGGCATTTGGGCTTTTTGACCGATCTGCCGCCGGATGCCTTTGAAGAATCATTGTCAAAGGTGTTAAAGGGTGAATACGAAACGGAACACCGTTTTTTGCTAGAGGCGGAAGTGCACCGCCATGGCGAGTTAAAAGCGTCGAACACCGCGGTGAACGAAGCTGTGCTGCACCCGGGAAAAATCGCGCACATGATTGAATATGAGGTCTATATTGACGAGCAGTTCATGTACAGCCAACGCGCTGACGGCATGATAGTTTCCACCCCCACCGGCTCCACCGCCTATGCGTTATCCGCCGGTGGGGCCATTTTAACCCCAAATCTTCAGGCACTTATCTTGGTACCCATGTTCCCCCATACACTGTCTTGCCGGCCGATTGTGGTTGACGCTTCCAGCACGATTAAACTGGTGGTTTCCCCGGATAACGGCGAAACCCTGGAAGTGGGCTGTGATGGCCATGTCACCCTGGCGGTTTTACCGGGAGATGAAATCATCATTCGGCGCAATATCCATGAACAGTTAAAGCTGATCCACCCCAAAGGTTATAACTATTTTCATGTTTTGCGGCACAAACTCGGCTGGGGCAGTAAATTATTTTAAGGCCGAACCCCCTTCTTTCCTCTGACAAAAGACAAACATTTTTGGTGTTTTATTTCATAAATGGGTAGCTGTAGCATTTATCACCATTTTGTTTGTTTATTACACAACCCCAAAATCGCATTTTAATCCATTGTTTTTAAAATATTTTTAATTTTTGATGCTGTTTTGTTCACGTTAAGCCATCACTAATGTGATATTGATCATATTAGTGATGGCTAATTAATTTTTAACTTTTGATCATCTGTGAAAAAATCAGATCAGTATCTTTCAGAAATCGCTTAAATAAAGTCGATAAAATGGCTATATATAAATAAACAGCATAAACTATTAAAAAATTATGCTTGTGCAGAATTACCGCCTCAAATCACTTGTGATATATGTCACAAATAATACAATTGCTTTCCTGCGTAAGCTCCCATAGACACAAAATGGTCTTCAGCAGGCTGTTCAAGATGATCCAGATCATATTGACTCTGCAAAAATTGACAAAGATTATCCATAAATAACAAAACTGGCTGGAGTTCGTTTTTTGGGGAACATCCAGACCAACATAACGACAATTACAAGCAACATGAAAATAAGAGGCAAACATGACCTTTCTGCAACTCCTCGCTAGTCTGAGTCCAGTGATCAGCGTAATGCTGTTTCTGGTGCTGTTACGTATGCCAGCGTCCAAAGCAATGCCCATCTCCATGGTATTGACGGGCGTGGCAGCGGCGTTCATCTGGCAGATGGATACCCATCTGCTGGCAGCGTCAGTCGTAGAAGGCCTGTTGGCCGCTATTACGCCGCTGACCATCATCTTCGGTGCGGTGTTCCTGTTAAATACGCTGAAATATTCAGGAGCAATGGATACCATCCGTTCAGGGTTTACCAATATCAGCGCCGATGCGCGGGTACAGGTAATCATCATCTGTTGGTTATTCGGTTCATTCATTGAAGGTTCTGCAGGTTTCGGTACTCCCGCAGCCATCGGTGCCCCCCTGTTGGTGTTGCTGGGCATTCCGCCCATTGCCGCTGCAGTGGTAGCCTTGATTGCTGACTCCGTATCCGTATCTTTCGGGGCCATTGGCCTACCCGTGCTGTTTGGTATGGAACAGGGGCTGATTGAAGGCGGTAGCAGCATGGCGGCCAGTCAGATTGCCGAACATGGCGGCCACTTCAGTGATTACGCCCAGTTCATTGCAAACCACATGATCACCATTGACCTGTTTGTGGGTTCATTCATTCCGTTGGTCATGGTTGCCATTCTGACTGGCTTTTTCGGTCGTAAAAAGTCTTTCACCGAAGGTCTGGCCATCTGGAAATTCGCCCTCTTTGCCGGTCTGGCATTCACCATTCCTGCCTGGTTGATTAACTTCTTTGCCGGCCCTGAGTTCCCGTCAGTTATCGGTGCGTTAATCGGTATGGCGCTGGTCATTCCCGTGGCCCGCAAAGGTTGGTTACTGCCAAAAACCCCATGGCACGATTTTGCTGAAAACGACGAAGGTGGCGTGAAGCTGGGGACTGAAGTGCGCTTCAGCCAGTTTGCTGCCTGGACACCTTACCTGATTATGGCGGCATTGCTGGTACTGTCCCGCGTTGTTGCGCCGCTGAAAGCCTGGTTGGTGAGCTTTAACATCAGCATTACCGGCATCATGGGCACCAGCCTGAAAGCCGGTTTTGCCACGCTGTACGCACCCGGCGCGTTCTTCATTGCCGTGTGTATTCTGGGTTTCTTCCTGTTCCGCATGAATTCAGAAGCCATCAAAAATTCTGTCACCGTATCCTGTAAGTCCATGATCCCGACCATCATTTCCCTGGGGGCTTCCGTACCCATGGTGAAAATCTTCCTGAACTCGGGCACCAACGAAGCCGGTTTGTCTTCCATGCCTGTGGCACTGGCTAACCTGCTGGGCTCAACCCTGGGGTCAGTATGGGAGTTCATGGCGCCTATCGTGGGGATTTTCGGTGCCTTCCTGTCTGGTAGCGCCACCTTCTCCAACATGATGTTCTCTGGCCTACAATACAGTGTGGCGGAAAATATCCAGGGCAATCACACTCTGTTCCTTGCATTGCAGGGAATGGGCGCAAACGCTGGTAACATGATGTGCGTAATGAACGTGGTTGCAGCGGCGACAGTGGTTGGTATGGCTGGCCGTGAATCAGAAATTATTCGTAAAACCATGCCGGTTGCGCTGGGTTATGCCCTGCTGGCTGGCACAATCGCCTTTGTATGGGGCGGTTACTAAACGCAACAAGATAATAGACCGGAAGCAGGAGCCTATGTAGCTCCTGCCAACTCATGTGGGTTAATGTACAAAAGAGATGTCTTATGTCAATTAATTATCAAGCTGTAACTGAAAGCCTGCGCCAATTGCTGGGAGAAAATGCGGTCAGTAATGACCCAGTTCGACGTTTTGCCTGGTCCACTGATGCCAGCTATTTTCGTATCGTGCCAGAAGTCGTTGTTCACGCTGAAACACTCGATGATGTTAAGAAAACGCTGGCGGTTGCCCGCGAGCACAAAGCACCGGTAACATTCCGCGCTGCGGGTACCAGTCTTTCCGGTCAGGCGATCGGCGAAGGCATCCTGTTAATGCTGGGTTTTGACGGTTTCCGCGTACTTGAAATCAGTCCCGATGCCAACAAGGTAACACTGGGGGCTGCCGTTATTGGTTCTGACGCCAACGCGGCGTTGAAACCGTTGAACAAGAAAATTGGTCCTGACCCTGCAACCCTGGCTTCAGCCATGGTGGGCGGTATCATGTCCAACAACGCCTCAGGGATGTGTTGTGGTACTGCACAAAACAGTTACCAGACCATCGCCTCCGTGAAGCTAGTACTGGCAGACGGTACTGAACTGGATACCGGTTCTGAAGCTTCCAAGGCGGCATTTCGCAAGTCCCATCCCGAGCTGCTGGAATCACTGAGAAACCTGGGTGAGATGGTTCGCAACAATGAACCGCTGGCAGCGCGCATTCGTAAGAAATATGCCATCAAGAACACCACCGGTTACAGCCTGAACTCACTGGTGGATTTTGAAGATCCTTTCGACATCATCAACCATATTCTGGTAGGTGCGGAAGGGACACTGGCCTTTGTGGATGAAGTGACCTACCACACCGTAGATGAAGCCAAGTTCAAGGCATCAGCCCTGGCTGTATTTTTCAACATGGAAGATGCCGCCCGCGCCATTCCGCCAATTCAGGGCGAAAGCGTGGCTGCTGGTGAACTGTTGGACTGGGCATCCATCAAAGCGGTTACCGGCAAACCCGGCATGCCAGACTGGCTGTCTGCACTGCCAGAAGGCGCTGCCATCCTGCTGATTGAATCCCGAGCCAATGACAAGGAAACCCTGGAAAAATACACCCAGGACGTTATCCAGAAACTGGCGCACATTGAAACTGAACGGCCTATCACCTTCAGTTCCGATCCTGCCGTATACAGCAAATACTGGGCAATGCGTTCCGGTCTGTTCCCCATCATCGGTGGTGCCCGCCCCAAAGGCACTTCGGTCATCATCGAGGATATCGCCGTTGAAGTGGAACACCTGGCCAGCTGCGCTCACGATTTGACCGCGCTGTTCCACAAATTCGGTTATCCTGAAGGGGTGATTTACGGCCACGCGCTGGCAGGTAACTTCCACTTCATCATTACGCCAAAATTCCATTCTGCCGAAGACATCACCCGTTTCCACGACTTCATGGAAGGCGTGGCCGACATGGTGATCAATACCTTCGATGGTTCCATGAAAGCTGAACATGGTACCGGCCGTGCGGTAGCACCGTTCGTAGAACTGGAATGGGGTCACGAAGCCTATACGCTGATGAAAAACATCAAGCAGATCTTCGACCCGATGGGACTGTTGAACCCTGGCGTCATCCTGAACGATGACAAAAAAGTACACGTGAAAAACATCAAGCCATGCCCTGTGGTAGATGATTTTGTTGACCGTTGTATCGAATGTGGTTTCTGTGAGAAAACCTGTCCGACCTCAGCCTTGAACCTGACACCCCGTCAGCGTATTGCCACCCTGCGTGAAATCGCCCGTCTGGAAGAAACTGGCGATAAAGAAGCTGCAGAGAAAATGCGGGCCGCGGCCAAGTACGATGTGGTTGATACCTGTGCGGCCTGTCAGCTGTGTACCATCGCCTGTCCGGTGGATAACAGCATGGGTCAGCTGGTGCGTAAACTGCGTACCCCTTACATCACCACCACCCAGCAGAAAGTGCTGGACTTCCAGGCCAAGCACTGGGGTGCGGTAAACACCGCCCTGAGCAGCGGCTTCAACATCCTTAACATCATCAACAAAGTCACCGGCAATGCCATTACCGGCGGCATGATGAAAGCGGGCCGAGCCATTTCCGCTGAAGTGCCTTACTGGAATCCGGATTTCCCCAAAGGCGGCACCCTGCCACAACCATCCACTCCGCAGCCTGGCAAACCCACCGTGGTTTACTTCGCCGCCTGTGGTGGACGTACCTTTGGCCCGACTCCTATGGATCCGGACGACCGCACACTGCCAGACGTGGTTGTGACACTGCTGGAACGTGCTGGTTACAACGTCATCACCCCACCCAAAACCCGCAGCCTGTGCTGTGGCCAGATGTGGGAATCCAAGGGCGACTTCAAGAATGCTGACGGCAAACGCGATGAGCTGATTGAAGTGCTGCGCAAAATCTCTGACAACGGCAAGCTGCCGATTGTGATTGATGCCCTGTCTTGTACTTACCGTACCCTGACCGGCAACCCGGATTTCAAAATCCTGGACTTGGTAGAGTTCCTGCACGATGACGTCATGCCAAAACTCAAGCTGACCAAGAAACCGAATGTGGCACTGCATCTGGGTTGTTCTGCCCGCAAGATGCACGTTGAACCGCAAATGGAAGCCATCACTGCCGCTTGTGCCAGCAACATTGTACGGCCAGCAGGCGTGGATTGCTGTGGTTATGCCGGTGAGAAAGGGTTGTACAAACCTGAAATCAACGCGTCAGCCCTGCGTAACATCAAAAAACTGTTACCGGCTGAAATCAGTGAAGGCTACTACGCTAACCGCATGTGTGAAGTGGGTCTGAGCCATCACAGTGGCGTTTCTTACCGCCACCTGGCTTACCTGCTGGAAGAGTGTAGCCGCTAAGCCTGCATCTATCCGCACTACAAGGGGGAGTTGATAACTCCCCCTTTTTCATTTTTGTTATGTAATAAATTTTCGTGGGAAAAATACAAGAAAAATCAAAAATAAATTATACTAATCAATAGGTTAGTTTTTATCATTTTTGAGAAAATTAGGCGATTCATTTACTAAATAGCCACTACTGCCAAGCGGATTGAAGGTATATATTCGCTAGCACATCCGGCCGATAATCAACATAAGCTGAAGTAGTGAACCACACTGCCAAAGGCCAGGATGTGAGCAATGTCGCTAAAAGCACTAAGGAAACGCCATGAAGATAGCTTTATTTATCCCTTGCCTGGTTAACCAGCTGCAACCCCAGGTTGCCATTGCCACCATGGAGCTGCTGGAAAAACTGGGACACGATGTCATCCTGCCAGAAGGACAAACCTGCTGCGGTCAGCCCATGACCAACTCCGGCTGCTTTGATGAAGCCCGAAAAACCGTACTCAAACTGCTGAACGCCTTCAAGGGCGTGGAGTGTGATGCCATTGTCTGCCCGGCTGCCTCCTGCCTGGTGGCCGCCAAGGAAAACTTCCATGAGTATGATGACAGTGACGAAGCCAAAGCCGTCATTGACAAACTTTACGAGCTGACCGAGTTTTTGCACGACGTGGCCCCTGTGGACAGCTTCCCCCATGCGTTTCCCCATAAAGTCAGCCTGCAGTTATCTTGCCACGGTCTGCGGATGCTGGAGCTGGCCAAACCCAGCGAATCCATGAAGCCCGGCTTCAACAAGATGGCCGCATTACTGGAAAAAGTGCCCGGCGTGGAGATCCTCTATCCGGAACCCCGTGACGAGTGCTGCGGTTTTGGCGGTACCTTTGCCATGGATGAAGGCGCGGTTTCAGCCAAAATGGGCAACGATAAGGCCAGAGCGCACCTGAGAACCGGTGCCGAATACATTGTGGGATTCGACCCCTCCTGCCTGATGCACCTCGATGGCTTGATCCGCCGCGACAACATGCCGATTGAAGTTCGCCACCTGGCGCAGATCCTTAACGCTGCCATATAGGAGCCATCTGATGTCACAAGCACAAACCAACGCCGGCCACGCCGATAAGGCCGATATATTCTGCCAGAACGAATCCCGGGTTGACTGGCATTCAAAAGCCCTGTGGCTGCTACGCCAAAAACGCGACAAAGCCGCTGCGGCAGTACCTGAATGGGAAGAGTTAAGAACCCTGGGTTCCGAAATCAAGCTGCACACCCTGACCCATTTGCCCCATTACCTGGAACTGTTTGAGGCCAACTGTCAAAAGAACGGCATTGTTGTGCACTGGGCCAAAGACGGCCAGGAGCATAACCGCATCGTTCATGAAATCCTCAGCCAGCATCAGGTCAAAAAGCTGGTAAAATCCAAGTCAATGCTTACCGAGGAGTGCCACCTCAACCCCTATCTTGAGAGCAAAGGCATTGAAGTGGTCGATACCGACCTGGGGGAACGCATTATCCAGCTCAACAAGCAGCCACCATCACATATCGTGGTGCCTGCCATCCATCTGAAAAAAGAGGAAGTGGGCGAGCTGTTCCATGAAAAAATCGGTACCGACAAAGGTGCCAGCGACCCCACTTACCTGACCCGCGCCGCCCGCTCTCACCTGAGAGAGAAGTTTTTGGGTGCCGATGCGGCCATGACCGGCGTGAACATGGCCATTGCCGAAGAGGGTGCCATTGTGGTGTGCACCAATGAAGGCAACGCCGACATGGGCTGTAACCTGCCAAAACTGACCTTGCACTCCATGGGGATTGATAAGCTTATCCCCAACAAGGACGCTGCCGCAGTGTTGCTGCGCACCCTGGCCCGCAACGCCATTGGCCAGTTAATCACCACTTACAGCAGCTTTTACCATGGTCCAAAACCCGGTGGTGAAATGCATGTCATCATTGTGGACAACGGCCGCAGTGAGATGCTGCAAGACAAACTGTTGGCTGAAGGCCTTAAATGTATCCGCTGCGGCGGCTGCATGAACACCTGCCCGGTTTATCGCCGCAGTGGCGGTTACAGCTATAACTACTTCATTCCCGGCCCCATCGGCATTGCCGTGGGTTCCAAAGAGGACGACACCAATACCATCCCGTGGGCATGCACCCTGTGTGGCTCCTGCACTTACGTGTGCCCGACCAAAGTGCCGCTGCATAACATTATCGCCTATCAGCGCCGCCTGAAAGCGGAAGCCGGACAGCTCCCTTACGGCAAAGGCAGCTACATGCCAATGGTGGGCAAAATGATGTCCAGCCCGGGCATGCTTAATTGCACCATGAGCGTGGCCCGCTTCAGCCTGCGTTATCTGCCGGGCACCCTGCTTAAGCCGTTTGCCGGCGCCTGGGGTAAATACCGCGAACTGCCAAAAGCACCCGCCTCCAGTTTCGAGGCATGGTATAAGAAAAACAGGAGCAAATAACATGTCCAGTAAAGCCGAAATGTTGGCAGCACTAAAATCCGTTGCCTTGCCAGAACATCCCATGCCCAACATCAATATTGCACCGCGGCTGGATGATTTGATTGGTCAGTATGAGGCCGGCCTTAATGCCTGTGGCGGTACGTTTATTAAGGATAATGCGCTGGCCGCCCTGCAAACCCAGGTGGACAGTCTGGTTGCCGAAGGCAAGCAGGTGATCTCCCGGATTGATGCCATCAAGGGCAACCGGGAAGTGCCCAGCGACCCTCACGCCCTGAAAGACATCAACTATGCCGTACTGCCCGGCGAATTGGGCGTGGCGGAAAACGGTGCCATCTGGGTGACAGAAGCCTTGGCAGGTGTACGTATTGCCCCGTTCATCTGTGAAAACCTGATGCTGGTGATCAAGGCCGACGATCTGGTGGCCAACATGCACCAGGCATTGTCAAAAATCAGTCTGGATGACACGGGATTTGGGGTTTTCATTGCCGGGCCGTCAAAAACTGCGGATATTGAACAGGCACTGGTCATTGGTGCCCACGGTGCCTGCACCTTGAATGTATATCTCATCTGATTCAACAGCAGCGTAATGCCCTAGTCAACAATGATAGGGAACACAGTCAAAACGGCCCGCATCAGGGCCGTTTTTTTGTCATCATTACGCAGATGGAAAGGGAAAGGTTGTGCGCCAATACGGAAGGCACACCAATGCCGATAGCTGCGCTAGGGGCTACGCGGCAAAGTGGCGCTTGCCGATGATCAGAGTAAAGCCAGCGCCAATAACTGCAAGCAAGCACAAGAGGCGATGCCCGCCATGATGTCATCAGCCATCACGCCGAAACCGCCTTGCACATTGGCATCCACCCAACGAATGGGCCAGGGTTTGATGATGTCAAAGAATCGAAACAGCACAAAGCCCACAATGGGCCAATACCAGCCGCTGGGCGCTGCCAGCATGGTCAGCAGGTAGCCGGCCACTTCGTCCCACACAATCGCTTTGTGGTCGTGTACGCCCAAGTCCCGGCAGGTTCTGTCGCAGATAAAAATCCCGGCAAGGCACACCAGTAGCGTCACCACGCCATATGCAGGCAATGGCAACAGCGCCAGCAGCAAATATAACGGAATGGCGGCCAGCGTACCGAAAGTCCCCGGCGCCACGGCGGCCAGGCCACTGCCAAAGCCCAAAGCCAAAAAATGTATCGGGTTGCCCAAGCTCAGGCGGCTCAGGGTTTCATCTTTAGAAAAAAAACTCATTTGAAATGCTCAAATCCACTGTGCTCTGGCACAAAGGTCTCACCATGGTACTGAAATTTGCATTTGTTCTGTGCCTGGATCTGGCCTATCTGCGTAAAACGCACCCCGGCATGGCTCAAGGCGGTATCCAGTGCGCCCCGCTGCGCTTCCGGTACCGTGAACAGCAGCTCGTAATCCTCGCCGCCACGCAGGGCGTAATTTAAGGCGGTTTCCAGCGTTACGCTGTCGCTCATGGCCTGTGACAACGGTAATTTTTCCACATCAATCACCGCGCCTACGGTTGAGGCCTTGAGGATATGCTGAATATCAGACAGCAAACCGTCTGACAAATCGATGGCACTGGAAGCCAGCCCACGCAGCGCCTGTCCGGCAAGCACTCTGGGGGTGGGATGATAGTGGCGATTGACCAGAAAATCGTGATGCTCGCTGCGAACATCACGAATACCCTGCAAAATGTCCAGGCCCAGCGCCGAGTCACCCAAAGTGCCGGTGACATAAATCCAGTCGCCGGGTTTGGCACCGCTGCGGGTCAGCGCTTTGCCTTCGGTCACTTGCCCATGCACGGTAATGGTGATGGATTTGGGGCCACGGGTGGTGTCGCCGCCCACCAGGGAGATCATGTAGTAATCCGCCGCCTCAAACAAACCGGTGGCAAATCCCTGCAGCCATTGCTCATCTGCCGTTGGCATGGTCAGTGCCAGGGTCATCCACGCGGGCTCTGCGCCCATGGCGGCCAAATCGGACAAATTAACCGCCAGGGCTTTATAGCCCAGGATCTGGGGCGGCATCTCCGGCAAAAAATGGACATTTTCCACCAAGGTATCGGTGGAGATGGCCAGCACTTTGTTCTCAGCAGGCTTTACCAGCGCGCAATCATCGCCAATGCCCAGTTTCACGTCCTTGCGATGCTGGCTTTGGCCGGTAAAGTAATGTTCAATGAGTTGGAATTCTTTCATGGTTACTCTGGCCGCTCCGGGCCTCTCGTCCGCCAATGAAAAAACGGTATCCGAAGATACCGTTTAGCATGTTGCGCAGTTATTTACGGTTAACCAGCTTGTCCAGAATGCCGTTAACAAACTTGTGGCTGTCTTCTGCACCAAAGGTTTTGGCCAGTTCAATGGCCTCGTTTATCACCACTTTGAACGGGGTGTCCTTACGGTAAGTCAGCTCGAAGGTTGCCAGGCGCAGGATGGCCTTTTCGATGGGATCCACTTCATCCAGTGGCCGCTGCTCCAGATAAGGGGCAACGAGTTGGTCCAGTTCGGCCTGTTTGCCGGCGCTGCCTAAAAACAGCTCCCGAAAATAAGGCACATCCACACCATCCAGATTCTGCTCAGTCAGAAACTCATGTTCAACTTCAGCAATGTTGTTCCCGCTCAACTGCCATGAGTACATGGCCTGTACCGCTAAACGGCGGGCTTTGCGGCGCTCAGAAGGTTTCATGATGTTTCCCGTTACAGATGTTGTTCAAGCTGTTGCAGCACGTTAACCATTTCCAGCAGACTCAGCGCTGCTTCGCCGCCTTTGTTACCCACTTTCACACCGGCACGGTCGATGGCCTGCTCGATGGTATCGGTGGTCAATACGCCAAACGATACCGGGATATCAAATTCCAGCGCCACGTGCGCCAGCCCTTTGTTACACTCGCCGGCAACAAAATCAAAATGGGGCGTACCGCCACGGATCACGGCACCAAGGGCAATAATGCCGTCAAACTTGCCGGAGGCAGCAACACGGCGAGCGGTTAACGGCAACTCATAGGCACCTGGCACCCGTATCACGGTGATGTTGTCTTCACTCACCTGGCCAAAGCGCTTGAGTGTATCCAGTGCGCCTTCCAGCAGACGGTCCACAATAAAACTGTTAAAGCGGGACACCACTATCGCCACTTTGGCATTTTTTGCTTCGATATTACCTTGAACCACGTTCATGTTGTTACCTAAGTTAAACTAAAGAGCACCCGATGAAGGGCAAAAATTGGCGCTATGATAGCATGCAATCCCGGCGGATGCCGCCGGGATTTAACAAAATGTGCCTTAATTCTGCTCGCTGTCATCCGCGATATATTCACTCACCTGCAAGCCGAATCCGCCCAGTGAATGGTAGCGTTTCGGGGAGCTGAGCAAGCGCATGCGTTTTACGCCCAGAGAGGCCAGGATTTGAGAGCCCACGCCCACGCGCTGGGAGGTTTTTTGTAGTCTCGGTTGTGGCAGTTGCTCGCCCTTGTCTTCGGCTTCAAAGGCTTTTACCTTGGCAATGATGTCACCCATGGGTTCCTGATTGCCCAGCAACAGCACCACGCCGCCTTCTCGGCCAATCACTTCCATGGCTTTATCCAGCGGCCAGCTACGGGCTTCATCCCGCTCTGAGTACAGCAGATCATGGAAAGTGTTTTGCAAATGCACCCGCACCAGCAGGTTGTCCTGGATGTCACCGCGCACCATGGCATAGTGCAGCTGGTTATCAATGGTGTCACGAAATGCGTGCAGTTCAAACTCGCCAAAACGGGTGGGCAGTTTGCATTTGCCTTCGAGGATCACCGTGGTTTCGGTGTTGTTGCGGTATTCAATCAAATCGGCAATGGTGCCCACCTTGATGCCGTGAGCCTGGGCAAAGGCTTCCAGTTGCGGACGCCGTGCCATGGTGCCGTCTTCATTGAGCACTTCCACGATCACCGCGGCGGGCTCCAGCCCTGCCAGACGGGCCAGATCGCAACCGGCTTCTGTATGGCCGGCACGCACCAGCACGCCACCATCTTGCGCCATCAGCGGGAAAATGTGTCCGGGCTGCACCACATCGGAAGGGGTGGCATGTTTGGCCACGGCTTTTTGTACCGTTACCGCCCGGTCATGGGCACTGATGCCGGTAGTCACCCCTTCTGCCGCTTCAATGGATACGGTGAAATTGGTGGAAAACGGCGCGCTGTTATCCCGCACCATCAGTGGCAACTGCAACTGCTGGCAACGGGCTTTGGTCAAGGTCAGACAGATAAGGCCACGGCCATAACGCGCCATAAAGTTAATCGCTTCCGGCGTGATTTTTTCGGCGGCGATAATAATGTCACCTTCGTTTTCCCGGTCTTCATCATCCATCAGGATGACCATTTTGCCCTGACGGAAATCTTCAACGATCTCTTCAATACTATGTAACGCCATGATACGACCCCATGTACAACATTCAGCTCTGCGCGTTGTTGCCTGAACAGCAAACACCCACGCAGCGATTAAGTGTGATGAATTTTAACCTGTTATCGCTCAGGCTTCAGTACCTGAGCGGAAAAATACGTGCTGTCAGCGGATAAAACCGGCCCGGGCCAGTTGCTCAAAAGACACGCCGGCTGACGGTTTGTCAACGGCGTCCTGTTGCATCAGCCGTTCCAGGTAACGGGCTATCTGATCCACTTCCAGATTCACCCAGTCGCCTGCTTTCAGCAACGGCAGGGTGGTTTCACTGGAGGTATGCGGCACGATGGTTAACCGAAAACGTGCCCCCTCCACCTGGTTTACCGTAAGGCTTACGCCGTCGATGGCAATGGAGCCCTTGTGGGCAATGTAACGGGCCAATGACTGGGGGGCTTCCAGCCAGTATTCGGTAGCTTGGCCCCGGGCGCTGACTTCCAGCACCTTGGCCTGTCCGTCCACATGGCCGCTCACCATGTGCCCTCCCAACCGGGTGGAAGGCGTTACCGCCTTTTCCAGATTCACCGCCTGCCCCACTTGATAACGGTCAAAGCCGGTCAGCGATACGGTTTCAGCGGAGATATCCGCCACATAACCATCGCTTAAACGCTCCACAACGGTCAGGCACACGCCGTTGGTGGCAATACTGTCGCCCAATTGGACATCATCAAGGCGCAGCTTGCCGCTGTCCACGGTGAGGCGAATATCATCGCCCCGGCGTTCAATACGGCGCAAATGCCCCACGGCTTCAATGATCCCGGTAAACATGATTAATCCCCTATTTTCAACGTCAGGCGATTATCGGCACCGACTTTTCGTTGTTCCAGTAATTGCAAAGACGGAATTTGCGACAACTGCTCATATAACGGCAACTGCAGCAGATTGCGGCCGCTGGCCCCTAGAATTTTTGGCGCTTGGTATAAAACGAGTTCATCCGCCAGCATGCTACCCACAAATGCGCCGCACAAGGTGGCGCCGGCTTCCACCAGCACGTTATTGCACTGCTGCCCCAGATGTTGCAGCAAGGCGGCCAGGTCCACCCGGCCATCGGCGCCGGGCAACTGCACACACGTCACCTGTGCAGGCAATCCCTGCATGAATGCCGCGCTGTATGGCTGGCAACTGACCAGCAACACCGGCCCCGGCAGCTGTAACAACCTGGCGGTCAGCGGCAGGCGGCAACGGCTGTCCAGCACTACCCGCATCGGCTGAATCAACGCCTCTTCGCTCAGTTGCTGCTGCAAATAGCCCAGCTCCGAATAACGCACATTCATGGACGGGTCATCCGCCAACACGGTATCAATACCGGTGATCACCGCGCAGCTCAATGCCCGCAGCCGCTGCACATCACGCCGGGCGGCGGCGCCGGTAATCCATTTGGATTCGCCATTGGCTAGGGCGGTCTTGCCGTCAAGGCTGGCTGCCAGTTTTACCGTGACATAAGGCCGCTGGCGCTCCATGCGGGACAAAAATCCGGGATTCAGTTGCCGGGCCTCGGCCGCCAGCAATCCGCAGCTCACCTCAATGCCGGCAGCCTGCAACATGGCAATGCCACGGCCAGCCACCTGGGGGTTGGGATCGGTCATGGCAATCACGACCCGTCGCAGCCCCTTTTCAATCAAACCGGCGGCGCACGGTGGCGTACGGCCATAATGGCTGCAGGGCTCCAGCGTGACATAAGCGGTGGCGCCACGGGCTTTATCGCCGGCCATGCGCCAGGCGTGCACTTCGGCATGGGGGCCGCCGGCGCGCTGATGCCAGCCTTCGCCGACAATGGTGCCTTGGTTGTCAACAATGACGCAGCCCACATTGGGGTTGGGACGGGTGGTGTAGCGGCCGCGACGCGCCAGCATAACGGCCCGGCTCATCATGGCGATATCGGTGGTTGACCACATATTATTTCTTCTGCAAATTAGCGATGGCTTCGCCAAACTCAGAGACATCTTCAAACGCACGGTACACGGAAGCAAAACGGATATAGGCCACTTTATCCAGCTCGATGAGTTGGTCCATCATCAGGTTGCCAATCATCTCGGAGGTGACTTCCCGCTCGCCGGTTGCCCGCAGCGCTGACTTGATTTTGTTGATTGCTTCTTCGATTTTATCAATGGATACCGGGCGTTTTTCCGCGGCCCGCAACATGCCGCCACGCAGTTTGTCTTCATCAAACGGCTGACGGGAGCCATCCCGCTTGATCACCCGCGGCATTACCAGCTCGGCACTTTCAAAGGTGGTGAAACGTTCATGGCACAGGGTACATTCGCGCCGACGGCGCACCTGATGACCATCAGCCACCAGCCGGGAGTCAATCACTTTGGTATCGGTCGCACTGCAAAACGGACAATGCATCATGCCTCCTGCGCAAGTTAACGGCACCGTTCCATTGGGGAACAGAAACAAAAATGGCCGCTGAATGCAGCGGCCATGCCAGTTTAATCGATCTACCGGAAAAGGTTAACCGTAAACAGGGAAGCGAGCGCACAGTTCCAGCACTTTGGCTTTTACTGCGTTAATCACCCCATCATCATTGGCGTTATCCAGCACATCGCAAATCCAGCCGGTCAGCTGTTTGGCTTCGGCTTCTTTAAAACCGCGACGGGTGATGGCCGGAGTACCGATACGAATGCCAGAGGTCACAAACGGTGAACGGGGGTCGTTAGGTACGGAGTTTTTGTTCACGGTGATATTGGCGCGGCCAAGGGCGGCGTCGGCTTCTTTACCGGTCAGCTCGCGGCCGATGAGATCCACCAGCATCAGGTGGTTATCGGTACCGCCGGACACAATCTTGTAACCCCGTTCCAGGAACACGGACACCATCGCTTTGGCGTTGGTGACAACCTGCTGCTGATAAGCGGTGAATTCAGGTTCCAGCGCTTCTTTGAAGGCGACGGCCTTACCGGCAATCACGTGCATCAACGGGCCGCCCTGGCTACCAGGGAACACGGCGGAGTTGAGCTTTTTGTACAGGTCTTCGTCATCCGCTGCCGACAAAATCAAGCCGCCGCGAGGGCCCGCCAGGGTTTTGTGGGTAGTGGTGGTCACCACATGGGCATGAGGAATGGGGCTTGGGTACACACCGGCAGCAACCAGACCGGCCACGTGGGCCATGTCCACGAACAGGAATGCACCGACCTTGTCGGCGATTTCACGCAATTTGGCCCAGTCCACAATGCCGGAGTAAGCCGAGAAACCACCGATGATCATTTTCGGTTTATGGGTCAGGGCCAGGGTTTCCAGCTCGACGTAATCAATCTTGCCGTGATCATCCACACCGTAGGGGATGATGTTGAACAATTTACCGGAGAAGTTGACCGGTGAGCCGTGGGTCAGGTGGCCGCCGTGGGCCAGGTTCATCCCCAGTACGGTATCGCCGGGTTTGAGCAATGCCATGTAAACCGCGTAGTTGGCCTGAGAGCCTGAATGGGGCTGAACATTGGCATAAGTGGCACCAAACAGCTGCTTGGCACGGTCAATGGCCAGGTTTTCCACTACGTCCACGTACTCGCAGCCACCGTAATAGCGTTTGCCAGGATAACCTTCGGCATATTTGTTGGTGAGCTGGGAGCCCTGTGCCTGCATGACCCGGGGGCTGGTGTAGTTTTCGGAAGCGATCAGCTCAATGTGTTCTTCCTGGCGACGGTTTTCCTCTTCAATCGCCTGAAACAGCTCCGCATCATAGTCGGCGATGTTCATATTCTTCTTCAGCATTGGTTACTCCAGCTGGACAGTCTTATCGGTAGGGTTGCGCGTATTCTACGCTGCTCGGCATCACAATCCCAGCGTATAGAGTGATGAAAATCTCTCTATTGCATGATGACTGTGTTTCACTTTGCGAACAGCAAATGCTGGTTTTTACCTGCCAGACAACAGTTGGCTATACCCTAGCAGCAATAGCTGGGCCAGAAAAGCCCGGGGCGCAAATACCGCGGCCATCAATAAAGATCCCGATGGTAACGCCCCTGCTGCTGTAACGCCTGCAGTTGCGCCTTGCCCAGCAGCCGGGTCAGGGTTTGTGTAACCCCGGCCCCCACACCGTTAATGGCGCCACACACATAGATATGGGCGCCGCGACGGAGAAACTCCTGCAGCCGCGCCTGCCCGGCAACCAAATAGTCCTGAACATACGGGCCATGCTGCGGCGCCTGCGGCCCTGATGCCTCCCGCGACCAGGCAAAATCAAGATGAGTGATGATGCCGTCATCCACAAAGCGCTGCAATTCCCGACCATAGTAATTGTCCTGCTCGGCATGGCGCTCACCAAACAACAACCATAGGGGTTGCCTGGCCTGCTGCTGCGCCCTTTGCTGTAAAAAGCCCAAAAAAGGCGCAAGGCCGGTACCTGTGGCCAGCAAAATCAGCGGCACGTCAGTGGCAGGCAGATGAAAATCCTCATGGGGTTTTATTCGCACTTGCCAGTGGCTTCCCGCTTTCGCGGTTGCCAACAAGGTTGATGCGCGGCCACTGTTGCCATCGGCTTTTATCACCTGCCGCACCATCAGCGCCAAAGGGGATGCCATACTGGCAATGGAGTAACTGCGTGGCGCCAACGGCCGGGCCATATCCGCATATTGCTGGGCTGACACCCCGTTGGCAACGCCCTCTTCGCGATGCATCGGGGCGGTTTCAAGATAATGGGCCTGCGCCTGCCATAACGGCATTTCACCTTCATGGATGCATACCATGGCGTCGCCATCGAGCCCTAATGCCTGTAGATATTGCCGGCTTTGCCACTCATCCCAGCAAGGCAACACTTCAAGGATATCCCCCGGCTGCCAGGCGCCACTCACATCCAGCAGCAGATGATGGATTTCCCGTCCGCTGCCCGGATTGAGGCTAGTGCGTTGCAACAAGGTGGCTTGCTGCCAAGCTGACGTGGCAGGCACCGTTGGCGCCACATGCTGCGGCATTAATTTTCTGGCCAGTGACTGCTGCCACTGCGACAACGTATGCTCTGCCCCCCGGTCCACCTCCTGCAGGGGCAACAAGGTAGTCGCACCCAGCTGCGTAAACCGCTGAGCCAGCCAATGACCAAACGCGCAAAACTGCTGATATTGCCGGTCGCCAAATGCCAGCACTGCCACATTGACTTGATGGTATGACACCGCCGCAGTGGCCAGCCGCTGCTGAAATGCCAGCGCCGAATCCGGCGCATCCCCTTCGCCATAGGTGGCCGCCAATAACAGTACCTGTCGGTAAGCGGCAAAATCCTCCGGTTGTATTTGGGTCATAGCCCGCAAATGGGCCTGGGTACCGCAGGATTGCAACCATTGCTGCAACTGCTGCCCGTGGGCGGCGGCCGTACCGCTTTGGCTGGCATAGGCAATCAGGGTATCAGCATTGCCTGATGCCTGCTCCCGAGGCCTGGCACGGCGACTGAAAAACAGCCATAAGCCGGTAACGGCAAAGGATGCAAACGCCAGCCCTGATAACGCCCACAGCCACCGGCCGCCTGCGCCGAAATAACTGCCCGTATGCAACGCATACATGTTGGCCAGCAGGTAATCGCCCCCCTGCAGCTCATGGTAGCGCCGCTGCTGCAACAGGTTACCGGCTGCATCGAATGTCAGGGTGGAGAACGCATGGGAATGGGGCGCATCCGGCGCTAGATAACTAACCCGCACCACGCCGTTCTCTCCCCTTGGCAAAAACCAGCGGGCATAGCGCCCGTCCGCTTTCACCGCCAGAAAATTACGCCAAAGGGCCTCATCATCAGCAACCGGTGCCTGTTTTGGCGTTACCAGTGCCGCTTGGGGGGAAGCCAGCAACTGCTTGAGGCCGTCACGATACCAGTTAAAGGCATACCAGGGGCCGGTAAGCACCATGATGGCAATCGGGATGAACAACCAGGTGCCCAGCACGGCATGAAACTGCCACAATGCCAACCGCCCCCGGCTGCCGCGCTTCCACCATAACCAGTCCTTGATGCTGGCAAGTTTGTCTGGCGCCCGCCGCAAAAGACCGGTTATCAGCAAAAAAAACGCCATGATTGTAGCGCTGCCGGTAATGACACTTCCCACCGAATTGGGCAACAGCAGCCAGCGGTGCAATGCCATCACATCGGCGAAAAATTCGCTGATACCAGGCCGCGGCCCCAATAATTCCCCCGTGTAGGGATTAAACAGCTGCCATTGCCGCTGTTTGGTTTGCCGGTCCTGATACAACGCCCGGCCAGGTTGATTAAGCTCAGGCTCCAAATAGATACGCTGCAAGGCTTTGCCGGGCATGGCCAGTTTGTGATTCAGTTCCGGCATGGGCAGCAATGGCCCACTTACGGCAACCTCGGGTGTGGGCCAAAGCGCAACAATGTCCTTTTCCAGCGCCAGCAGGGCACCACTCGCCCCCACGATTAACAACACTATCGCACTGCAAAGCCCCAGCCACTGATGAAGACGAAAACTTATCCGCTGCCGTAAATGTCCAGACATAATCTATATGAGTATGATAATGATTTTCATTAGTGTGTATCATACTGATAAATACCCGGCTGACAACCCCCGATGACGGATATTACAAGGTCCGTTTTCAGAGAGGAAAAACAACAAAAAAAGAAGGGCTAGACAAAAGTGGGGATACTGCCAAGCTGCCGGCTCGGGGCCATCAAGCTGCCACCGCCGACAAAGCTCAAGCACATAACATTAAGCGCAGGAAATTAAACACATAGAATCAAGCCCCTGGAATAAGGGGCTACGGCTACCCGATGGGGAAAAAGCTTAGTGACGGAACTGCTGCACCAGTGCATCCTGGGCATGCACCAGCTGCTCAAGATGCTGGCTGGCGCTGACAAAACCGCTGATCCCCTGATAGTTTTCTTCGGTAATGGCGGCAATCTGTTGCAGGTTTTCCGAGATGTGCTCCGTGGTGCTTTGCTGCTCTACCGCGGCACTGGCAATCTGTTCGCTGTTATGACTCACGGTGACAATCAGTTGCCGGATATCCTCCATGCTGGCATCCGCTTGGGCGCTTTGCTGCAAGCCGGTTTCCATCTGTTGCTGGCACTGCTGCATTAATGCCACCGTGCTTTGGGCACCCACTTGTAACTGCTCGATAATGCTTTTAATGGTGTTGGCGGATTCTGCGGTTTGCTGTGCCAACGTGCGTACCTCACTGGCCACCACCGCAAAGCCGCGACCGTGCTCTCCTGCCCGGGCGGCTTCAATGGCCGCATTAAGTGCCAGTAAGTTGGTTTGGTCAGCCACGCCGCGAATCACATCCAGCACGCCGCCTATCTGCTGGGAGGAGCCGTCAACAGTCTGCAACGATGTTGCGGCCTGCTGTAACTGCTCAGCCAGCTTGTGGCTGCCGGCGATGGTGTCTCGCACTTGATCACGCCCTACGTTCACCGCTTTTTCCATGGTTAACACACTGTCCAGTGAGGCGGCGGCGGATTGTGCCACCTCCTGCACGGCGCTGCCCATTTGTGCCATGGCCGCCGTTACCTGCAAGGTTTGCTGTCGCTGCCGATCCAATGAGGCATGGGCGTTGTCTGCCTGATGGCGGTTTTCCCTGGCCACCTGGGTTAATTGTCCGGCGCCGTCATCCAGTTGGGTCAGCAACTGACGGATATGCGCCAACAGCTGATTGGTACTGTCTGCCAACAAGCCGAATTCGTTATGGCTCTGGTAAGCCACATTATGGGTAATGTCCCCTTCCACAGCGGCGCGTTGCACCGCCAGCAGCTCGGATAACGGGCGCTTAATGGAGCGGTAAATGTTCACCGCCACCAGCAGTGCCAACAGTAACGACACCCCCAACACCCCCAGCGACAGCCAGAAACCCACATCCAGGGATTGCTGCACTTTGGCGGCACCTTGGCCCACCCGGTCGTGGGCCACCTGATCCACCGTGCCCAAAACCGCTGTGGCATAATCAATACTGCCGCCGGTTAAATCCGTCAGCGTGGACATTTCCGTGGCAGCCGCAATGCATGCCTGCTGGATTTGCAACATCCGGCTTAACAAATCACTGATGGCTGCGGCATCCGGGTTATCCGCAACCGCTTGTTTGGCCTGGGTGACAACGTCCGTTACCCGGGAAAGGTCAAAATCATCACGGGCTTCCAGCAACTGCAACATGGCGCTTTGCAATTGGGCAATGTCTACCCCTTGGGCGGCAGCGCTGACAGCCGCGTCACGCCACTGATGGCGCACATCATTGAGCTGCTCCTGCGCCTGCAATTGGGCCAGATGCTGCTGGCCCAGCGCTTTACCCTGGGCAAAATAGTCTTCATCGAGGGTTTCCAGCGGCGAGATGAGGGACAGCAACTCTTCATTATCGGCAGCAAGCTGTTGCAACTGTGACAGCGCCTCGGCAAATGTTTGCTGCAACTCGCCGAAATTATTCACGGTGGTAATGGTTTGGTGTGGGTCTTTAAGGCCGGGAACCGTTTTTAACTGGCGATCGGCATTCAACAATACCTGCGCCAGCGCATTGGCCTTAAGCACCAAGGGGGTGGTTTTATCGGTCATGTCGGTGACCTGACGCCGCACCTGATCAGCGGCCAGCATGTTGGCCAGGCTGCCCACCAGCAAACACAACACCAGCAACAGCAACCCCAACATCACTTTTTGCGTCAGGGACAATTTAAAACGCCCAAGCAACAGATGCAGGGGATTTGACAAAAATGACCACAACCTTGCCATAAACAGCAGCTCTCCCGGAACGGTAATACAGGCCAGAAATCGCCTACCTGGACAGGGGCCGATTTTAAGACAGTTTAATGACAGCCAGATGACAACCCGGCGTTGCAAAACCGTCCGCAGCGGACAAACAATCACCTGGTAACAGTTTGTGCGGTTTTCCTACACTGCTTTGTGTAACTTTACAGAATCCTTACACTTTTCCCATTTGTTCTTCATCCCATATCCATATACTAATCCCATGACCCATTGCCGAGTGCTCACCGCCCGGCCATCTGCAGGATAATGTTTTCCCCATGAAAAAGTCTTCCAAACGCAAGTTATGGCTTCTGCTCATTGTGCTGCTACTGGCGGCCGCGGCAATGGCCATGTTCTTTACGCTGCGACCAACCCCGGCGCCGACCTATGTTACCGAGCCGGTACAACGGGGCCATATTGAACACACGGTACTGGCCAATGGCATGCTACAGGCCTACAAACTGGTGAGTGTGGGCGCGCAGGTGTCCGGCCAGATCCAAACCCTGCCGGTCACCCTGGGGCAACAGATAAAACAGGGCCAGCTCATTGCCCAGATTGACAGTTTGAGCCAACAGAACAACCTCAAAGAGGCACAGGCATCCCTCAACAGCATCAATGCCCAGTATGCCGCCAAACAGGCGCAAATCCGCCAGGCGCAGCTGGAGTATGACCGCCAAAAAGCCCTGCTGGCCGACAATGCCAGCTCCCGGGCAGAATATGAAGCGGCCGAAGCCACGCTGACGGTTTACCAAGCGGAGCTCAAACAGTTGCAGGCACAAAGGCAGCAAACCGAAATCCAAGTCGACAGCGCCAAGGTCAACCTGGGGTATACCACCATCACCGCCCCCATGGACGGCACCGTGGTGTATACCGCCGTTGAGGTGGGGCAAACGGTGAACGCCAATCAAACCACCCCCACCATTGTGGAAATCGCCCAGCTGGACACCATGACCATCAAGGCGCAAATTTCAGAAGCCGATGTGGTCAATGTCATGCCGGGGCAAGCGGTGTATTTCACCATTTTGGGTAAACCCGATCACAAGTACCGCGCCACGTTGCGGGCCATTGAGCCTGGGCCCACTTCCATGGATGGCAACGACAAGGACATGACTGCCAGCGATGCCGATGCCATCTATTTCAACGGCCTGTTTGACGTAAAAAACCCCGATGGCATCTTGCGCATCGGCATGACCGCCCAGGTCTCCATTGTGTTAAACCAGGCAGAAAACGCGTTGCTGGTGCCGGCACAAGTGCTGCAACGCAAACCACTTGGCAAGGCAACGGGGGCGAAGCCCAACAGTGCAGGTAAGGCAAAGGCACGCTATCAGGTGCCGCTGCTGGTAAACGGCCAGGTGCAATACCGTGATGTACAGGTGGGCATCAACAATAAAATTAACGCCCAGATAACCGATGGCCTCAATGAGGGGGATGAGGTGATTATCGGCATGCCTTCATCCAACACCAACAGTCCAATGCGCCGCGGCCCCATGAGATTTTAAACCATGAGCAAACCATTACTTGAGTTGTTGGGCGTCTGTCGCAGTTTTCCTGCCGGAGAGCAGCAACTGACCGTACTCAACAATGTCAACCTGTCCATTGAGCGTGGCGAGATGGTGGCCATTGTGGGAGCATCCGGCTCCGGCAAATCCACACTGATGAACATTCTCGGCTGTCTGGATAAACCCACCGCCGGCCGCTACCTGATCAATGGCCAGGACACCTCCGCCATGGAGGCCGATGAACTGGCCCTGTTGCGCCGGGAACATTTCGGGTTCATTTTCCAGCGCTATCACCTGTTAGGGGATTTAACCGCCGTTGGCAATGTGGAAGTGCCTGCCGTGTATGCCGCCAAGGAGCGCCAACAGCGCCAGGCCCGCGCCGAGCAGTTGCTGACCCGGCTGGGCCTTGCCGCGCGTTTAAGGCACAAGCCCAGCCAACTCAGCGGTGGGCAACAGCAACGGGTCAGTGTGGCCCGGGCGCTGATGAATGGCGGAGACGTGATCCTGGCAGATGAACCCACCGGCGCCCTGGACAGCCACAGCGGTGAGGAGATGATGACCCTGCTGCAAGAGCTGCATCAGGATGGCCACACCATCATCATCGTGACCCATGACATGCAGGTGGCGCAGTATGCCGACCGCATCATTGAAATCAAAGACGGGGTGATTTTTGCCGACAATCGCAAATCGCCGCGGCCACCGACACCTGCAGCCAAACCCCGCTCGCCCACCAAACGCCGCTGGTTTGGCGCCATGGAGCGTTATCTTGAAGCGCTGAAAATGGCGTTGCTGGCCATGTCGTCTCACCGTTTGCGCACTTTTCTCACCATGCTGGGGATCATTATTGGCATTGCTTCCGTGGTATCGGTGGTGGCGCTGGGAGAAGGCTCCAGGCAGGCCATTTTGCAAAACATCAGCACCATGGGCACCAACACCATTGACATCCGCCCGGGAAGCGGCTTTGGCGACCGGCGCTCCGGCCGTATCCGCACCCTGACCGCCAACGATGCCGACGCGCTGAAAACCCTGCCGTATGTAGACAGTGTCACTCCCAGCATCAGCACCAGTGCCACCATCCGTTATGACAACCAGGCCGTGTCGGCCTCAGTGTCCGGCGTGGGGCCGGAATATTTTCGGGTACGGGGATATGAATTATCCGGCGGCCAGTTTTTTGATGACACCAGCGTCACCACGCTGGCACAGGAAGCCGTCATCGATTACAACACGGAAAAAGCCCTGTTCCCCGGTCATGACAGCATAGGCCAGGTGATTTTTCTGGGCAGTCTGCCGGTGCGCATCATCGGTGTCACCGAGAAAAAAGACAGCGCCTTTGGCAACAACGACGCCTTGACCATCTGGGTGCCTTACACCACCGTGGGCGGGCGCATGGTGGGGCAGCATTACCTTAACGGCATTACGGTGCGCATCAACCAGTCAGCCCCCAGCAATGCGGCAGAGCAAGGGATCATTGCCCTATTGAAAATGCGTCACGGCACCCAGGACTTTTTCACCATCAATACGGATACCATTCGGCAAAGCATCGAAAAGACCACCGCCACCATGACGTTGCTGATATCAGCCATTGCCGTGATATCACTGGTGGTGGGCGGCATCGGCGTGATGAACATCATGCTGGTATCGGTCACCGAGCGCACCCGGGAAATTGGGGTGCGCATGGCGGTGGGGGCCCGTCAGGGCGACATCCTGCGGCAGTTTCTTATCGAAGCGGTGCTGGTCTGCCTGTGTGGCGGCATACTGGGGATAGCCTTGTCTTTCCTGATAGGCGCGATATTTGCCTCGACCAGCAGTAATTTCACCATGATCTATTCAACCAGTTCCATTGTGGCAGCCTTTGCCTGCTCAACACTGATTGGCGTCCTGTTCGGATTTTTACCGGCACGCAATGCCGCCAAGCTGGATCCGGTTGACGCCTTGGCCAGGGAGTAATCCGATGTTGTCTAAACACCTTGTCTGTTGTGCCGTTATCGCCGGCAGTGTCATGTTCATCAGCGGCTGCAGCCTGTTAAGCCCCAGTGAATTCCAAGCACCGCAGGTGACCGTGCCTGACCACTGGCAAGCAGGCGGCAACCTCCTGCCGGTGAGCCAAACCCCTTGGTGGCAACAGTTTCATGACAGCAAACTTGACCGCTTGATTGAGACGGTTTTGCAAAATAACAGCGATCTGGCGCTGGCCACCCTCACCTTGCAAAAAGCCCGGCTGCAAGCAGGCCTTAGCCGCAGTGAACGCTGGCCAGAGCTGAGTGCCAATGCCAGTGCCAGCAGGAGCAAACCGCTGGATGGGGGCAGTAGCAGTAAGAGTTATCAGGCCAGTGTTTCGGTCAGCTACGAAGCGGATTTATGGGGCAAGCTTGCCGCCAGTGAAAATGCCGCCCGCTGGCAAGCCATGGCCAGCGCACAAGACAGGGAGAGCACCGCTCAGAGCTTGGCGGCCACCGGTGCCACTTTATACTGGCAAATAGGCTATCTGACACAACAACTGGCACTGAGCCAGCAAAGCATCGATTACGCCCAAAGCACCCTGCAACTGATGCAGCGCCAGTATGCCGCGGGTGCCGTATCCAAACTGAATGTGCTGGAGGCCCAACGCAACCTTGCAAGCCAGCAAGCCAGCCACAGCGAATTTCGCCAGCAGTTAACCCAGGCCTGCAATGCCCTAGGCACCCTGCTCAACCAGCCACAGCCATCCATGTTGCAGCCTGATGCCCTGCCCCAAGGCCAAATGCCCGCCATCGCCGCCGGATTGCCCGCCAGTTTGCTGCAGCGCCGCCCGGATGTGAAAGCAGCGTTATATGCCCTGAAATCCGCCCTTGCCAGCAAAGATGCCACCTATGCCAGTTATTTCCCGGCGCTGACCCTCACAGGCTCCGTGGGGGATGCATCCGATGAATTGACCGCATTGCTGCGCAACCCGGTTGGCACCTTGGGCGCAGGCATTACCCTGCCGTTTTTACAGTGGCAGCAACGCCAGTTGAATAACCGGATGGCGGATATTGATTACCAAACAGCGGTGATTAATTACCGCAAAACCCTGTATCAGGCGTTTGAAGACGTAAATAACGCGTTAACCGCCACACAGCAATACGCCTATCAGGCGGAGCAACTGCAATTGCAATATGATGCGGCAAGCGCGGCAGAAAAAATCTATGAAAGTCAGTATCGTCACGGCGCCATTGCCATTCAGGACTGGCTTGACGCCCAACAAAACCGCCGCAGTGCCCAGGCATCGTTATTGCAAAACCGCTATCAGCAACTGACAACCCAAGCCACCTTGTATCTGGCGTTAGGGGGCAGTGAAATAGCGCCAATGCTGCCAGCGGAATAACCCCTGGCCCAGCCCTGCCACTCCGGCATGCAATGGCAGGGCTGCACGCTTATCACCCAAGTTTAATCTTGTGCTCAGTCTGCTGGTTTAACATAAACGCCAGCCAGCGGGCTCCCGTGGTAAACACCTTTTCTGAGAAGCGTTAACCGTAACCGGTTTTATCCCACCAATTGGATAAAATACGCCCCGGCAACAATACCCCCGAGGCCACATGTGGCTAATTCACGGATATTGCGTGTAAAAAGTGGTATGATATTTGACCGCTAAGGAATGAGTCTCAGTAGAGGGGATTCAGGCTCGTATCAGCATGACAGGAAACCAGATGTTGTTGCAATCATGTATGGCTTCTCCCGAGATGTGGGAAGATGAATTTGCCTATCGCCGAATGCTGTTACGTATTTTATTGCGTGTGGCGATTGTATTGTCGCTGCTGCTGGCATTGCTCAACCTGCGCCACGAACCGCTGACACTGGCCGTACTGGAAGTTGGCATCGCTTTATGCGCCCTCATCTTTTTGTTGCGCCTGCCCCATACCCGCCATCTGTCCCGCTGGACATCAGGGATGATCCTCATCATCGGCAGCGTGATCCTTTTCGGCATCCACAGCAAAGAGTTGCATACGGATGGTTTTTACTGGCTGCTGATGATGCCCCCCACCAACATGCTGTTACTGGGGCTGCGCCTTGGCGGCATTTTCACCTTCATTTTCGGGGTGCTGGGGGTGCTTTTCACGGTGTTGGCCCACCCGACCCACAATGGCGAACTGGATATCTCCCTGCTGACCAATGCCACGCTGAGCTATCTGTTTTTATGGGGCAGCAGCCATATTTATGAGCGAAAACGCAGCCAAATGGTGCGCCAGTTACGAGAAATGGCTGCCCGCGATCCGCTAACGGGGCTTCACAACCGGTTGCATCTGGAGCGCATTTTCAACCAGATGGTCACAAAGCATCAAAACGACCAGGCATCCTTTACCTTGCTGCTGCTGGATATTGATCACTTCAAGCGGGTGAATGATGAACATGGCCATGAAGCGGGAGATATGCTCCTGCGCCGCCTTGGACAACGCATGACTTATCACACCCGTCATGACGACCGGATTTTCCGGGTGGGCGGAGAAGAGTTTTGCATCCTCTTGCCCCACACGCCAAAAACGCAAGCCATGGCGCAGGCCGAGCGGCTACGGCAAGACATCCAGGAACAAGCCCCGGTATTCAGGGAGCAGTCTTTGCATATTACCGTGAGCATGGGGCTGGCCCAGTGGCCGCTGGATGGCAAAAGTTTTGATGCCTTGTACCGCCAGGCGGATTTGCGGCTATACGAGGCCAAACGCAATGGCCGCAACCAAATTGTCGCCACCGCGTTATCCCCGGTTCATGCCACCAGCGCCTGAGTCAGGCAACCTCACGGCAAAAGCGGAGCGTGAGTCTTTCATCAAGCGTAACTGAGCGGTTTGCCCAACGCCGTAATCCCAATAAAAAAGCCCAAAGAACCCGTCACGGTTCTTTGGGAATGGAAGGGAATTTCAGCACCTATGCCACGGTGGCGGCCGGGGCATCTTCCACGGCACGGCGTAACCGGGCTTTCATCTCGTTGTAGGCCTGCGCTGCATGTTGCTCGGCCCAGAATTGATCGTCAATGGCACTCAGTTGCACCGCACAGTATTTGGTTTCCGGCGTTTGCGATGTGGGGTCAAGGTTATCCTGTGTCAGCTCGTTACAGGCACCTATCCACCATTGGTAGGTCATGTACACCGTACCCTGGTTGATGCGTTCACTCACATCCGCACGGCTGATCACTTTGCCGCGCCGGGATGCCACCCACACCAATTGTTTGTCGGCAATGCCCAGCAGCTTGGCATCCTCGGGGTGAATGCCCACTAACCCCGGCTCATCCGCCAGGGTTTGCAAGGCGGCGCAGTTGCCTGTCATGGAGCGGCAGGAATAGTGTCCCACTTCACGCACGGTGCACAGTACCAGCGGATATTCCGTATCCGTCAGCTCTGCCGGTTGGCGCCAGTGGGTGGCAAACAGCTGCCCTTTGCCACTGGGAGTGGCAAAGGTGTTGTCGGTATAGAGCAGCGGTGTGCCCTCATGCTCCATGGTTGGGCAAGGCCACTGCACATGGCCCAATTCTCCCATTTTGTCGTAGGTAACGCCGTAAAACAGCGGGCACAGCTCGCGCAGTTCATCCCAAATCTGCTGGTTGCTTTGATAATGCATGGGATAACCCATTTTGGAGGCAATCAGCGAGATGATTTCCCAGTCACGCTTCACGTTGTACTGAGGCTCAATGGCTTTTTCAAAACGCTGGAAACCGCGGTCAGCACAGGTGAACACCCCGCCATGCTCTCCCCAGGAGGTGGCCGGCAGGATCACATCGGCCACTTCGGCGGTTTTGGTCATGAAGATATCTTGCACCACCAGCAAGTCCAGGGCTTCAATGCCTTGGCGTACCAGCCCCAAATCCGCTTCTGTCTGCAGGGGGTCTTCCCCCATGATGTAGTACGCCTTGATTTTGCCTTCCAGTGCCAGATGCGGCACCTGGGTGATTCTGACACCCACATTGGCATCCATCTGCTGGGGATCTATACCCCAGGCGGCGGCAAACTTTTCCCGGACGGCCGGTTCGGTGACCTTCTGGTAGCCGGGGAACAAATCCGGCAACACCCCCATGTCACACCCGCCCTGCACGTTATTTTGTCCGCGAACCGGTGCAAGACCGGCGCCTTCCCGTCCCAACTGGCCGGTTAACAGCGCCAGGGTAGACAGGCTTTTCACGGTTTCAGTGCCTTGGCCAAACTGGGTAACCCCCATGCCCCAACAGATAATGGATGACGGCGATGCGGCATAAGTGCGCATGGCCTGACGCACCGCCTGGGCACTGACACCGGTAATGTCCGCCACTTTTTCCGGGGCGTAATCTTTCACCACGTCCCAAAGGCTGTCGAAACCTTCGGTATATTTCGCCACATAGTCTTTGTTGTAGAGCCCCTCATCCAGCAAGGTGTAAATGAATGCGTTCACCATGGCAACGTTACTGCCGTTATGCAGCTGCAGATGTTGATCGGCTATGCGGGCCGCTTCAATTTTTCGGGGGTCGCACACAATGATTTTGGCGCCATTTTGCCTGGCCTTGACTATCCGCCGGGCCACAATTGGATGGGAATCCGCACTGTTATAACCAAAAATCAGCAGGCACTTGGCTTTTTCCAGGTCTTCAATGGAAACGCTCATCGCACCATTGCCCACGGTTTCCCGCAGCCCGGCCACCGATGGCCCGTGACATACCCTGGCGCAACAGTCCACGTTGTTGGTGCCCAGCACTGCCCGGGCAAATTTTTGCATCACATAGTTGGTTTCATTACCCGTTCCCCGGGAAGAACCTGTGGTCATGATGGCGCGGGGGCCGTGTTGTTCCTTGATTTCGCCAAGGCGTTTGGCCACATAAGCGATGGCTTCATCCCAGGAAACCGTTTCCAGCGGTGCGCCTTTTTGACGACGGATCATCGGCTCGCGCAGGCGAGGCGTCAGCAGTTTGGTATCATTCAGAAAATCCCAGCCGAAATAACCCTTGAGGCATAATTCACGCTGGTTGGTCACGCCGTCGGCAGCTTCGGCCCGCAAAATACGGCCGTTGTCCACCACCAGTTTCATCTTGCAACCCGCACCACAATACGGACAAACGGTTGTAATTTTTTCCATTTTTTCATCTACCTTTAGAAGCGCTAAACATTCTGCCACAAAGCGTTATAAGCTCGCCTGTGGGGCGGTTCAGCTGCACCCGGCATGGTCGAATCATCATATTCTTCCGCGCCGAGTGCCTCGGTCGGACAAACCTCGATACAAGCCGGGCCTTCTGGGCGGTCGTAGCAAAGGTCGCATGTGTTTGCCTGGGCTAAATCCCTCAGGACATTGACGGTTGCGCCTGTGTTGCGCACTACCGGGTAGGTCACCACATCCATCATTTGCCGGCTGCTGCATTGCTGCCGGCCGATGGCATTATTCAGGGAGACATTGCAGGAAAAGCGCCAACGCCTTTGACCATCAGCAGCCAGGCGTCGGGCTTTCCCGGTGACAATATGGGCCATGGGATGCAATACGGGGCGGATATGTGCCCTCAAGCAACAATCGTTATTCCCGGCTAAGATTGCCACGCCCAAAGGGCACGTCCACCGACGGCACTCATCATTGGCATGAGCACCGTTATCAGGGCGAACATCGGCAAAGGCAGGGCAACGCATGGCATTCTCCAATGGCATACAAGCATCGGGCAACAAACGTTGCCCGACAACGGGTACATCAAATGGATGTCATACATAAATCACGCCAATAATTTTTCGTGATTTAATACAGGATGTTACATTTGGCAGGATAGTTTCATCAGTCAGAAAGATTGCATTTCGTCACGTCATTTCGACAAATCTGTCGACGGTGTCGCCCGGGGAGATGCCGCCAAATGACAGCCCGCGACGGATTGTCATCTAACGTTCAATCCCGAACATCCGTTACAGGCACTGGCGCTGAACGGCGTGTTTTTCACGCCATAACCCGGCATACAACAGCAGCAAGCCGGCAATGGCAAAACTGCCGGTAAACAGCACCACTGACGGCCAGCCACCGTGCTGCCAAAACCAGCCGCCAACCGAGCCTGAAATGCTCGACCCCATATAGTAAAACAGCAGGTACAGGGACGACGCATGGCCTTTGGCCCCTTTTGCCGCGGCACCAACCGCGCTGCTAGCCACCGAATGCCCCACAAAAAAGCCAGTGGTCACTAACGCCACACCGCAGATAATCCCCGCAATGGGGGCCAGCAGTGTCAGCAATGCGCCGGCAAGCATCAGCGCAAACGCGGCAATCAGCAAGGTGGTTCGGCCATAGCGGTCTGCCAGGCTGCCGGCCATGGACGATGACACGATGCCAAAGGCAAAAGCCAGAAAGATGAAGCTCACCTGCGTCTGGTTAAACCCGTAAGGCGCTTCGGTCAGCCGAAAGGTGGTGTAGTTGAACAGCGTGACAAAAATGCTGATCAACATGAAGCCGATGACGTAGAGCTTTATCAGCTTCCGGTTTTGCAGGTGCCGCTTCCACGACTGCAGATGAAATGCCAGATTCAGCCCCGGCTTTCTGACAAAATGCCTTGATGGCGGCAACAACAGCCAAAAACCGATGGCCGCCAGCACGCACAAACCGCCCAGCACCCCCATGGCCAGCCGCCAGGAAGCGATTTCCGTAAGCAGCCCCATGCTGACCCGTCCCATCATGGCACCGAATGCAATCCCCCCCACATATAACCCCATGGCTTTACCCAAATCCTCAGGGGCAATCTCTTCTGCCAGCCAGGCCATGGCCACTGCCGGCACGCCGCCCAAGACCAGGCCTTCCAGGGCCCGAGCCAGCAATACCCCGTGCCACTCCGGCAACAGCGCCACCACACAGTTTAAGATGGCAGCCAATGCCATGGAGCAAAACATCAAGCCCTTGCGCCCGAGGGCCTGGGAAAAGGCGCCTGCCAACACAATCGCTACGGCAAGAAAGCCGGTGGTGACTGATAGCGCCAGCGAGCTCTGGCTGGGACTCACCCCGAAACTGCGGGCAAAATCCGGCAATAGCGGCTGCACGCAATAGATCAGGGAGAAACTGGCAAAACCGGCCAAAAACAAGGCAATGCCAGCGCGGGTATAGGCCTTGGAGCCTTTACGGATATATGGGGAGGCATCATCAGCGGCAACGGGCTCGGCACTGCTGTTGGACATCTGCGACGGCGCTTCATCGGGGGGACAACTGTTCATGGTGTAACGGATCATTTCAGCGTGAAAAATAAAGTAACGCTATTTTATGCACCCCCATTTAATAGTTCTAATATATAATAAATTGCATGTTGATATGTTTTAAATATAGCTATGGAATTACGTCACATCCGCTATTTTCTGGCGGTGGCCACCGAGCAAAACTTTACCCGGGCCGCGGCAAAACTGAACATTGCCCAGCCGCCCCTGAGCCAGCAAATCAGGGCACTGGAAGAGGAAATCGGCACGCCGCTGTTTTACCGCACCCCCCATGGCGCCGAGCTCACCGACGCAGGGCAAGCATTTCTCAATGAAGTGACCCCCCTCCCCCAGCAAATTCTGCAGGCAAAAGAAGCGGCGCAAAAAGCGGCCAGGGGCGAAACCGGGAAACTGCGGCTGGGAGTCACCGGCACCGCAGCATTGCACCCGGCCATTCCGGCAGTGATCCGGCAATTTCGCCGCCGTTATCCGCAAGTGTCCCTGACCATTGAAGAAGCCAACTCGCTGGCGCTGGCCGACAGCATCCTCCATGACCGGCTGGATGCCGCCATCCTGCGGCCGTCAGACCCGGATCCGGTGGCCTTGACCATTGAGCATTTTCTTACCGAGCAACTGGTGATTGCACTGCCATCGGCCCACCCGCTGGCGCGGGAAACAACCGAGCTCAGCATGCATGCCCTGCAACAGGAACCCTTTATCATGACCCCCAGAACACTGGCGGTGAGCCTGCATGATGCGGTGGTGGCCGTCTGCCACAAGGCGGGATTTGAACCGGTGGAGGGGCAGGCCGCCCCGCAAATTGCCTCCATCTTGTCCATGGTGTCTGCCGAGCTTGGGGTGTCTTTGGTGCCGGAGTCCATGCGTCAGCTCAGTGTGAAGGGGGTGGCCTTTCGCACCATTAGCGATACCCGCTCAAAGGTAGAGCTGGCCGTTGCCTATCCCAGTCGCCATGCCACTCAGGCCGCCCAGAATTTTGCGGCAATCGTCAGGCAACAAAAGCAGGCCATGGCCGCCTTGAACGGGGCGTAAACATCAAAAGCAGCAGCCTGTTGCACGGCATGAAAAACATAACCCCCGCCAAGTATCTGCGAGGGTTATTATCATGGAAACCGCAGATTGCGGCTTCCTTAAGAGGAGCCAAGGACTATTGATAGCAACGGCCAACCGCAGTGGCGTGATTTCAGAGTCCGAGGCATAGATACAGCATCATGCACGGGTAACTCACCGGTGTTTTATCGTATGAACAGGGGACGCTGTTATGCACAATAAACACCTTGAAGTCACGTCGTACGGGGACAGTCACTGCACGCTGACGGGCCCCCGCAGGAGCCCGGTTCAGCAATAGTCCCTGGCGGATCCGTTATTGCATCTTGTGGAATTTGTCGATACCAAAGGATTTGCCTTCGGCATGGCAGGTAGCACAGGATTCAACTGGCAGATTACCGGTAGAGGCTTCATCACCCACCACATAAGCGCCGTTGGACTTAAAGTGCGCCATTGCCGCATCAGAGATATGGCAGGCATGGCAGGTTTCCGCCACCGGCGTGATATAACCGTTGCTCACTTCAATGGCTCGCCGCCCGGAGGTCAGCCCGCCATCGGCGGCAAACAGCGCCGCGCCATCCTTGTGGCACACGGTACAATCCGTGGAAGGTGCGGGATACGGCACCACATCGTTGCTGTGGTAGTAATGCACGGAGGTGGCCAGATCCTTGTTATCAAAGCCATTATGGGCGCCCGGATAATTATTGTTGTGGCAGTCCATACACTGGTCGAAATTATGCACGCCGTGGTGACCACGCTTGACGTAATTCATGTCAGAGTGACAAGCGTTACATTTGGCTTCTGTCACGGTAATCCGCGCCGGGTCCACATACCGCGAAGGCACCACATCACTGCCATCGAGACTGAAGAATGCGGTAGCCACATTGCCCCCGATGGTGTCATCTGCAGCAAAGGCGTAATCCACCCCATCCACATCACAGGCAACGGCCTTGCCTTCGCTGACACAGTATTTGACATCGCCGCCCACATAAAGCGTACCCACGGCAACGGCCGGGTCCACATCCAGTGTCAGGGTCAGCATCCCTGGCGCGGTCACCGAACCGGTGTTCAAATTCGGCCGGGAAGCCCAGCGATGCACTTCACCGTTGCTGTCGATATTCCCCATCAGCGTTCTTACCTGTTTCAGGCCATCCAAATCGCTGGCAGCAGCCAGAGGCGCACCGTTAAAGGTCACGTCTGCTGTCACCGTGATGGTTTTCATCCCAGGAGTGGTAGCAGAGTCGGCAACGGTGGCCGCGGTATAAGCAACTGTCAGCAAGTTGGCATATTCTGCCTGTTTACCCACTTTATGGGCTTGCATTGGCGCTAATGAACCACTGCCATGACAAGCTGCACACTGGGAATCGTCCGCCTGGGCCAGATTGAAATCCGAGTGGCCGCTACCACTGGCAAAATCAATATTGGAGTGACAACCGGCACAAGCTGCACGAGTGGGCATCTGGTTCCAGCTCATTTTGCCTTCATCGGTGCTATGACACACGGTACATTCATAAATGGGCGCCGGATATTTGATCTCGCCCCACTCTGCGGTTTGCTTGAAGCCATATTGGGCTAACTCAGCCAGATGCTCCCCGCCATGAATGCGGTGGATCATCGCCGGCAAGTCAAATACCCAGCCCTCAGCGGCTTCTTCTGCCGATGGCTGCGTTGCCGGGTTATGGCAGGCAATACAGTTTTTCACGCTCTGATAATTGTGGTGAGCGCTGATATTGGCAATATTGCCTGTCTCGCCGCTTTGCCCGTGGCACTGCATGCACGCGGCATCTGCCACCGTGTCTTTGCCAGTGCTGTCTACCAGCTCGCCAGTGGCAGGAATGTAATCCACCGGCGCCGACAACACTTTGTCCGCAATGGCCGCGCCTTCATCGTCAGTCAGGTTATAAGCGCGCAAGAATATCCGATGGGGAGCATTCAAATCGTCATCAGGATTCATGATGGGCGCAGTGCCGTCATGCTCCCAGGTGCCGGTATAAGTGCCTGGATTGGCCGGATCCTCTACCAGCGTACAGGCATCACCCGTGGTGCCACGGGAAGAGTAAGTACCATCCAGTGTACAATACACCGATGAGCCATTGCCGGTAGCCACACCGTTATTCACCCAAAATTGGGTTGGGCCATCACTGCTGGTGTTGGTCATGGCGGTCACCGAATAAACGGCCACCATATCAAGCCCGGTTAAGGGTTTTGCTTCACCGGCCTGATTTTTGGCCGTTGCTGAGAATTTCAATGCAAAGGTATTGTTACCGGCCAGCGTGTTGTCAGCGGGCACAATCTCAAAGCTGACATCGCCCGCCTTGAAAATCGTGGAAACAGAGCTTCCGGCATCCTGCCCGTTTTGTCCATCCTGGCCATCCTGCCCCGGAGTACCTGGTGCGCCATCAACGCCGTCTTTCCCATCACTGCCATCAAATGAACAGGCAGAAAGCCCGAACAGGCCTAACAGGAAGAGTGTTAGTAATGACTTGTTATGATTTTTCATCACTTCATCCCTTGTTTAATGTATTTACCACACACATTCAGGACTGCTTTGAAAGAAACGGCACATATCAGTATCAAATATTAACCTGTTGTTTTTACAGATAACATTTGATCCCGACATATTCTTTTTTATAGAAGATGCATATTGATTGGAATATGGAGATCACCCTTTATAAATACAGTCCCATCAAAAAGATACTAACGCAGTTACAGGCACAGGTTTAAACTAGGGGTGATTAATTGTGAGGTTACAAAGCAAGTTACAGTAACTAAAATATTCAATTTTAATTCTGTTGTTTTACGCAATTAAAATCCGCAAATGAACACTATTTGAATCACATACAAAAACAACAATAAATATCTTTAAAAACAAAGCAATAACAAAACAAAACCCGTTAGCGTTCCAACATTAATAAACAGTAAAATACTTATCACTAATATATTAAACTTAAAATAATTCCAAACAAAACCATCCTCGTGATATAAAAATGGGGCTGTCCATGACAACCCCTTTATGATTTTTATTTATCTTTCTGATTAAATGAATTTATTTCTTTGAGGCTTTATCCAAAAGGTAATTCAACAACGCGGTGAAATAGGCATTGGGATCTTTGGCATGGGAAACCGCCCCAAGATTTACCATATATTTACCCGCCACCAAAAAAGCCGGAACCCCTTTAATCGCCAGACTGTTTTGATCCTGATAAGCCAACGACAGTTTTTCCAACGTCGCCTCACTGTCCATATCCCGATAAAACGTTTGCGCATCAAGCTGATGCTGGCGCAGGAAGGTTTTCAAATCGGCCCGGTCCGGTAAGCGCCGTTCACTTGCCGCAAAGTCATGGTAAAACGCCATCAAGGGATAGATAAGCTCCGCATGGCCACTGGCCTGCAATGCATAAAATACATGGGCATCAAATACCCAGCGATCACGTCCAATGGCCGGACGGCGTACAATGGTCACATCCGGCGTGGCCTTTTCATATTTGGCCAGCAGCGGATTTAACGCCTGACAATGGGAACACCCCAACCATAAATATTCCACAATGTAGGGTGAACTGATGCCAGCCACGTTAATGGGACTGGAAATGGTCAGGAAATCCTGCCCTTCCTTAAACTGAAAACTGTCGGCATGCGCCATGCCGCTCATCAGGACACATGCCATCAAGGCACGGCCCCACCACAATATACGATTTTTCATCACCCGTAATTCCCTGAAAAACATCCGGCTTTAATAGTGCCTAAAGATGGTTGCCAATACCAGTGAGATTGCCCCCTGGCCACATGAATAAACGTTAACAAACCTGTGCCATTGTTATCCGCACTTTGCCTGGCGGCCATCACGGAAAATCCCCATAAAAAAAGGGACAGTAAACTGTCCCTGAAAACGTTAAGTGTGAGCATTAACGTGTTAATGCAAACCGCAAAGGTTACAACACCTTGGCCGCAGGTTTTGCATCTTCCACGGCGCTACGCAAACGTGCCTTCAACGCTTGATAAATCTGCGCCGCATGGCTTTCTGCCCAAGCCTGATCCTCAATGGGACTCAAGGTGACCGCACAGTATTTCACCTCTGGGGTATTGGTGACCGGATCCATATGTTCCTGGGTCAGCTCATTACAGGCGCCCACCCACCACTGGTAGGTCATGTACACCGCACCACGGTTGATGCGCTCATTGTAATTGGCCCGGGTTATCACCTTGCCACGACGGGATTCCACCCAGACCAGTGCCTGATCCTCAATCCCCAGTTTTCGTGCGTTTTCCGGATGGATTTGCACGAATCCCGGTTCATCGGCCAGCGCTTTGAGTGCAGCGCAGTTACCTGTCATGGAGCGGCAGGAGTAATGGCCCACTTCACGTACCGTACTCAACACCAGCGGATAATCCGTGGTGGTCAGCTCGGCCGGTTTGCGCCACGGATGGGTCAGCAACTGCCCTTTGCCGGAAGGCGCCGCAGTGAAGGTCAAATCCGTATACAAAATCGGCGTGCCGGGATGATCCAGCGTCGGGCAAGGCCACTGAATGTGCCCCAATTCGCCCATTTTCTCGTAAGTGACCCCGTAGTACATGGGGCACAACTCCCGCAGTTCATCCCAAATCTGCTGATCATTGTCATAGTGCATGGGGTAACCCATCTCAGTGGCAATCAGCGAGATGATTTCCCAGTCACGTTTTACGTTGTATTTGGGTTCCACCGCCTTGTTAAAGCGCTGGAAACCCCGATCGCAACAGGTATACACGCCGCTGTGCTCACCCCATGAAGTCGATGGCAGGATCACATCGGCCATTTCGGCGGTTTTGGTCATGAAGATGTCCTGAACCACCAGAAAATCCAGTGCTGCCAACCCTTTGCTTACAGAGCCAGTATCGGCTTCAGTCTGTATCGGGTCTTCGCCCATGATGTAATAGGCCTTGATTTTGCCCTCGAGTGCCAGATGTGGCACCAGTGACAAGCGCACGCCGGTATCAGGGTCCATGCTCTGTGGTGACACGCCCCAGGCCTTGGCAAATTTTTCCCGTACGGCGGCATCGGTCACCTGCTGGTAGCCGGGGAACAAGTCTGGCAATGCGCCCATGTCGCAGGCGCCCTGTACGTTGTTCTGACCCCGCACCGGTGCCACGCCAGCCCCTGGTTTGCCCAGGTTACCGGTAAGCAGGGCCAGGGTTGCCAGGCTTTTCACGGTTTCGGTGCCTTGGCCGTATTGGGTCACGCCCATGCCCCACATGATGACGGCAGATTCCGCCGCTGCATAAATCCGCATGGCTTGGCGAATTTGTGATGCGGGTACGCCGGTGATCTCCTGTACCGCTTCTGGCGCGTAGTCTTTCACCACGTCCCAAAGCCCGTCAAAGCCCTCGGTGTATTTGGCAACAAAGGCCTTGTCGTACAAGTCTTCTTCAATCAGGGTATAAATGAATGCATTGATCAATGCCATATTGCTGCCGTTATGCAGCTGCAGGTATTGGTCGGCAATGCGGGCCGTTTCAATCTTGCGGGGATCGCACACCACGATTTTGGCGCCCTTCTGGTGGGCACTGACAATCCGCCGGGCCACAATCGGATGGGAATCCGCCCCGTTATAGCCAAACACAAACAAGCATTTTGAATTTTCAATATCGTCCAACGAGACGCTCATAGCGCCGTTGCCCAAGGTAGCGCGCAGACCTGCGACGGATGGGCCGTGTCAGACTCGAGCGCAACAATCGACGTTATTGGTGCCGATCACTGCGCGAGCAAATTTTTGCATGACATAGTTGGTCTCGTTGCCGGTACCACGGGAAGAACCTGTGGTCATGATGGCACGGGGACCATACTGCTCTTTTATCTCGGAAAACCGTTTGGCCACATACGCAATGGCTTCATCCCAGGAGACGGTTTCAAAAGGAGCGCCCTTGCTGCGGCGGATCATCGGCTCGCGCAGGCGTGGGGTCAGCAGTTTGGTGTCGTTCAGGAAGTCCCAGCCGTAATAGCCTTTGAGGCACAGCTCTCCCTGGTTGGTGTAACCGTTTGCGGCTTCAGCGCGGATAATCTTGCCATTATCCACCACCAGATTCATCTTGCAGCCCGCTCCGCAATACGGGCATACAACGGTTGCTTTTTCCATAATGTCTACCTTTACCTGCTTAAGAGTAGAGTTGTGCCCCGGCATCCAGTGCGGCGCGGCGGCGTTTTTCTGCACTCATGGCCTCAAGTTCATTGCGGTCAATACATCTGAGTGCGTTGGTCGGACAAACCTCGATACAGGCCGGCCCCTGGGGACGGGTGTAACACAGGTCGCATTTATTGGCCTGGGCTTTTTCCACCAGGACATTGACAGCAGCGCCGGTATTGCGCACCACCGGATGGGTAACCACTTCCATGGCACCGTAAGGACAGGCAACCACACAGGTTTTACAACCGATGCAAAGGTCCTGCATAACGTGTACGAAGCCATGTTCACGGCGAATAGCGTTATTGGGACAAACGTTAGCACAGGGAGCGTCTTCGCACTGGCGACAGGCGGTCGCGGTGCTGATGTCTCCCCCTTTTATAACGTGGATGCGGGGACTGAAGTTTACGGCGTTGACGCCAGTCACATCCCCCTCAGGGCGATGGGCAACGGCGCAGGCTACCTCACAGGTGCGGCAGCCAATGCACTTGCTGGCATCAGCGAGAATAAAACGATTCATAATGCTCTCCGGTTTTCCACAGGCATGTACTGCCTGCTATGACAAAGCACCTATACAAATGGCTCTCATACACAATCAATAACAATACATAATTCAGGCCAATTATTTTTTTACTTTAAAAACAATCAAGTAATTAAATATTTGTTGTTTATTCATCCTTGATGACACCCATGTGACACCATTTCGACAAAACTGTCGATGCCGTTACTCATACGGGTTGTCAACGGTCAGCGGCGGAATGTCCCGCCAGCTGCCTTCGGCAATATGGTGATATAACGTGGAGACGGCTTTGCTCACGCTGGGTGACATGGGATAGCAAAATCCCACGATGTCAGGCTGAATGCCTATCATCACCACCTCATCCACCGCATCGCGCAAGTCATCAATCAGGAAATTGAGCGGCATGCTATGGGTGCTCATCAGCATCATTTCACCAATGGTGTCCGGATCCACTTGCCGGATCTCTCCCGGAGAGAGCCCCATTTCGGTGGCATCCACCACCACCAGCAAATGCGGCGACAACTCACGAATGCGCACGGTTTCGGTTTCCGGGGCACTGCCGCCATCCATCACCTTCCAACCGTATACTGGCCTGTCGGCCAGTTGCTGGGCCAATAGCGGCCCGGCGCCATCATCCCCCATCATGCTGTTGCCTACACACAACAACACTTTGGCCGTACTGTTGCCGTCCTTGCGGATGTTACTCATGCAGCCTCCTGACAATCAGGTGAATGGCAGGTTCATTCTGGATCATCGCCAGCATGTCCATCAGCTGATCGCGCCATTGCAGAATGTCGTCATCCACATCATCGCCCATGGCGGCCAGCCCTTCGGCCAGCATCACCACATGACTGCTGTTGATGACTATCTCCCCGTACTTGGGAATGCCTGCCAGTTTCTGACGGGCCGCGTCCAGAGGAATGGCCGCCAGCCATGCCTGATAGCGGGCCAACGGGCAGGTTAATGCCGGTTTAAAACAGTCAATCACCCCCAGGTGATGGCCAATGGCCAAGCCGTAATACACCAGTTGCTGCGACTCAGGTTTGGCATCTTTGTCATCAACAAACTTCTGGTTGAGGATGAAAAAGGTCACCACTTCGCTCATGCCCGCAATGCTCCTGTAAGTTGTTGTAATTGCCCGATGATTTCCGTCAGCCGTGGATCGTTCTGCTGTTGCAGGTACTGGGCTACTGCGGCATCCCCCGTGGGAGTGACCAGCAGTTGCAGATACTGATCGGCAATTATCCTGCCATAGCGGTACCCTGCCAGTTCACGCGCTTTGCGCTCCACGGCCACCCTTAGTTGCGGCGCCACCTGCGGATGTTGCAAAGTGGCAGGCTGGGTGTCGATAACCGACGGTTCACGGGCGTGAATTTTCTGCTCCAACAACCCCAGTGCCATGGCGAACCCGTACAGGGTGGCCGCCGGTGTAGGTGGACAGCCGGGGATGTACACATCCACCGGCACAATTTTATCCGTGCCGCCCCAGACGCAATAAAGATCGTGGAAGATACCACCACTATTGCCGCACGCGCCGTAGGAAACCACGATTTTGGGATCCGGCGCAGACTCATAGGCCCGTAATGCTGGTACGCGCATGGCGCGGGTAACAGCTCCAGTATATAGCAGAATATCCGCATGGCGGGGGGATGGCACCACCTTGATGCCAAAACGCTCGGCATCAAACAATGGCGAAATGCTGGCAAAAATCTCGATTTCACAGCCGTTGCAACCACCACAGTCAACCCGATACACATAGGCGGAGCGGCCGATATTTTTCAGTAACGACGCCTTCATTTTGGCAATGCTTTCATCCACGGTCAGAGGAATGGGCATGCCATTGGCATCACGAGTGCCGGATAACGTCAAACTCATAGTGTGGGCTCCCGTAATAAGCGGCTAAGATTGATCCGCTGTGACTGGGTAATGTTGTGCCGCCGCTTGCATTGGGGACAGGTGTGCAGCTGCCGGTGCAGCTCGTCACGGTCCTGATACTGGCCGCTGGCCATGAGCAGGTCTTCGGCATACTGCAGCTCTTTTTCCACGGCAAAGGGCTTGTTGCATTCAGTGCAGCAGGCCAGCGGGAAAGCGGCTTTCTGGTACAAATCGTCTTTACACCACACGGCCATTTGCACCTCGGGTGTCAGCACAATGGCGTGGGTGGGGCACACCTCTTCACAACGGCCACAAAAAATGCAGCGTCCAAGAAACAGTGACCACTCCTGCATGCCGCTGGCCAGATTGGTCTTCACGGTCAGCGCGTTGGCAGGACAGGCATTCATGCAGGCCGAGCAGGCAATGCATTGGGACGGGTCATGCTCGGGTTTGCCGCGGAAATTTTTGTCCACATCCGGCGGTGTCAGCGGATCGCTTCCGGTCACCACACCGGTTTTAAGCGCTTTTTTCAGATATTTCAGCATCATTGACTCCTTGGCAGACTACTTCAGCGGCGAATTGGTACGCTCAATGGCGTAACGTTCCACCTCTTTGTAGGAGACGGTTTTGCTTGCGCGCTTTTTCACATCCACAAACGTGACCCGGTCAGTACAGGAATAGCAAGGGTCAAGACTGCCGATAATCAATGGCGCATCTGATACGGTATTGCCCCGCAACATGTAACGCAGCGTGGTCCAGTTGGCATAGGTAGCCGCCCGGCACCGCCAACGGAACAATTTCTGGTTATCGCCGGTCATGCTCCAGTGGATGTCATCACCCCGTGGGGCTTCAGTAAAGCCCAGGGCAAACTTGTGGGGCTGATAGGTAAAGCCGTCCACCTGCAGTGCCCCGCCGGGCAGGTTATCCAGCCCGAAATCAATCATGTTGAGGCTGGTGTACACCTCGTTAATCCGCACTTTCAGCCGGGACAACACATCGCAGCCCTGCTCACTGTGCACTTCCATGGGCAACAAGCCATAGCCCACAAACGGATGGTCTGCCCTGGCATCGCGGGCATGGCCACTGGCGCGCACCATGGGGCCCACGTTACTGAAATCCCGAGCTATCTGCGGGTCAAGAATGCCCACGCCCACGGTGCGTTGCTCCATGTTGGGGGTGCTGAGCAGCACATCCACCAGGTCATTCACTTCCCGGCGCATCTCCTGCGCCAGCTTGCGGGTGGCCAGCATGTCGTCTTTGAGCAGATCCCGGCGCACCCCGCCAATCAGGTTGAGGCCGTAGGTTTTCCGGGAACCGGTGAGAATTTCCGCCATTTTCATGGACACTTCCCGCACCCGGAAAAACTGCATGAAGCCGGAGTCGAAGCCGGTGAAATGGCAGGCCAGCCCCAGGTTCAGAAGATGGCTGTGCAGCCGCTCCACTTCCAGCAAAATGGCACGGATCATCTGTGCCCTGGCCGGCACCTGAATGCCCAGCGAGTTTTCCACCGAGGTGGTGTAAGCCGTGCTGTGGGCAAAACCGCAAATGCCGCAGACCCGGTCTGACAGGAATGTCACTTCGTTATAACCCATGCGGGTTTCGGCCAGTTTTTCCATGCCGCGGTGTACGTAAAACAGGCGGTAATCCGCATCCACAATGCGCTCACCGTCCACAAACAGGCGGAAATGACCGGGTTCGTCGGAGGTTACATGCAAAGGGCCAATAGGCAGAATGCGGTTTTTATCATCCCCCAGTTCATTGATGAACGGATAGGTTTCCCGGTCGGTGGTGGGCGCCGGGCGCTGGCGGTAATCCATGCTGTCCTTGCGCAGTGGATAGAGTTCGTCCGGCCAGTCATCGGGCAACACCAGGCGCCGCTCATCGGGCAGGCCAACCGGCACCAAGCCGTACATGTCGCGCACTTCACGCTCGCCCCACACCGCTGCGGGGACTTTTGGCGTCACCGCCGGATACTCAAGGCTTTGGGCATCCACCAGCGCCTTGACCACAATCCAGCATTTCTCGCCCGCTTCCATGGACAACACGTAATACACGGCATAGTGGCCGTTGAGTGTGCGCTCATCATTGCCAAACAGCACACTGAGCCAGCCGCCCTGCTGATAATAGAGAAACTCCACCACATCCGGCAGCAGATTGGTTTTCACCGTAATGGTGACCTGATCCTGGGTTTGCCGCTCCTCTTGCATGATGGCGCTGGGAAACTGCGCACAGACCCGGGCCAGATAACCGGCGGCTTTATGGTCGGCATGGGCAACAGTATTTTGATTAGTCACGGGACATCTCCTGCGGGAAAACGGTTAATTGGGAAGCGGTGGCTTGCACTGCGGGCTCGGCAGCGCTGCCGGGCAACGACAAGGCCTGTAATTGCCCAGTGGCGGCAGCATCGCCGTGCAGCACAATGGCACTGGCCTGCTGCAGCAATTGGGTGACCGGTTGGGGAATATGAGTGCCCATCAGCAGCATCAGCGCCAGCAACACCACCAAGGGTGCGGTGGTCAGCCAGCCAAGCTCGCCTTTACTCACGTTGTCTGGCTGTTTGCCCAGCACCGACAGCACCACCATGCGCACCAAACCGGCCAATACCACGGTGAGTAGTGCCAACAGCAACAATACCAGCCATAAATGGCCGCCTTCAATGCCGGCGGTAACGGTCATGAACTCACTCAGGAATATGTTGAACGGCGGCATGCCGCCCAGCGCCAGCGCGCCACCGGCCAGCAGGGCGCCGGATAAAGGCGCCACTTTCAGCAGGCCTTTCACGGCAGTCATGTCACGGGTGCCGTATTTCAGCAGTACATTGCCTGAGCCACAAAACAGCAGGGTTTTGGCCAGACTGTGGTTAAGGGTGTGCAACATGGCCGCCAATACCCCAAGCGGGCCGCCAATGCCAAGTGCCACCGCAATCAGCCCCATGTTTTCCACGCTGGAATAGGCCAGCAGACGTTTCATGTCCCGTTGCACCAGAATAAGGAACGCGGCCACCGCTACCGATAACAGGCCGAACACCAGCAACAAACGCTGGGGGAATTCGCTGCCAATGGCGGCGCTTATCAAAATGAAATAACGCACAATCACCAGCAGGGCACAGTTAAGCAGTACCGCCGACAACAAGGCGCTGGTGGGGCTTGGCGCCTCACTGTGGGCATCGGGCAACCAGGCATGCATGGGAAACAGCCCGGTTTTGGTGCCAAAGCCTATCAGGATGAAAATAAAGGCCAAGTGCATCAGGGTGCCATCCAGCTCGCCGGCGTGCTGCAATACCTCGGTCCAGAAAATGGCATTGCCGGGGTCCGCCATCACGTTGGCCGCATTGGAGTACACCAGCACGGTGCCATAAAGGCCAAACGCCACGCCCACGGTACAGATGATGATGTATTTCCAGGCAGCTTCCAGCGAAGACTGCTGGCCATACAACCCCACCAGAAACGCCGAGCTCAAGGTGGTGGCTTCAATGGCCGCCCACATCACAATCAGGTTGTTGCTGGTGATCACCAACAGCATGGTGAACAAAAACAGATGGAAAAATCCGTAATAGCTGCATAAAGACGCCACGCTGATTTCACCATCGCCCACCTCGTGGTTCATGTAACCCACGGAATAGATGCCGGTGATAAACCCGATAACCCCGAGAATGGCCAAAAACAGCGCACTGAGGCTGTCCAGATGCAGCCAGTTATGAGCCGCCAGCAATTCTCCATCGCAATACACGCTCCACACGGCAAACAACGCCGCCAGCAGCAACAAACCACTGCCGATAACATGTATCCCGGTGACCAGCTTCTGCACACTTCCCCCGGCCAGACGGCAGGCAAAGGCCAATAGCGACGTCAGCAGCGGAATGGCCAGCAGGGTGATAAAAAGTTCCAAGGTAGCCATGTGATTCACCCTTTCAATGAGATCAGTTTTTGTACATCCAGCGTATGCATGGTGCGATAAATGCGCCGTGCCATCAGGGTCATGATGATCACTGCAAAAATGGCATCCGTGGCAATGCCGATTTCCACCAGTTCCGGGGCATCATGAGCCAGCAACGCCAGCGTTAGATGGGAGCCGTTTTCCATCAGGCAATACCCGAACACCTGCTTGAGGATATTGCGTTGGGTGACAATGCACATCAGCCCGATAAGGAAATGCCCCAGCGACACCGCCAGCACGGGTTTCAGCTCGCCCAGCATGGGCAGTTGCACCGGCTGCACCGCAAAATAACTCACCAGCACAATGGCGGCGGCCAGCATGAACAGCACTGCAGTACTCACGACCCCGCCATCGGCGTTGGGATCTGCCAGCTTGCAAAAGGCGCGGTACATGATCAGCGGCACCAGCACCACCTTGGTAACAAAGGCGCTGATGGACCACAAGTACAGCTCATGGGCGCCGAACATATTGGCCAGCGTGATGAAAATGCCCACCAGCACCAGTGACTGCACCCCATAAAAAACGGCGGAAACCGTCGGTTTTTTAACGGCAATCACCAGCATGGAGGTGACAATCATCAACCCGGCCAGATTATTGACAAGCAAAGTTCCAGACATGCAATTTCCTCCCTTATGCCAGCCAGCTGGCCGCAATCACACTCGACAGCAGCGACATCACAATCAACACCAGCAGCACAATCTTCATCGACCATGGCACCTCAGAAGCACCGCTGACTTCAACCGAAGGTTCACCAGGCACGGTGCGGCCAAACCACAACAGTAACCAGGCAAAGCTGGCCACCGATTCAATCAGGGCAACAATCAGTAACGGCAGCAACCACCAGTGTTCATGGCTCAGCGAGAAACCGGCGGCAAACAATGGGAACTTACTGAAAAATCCGTTAAACGGCGGCACCCCGGCAATGGCCATTGCCGCCACGCAAAACCCGATACCCAGCAGCGGCATGCAGCGCAAAATCCCCTGCAACCTTGGCAACATGCGGGTACCGCAGGCATAACTCAGCGCCCCGGCCACCAGGAAGAACAAACTCTTGGCGTAGGCATGGTTGAAGATGTAAGCGATACCGGCGTCAAACGCCATTTTGGAATTGAACACCGACAATGACAGCGCCAGGAAGATGTAAGACAACTGGGCAATGGTGGAATAGGCCAGCAGCCGTTTCATGTCTTTTTGCGGCAGGTACATCAAAAAGCCGTACACCATGGTGATGGTGGCCATTACTGCGCCAATCGCCCCGATTTCATGAGGTACGCTATCGGCAGACATGATGCCGCGGGCAAAAATGTACACCCCCACCTTCACCATGGAAGCCGCATGGAGATAGGCACTCACCGGGGTGGGTGCCTCCATGGCGTCCGGCAACCACATATGCAGCGGCAACTGGGCTGACTTGCCCCAAGCCGCAAACAGGATGCCGCCAAACACCACCAGTTTGTCTGCATCACTCAAACTGGCGATGGCCGTCAGCTCAAAGGTGCCGGTTTTGGCAAACAGCCAGGCAGCGGCCAGATACAGCCCCACAGACGCGATATGGGTGATCAGCAAGGCTTTCATGGCTGAACGTAACGATTTGGGGCTCTGGTAATACCCAATCAGCCCCCAGGAGCAACCCCCGGTGATTTCAAAAAACAGCAGTTGTCCAAGGATGGTGGATGACAGTGTCAGCCCCGCCATGGCGCCGATAAAAATCAGCAGCAACGCATAATAGCGGTTACTGCCTTCATGGGGATGCTCCCGGTTACCCAGGGTGAGATAACCGCAGGAATACAGACTGATAAGGAAACCGAGGGAAACCACGGCAAATCCTATCAGCAAGCTGACCCGGTCCATCACAAAGCCAAACAGCTGGGTGTCGCCATAGCTGTACAGGGTATAGGTTACATCGGTTTTACCGCTGTCCAGATAGGCTGCGGCCAGTGCCGCCATACCCAATGTGGCCAGCAGCGCGAACAGCGTACACAGCCCTTTGGCATGTCGCTGTGGCATTAACGCGATCAGCAGTGCGCCAATAAATGGCAGCAGCAGGGTCGCAAGCGCAATATTCTCCATAGGAATGCTGACTCCTTATAGCCCGGTGAGATAAAACATGAACGCCAGCGCCGCAACGCCAAAGCCCATCCAGGTCACTCGCCCGGTGAGCAAGAAACGGCCACGGGCCAAGGTGTTTTCAATCACCGCAGCCACCACAAACACCAGCACCAGCTTTACGGCAAAGGCGAAGGTGCCCAACAATACACTGGCAAAGCTCAAGGTATCGGCTTTGCCAAAAGGCACGAAGATGGCAAGGAACAATCCGGCCACCACCACCTGTTTCAGGCTGATGCCCCATTTCACCAACGCCAGCCCGGCACCGGAATATTCCGACAACGGCCCTTCCTGCAGTTCCTGCTCCGCTTCAGCCACATCAAAGGGGATTTTGCCCATTTCAATGAACACCGCAAAAGCGCAGGCCAGCAGTGCCATGGCCGTGGCAGTGGGCGCCGTCCAGGGGCCGGCAGCCAAAACGGTACTGATGTTGCCGATATTGGTGGAGCCGGCAATCAGCGCCACCACCAGCAGTGCCAGCATCAGCACGGGTTCAACCAGAATGCCCAGCGTCAGCTCCCGGCTGGCGCCAATGCCGGCAAAGGTGCTGCCGGAATCCAGCCCCGCCAGAGAAAAGAAAAAGCGGAAAATGGCGAAAAGGTACAGCAGGGTAATCACGTCCCCGGCTGCCGCCAGCGGGGATGCCAGCGTAACCAGCGGCAAGGCCATGGCCACCAGTAACATGGTGCCAAGCAGCACGAACGGCATCACCCGGAACACAGCGCCACAGTTGGCAGGCGCCACTTCCTGGCGGGTCAGCAGTTTCATGATGTCACGATACTCCTGCAGAACCCCGGGGCCCTGACGGGAGTGCATCTTGGCACGGATAACCCGCGACAAACCTGACAGCAGCGGCGATATGGCCATCAGTAACAGCGCTTGCAGCAAGCCTGCAATCAGCGCCAGTATCAAGGAATTTTGCATCATCATCCTCTACTCCTCAGACCATGGTGACCAGCAGCAACACCACCAGTGCCGCCACCACATACAGGCAGTAAGCGCGAAAATCACCGTGCTGGAGCAACTGCACCAACCGGCTAAGACGTTGCACGCCGCCAACAATGGGCATAACCACCTTTTCGTCCCATACCGGCTCGGTGCGGGCGGCGGCATCGGTGGTAACGTCCAGAGAGCGCTGCAGTAACGGCGCCGGATCCAGGGTTTTACGCAAACGATACAGCGGCGCAAACAGCACCCTGAGCGGCTGGGCAAAACTGCCAGCCGACATGGCCATTGGCGCCTCATAACCGTATCCGCAGGCCCAAGGGGTTCCCCGGCGGGTAAAGCCAAGCCGCTCGCTGCCACCCTTGATGCTGTAAATCAGCAGTGGTAACAGCGGCAATGCCAGCAGCAAGATGAACAGTAATGGCGGGTTAAGGCTGGTAGTGGTCATGTCGCCAGGGAACACGCTGCCGCCCTGGGCCACGGCCAGTGCCGATGTCTGGCTCAGCTGGGCGGCGATATTGGTGATGACCGGTGCCACCACCGAGGCGCCCACGCCCAGGAGCACGCAAAGGATGGCCAGCAGCCACATGGCACTGGTCATGGCAAAAGGCACTTCCCGGGCATTGGCCACTTGCTCGCTACGCGGCGCGCCGCAAAAACAGATGCCGTACACCTTAACAAAACACATGGCCGCCAACGCCCCGGTAATGGCCAGCATCACAATGGCCACAGGGCCTGCCAGCTTCAGCCCGGTACTGCCCTCAAGGCTCATGGTGAACAGCGACTGATAGGTAAACCACTCACTGACAAAACCGTTCAGTGGTGGCAAGGCGGAAATGGCCATACAACCGATAAGAAACGCCAGTGCCGTATGGGGCATCAGTTTGCCAAGGCCGCCCATCTGCTCCATATCCTTGGTGTGGGTGCGATAGATGACCGCCCCTGCCCCCAAGAACAACAGTCCCTTAAACAACGCGTGGTTAATCAGATGGTACAAACCGCCCAGTAATCCCAGCAGTGCCAGCAGCGGATGCTGGGTGGCAATGCCAATCATTCCGGCGCCTACCCCCATCAGGATGATGCCGATGTTTTCCACGGTGTGATAAGCCAGCAGTCGTTTGATATCGTGCTCTGCCAGTGCATACAGCACCCCCAGCACCGACGATACGGCGCCAAAGGCCAGCACCACCACGCCCCACCACACTTCGGTGGCGCCCAGCAGGTCAATGCCCACCTTGATGATGCCGAAAATACCGATTTTCACCATGACACCGGACATCAGCGCCGAGGCATGGGAAGGTGCGGCCGGATGCGCCCTTGGCAACCAACCATGCAGAGGCAACATGCCGGCTTTGGCACCAAAACCGAAAAAGGCCAGCAAAAATACCGCCGAGGCTTCGCCCACAGGCAGGTTGGCATCGCGAAACGCGGCAAAATCCAGGCTGCCGCTATGACGGTACAACAGGAAAAAGCCCAGCATGATCAACACGGAACCTGCATGGGCAATAAAGAAGTACAGTAACCCGGCGCCCACGGCTTCATCGTCTTGCTCGGCAATCACCAAAAAATACGAGCTCAGCGACATCGCCTCAAACAGCACGATAAAGTAAAAGGCGTTGTCCACGGCCACCAGCGCCACCATGGAGGCGATAAACAGATTCATGAAGAATCCCATGGCCCAGGCGCCCTTGTTGCGGTACTCCTGCAGGTAGGCAAATGAATACAGCGAGGTAACCACCACCAACAGGGAGATCACCAGCACCATAAAGGCCGCCAGCATATCCAGCCGCAAGGTTAAATGGGCAAACGCCGCAAAAGGCCCGGCATAATCCGCCGTTAACACGCCCCCATCGAACAGCACGGGCAGCGCCGCCAGAATGCCGGTGATGCCGCCTGCCAAAGAACACAAACCGCTGCCTCGAATGGCCAGCGCTTCATTGCGGCAAAACAGCAGCGACCATAAGGCACCGGCCATATACAGCGCCAGCGACAGCCCCAGCCAACAAAATGGTGTCATCATCATTCATGTTCCCCTTCAGTGACAGCCGGGAGTTGCCAGTTACAGGCCTTGGGCATGGCGGTTAACTGACGTTTACGCGCTGCTGCCTTCGCCAGTGCATCATCACTGACCATGACAATGGCGCCGGTGGGACAGGTATCAATACAGGCAGGGCCTTCCGGGCGAAAACTGCATAAATCGCACTTGACCGCCACCGCCCTGATCCCGGGCTGCCAATCCAGTAACGGACTCACGCCCCTTGGCGGGCGCGGTGGCGGGGCAGCCAGCGACGTACAGACATCCACCGGAATATCCAATGGTTTGGAGCCGCTGAGGGTTATGGCACCGAATGGACAGGCAATGGCACACAACTTACAGCCAATGCACAGGCTTTCGTTAAGTACGATGGCTTCATCCTCACGGCGGATAGCGTTGACGGGACACACTGTGGCACAGGGGGCGTCTTCACACTGATGACACATCTGCGGCGCTGACTCTTCAGCGCTGCGCATCACCACCAGTCGTGGTTCTGCCTGTAATCCCTGTTGCCGGTGCGCCTCTGAACACGCCGCCATGCAGGTATTGCAACCGATGCACAATTGGGGATCGGCGATGACAAAACGGTTCATATACTCTCTCTAAGCACTTCATCCCACCTTGACCTCATATCGTCACTTTTGACGACATGCTGGTAACTGACACATCTGTCGACACCTGTCACCATGGTTCAAAAACCGGGATAACTTTCCACGGAATGGGGCGTTGCGCCGTTGTGGGAGCCGCTTTTCAAGCTAATTGGCGGTTATCCCAAGGGGCAAAGCTCCCGTTAAATGACCAACTGCAAACGCTGGCCTATATGCTCAAGTAGCATTTTCTGCGCCAACGCAGAAAATTTTTAAAAATTCCTTTTATTACAAATGGTTACTTGGTTTTAATGATGATTTTACGTGAAGTGTGGTGTGCTTTCGACACCCGTGCCGCTGAGCACTGAAAACTGGAGATGCAACCGCAAAGAGGAACAACCACAAAATGCTGATAAGTACCCGCAAGAAGCCCTTTGGTTAAAACAGCATCAATAAGACAACATGGGTAAATTATATGAAAGGAATGGCCATAACGACCGGAATAAGCGCAAGAGATCCCAGATTGTTTGCCATAATTCATAAAAAGCAAACAGATTGTGACACGTCTGGCAAATATATCAGTTTCTTGCCATCGCCCCGTGGCGACTGCACTTTATTATATAAGAATGTGTTCTAATAAAACGTCCATCCCAGTGATGACGTGGATACGCCGTATCCCGGATAAACGCAGTGTCCAATCACCTGCGTCCCGGCACCGAAGTCTTTTAGGTCGTAACAGAACGTGGAAATATGGCACAGCAATTTCAATACCTTAGCGAACAGAAAAGCTGCCTGAGGCTGACCCATCAGCTGCTGGATCAGGTCAGCATTGAAACCATGCTGCAAAGCCTGAATCAGCATTTTGCTGATGCAGCGCTCCCCTATCACGCCGCCGTACTGGTAGATGTCCCGCAGTCCGGGCCACAGCTTTACCTGCCAACAGAGCAAGGCAATATTGGCTGTTTTCACGAAGCGGCCCTGCTGCAAAATGGCCCGCTGCGTTTGGTGCAGGCCTCCAGAACCCCGCTGCACCTTGGCTGCGAGGAATACCGCCAGCGCTATCCGCGACTGAGCGTCAGCCTGCGCCCCCATCCCTTTGGCGACTATCTGGCCCTGCCCATTCTCAACCACCGACGCATGATAGGACTGCTGGAAATCACCCAGCCCCAGCAAAGCCATTTCAGTCAGGACGACATTGCCTATCTGGAACTGATTGCCGAATCCGTAGGGGTGGCGCTGGAGCATCTGCAAGCCCGCCTGGCACTGAATGTTGAGCAAGGGCAATTATGTGAAGAACGGGATGATTTTCATGTGCTGGTGAATGTAACCAATGCGGTGATTACCGAGCGCAGCGTGGAGTCACTGGTGGATAAAATCGCCCGGGAAATCCATTGCGCCTTTGGCATTAATGCCATCAGCGTGTGCCTGCCGGAATCTGACCCGCATTCACTGACTCTTTATAACGCTTTTTTTGTGCATCCTGGCATCCCTCAGGAAACCCAGGAGCACATCAGCGCCGCTCGCAGCATTTGTCAAACCGTATTGCAAACCGGCGAAATCCAGCATAAAGCGCTGACTCAGGACGAGCCTCTGGCCCGCCATGAAGCCCAATTGTTCCAATACTGGCCGGCTGCCAGCCATCAATTGTGCCTTATTCCCATCAAGTTTGCCGGGCAGGTATTGGGAGTGCTCAAGTTGGCCCAGGCTGATGCCGCCTGCTTTAAGGGCTCCCGCCTGCAACTGCTGGCACAGATTGCCGAACGCACCGCCATTGCGGTGGACAATGCCAGGGCCTATCAGGAAATCAACCGCCTGAAAGACAATCTGGTGGAGGAAAACCACTACCTGAGCGAGCAGGTGGAAACCCTAAGCCACCAGCAGTTTGATGACATCATCGGCCGCAGCAAGGCCATTACCGATGTACTCAAGCAGGTGGAACTTGTGGCCTCAACCGATTGCAGCGTATTGCTGCTGGGGGACACCGGCACCGGCAAGGAGGTATTTGCCAGGGCATTACACCGCCTTAGCCCCCGCAGTAACAAGCGCATGATCAAAATGAACTGCGCCGCCATGCCTGCCGGCCTGCTGGAAAGTGACCTGTTTGGCCATGAAAAAGGCGCGTTTACCGGTGCCAGTAAAGAGCGCATGGGACGCTTTGAGCTGGCCCACCAAAGCACCCTGTTTCTGGATGAAGTGGGCGACATGCCATTGGAGCTGCAACCCAAACTGCTGCGGGTGTTACAGGAGCAGGAGTTTGAGCGAGTAGGCAGCAACCGCTTAATCAATGTGGATGTGCGCCTGATTGCGGCAACCAACCGGGATTTGAAACAGATGGTGGCAGACAAGGAGTTTCGTTCCGATCTGTTCTATCGCCTCAATGTGTTCCCCATCCGCCTGCCGCCCCTGAGCGAGCGCCGTGACGACATTCCCCTGCTGGTGAAATACTTTGTGGCCCGTGCCAGCCAGCACATGGGACGGGAGATTGACAGCATTCCCTCACGGGTATTGAAGCAGTTGCAAGAGATGGAGTGGCCCGGCAATATCCGCGAGCTGCAAAACGTGATTGAACGGGCGGTACTGCTTACCCCCGGCCATACCCTGCAACTGCCGCCGGAACTCAGTGCTCACCAACCCAACGAGGCCTTGTCATTAACACCGGCCAAGGCCCGTCCCGGCCGTGATCATGATGAGGAAGATGAATATCAGCGGATTATTGCCGTGCTGCAGGAAACCAACGGCATTGTGGCCGGCCCCCGAGGCGCCGCCCACAAGCTGGGGTTAAAGCGCACCACGCTGTTATCACGCATGAAACGCTTAGGCATAGATAAAGAATCCGTGCTGCTGTAAACATCGCAAGCACTGCTGCAACATCCGAGCGGCATCAGCGCTGACAGCGCAGCTGCTGCACCAACAACCGATCAAGGGCATTGGCAAATGCCTGGCGGTCGGCCTGACTCAGCGCTGCCGGGCCACCGGATTCAATGCCACTGGCCCGCAGCGTATCCATAAAGTCCCGCATGGTCAGCCGCGCCCGAATGTTATCCGGTGTAAAGGCATCGCCTCTTGGGCTCAGGGCTTTGGCGCCTTTGGCCAGCACATCCGCAGCCAGCGGAATATCAGAGGTGATCACCAAGTCATCGGCAGCCACCCGCGCCACGATTTCATTGTCTGCCACATCAAACCCTTGCATCACCTGTACGGTATGGATAAAAGCAGACTTAGGCACTCGCAGCGGCTGATTGGCCACCAGCGTCAGCATTATCTGGCAGCGCTCTGCCGCGCGGTACAACACTTCTTTTATCACCACCGGACAGGCATCCGCATCCACCCAAATTTTCATAACGTTCCACATTCAAAAATAGTATGCCGACTTTACCTCATTTAACACGGCAAAGGCATCTATTGCTGCAGCGCCTGCATCTTGGGTGCATCCATATAGGCGCCAATCCCCGACAGATACCCCGACACCGCCTGATCCAGCATCAGCTCCTGCATGGCAAGCTGCCCCACCAGGGAGAACGCCTGTTCAAACACCGCCTGGCTGTTTTGCTGCGCAATGGCGGTTTTGGTCTGAGCTTCACAATCTTGTGTAAGCAGCCGGGTCAGCAAGGCGCCCACTTCACGGCTCACATGCTCCCTATCCTGGGCCGTTACGTTGGCATAGGGTTGAATTTCCGGATGTTGTGCCATGCCCATAAACACCCAGCGTGCCAGCAACTTGCGCTCTTTGCCAGTCATCGAATCCGTCAGGCAGGTACTAAACTGCTGCACCACCTGCATATTGGATGTTGGGGTTGGGATTGCCTGTACGCCAGACGCCATGGCCCACAAGCCGGTGCCCAGCAGTAACGCCCGCCATTTGCTGTTTTTCATCTAAACTTCCTTTCCATTAACGGATACCATACATCGTGCACCAATTTACCAGAGTTCGTTGTTGTCAGAGCACCTTTTTATCCAAGCCATTTTTACCCGCGCCTTGATGACAAACGGGCCATCAATCATGGGCAGCGTTACATGGCTAGAGTCCGCCTCTGCCAGATGATAAACTTTGCGCCATTGCCCATCCGTGTCGCTGTCATTGTTTATGTCTACACCTGCCATTCAGCGTAACTTTCGCCTTATCAGCTACGGCATTTTGCTGTTGGCCCTTGTGTTTGCCGTCATTAAGTACCAGCGTCCCGCGACCATCCAGCAAATAGAAGGACACGCACAAGGCACCACTTACCATGTCAGTTGGTGGTCAGACAATCCGGTATCCACCGACGTCATCGTCCAGGAATTCAATGACACCCTGGCCAACATTGATGTGGAGTTATCAACTTACCGGGAAGACTCTTACATCTCCCGCTTTAATCGCAGCACCGACACCCGCTGGCAAGCGGCCTCCGCCGACTTCATTGCACTGATTGAAATTGCCAAAGCGATTCACCATAAAACCGGTGGCTGTTACGACCCGACCATCGGCCCGCTGTTCAACCTCTGGGGCTTTCAAAAAGACAGTTTTCACCTGCCATCACCCAGTGCCATCGCCGCGGTAAAAGCCCAGGTTGGCATAGATAAACTCCTCATAGATCCGGCGGGGCAACGCATCCGCAAAACCCTGCCGGGCTTACAGGTTGACTTGTCATCCATGGGCGAAGGCTACAGCATCAGCAAGCTGGCCAAGGTGCTTGAGCGCCATCACATTGCGCATTATCTGGTGGAGTTTGGTGGTGACATGAAAATCCGCGGCCATAAACCCGACGGCAAAAAATGGCGCATTGCCATAGACCGGCCCGATCAGCAATCAGCCCAACGCCAGCCTTACAGCATTCTTACCATTGAGGATGAAAATGGCGTAACACTGGATACATCTGGCACCTATCGCCACCATTTTGATGAAAATGGTCAGCGCTACTCCCATATCCTCGACCCGCGCACCGGCGCCCCGGTTAACCATGCCTTGGTGTCGGCATCGGTTTTCGGGCAGGACCCGAGAGTCAGTGATGCTTGGGCAACAGCCATGTTGTGCCTGGGGCCGGATGAGGGGCAGAAAATCGCCACCGCCGAACAACTGGAAGTGTTTTTCATCACGCAGCATCAGGACGGCTTTCAAAATGCCAAAAGTGATGCATTGCAACACAGCAAACGGGTGATATTTGAACCCTAATCCCGAGAAACACGCCATTTGATGGGGAAAGGACAAGCGACGTTATCAACAAAAAGCGATTAATCATCGGTGTGGCACACCTGATTACGGCCATTGGCCTTGGCCTGGTAAAGTGCAAAATCCGCACGTTTCACCACTTGCGCCATGGTCTCCCCGGGCTTGGCTTGGGTAATGCCGCAACTGATGGTGATGCTGAATGATTCTTCACCGGCTGAAAACGTTAACGCCATGATTCGCTGACGAATGCGTTCGGCCAACTCCCAGGCTTTATGCCGTTCACAGTTGCCCAGCAGCAAGACAAACTCCTCGCCGCCCCAACGGCAGATGGCATCGGCATAACGGGTTTGTGAGCGCAGCTCACTCACCAGACGCTTTAACACCCTGTCGCCCATATCGTGCCCGTAGTGATCATTAATTGCCTTAAAGTGATCAATATCCAACACCAGCAGGGACAAGGGCTGTTGCTGATGACGGCACTGTTCCAGCAATAATTCGTAAAATTCTTCGCAGGACTGGCGGTTCATCGCCTTGGTTAAGGGGTCCAGTGCGGCCTGCACCGCCAATTTACGGTGATAGCGCCCTTGGGTGAGCAAGCTCAGTCCCAGCACCAGCAACGTAATCAATGCCGCCACGGCCAGATTGATCATGAAGGCGTGAAACACCGCCTGCTGTGACAGCAATTCATGCTCTTCCACCACCAGATACCAGTTAAATTCCGGTACCAGCCGGGCGTTGACAAACACTTTTTCATCCCCCAACAGGTAGTGATAACTGCCAGCGGGTTCCGATAACAAACGCGAGGCGATTTGCTGCATGCCCGGTATTTGCTGCAAGGTATCGCCATCATCAAAATTATCGCCATGCAGCACCACCCGCCCCTGGCGATCGACAAAGTAGATGGTGCGTTGGTAACGTTGCTCATAGTGGTTGATCATCTCAGCCACTTTGTTCACCGACAATCCCACACCGGTAATGCCGATTAATTGCTGCTGGTAATCAAACACCTTGTGATCGATGTAAATGTCCATCTGCCCCGGCCGTTCTTCATCAGGGCCCACGGTTACCAGGTAAGGCTGGGAGGCCGGCAACGCTTTTACCTGCTCGTACCAGGCGTATCTTGGATTGTTCTCATCAATAATGTGGTCGGCAATGTGCGGCAGATAATAACGACGATCCTTTTCCAGTAAAAAGAACGAGATAATGGTGCCGAAACGCCGGTCAATTTCCTGCAGATAACGCTGCATTGGTTCGCTGGGCGGTGAAGGCTGCAAGGCCCAGTCCCGCACAAATGTATCGTGAGCCATCAAGGTGGCCACAAAAATCGGCTGCACTAAATCCCGCTGGATTTGGGAATAGACATTATCGCTGGTAAGCGGCAGTGAGTGGCTTTCAATCTGGTGAGAGATGGATTTTTGTGCCACATAGTAACTGCTCCAGCTCATGATGAAAAACACCAGAAACAGCAACCCGCTGAACAACCACAGCATTCTGCTTTTCACATTTGCCAGCGGCTGGTGTTCTTTTAACATAAGCGGCTCCAGAAAATATGCTACCCCCGGCGGATAACATGTATGGCCATTACCCTATAGACAATAACGACCTGATACTTCAAATTTTATCAACTGATGGCCCATTTCACCGAAAAAATCATGTAGCTTCCACCAAGGCCGGATTGGCAGCGCTTTGCGCAATTTAGTACACTGCCGCCAGGTAAAAACACAGAGAGTGACTATGGCTCAGTTTGTATACAGCATGCTGCGGGTTGGCAAAGTGGTGCCGCCCAAGAAGCACATCCTCAAAGACATCTCTTTGAGCTTCTTCCCCGGCGCCAAAATCGGCGTTCTGGGGCTTAATGGTTCAGGCAAGTCCTCATTACTGCGGATTATGGCCGGGGTGGATAAAGAGTTTGAAGGCGAAGCTCGCCCGATGCCTGGCCTGAACATCGGTTACCTGCCCCAGGAGCCTCAACTGGATCTGCAAAAAACCGTGCGGGAAACCATTGAAGAAGCCGTGAGCGATGCCAAAAACGCCCTGAAGCGTCTGGATGAAGTCTATGCGGCTTATGCTGAGCCGGATGCTGATTTTGATGCACTGGCCAAAGAACAGGGCGAGCTTGAAGCCATCATCCAGGCGCAGGATGCCCATAACCTGGACCACATTCTGGAACGGGCGGCCGATGCACTGCGTCTGCCCGAATGGGACAGCAAAATAGAGGTGTTGTCAGGGGGGGAACGCCGCCGGGTGGCCATTTGCCGCCTACTGCTGGAAAAACCCGAAATGCTGCTGCTGGATGAGCCCACCAACCATCTGGATGCCGAATCCGTTGCCTGGCTCGAACAATTCCTGCACGAATACCCCGGCACCGTAGTGGCCATTACCCATGACCGTTATTTCCTGGATAACGCCGCCGGCTGGATCCTGGAGCTGGACCGTGGTGAAGGCATTCCATGGGAAGGCAACTACTCCTCCTGGCTGGAGCAAAAAGATCAACGCCTGCAACAAGAAGCCGCCACCGAAAGCGCCCGCCAGAAAACCATTGCCAAAGAACTAGAATGGGTACGCCAGGGCGCCAAGGGCCGTCAGTCCAAAGGCAAGGCGCGCATGTCCCGTTTTGAGGAGCTGAACAGTCAGGAATACCAGCGCCGTAACGAAACCAATGAACTGTTCATTCCACCTGGCCCACGCCTGGGAGACAAGGTGATAGAAGTGCGGCACCTGACCAAAAGCTATGGTGACCGGGTGTTGATTGACGATCTGTCATTCACCGTTCCCAAAGGCGCCATTGTGGGGATCATTGGCCCGAACGGCGCGGGCAAATCCACGCTGTTCCGCATGCTCACCGGTGCAGAAACGCCAGATAACGGCGAAGTGGAAATTGGCGATACCGTGCAGATTGCCTCAGTGGAACAGTTCCGCGATGCCATGAACGCCAACAACACCATCTGGCAAGAGATTTCCGGCGGTCAGGACATCATGCGCATCAACGGACTGGAAATTCCCAGCCGCGCCTACGTGGGCCGCTTCAACTTCCGCGGCGGCGATCAACAGAAAGTCATTGGCACCTTGTCAGGCGGTGAACGCAACCGGGTGCATCTGGCCAAACTGCTGCAATCCGGCGGTAACGTGCTGCTGCTTGACGAACCCACCAACGATTTGGACGTAGAAACCCTGCGGGCACTGGAAGAAGCGTTGCTGGAATTCCCGGGCTGCGCCATGGTGATCTCCCATGACCGCTGGTTCCTCGACCGTATCTGCACCCATATCCTGGACTACCGCGACGAGGGCAAGGTGAACTTCTACGAAGGCAACTACAGCGAATATTCCGCCTGGCTCAAGGCCAACTTCGGTGCCGATGTGATTGAGCCCCACCGACTGAAATACAAGCGGATGAGCAAGTAACTTACCCGCTTTCACGCACATACATCCCATTGAAGCCACGGCATTGATATTCACCGTGGCTTTTTATTCACTAACATCAACGCATTTTGATGGCCAACACTTCACAAGCGTTGAATTTTAAAAATGATTTAATGTAAATTTAAAAAAAAATCATAAAGTTAAACCAATCATCACCACTTAAAAGCCGCCATGGCAATATGTAAACATCATCAGTGCATTTATTTACACTTTTCCACACTTTAGCGCTTAGTTTTTTAACACTCCTCCCCTAGAATGATTGCCATAACCTACAGCAGCTCCATAACTACAGCAGTATAGATTCATGAAGAAATTTATCACCGCTCTTGTGATAGCCGGCATATGTGCCGCGGGCTTTTATCGCTGGCAAAATGCCCAGCAAGCCACCCAAAACCAGCCGAGCGAGCATGCGCGCATCATCCCGGTGGTCACCGCCATCGTGGAAAACAAGGCCTTGTCTGCCGACATCAAACTGGTGGGGAAACTTGCTGCCGAGCATTCGGTGTACATTGCGCCGCAGGTTACAGGGAAAATAGCTGCAATTTCAGTGCGCTCCAATCAACAAGTCAGCGCCGGGCAACAACTGCTGAAACTGGAAGACGCCAAAGCGGTGGCGGCCGTCATGGAGGCGAAAGCTTACCTCGCCGATGAACAACGCAAGTTGCAAGAATATGAAAAACTGGCTCATAGCGATGCCATTACCCAAACGGAAATTGACGCTCAACGGGCCAGTGTGGATATTGCCACAGCGCGGTTGGCATCCGCCGAAGCCGATTTGGCCTATCACCACATCAAGGCCCCCTTTAACGGGGTTGTGGGCCTGGTGGACTTCAGTCTGGGGAAAATGGTTACCCAGGGCACCGAGTTGCTATCGCTGGATGACTTAAGCGTACTGCGACTGGATCTGCAGGTGCCGGAGGCGCATCTTTCACAGCTCAGCCTGGGGATGCTTGTCAGCGCCCGAAGTGCCGCCTGGCCCGGCGAAACATTTTCCGGCAAGGTTGTGGCCATTGACCCGCGCATCAATGAAGAAACCCTCAATGTGCGTACCCGGGTGCAATTTAGCAACCCGCAGCACAAGCTGCGCCCGGGCATGATGCTGGAAGCCACCATGAGTTTTGCCCCGGAGCATCATCCGGTCATTCCGGTGCAGGCGCTAGAATATTCCGGGACCAAACGTTTTGTGTACAAGGTTGATGACACGCTCAAGGCCCAGCGCACGCAAGTCCAGCTGGGAGCCCGCATTGACAATTTGGTATTAATTACTGATGGATTACAGCCCGGCGATCAGATAGTGGTGCAAGGGCTGGTGAATATCCGTGATGGCATGCAGGTAAAACCGCAGCCCACTGGCCATGAATCACCTTCAGCATCACAGACGCCAACCCCGCGGGAGTCTCACAATGCTGCTCTCTGACGTTTCCGTTAAACGCCCGATTGTGGCGATTGTGCTCAGCTTGTTGCTGTGCGTCTTCGGCATTGTGTCCTTCAGCAAATTATCGGTGCGCGAGATGCCTGACGTGGAAAAACCTGTCGTCAGCATTCGCACCATTTATACCGGTGCCAGTGCCTCGATTATGGAAAGCCAGGTCACCAAAAATATTGAAGATCAGCTCACCGGCATAAGCGGTATCGATCAGATCACCTCCGTTAGCCGTAACGGCTCATCCCGCATCACGGTCAACTTCAAGTTGGGCTGGGACATTACCGAAGGCGTCAGTGATGTGCGTGATGCGGTAGCCAGGGCCCAGCGCCGCTTGCCGGAAGAAGCCCAAGACCCCATCGTATACAAAGACAACGGTAACGGCGATCCGGCAATTTACGTGGATTTACGCTCCACCGAGATGGACCGTACCCAGCTGACAGACTATTCCCGCAGGGTACTGGAAGACAAATTCAATCTGATCAGCGGTGTCAGCTCCATTAACATCTCTGGCGGCCTTACCCAGGTGATGTATGTCAAACTCAAGCCTGAGGAGATGGCCGGGCGCAAAATCACCGTCAACGATGTCATTACCGCCCTTAACAATGAAAACCTTGAGTCTCCCGGCGGCCAAATCCGTAATGATGCCACTTCCATGACCGTCCGTACGGCCCGCTTGTACCTGCATCCGGAGGACTTTGACTACCTGCAGGTGCGCACCGCCAGTGACGGTACCCCCATTTACCTCAAAGACATTGCCGATGTGTACATCGGCGCGCAAAACGAAAACTCCACCTATAAAAGTAACGGGGTTTCCAATATCAGCTTGGGGATAATCCCCCAGTCTGATGCCAACCCGCTGGAAGTGGCCAATGCGGTCACCCAACAGGTGCAGGCCTTGCAACAGTTTTTACCGGCGGGCACCCAGCTGAAGATTGGCTATGATGCCACGGTGTTTATCGATCAGGCCATTAACGAGGTCTACAACACGCTGTACATCACCAGTGCGCTGGTGGTGTTGGTGCTGTACATTTTCATCGGGCAAGCCAGGGCAACGCTCATTCCGGCCGTAACCGTACCGGTATCGCTGATATCAGCCTTCATGGCGGCTTATTTCCTGGGATTTTCGGTCAACTTGCTGACATTGATGGCGCTTATCCTGGCCATCGGTTTGGTGGTGGATGACGCCATTGTGGTGGTGGAAAACATCTTTCATCATATTGAACGGGGAGAGACCCCGCTGTTGGCCGCCTACAAAGGCACCCGGGAAGTGGGATTTGCCGTCATGGCCACCACCGCCGTGCTGGTGATGGTCTTTTTGCCCATCTCCTTCATGGAAGGCATGGTGGGGCTGCTGTTTACCGAATTTTCCGTGCTACTGGCCGTTTCGGTGGTGTTTTCCTCCATTGTCGCCCTCACGCTGACACCGGTGCTCGCCAGCAAGATTTTAAAGAACAAAGAGAAACCCAATGCGCTGAATCATTTGCTGGATTGCATTTTCCGCCATCTTGAGCGCCATTATCGCCGCGGGGTTAACGGCGCCATCCGCCATAAAGTGGCCGCGCCACTGGTGATCCTCGCCTGCATCGGTGGCAGTTACCTGTTGTCGCAACAAGTGCCCACCCAATTGGCCCCCATGGAAGATCGCGGTGTTATTTACGCATTTGTCAAAGGGGCGGAAGGCACCAGTTATAACCGGATGTCAGCCAACATGGATATCGTGCAAAGCCAGTTAATGCCACTGTTGCAACAGGGCATGCTGAAGTCTTTCAGCATTCAGGCACCGGCATTTGGCGGGCGGGCAGGCGATCAGACGGGGTTTGTGATAATGCGCCTGCCTGACTGGAGCCAACGGCAGATGAACGCCCAACAAATTCTCGGCGTGGTGACAAAAGCCCTTAAGGGCATTCCTGACATTATGGTGCGCCCCATGCTTCCGGGGTTTCGTGGCCGCTCCAGCGAACCGGTCAAATTCGTGATTGGCGGCTCCGATTACAAAGAGCTGTTTAAATGGGCCCAACTATTGCAACAACAGGCCAACAACAGCGGCATCATGAACGGGGCGGATTTGGATTATGCCGAAACCACCCCTGAGCTGCTGGTCACCGTGGATAGGCGCCGGGCAGCGGAGCTGGGGATCAGCGTATCGGATGTTTCAGACACCCTGGAGGTCATGCTTGGCGGTCGCACCCAAACCACCTATGTGGAGCGCGGCGAAGAATATGACGTCTACCTGCGGGGGGATGAAAACCACTTCAACAGCATGACGGATTTGAGCAAAATCTATGTCCGTACCTCCAAGGGCCAACTGGTCACGTTAGACAGCGTTGCCCGCGTGGAAGAAGAAGCCTCGGCCCAGCGCTTGAGCCACACCGACAAAAAGAAATCCATCACCATTAGTGCCAACCTCAATGCCGGTCATACCCTGGGCGAAGCACTGACCTTCCTTGATCAAAAAGCGGTGGAGCTGCTGCCAGGGGACATCACTGTGAGCTATTCCGGCGAGTCAAAGGATTTCAAGGAAAACCAGAGCAGTGTGTTCATCGTTTTTGCGCTGGCGCTGTTGGTCGCTTATCTGGTGCTGGCCGCCCAGTTTGAAAGCTTTATTAACCCGCTGGTCGTGATGTTTACTGTGCCCATGGGCGTTTTTGGCGGTTTTCTCGGGTTATGGCTAACCCAGCAGGGGCTCAACATTTACAGCCAGATAGGCATGATCATGCTGATTGGCATGGTCACCAAAAACGGGATCCTGATTGTGGAGTTCGCCAACCAATTACGGGACCGGGGATTGCCCTTTGAACAGGCGATTGTGGATGCTTCGGCGCGGCGCTTGCGGCCCATCTTGATGACCGCATTTACCACGCTGGTGGGCGCCGTACCCTTGATTATGTCCAGCGGTGCCGGCTCTGAGAGCCGCATTGCGGTGGGCACGGTGGTATTTTTCGGCATGGCGTTTGCCACCTTGGTTACCCTGTTCGTGATCCCCGCCATGTACCGCTTGCTGTCATATCACACCAAGTCACCGGGGTGGGTGGAAACACAGCTCAATGAGGAGCTGGCCAAACAACAACCCAAAGCGCAGCAGTAGGCTGCACCTGACATTACGCCGTTACTGGGCCACTACCGCTAACGGCGCCACCGCCTGCTGCTGCAGGCGCAGGCCTTCACGGTGAAAGGCCAGTTCCGCGCCTCGCAGCGGGCGGGAAAACAGGTTGCCCTGTAATACATCGGCGCCCATCTGCTGCAGCACATGGCGTTGCTGCGCATCCTCAACCCCTTCAACCGTCACCCGATACCCCAGATAATGGGCCATCTCGATGGTGGTCAACACTATCCGCCGGGCTTTGCCATCGGTGAGCAAATCATCCACAAAGGATTTATCAATTTTCAGCTCGTCCACAGGCAAATCTTTCAGGTAAGCCAGTGACGAGTGGCCGGTTCCGAAATCATCAATGGCAATTTCAAGCCCCAAGTGCTGCAACTGCTGCAGTTTTTCCCGGGTACTGCCAAGGTTTGCCAGCAACACCCCTTCGGTGATTTCCAGGGCCAGAACACTGCCGGGCAACTGGTATTGCGCCAGTTTTTGGCTGATACAAGCCACCACGTCCTGCTCGAAATCATTGCTGCCCAGATTCACCGCCACCCGGAGATCCAGCCCTTGTTTGCGCCAGCGTTGTTGCTGTTGCAGTACATTGTCCACCATCCACTGGCTCACCAGTGAAATCATCCCGGCGCGTTCAGCCAGGGGAATGAATTCAGATGGCGCAATCTGTCCCAACTGTGGATGTTCCCAGCGGATCAGCGCCTCTACCTGCTCACAGCTACCGTTTTGCAGGGTTTCCTTGGGCTGATACACCACATATAACTGATCATGCCGCAAGGCTTTGGGCAGTGAATGAATGATGTTCATCTCCCGCAGATGCAACTGGTCATCCCCGGCTTCATACACGGCAATGCTGTTTTGTTTGTTCCGGGCTTTTTTCAGGGCCAAATCCACCCGCTTTAACATCAGGCTCATGTCTGCGTGATGTTGCGCCAAGGGTAAATAGCCCATTTTGACGCGAATGCCGATGGGGGTGCTGCCGATGTTATAAGGCTGTTGCAGTTGCTGCTGCAGTGCTTCCAAATTTGGCAGCGTCAGTGCCTGTTCATAAAACAGTAAAAATTCGTCACCGTCCAGACGGGCCACAAACCGTGGAGTAGGAGTGCCCTGGGATAATCTGCCAGCATAACTGCGTAACAGAATATCCCCCACATTAAAGCCGAATAAATCGTTCACCAAACGCAATCGTTCAATGTCCAGTAACACCAGCGTCCCCCGGGTAACCGGCATTAATGGCGTCATCACCCGTTTAAACCACTGGCGGTCTTGCAACCCGGTGAGCGGATCTTTACCCGCATTGGCCGGTAATCGTTGTAACAGGGATTTGGTGACGAGATAAAGCGGTTCAGCCTTGGAGGGAACCCGGGAAAGCGCCAATGGTTTGGGATGCTCGGAGGCAAAACGCAGCGCCTCAGCCAATTGTCCGACAAAGCGCTGCAAACGGCGATAACGCCACCACAACACCAAGCCTACCAACACACTAATGGCCAATAACCCTGCCAAGCCAACAATCATCTGCATCCCCAAGGCATCCGCTGGTGCCATCTTGTTTGTGCCACTTGTGGTGGCTTATTATCAGTCTTGATCGTAACTGGATTTGATTGAATGGAAATGTTCCAAAAACGCTTCGCTTGCTAGCGCTTCCGCTGACACCGGCAGTCCTTTGTCGGCAAATATTGCCAACCGTTGTTCAAGCTCCGGCCCGGCACGCAGTTCTCCCACATAAAATGCGGCAGCGCGGATGAAATCAAGATAGGTCACCGCCTCAGGCAAATAGTGTAAATCAGCCCAGCGTTCCACCACTTCTGTCACTTCCGGTGTGAATGACCAGCTATTCAACACCGCCCGCCCAATCGGCCCCTGCAGTTTGCGCACCAGTGCCCGCAACTGACCGATATTGGTAAAGAGTGCCGGATGGGATTCCGCTTCTGTCAGCACAGGTAAGGCGCCGATGTTATGCACCAGGCCCGCCAGCGTTAAGGTGTCATAATTCAGCTGGCATTGGGGGTTTTGCTTTTTATACAGCAGCAACATGGAGGCGGCCGCAGCGGTCACCTCGATTGAGGTGCTCCACACTTCATCCATGACATCCCATACCATCTCGTTGCTGGAAATGAACAACTGCTCCATGGCAATGGATGTCACAATGGTTTTTATCTGGGTAAGGCCGATGCGGGTAACGGCCTGATTGATGTTTTCTGCAGGCACGCCACGGCTATAAAAAGCGCTGTTGGCCACCTTAATCAAACGGGCTGAAATCGCCGCATCTTTCCCAATCACATCGGCAATCTGCCGCAGGCTGGAGTTGGGACGCCCCATCACCTCCTGCACCTGAATCGCCACCTCCGGCAAGGTGGGCAAAACCAGTGTATCGTATTTCAACTTCTTTAAAAGACTGACCAACAGTTGATGCTCTGTGGACATGCGCGCCCCGATGTAACCTGAATGTTCAAAATATGTACCTGATTATATCAGCTCCCTTTATGACAAGGAGCAGAGATCTCCGCCCCCAATGAAAAAACCCAAGACATTTGCCCAAGTTTTACCCGATTATGAAAAAGCGAGCACCAGTGGATGGTGCATTGCCATGGATGGGGAAGTTGCCATGGAGAAACACAAATGGATCTTGGTTTCATTTGCATCCGCCAGCCCATATTCAGTAAAATGCCGCGCCCGTCACACATTTGTGACTGTCGGATTTCATGAGTGAGAGAAGTTATGTTCAAACCTGAGCTGTTGTCCCCTGCTGGGACACTGAAAAACATGCGCTATGCCTTTGCTTACGGCGCCGATGCCGTTTATGCCGGCCAGCCGCGATACAGCCTGAGGGTACGCAATAACGACTTCAACATGGAAACCCTGGCAACAGGAATAAACGAAGCCCATTCATTGGGCAAAAAGCTGTATGTGGTGAGCAATATCGCCCCTCACAATGCCAAGCTGAAAACCTATATCAAGGACATGGAGCCTGTGGTTGCCATGGGGCCAGATGCCCTTATCATGTCGGACCCCGGCCTTATCATGATGGTGCGAGAAGCCTTTCCGCAGCAGGTGGTGCATTTGTCAGTGCAAGCCAATGCCATCAACTGGGCCTCAGTGAAGTTCTGGGAAAGCCAGGGCATCAAACGGGTGATCCTGTCCCGTGAACTGTCGCTGGATGAGATTGAAGAAATCCGCCAGCGCTGCCCGGATATTGAGCTAGAAGTGTTTGTGCACGGCGCATTGTGCATGGCTTACTCCGGCCGCTGCCTGTTATCGGGCTACATCAACAAGCGCGACCCTAACCAGGGCACCTGCACCAATGCCTGTCGCTGGAAATACGATGTGCATGAAGCCACCCAGAATGACACCGGTGACATCATTGCCGTCAATCCGGTACAAGAGGCCGTGCAAATAGAAAAGCCCACATTAGGGGAAGGCCCGGCAACCGACAAGATTTTCCTGTTACAGGAAGGCAATCGTCCAGGCGAATACATGCCGGCATTTGAAGATGAACACGGCACATACATCATGAATTCCAAAGATCTGCGAGCCATTCAGCACGTGGAGCGTTTGGCGCGCATGGGCGTGGATTCGCTGAAAATCGAAGGTCGTACCAAATCGTTTTATTACGTGGCCCGCACCGCCCAGTTGTATCGCAAGGCCATTGATGATGCCGCTGCCGGCCATGCTTTTGACCGCAATCTGATGACCCAGCTCGAAGGCTTGGCTCACCGCGGTTATACCGAAGGGTTCCTGCGCCGCCACGTGCACGATGAATACCAGAATTATGACTATGGTTACTCCGTCAGCGACAGCCAGCAATTTGTGGGCGAGCTTACCGGCCAGCGCAATGCCGACGGGCTGGCAGAAATCGCCGTGAAAAACAAATTCAGCGTGGGTGACAGCGTGGAGCTGATGACCCCTCAGGGCAATATCAGCCTGACCATTGACTCACTGCTTAACCGCAAAGGGGAAGCCGTTGATTGCGCCCCGGGTAACGGCCATACTGTATATTTGCCCGTACCGCAAGAAGTGGCGCTGGAACAGGGGATTTTGCTGCGCAACCTGCCCACGGGCCAGGATACCCGCAACCCCCACAAAGGCGCATAACCGAGACATACCATGGCACTGCTGATTGACGATAGCTGCATCAATTGCGACATGTGTGAGCCTGAGTGTCCCAACCAGGCCATCACCATGGGGGAGGAAATCTACATGATTGATCCCGAACGCTGCACAGAATGCGTGGGCCATTATGACAAGCCCACCTGTGTGTCCGTGTGTCCCATCGATTGCATTGCCACCGATCCGCAACGGGTGGAGTCTGCCGATGAACTGCTGCTGAAATATGCCCGGCTCACCGGCAAGCTCGACGACTGACACCCCAGGCATAAGGAGTCTGTAACATGAAAACCCTGCTGACCTTAAGCATGCTGCTGTTACTGAGCGCCTGTGCTGAACTGAAACAAACCGGGCAGGATATTGGCCATGCCACCCGCGAGGTGACCACCACCATCGGTCACACCACCCGGGATGTCACCAAGGAGATTGGTCATACCTCACGGGATGCGGTCAAATCCGTCAAAAAAGAGATGGAAAAAGAATAAGCTGGGCAAACCAATGCTGCCCGGCAAGGATCACTGCGCCAGGCATTGCTTGAACGCCCCAATGGTTTTACGGATGTCCGCCCCGGAAACATCATGGTGCGTTACCAGACGCAGGGATTTTGCCGCACTGATACGCACACCACACTCGGCCAACTGCGCCGCCAGTTTCAGCGGATTGACCTTGTCATCCAACTCGGCAAATACCATATTGGTCTGCACCAAAGACAAATCCACCGACACCTCCGCCAATGCCGACAGTCCTTCCGCCAACAAACGGGCATTTGCATGATCTTCTGCCAAGCGGGCCACCTGCTGCGTGAGTGCCAACTCGCCTGCCGCCGCTAAAATGCCCGCCTGACGCATTCCCCCACCCAGCATCTTGCGCCAGCGGCGCGCCCGCTGAATGAAATGCTCATCGCCCACCAACAAGGAGCCCACCGGGGCACACAACCCCTTTGACAGGCAAATAGTGGCTGAATCAAAAAATTGCGTGATGTCGGCAATTTCAAGCCCCTGCGCCACAGCGGCATTGGCCACTCTGGCACCATCTAGATGGATTTTCAGCCCTTTGCTGAATGCCAGTCGCTGGGCATCCGCCAGGTACTGCTGTGGCAGCACCTTACCGGCAATGGTATTTTCCAGACTGATCAAACGGGTGCGGGCAAAGTGCACATCATCCGGTTTAATGGCATCCGCAATGGCCGATAACGACAAGCTGCCATCAGCCATATTGGCAATGGGCTGGGGCTGAATACTGCCCAGTACCGCCGCACCACCAGCTTCGTATTTATAGTTGTGGGCCTGCTGCCCACAGATATATTCATCGCCACGCTGACAATGGGACATCAGCGCCAACAGGTTTGCCTGTGTGCCTGATGTGGTAAACAGCGCTTCTTCAAACCCCAGCATTTCGGCAGCCATCTGCTCCAGACGGTTAACTGTCGGGTCATCACCATACACATCATCACCCACCTCTGCCTTTGCCATGGCAGCGCGCATGGCGGCGGTGGGGTGCGTCACGGTATCACTGCGTAAATCAATCATTGCGTTATCCAATGCAAAGCGGAAAAGTCCACTCTACCCCGCTCGTAAAAAGCTGTACAGCGCCGCACAAAAGATGAAAATGTAATTTAAAAATTAATAAATTCTATCTCTATATTTTAACTTGAAATAATTATTGTTTATTTTTCAGTGCAATATAAAAATTATGCATTAGTATTATTATTGATTAATAGTAAAATATCTCATTTTCGTTTTAGTGGTGTTTCATTCAAAATTCCCCTCTCTCTTCAACAGGACTGGAAAGCAAAATGCAGGAGACCCAAGTTGTATTAGTGCTCTGGTTTATTGGCATCATCGCCGAAGCCATGACTGGCGCACTGGCCGCTGGCAAGCAGAAAATGGATCTTTTCGGGGTGGTGATTGTGGGCTGTGCCACAGCCATTGGCGGCGGTACCCTGCGGGACATCATGCTGGGCAATTATCCATTGATTTGGGTTGAAAACTGGCACTATCTGGTGGCCATTATTGTCGCCTCTCTGCTCACGGTCGTTATTGCCCCCCTGATGCATTACCTGGCAAAACTCTTTTTGACCATTGATGCGCTGGGGCTGGCCGTATTTTCGGTTATTGGCACCCAAAAAACCTTGCTGTTGGGATTCAGCCCGCCGGTTGCCATTGTCATGGGCGTCATCACCGGGGTGTTTGGTGGGGTTATCCGCGACATTTTGTGTAATCAGATGCCATTGATTTTCCGCAAGGAGCTCTATGGCATTGTATCCATCGTCACCGCCTGTTGTTATGTCATCTTGCAGACAACCGGCACTGCACCATGGATAAGCCTTGGCGTTAGCCTGTTTTTAGGCTTCAGTTTGAGAATGCTGGCAATCCGCTTTTGCTGGTCAGTGCCCACGTTTCACTATTCGGCAGATGAAAAATGACCGAAACCCCATCGGATAGCCCTTGGCATAAGGCTGTTCAAGATGGGCATCTGCGGGAAATACAACGGTTGCCCGACAATGACTCACCAGTAAAACCACACATGCAAGCCTGCGTGAGCACCATAAAAAAACCGGCATATTCATGCCGGTTTTTTCATTGCCGTAAACCTTACTCTTTTACCGGCATCTCTTTGATATGAACATCCATTTGCGGATAAGGAATGCCAATACCGTTTTCATCCAGTGCCAGTTTTATCTGTTCCATCAGTTCAAAATGCGCCGGCCAGTAATCACCCACTTTTACCCATGGACGCACCGCAAAATTGACGGATGAATCCGCCAGTGCCGCCAAGCCCACGGTATAAGCTGGGTCTTTAAGCACTTTGTCGTTGTTTTCCAGAATGTCGCTCAGCAGCTGCTTGGTTTTACGGATGTCCGCATCGTAAGACACGCCAATGGTCAAATCCAAACGGCGGTTTTCCATGGCTGAGTAGTTCACGATGCTGCCATTCATAATGGCCGAGTTGGGCACGGTGATGACCTTGTTGTCAGGGCTCTTCAGGCGTGTGGCAAAAATGGTGATTTCATCCACAGTCCCGGCAACGCCACCGGCTTCAATATAATCGCCCACACGGCATGGGCGAAACATCACCAGCAACACCCCCGCCGCAAAATTGGATAATGAGCCCTGCAGCGCCAAACCGACAGCCAAGCCAGCAGCACCGAGTACGGCAACCAGTGATGCGGTTTGAATGCCCACCTGCCCCAACGTGGCAATCACGGTAAAGGTGAAGACCACGGCCCAAACCAGATTGGCCACAAAAGAAGAAACGGTTTTATCTACTTTGCGATTATCAAGCAGACGTTCTGTGACCTTTTTGGCAACGCCGGAAAAATACTTACCAACGAAGAATATCACCAGAGCCAGCAGGATCTTGATGCCGTAAACCGCCACCAATTCAGGAACCTGCTTCATCAGTTCCTCGATGTTATTCATTAAAAACTCTCCCTTTAATCATAAATAATTGTGACAGATCCGACGTAACGGCCAGAAGCATCCATGTAACTGCAATCACCCGAGTTGGATCACACAATAAGATAACCTTTTGTGAGCTGGCTTGCATCTAGAATTGCTAATTGGCACAAAACCTGCCTGTCAGCCCTGCAGGTGGAGGGCTGACACGACACAAAGTCATTACTGTTGCGGCTTTGGTGGAAAATTATCAAGTACGCCGGCTACCGCATCGTTCACTTTTCCAATGCGCTGCTGTGGCGTTTTATAATCCCGGATGACACCATTGGCCGCACCACGCCAAATCAGTTTATTGCTTTTGGCATCCACCATGTCCAAAACCAGTGTTCCCACCTCATACTCCTTTATCCGGGTATTGGTTTGCCATGAACCGCCGAAATACCAATGAGGCCCCCAAAACGGGCTGTATCCCATCCCGGTGTTAACAGTGTCCACCTTAAAGCGCTTATCCAACTTGGTAAGGTAGTTCACCAGCACATCGGCTTGTTTGATGTCGACCTTCACATAGCCTTTACGGGCCAAATCGGCATCAACTGCACTGCGTACTCGTTGATCCAACAAGCCGTTGAGCTGATATTCACTCTGGCTTTCTTTGGTGGTTGGCACCCAGGCATACTGTTTGTACTGGGTGAAATTCACTTCAGGGTTGTAGTCCCAGCTGGTATCCAGCGACGCACAACCACTTAACAACAATATTAACGTTGCCAACATCAGTTTTTTCATGGATCCCGTCCTTATTCCCCTTCATGGCATTCACGATGATGCAATATCACCTTGGCCACTCATTAAGTTAAAGCTTACATTTCCGCCATTATTAGCACAACAACACAATCATGCACTTCCTACTTGACCTTCCCTTAAAACTAGATGATAATAATTATCATTAAGATTTTAAAGCAGCATTAAAGGTATTACTCATGGGTTGGTATCTCAGCATTATGATTATCGCCGGCGTTTTACTGTTAGCCGTTCCCACCCGGTTGACCTCGGCCACGACCACGAACAGTATCGACCTCCCGGGGCTGGCGTCCCTTAAGCTGCACAAAGCCTGGTTACTGCTACCGGTAATCACGCTTTGCTGGTTGGCAGGTCATTTATTTACCTCAACCTTCTCTTTTTTCAGCCTGGCGGCCATCGGTTTTGTCATCACCCCGTTAACGCTGATGATCCCCGCATGGCGGCCATGGATGCTTGCCAGCGCTTTAGTGTCAATGTTGTCGGTACTGTTTGGCACGCTGCTGGGTTAAAAGGTTTACCTCCCTCGTCAAGGTCTCATCGATGAGACAACCTCTGCTGATTTTCTATCCCTGCAAAGATAAAATCAGTGTTTGACCACCTGTTAGGTGGTCTTTTTTTTTGCCCATGCACGCCGTGCTGTAAACTATAAGCATAGCCGTCAAATCTGGTAAACTGCGCCCATAACCCAATAAGGAATGCTCCCGATGAATCGCGACTCAGACGCCACTTTGGTGTACAGCACGGATAAAGGCAGAATTAGCCAACCCACGCCCCAGGCCAAGCCTCCCGAAGGGGATGGCATTGTCCGCATCCACCGCGACAGCAAAGGGCGAAAAGGCAAAGGGGTGGCCGTGATAAGCGGGCTGGCACTGGAAACCGACGCGTTGAAAGCCCTGGCTCAGAAATTGAAAAAACAATGTGGTTGTGGTGGTACAGTAAAGGCGTTTACCATTGAAATACAAACAGATAATCGAGAGCAACTGAAAGCCTTGCTGGAAAAAATGGGGTATAAGGTGAAGCTGGCCGGTGGCTGAACAACATCTTGCAGGAGTCGTAGTATGGACAGTTTACAAAATCATTTTCTCATTGCCATGCCATCACTCAACGACACCTTTTTTGAACGTTCACTGATTTATATCTGCGAACATGATGCCAAAGGTGCCATGGGCTTAATGGTTAACAGACCCATCGGCTTGGGCGTGCAGGAGTTGCTGACGCAACTGGAACTGGCAGATGACGCCATGTTGCATCCTGCACTACAAAGCCAGGTGCTTGTTGGTGGCCCGGTGAATCCGGAGCGGGGATTTGTACTGCACAGCGCCCAGCCCCATTGGAGCAACAGCGACACAGTCAGTGAAGCGCTGATGCTGACCACCTCCCGGGACATTCTGGCCGCGCTGTGCACCGCCAAGGCTCCGGACAACTTTTTAGTGATCCTGGGCTATGCGGGCTGGAGCCGTAACCAGCTGGAGCAGGAGTTGGCAGACAACGCCTGGCTGACACTCCCGGCAACCGAGGAGCTGTTATTTCACACCCCGGTTGAAGAACGCTGGGAAAAAGCCACCCATTCATTAGGATTCAATGCCTGGCAAATGTCCGGCGATGTAGGTCATGCATGAGTAAAACCGTTCTGGGATTTGATTTTGGCACCAAAAGCATTGGGGTGGCGGTGGGTCAGGAAATTACTGGCAGCGCCCAGCCCTTGTTGTCACTGAAAGCCAGGGACGGGATCCCTGACTGGGAGCAAATTGGCACCCTGCTACAAGAATGGCAACCGGATTTGGTGGTGGTGGGACTACCCTTGAACATGGACGGCACCGAGCAGGAAATGACCCAGCGGGCCAAAAAATTTGCCAACCGCATTCACGGCCGTTTTGGCGTGTTGGTTACAACACAAGATGAGCGCCTTACCACCACCGATGCCAAAGCCAGGTTATTTGAGCTGGGCGGTTTCAAATCACTGGGGAAAAGCAAGGTGGATGCGGTTTCAGCGGTGCTGATAATCGAAAGCTATTTTGAAAATCACTATGGTGATTAACGCACCGTAATAAAACACTGCGGGGTTAACATCAGGCGGCCTTGATAACCGCCCGTGATTGATGATGGCGCCAATTGCCAAACGGGGCAATATCCTACTCAGCCATGTTGGTGCCATCAGCCAATAATGCGTCAATGGCATCCGTCAGGGCCTTGCTCTGTGGCGTTACCCGCGAGCCAAAACGCTGCACCGTTTTACCATCGGCACTGACCAGATATTTAAAGAAATTCCATTTGGGTGCACCCGCCTTATCGTTAAGGTAGGCAAAAACCGGATTGGCATCATTGCCCCGCACCGCGGAAGTGGCCAGCATGGTGAATGTCACGCCGTAGTTAATATAACAGATATCGGCGGTGTCTTTTTCCTGTTTTTCTTCCTGGAAAAAATCATTGGAAGGGAAGCCTATCACCACCAGCCCTTTATCTAGGTACTGCTGATGCAAGGCTTCCAGCCCCTTGAATTGCGGCGTAAAACCACAATGACTGGCGGTATTGACCAGCAACACCGGCTTACCGTCAGTCAAGGCACATAAGTCCACCGTTTCCTGTGAATGCAACTTGCGCACGCTCAGGTTCAGGTAATCCGGACACTGGGCCGCCATCCCAGGCAAGCTCATGATGATTGCCGCCATCCCGTATATCCATGGGGTTTTTCCCGCCCACTTGGTCATATTCACACATGTCGTTATGTTCATATATTCATCCTCCATGAGCGGTAGCGGCAATCAACGCGATTGCAAGAGCTTAGAAGTACAGGCCAATATTGATGTTAAAGCGGGAATGCCAGCCATTGCCGCCATCAAACACCCCTACACCTGGGCCGCCGATAGACCACATGTTCTTGCCGGCAATCCAGTCCACATAAGTGGAAAACTTCCCGGCAGTAATCGCGCAGCCAGTCACGTTTTGCATGGAATCATCCAAACCGGTACCTGATACCATGGCATTGGAAAAGTCATTATAGCAAGTGAGGTTGGAAACCGGGCCCCAGTTTACATCCATGCTGCGAGTCAGGTTGGCAGTCACCACATCGCCTTTGGCAGCCACTTCAAATGGTGAGCCAAAGCCGGACATGGTCATACGATTATTCGGCATATCATAATCATAATGGATGTATTGCAGTTGTGTCTGCCAGCCTTGCCAGTCCATTTGCCAGTGGGCAGCGGCAGCATAGCCGTCGGTATTTTCACCGGCAACCGCGTTTTCCACCGCTTTGTATTCAAAACGGCTTAACTGTAGTGAGGCACCCAGTTTGTGGCTGGCACTGCCATTTTGAAAACTGCGTTCAATACGGCCATTGAGCTGACCGGCTTCTTCATAGGGTGAAGCGGCAGTGGTGGCGGTATCAAAGGAATAACGGTTGGCACGGGTACCGTCACCGTATTCATCATTGGCAAAGTAGGCCAAGTCATAACGCCAGCCGTTTTGCTCATATTGCCAGTGAACACCGGCATCGGTATCTTCTTCAAGCCCGAGCGGATAGGTCACGCCCAGCCAGAAAGAGTGGGAAGAGTATGGCAACAGGCCAAATGGCGCCTGAGTCACCCCCAGTTTGACACTGGACGCCTCAGAGAAGCGATATCCCACCCAGGCATGGCTGACAAAGTCCATGTCCTTGTACCAACGGTATTGGGCTGACCCAAACACTTCGCCGTCATCATAATTCACATCGGCGCGGAACAGCTCAAATTCAAATTTTGCGTTATTGTCGTAATCTCTCCAACCATAGTTGACACGCGCTGCACCCCCAATGTCCAACGCATCCGAAACAGGCACTGCCAACACTGGGAATACAACCCCGGCCATAGCGGCCACAGACAACAGTTTTCCCCCAACTTTCACGTATTTACTCCGATTTATTTAACAAAAGACGCGGGATTTTATCAAATATTTATCAAAATATCGAATTCTATATGAAAAATAAAAGGCGCCAATGGCGCCTTTTATGCAAGTTGTTGTCTTTATTAATCCATATCCAGCGTCACGCCGGCCATGCCCCCTTCAGACCCGGTGGTGCCACTTTGCAACTTAATCATCAAGCGCAAATCATTGGGTGAATCCGCATGTCGCAGCGCGTCGGCATAGGTGATTTCCCCTTCGTTATAAAGTTGAAATAATGCCTGATCAAAGGTCTGCATGCCCTGCTCGTTGGATTTGGCAATGGTTTCTTTCAACAAGTGCAGTTCATTATTCTGGATGATGCTGGCCACCCGGGGAGTATTAATCAGGACTTCAATGGCCGCCCGGCGGCCACTGCCGTCGGCTTTGGGGATCAATTGCTGCGCCACAACCCCCCGCAGATTCAATGACAAATCAAACAAGAGCTGCCGGTGCTTGTTTTCCGGCACCAAGTGCATAATGCGGTCCAGCGCCTGGTTGGCGTTGTTGGCGTGCAAAGTCGCCATGCACAAATGGCCGGTTTCGGCAAAAGACAGGGCAAACTCCATGGTTTCCTGGCTGCGGATTTCACCGATAAGGATCACGTCAGGCGCCTGGCGCAACGAGCTTTTCAATGCCGCATCAAAAGATTCGGTATCAATGCCCACTTCCCGCTGGGTGATGATGCTTTTGCGGTGCTGGTGCACAAATTCCACCGGATCTTCAATGGTCAGGATATGCCCTTTGGAATTGGCATTGCGATAACCGATAAGCGCCGCCAGCGAGGTGGACTTACCGGTGCCGGTGCCCCCCACCATGATCACCAGTCCGCGTTTGCTCATCACCAGATCTTTGAGGATTGGCGGCAGACTTAATTCTTCCATGGTGGGAATGCGGATTTCAATGCGCCGCATGACGCAACCGGCCGCTTCCCGCTGCCAGAAGGCGCTGACACGAAAACGCCCGAGTCCTTTCACGCCAATGGCAAAGTTGCATTCCTTGCTTTCATGAAACATTTTTTTGTTGTCCGGCGTCATCAGGGATTCCACAAATTCCAGTGACTGTGCCGGGGTAAACGTTTGCTCTGCCAGTGGTCGCAGCTCGCCATCCACTTTGACACTGGGCGGGAAGCCCGCGGTGACAAACAGATCCGAAGCTTTACGCGCTACCATTTCTTCAAGAAAAGGTCTGACGTCCATTATAATTCCTTACAGATTCAATTGTTTGTTGGAGCTCTTGGACAACGCATCTTCACGGGTGATCACCCCTCTGGCCACCAGCTGCTGCAAACTCTGTTCAAGGGTTTGCATGCCATGGGCCATCCCGGTCTGAATGGCTGAATACATCTGGGCAATTTTATCCTCACGGATGAGGTTACGGATAGCCGGCGTTCCCACCATGATTTCATGGGCTGCCACCCGGCCACCGCCCACCTTTTTGATCAGAGTCTGGGAAATCACCGCCTGCAAGGATTCTGACAACATGGCACGCACCATGTCTTTTTCACCGGCAGGGAAAACATCCACCACACGGTCAATGGTTTTGGCCGCAGAGGTGGTATGCAGGGTGCCAAACACCAAATGGCCGGTTTCGGCGGCGGTTAACGCCAAACGTATGGTTTCCAAATCACGCATTTCCCCCACCAGAATCACATCGGGGTCTTCACGCAGGGCGCTGCGCAAGGCTGCGGCAAAACTCAGGGTATGACGATGCACTTCACGCTGGTTAATCAGGCATTGCTTGGTTTTGTGCACAAATTCAATGGGGTCTTCAATGGTGAGAATATGGTCATGACGGCTGTCATTCACATAATCAATCATGGCCGCCAGCGTGGTACTTTTACCGGAGCCGGTAGGGCCGGTCACCAGCACCAGTCCGCGAGGGTAAGATGAAATCTTTTTGAAGATTTCCGGCGCGCCCAACTGTTCCAGAGACAGGATATCACTGGGAATGGTACGAAAAACGGCGGCCGCGCCACGGGACTGATTGAAAGCGTTAACCCTGAAACGCGCCAGATTGGGCACTTCAAAGGAAAAGTCGATTTCCAGAAACTCTTCATAATCCTTGCGCTGCTTGTCATTCATGATGTCGTACACCAAGCGGTGCACTTCCTGATGGGTCAGCTCCGGTACGTTGAGTTTTCTCACTTCCCCATCAACACGGATCAACGGCGGCACCCCAGAAGACAGATGCAGATCCGAAGCGTTATGCTTTACACTAAAAGCCAATAATTCAGTGATTTCCATAGAACGGGATATCCCTTACAAAGCGAAAGATTAACATCATGACAACAATAGCAGAGAGACTGGCCTGCGCCCAGAGCCGGATTGCCCAGGCGGCCGGTAAATGCTCAAGACAAGCGGACGACATCACATTGTTGGCGGTCAGCAAAACCAAACCGGTGAGCGATATCATGGCCGCCTATGATGCCGGGCAGCGTTGTTTCGGTGAAAACTACGTTCAGGAAGGCCAGCAAAAAATCCTTGAGCTGCAACAAAGCCATCCTGACATCCAGTGGCATTTTATCGGCCCGCTGCAATCCAACAAAAGCCGGCCAGTGGCCGAATTGTTCCACTGGATGCACACCATTGACCGCAGCAAAATCGCCCAGCGCCTCAATGCCCAGCGCCCGTTACAACTGCCTCCGCTACAGGTGTGCATTCAGGTTAACGTCAGTGGTGAAGCATCAAAATCCGGCGTCAGCAGTGAGCAGGAGATGTTGTCTCTTGCCCGGGACATCAGCCAGTTGCCCCATTTGACCCTGCGGGGGCTGATGACCATTCCCAGCGCTGAAGAGGGTGAGCCACTGCGCCGGCAATTCCAGCTGATGCAGCAGCTACTGGCCAGGCTGCAACAGGACTATCCCCAAGCCGACACCCTGTCGATGGGCATGAGCCATGATTTGGAGCAGGCTGTGGCATGTGGCGCCACCTTGGTGCGCATTGGCAGTGCCATCTTTGGCGCCCGGGATTATCCGCAAAAAGACGCTTGATTGGCCGTAATCCCCTTGTTTTTGATACCCTAAGCCCAAATACTATGGAGATTCGCGACCAAGCGCCGCACCCAATTCATCAACACAGGGGATGGTATGTCAAACAAGCGCATCTGTTTTATCGGTGCCGGCAACATGAGCCGCAGCATCATCAGCGGACTGGTAAACAGTGGTTATCCAGCCCATTTAATTGAGGCCAGCAACCCCAGTACCGGCAAGCTAACAGCGCTCGAGGCCGATTTCGGCATTAAGGTCACCACCGACAACCTTGCCGCCGCCAAGCAGGCGGATGTCATTGTGCTGGCGGTAAAGCCCCAACTGATGCAACAGGTGTGCGAGGCGCTGCGGCCGCTGGCCTTGTCAGACAAACTGCTGATCACCATTGCCGCCGGCATTAACGCCGGGCGTTACCAGGATTATTTTGCCCAACCGGTGAAATTAATCCGCACCATGCCCAACACCCCCATGCAGATTGGCGCGGGCATGAGCGGCATGTTCGCCCCGGCCAACATCAGCGAGGACGACAAAACCATCTGTCATCGCATCATGTCCAGCGGCGGCCAGGCATTGTGGGTGGATAAAGAAGCGGATCTCAATTTGGTGATTGCCCTTTCCGGCAGCTCTCCGGCCTACTTTTTCCTGTTTATCGAGGCTATGATAAAGGCGGCAAGCGAGCTGGGAATGGATGAAGACAAAGCCAGGGCATTGGCGCAGCAAGCGGCATTGGGCGCTGCCAAAATGCTGCAGGAAAACCCCCAGTTGACACCGGAGCAGTTGCGCCAGAACGTAACCTCCAAGGGCGGCACCACCCATGAAGCGGTAGAAACCCTGAAACAGGGAAAACTGCCGGAGTTGGTGCAACAGGCCATGAATAACTGCATTGTTAGGGCAGAAGCCATGGCGCAAGAATTCTGAGCAACCCACTCGACCAACCATAGAGAACGATAACATCCATGAATGCATTCGCTTACTTAGTTAATACCCTGTTTGATTTATATCTGATGGTGGTGATTCTTCGCATATGGCTGCAACTGGCCCGGGCGGATTTTTATAATCCTTTCAGCCAGTTCATTGTCAAAGCCACGCACCCGATTGTGGCGCCTATGCGCCGGGTGCTGCCAGCGGTTGGCGGCATTGACACCGCCTCAGTGGTATTGGCACTGGCCGTGGTGGTGCTAAAGATTCTGGCGTTGTCGCTGATTGCCGGCGCCAAGTTTGATTTTGGTACCACCATGGTGTTTGCCATTGTGTCGGTGATAAAGGAATCCGGCGTATTGCTGTTCTGGATATTAATCATCCGCGCCATCTTGAGCTGGGTCAGTCAGGGCAGCAATCCGTTTGAGTATGTGCTCATTCAGCTGACAGAACCCGTGCTCAGCCCGCTGCGGCGCATCATTCCGCCCATGGGCGGGCTGGATTTGTCCGTATTGGTACTGATGATTGCACTGAATTTTCTCAACATGCTGTTATCCCAGTACATTCCTTTCTGGGCTGCGGCCTGATGCCCGCGGTAACACAGGAGCAGCAAGACCTGCTGCTCCGGCTTTACATTCAGCCCAAAGCCAGCCGCGATCAGTGGGTGGGCCTGCATGGTGACGAGCTGAAACTGGCCATTACCGCACCGCCCATTGACGGCAAGGCCAACGCTTACCTGGCCAAACTGCTGGCCAAGAGTTTTCGGGTGCCCAAAAGTCAGGTACAGATCACCAAAGGCGAGCAAGGGCGCCATAAACAGGTACGCATCATCGCCCCCCGGGAAATTCCCGAGTTAATTCGTCAGTTACTCTAATCCATCATTGCCACGCCATAGGCTTCTGCCGGCTTAGCAGTTATAATTGCCGCCATGTTGCAGTACACATCCAGAATACCCGTGCGCAGATTTATCCTGTTAACCCTGTTATGGCTGGCTGGTGCCCATCTGGCACAAGCCGAGCAAACACGCCAAGTGGGCCATTACACCATTCACTACATGGCATTGCCCAGCACCTTCCTGACGCCCGCCATTGCCCACAATTACGGGATTGATCGCAGCCCTTATACCGGTTTCGTCAACGTGGTGGTGCAAGACAATACCCGCCCCGGCCACCCCATGGTTGAGGCCAGCATCAGCGGTATTGCCACCAATATTCTGGATGCGCGCTTCAAGCTGAAATTCCGGGAAATTCGCGAAGGGCATTCCATTTACTATCTGGCGGAATGCCCCTACCGGGAAACCGAAGAAATCCACTTCAAACTGGTGATCCGCAAAGGCGATGACCTTAACAGCACCCTGGATTTCATCCAGAAATTCTTTAACGACTGACACAATCCCATGTCACGCTATGCGTGAGATTGACCTGATTGTCATTTACTCAGCCCAGGAACATTCCCATGAAAAAAATCGTGTTGGCCAGTGGCAACAAAGGCAAGCTGGCAGAGTTTGCCCACATGCTGGCAGATTTCAATATTGAGGTGATCCCTCAAAATGCCTTTAACGTCAGCGAAGCGGTGGAAGACGGCTTGAGCTTTGTCGAAAACGCCATCATCAAGGCACGCCACGCCGCCAAGGCCACCGGCCTGCCCGCCATTGCCGATGACTCCGGCCTTGAAGTCGATGCCCTGCAGGGCGCACCGGGGATCTACTCCGCCCGTTACAGCGGCGCGGATGCCACCGCCAAATCCAATTACCAGAAACTGCTGACCACCCTTGGGCAAACCCCTGCCCCGCGCACAGCCAGATTCCAGTGCGTTCTGGTGTATATGCGCCACGCGCTGGACCCCACACCGATTATCTGCCAGGCCGCCTGGGAAGGGGAAATCGCGTTTGAAGCCATAGGTGAGCACGGCCATGGTTATGATCCGGTTTTCATCCCCCGGGGCTTTCGCCAAAGCGCCGCTGAATTGACCGGTGATGAGAAAAACCAGTTAAGCCATCGGGGCAAGGCACTACAGCTGTTACTGGAAGCATTCCGCCAGCAAGGGATTATTGACTGATGTTACAACTGCCGCCGCTGAGCCTGTATATTCACATTCCCTGGTGTGTGCGCAAATGCCCCTACTGCGATTTCAACTCCCATGCCCAGCACGGCGAGCTACCGCAGCAGCAATATGTGGATGCACTGCTACAGGACTTGCAGGCAGATAAGGCGTATGTGCAGCAACGGCCGCTGCACAGCATTTTCATTGGCGGCGGTACGCCATCACTGTTTGATGCCGACCAGATTGGCCGGCTGCTCGCTGGTGTGCGCCGACAAATTCCCTTCGATAAGCAGATAGAAATCACCATGGAAGCCAACCCCGGCACCCTGGAGCATGATGATTTTGACGCCTACCGCCAGGCCGGCATTACCCGCATTTCCATGGGGGTACAGAGTTTTGCGGCAGATAAACTGCAAATCCTTGGCCGCATCCATAACGGTCATGAAGCCACCAATGCCGCAAAGGCGCTGGCACAGGCCGATTACCAGAGCTTCAATCTGGATCTGATGCACGGACTGCCAGGGCAAAACCTGCAACAAGCACTGCATGACATTGAAACCGCCGCCGCGCTTAATCCGCCCCATTTGTCCTGGTATCAACTGACCATTGAGCCCAACACCCTGTTCCACTCCCGGCCACCACAACTGCCCGATGACGAAGCCCTGTGGCAGATTTACCGCACGGGGCAGCAACGGCTAGCGGAGCTGGGTTACCGGCAATACGAGATTTCCGCCTATGCCAAGCCCGGTTACGAATGCCGCCACAACCGCAACTACTGGGAGTTTGGCGATTATCTGGGCATCGGCTGCGGCGCCCACGGTAAAATCACCCTGGCAGCACAACAAAAAATTGTCCGCACCATCAAGGTGAAACACCCCAAAGGCTATCTGGCTGGCCAGTATCACTACCAGACCAATCCGGTCAACAGCGAAGATTTACCGCTGGAATACCTGATGAACCGCCTGCGGCTGATGCGGCCCATTCCCAAGGCGGAATTTGAAGCCAGAACCGGCCTGCCAGCCCGCATGCTTGAGCCTGGGATGCAACGCGGAGTGGCTAAAGGACTGGTAATCGTCCATGACGACAGTTGGGCGCTTACGGACAAAGGCCATTATTTTGTCAATGAGCTTTTGGGCGAGTTCTGCTAAAACGGTGTGCTAAGCGGATAACCGACCAAACACCCTATGTTTGATAAAAAAGTGCCATAAAAAAAACGTACATGCCGCCATCAAGGCCATGTACGTTTTTTAACGAATGCAGTTACCTGCCAACGCTGGCAGCGGGCGGTTTACTCAAGCAGCGCCCCAAACGGCTGATTGTTGGCAGCCATTACTGGCGCTTGGCAAACAGCTCGGTGTATTTTTCATCCCATTTTGGCGGGGTGCCAATATGATTTTTGATAAAATCGATAAAAGCGCTGACCTTGGGCGCCAAATGCTTACGCCGCGGGTACACCGCCTGTAATGGCAGATGATTCACCAGATGCCATTCCGGCAGCAGAGGCACCAGTTTGCCTTCTTCAATCTCGTTTTCCAGCAGGTAAGTGGCCAGATACACAATGCCCAAGCCACTGACGGCAGCGGATTTCAGCGCCGGAGCGTTATCCACCCGGAAGTTGCCGTTAACGCCGATTTCGCAGTAATCATCACCTTTTTTGAACTGCCACACACTGTGCTCGTGCCATTCACCGTGGTACACCAAGCAGTTGTGTTCCACCAGCTGTTCTGGCCGTGTGGGCTGACCATGGGCTGCAATGTATTCGGGGGAAGCCAGCAGCATGAACTGGCATTTCATCAGGGGTCTTGCCACCATGCCAAGCGGCAACTGCTCTGACATGGTCAGCAACAGATCCAACCCTTCACTGACCACATCCACTTTATGATCCAGCAAGCTTACCTGTAACTCCAGCTCCGGATGACGCTCCATGAACTCAGGCAGTGCCGGAATGATATGCGCCGTACCAAAGGATTGGGAGATGCCCAGTTTCAATACCCCACGGGTGGCATCATTAAGGTTATGCACGCTGGCAACCGCCTGATCGGCGCCGCGCAACAGCTCTTCACCCTGGGTATAGAGCAGGTTACCGGCTTCAGTAAGGCTCAGGCTGCGGGTAGTACGCTGAATTAACTGTACACCCAGTTTGTGCTCCAAATCGGCCACCTGAGTGCTGACCTTGGACTTTGAAATTCCCAGACGGCGGGCAGCAGCGCTAAAGCTGCCGGCACGGGCGACGTGGGTGAAAATCGCGATAGGTTCCAATAGTTCTAACATGAAAGTCGCCTTAAACCTTTAACTTCATTGATATTTTATAACGACAAACAGCATGGTTCCTGCTGCGGGGATACTTGCGGGGGTGCCGATCAGTAATGCATCGTTGCCATATAAGGCGCAGACCCTCGGAGGTTAAGCGCTTAGAGTATATCAAGTCTTTGTTCGCTACTCTAACCCCATCGTTCTGTATTCGCAAAAAAGCCTGGTGTCAGAAATAAAAAACCCCGCATCTGGAAGGGAAATGCGGGGAAAGTCCACGTCGAGGGAAGAAGGGTTAATCAATCATCGTCAGTATGGCGGGATACCAGCGGGTAAGCCGCCAGGGCGGGCACTTGTTCCCGCAGTTGTTGCTCTACCACTAACAGTTGCTGGAAATTGTCACATAAACGGTCGGCGCGCTGCTCAATGGCATCGGAGCGGGCTTCCATTTTCTTTTCAATCTCATCGCCTATCTGCTCCATGCGCTCGCCAAACGCCTCCATGCGTTCGCTGAAGTTCCCGTCACCGTTCATCATGCTTTGGCCCACGTTCATCAGGATGGACCCCACCGACTGCATCATCAGTTCTTCCACCTGTTGGGAAAACTCTTCATTGAAAGCCTCATCCACATCGCTGCCGGTAGCCCCAATAAAATAGGTATCCTGTTTGTGATACACGGTTTTGTTGATGCGCTCACGCAACTGGCCCATCATGGCATCCAGTTTGCTGCCGGCATCATCCCCAAGAAGGGGCGTGAGTGCCGCAGTTACCCCGTCATTGGCCATGATTAATGCATCATCCACCAGTGCAATCACTTCCGGCATTTGCTCGGCTACGCCCTGATGATACTCGGTCAGCAGTTTTTTCTGCGCCGCATTCAAGGGGACTTCCTTACCGTCCACATACAGGTGTTCCATTTCAATACGGTAATGCTCCTGACCTTTGCTGCCCACAACCAACTGCTCGGGCGTAAGGGTGACATCGTAATTAAGAGACACGTCACAGGCATTATTGGGGGACTTCAGCGCTACTGCCGTGGCAGAAAACACCGGCGTTAACAGGGCGCAACCTAACGTCATTCCAAGCATCAGCTTTTTCATTTAAGGGTTCCTTGTAAAAATCTTCATGAGCTGCCCAAGATAAAGCATGAGTCATGCCATATTTTTATGTTTATGATTTTAAAGAATTTTATAAAATCATCTTGCGCTAGCAAGCAATGAAGCAACTGGCCAATCGTCAAACACGCCAGCTTTTGGTAAATATGACTATGCCAAGGGCATAAAAGGTTGGAATGAACGCAAAAATAATGGCCGTGCTTGGGCAGTCCTCCGCCACCCACGGCAAATACTGGGGCAGAAACCTTGGGCCGATAAACGGAAAAGACACAAAAAAGCAGCGCCGCAGCACTGCTTTCATCATGGGGATTTGTGGGGGGGCATTACCTTGGACATCTGCCATAAGTGGGCACTTGTCGCTACGGGTGCTGCCAGCAGTGGTTACCTACAAAAATGCGTTAACCCCACCAGATATCGTAAAGCGCGCTCACTTCCACTTCCTGCGCGTTCAGGCTTTCCAGAAAAGCAACCACAGCCTGGCGGTCTTCATCGGTGCATTTGCCCAGCCGCTGGGTGGCAATCACGCCATCCCACAAGCGATGGCCGCCACCATGGAACCCCAGTTCCCGCGGTTCAATCACTTCAGCAATAAAACGGTCCACCTGGGCATCAATCTCGTCTTCACTGAGACTGTCGGCAAAACGCCAGCTCACATCAAAACCCAGTTCCTGAAACTCATCAACCCGTAATTTTTTACGTAAACGGCGACTGCGAATGGCCATGACAACCTCTTTAGTTACTTGTGTTACTCGATACGCTCGAACATCAAATCCCAAACACCATGCCCCAGGCGTTGACCACGGGCTTCAAACTTGGTCAGTGGCCGGTAATCGGGCCGAGGCACCACAGTACCATCAACTGACTGATTTTTATAGCCGGGGGCGACATTCATCACCTCCAGCATGTGCTCGCTGTAGTTTTCCCAGTCGGTCGCCATGTGGAAAACGCCGCCAATGCGCAAACGGGAGCGCAATAACTGTACAAATTCAGGCTGCACAATGCGGCGCTTGTGATGACGCTTTTTATGCCACGGATCGGGGAAAAACAGCTGTACCCGCGCCAAAGCGCCTTCAGCAATGGTGTGTTGCAGCACTTCTACCGCATCATGATGAAACACCCGCAGGTTGCTGACGCCCGCTTCGGCCGCAGCTGCCAGACATGCGCCCACACCGGGTTTGTGCACCTCAATGCCGATAAAGTCTTTCTCCGGCGCGGCTTTTGCCATTGCCACCAAGGATGCGCCCATGCCAAAGCCGATTTCCAGCACCACATCGCTGTGGCGTCCGAATACTTGGGACAAATCCAGCGGCGTGGCGGAATATTCCAGCCCCATTGGCGCCCAGTACTGCTCAATGGCTTGCTCCTGGCCTTTGGTCAGGCGCCCTTCACGCAATACAAAACTTTTGACTTTGCGTAAATATTTGCCTTCTTCATTATATTCAGCAGTGGTGACTTCGCTCATGATTACCCCTGATCCGGCCAGATCTCATAAAAGAAGGGCATTATGCAAAGTTCACCGGTGAGTGCAAGCCCCGCCTGAGGAAAAAGTATCCCCCGCTGCAAATAGTGGCGCCATCAATGGCTAATATTCCCTTGTGTGGCGATCTGGCTGCGGCTACACTGCGCTCCATGAAAACAGCGTCTTTCTCTCAGCGGATCATCCACTGGTACGGCCTGCACGGCCGCAAAACCCTGCCCTGGCAACTCAACAAAACCCCTTACAAAGTATGGGTGTCAGAAATCATGTTGCAACAAACCCAGGTGGCAACGGTTATCCCCTACTTCACCCGCTTCATGGCACGCTTTCCCGATGTGGTAGCGCTGGCAAATGCCGACACGGATGAAGTGCTGCATCACTGGACCGGGCTTGGCTATTACGCCCGTGCCCGTAACCTGCATAAAGCGGCACAAATCATCCGCGATGAACACCAGGGAATATTTCCCCGGCAGTTTGATGCAGTGCTGGCATTACCGGGCATTGGCCGCTCCACTGCCGGGGCCATTTTGTCATTGTCGCTGGGGCAGCATCACCCCATTCTGGATGGCAACGTCAAACGGGTGCTGGCCCGCCATGGCGCCATTGGCGGCTGGCCGGGGCAACCCAAGGTAGAGCAAACCCTCTGGCAACTGGCCGCAACGCTTTCTCCCAACCATGACATTGCCCAATACAATCAGGCGATGATGGACATGGGCGCCGGCATCTGTACCCGCTCCCGTCCCGCCTGCGAGCGCTGCCCGGTAGCCGTTGACTGCCAGGCGCAGCTGCAAGGCAAGCAAGGGGATTATCCGGGCAAGAAACCGAAAAAAGCCATTCCAGCCCGGGATGCCTGGTTACTGGTGGTGCGCCACGGCAACACGATTTTGCTGCAAAAACGGCCGCCTGCTGGCATTTGGGGCGGACTGTGGTGTTTTCCCCAATATGCCAGCAAAGCGGCCCTCACCGACGCCCTTGAAGGGTTGGGTTACAGCGCCACACAACTGCAGGCGTTGCCGGGATTCCGGCATACCTTCAGCCATTTTCATCTGGATGCCCAGCCCATGCTGCTAACGCTAAATCAGCATGACGACGAAATGGCGGCAAAACTGCAACAATCTGCCCATCCGCAGGATGCAGTCATGGAAGCCGCCCCCAGTCTCTGGTATAACTTAGGCCAACCATCACGGGTTGGGCTGGCCGCCGCCACCGAGCGGGTTCTGGCAGGCCTAACACCCAGTGCAATTGAGGAGTAACGGTCTTATGGCACGCACAGTTCACTGCGTCTATCTCAACAAAGAAGCTGACGGTCTGGATTTTCAGCTTTACCCCGGTGACATCGGCAAACGCATTTTTGACAGCATCAGTAAAGAAGCCTGGGCCGCCTGGCAGCATAAGCAGACCATGCTGATCAATGAGAAAAAACTCAACATGATGAACGCCGACCACCGCAAGTTTTTGGAAGAACAGATGGTGCACTTTCTGTTTGAAGGCGGTGATGTGCATGTAGAAGGCTACGTGCCGCCAAAAGAGGAAGAACTGTAGAGGTGTAGCGCGCCGGGCAAAATGAGAAATGGGATCGGGCAAAATGAGAAAAACTAAAGGCCCTTAATGGGCCTTTAAACGGTAATCCTCCCATTTTTAACTGCAGTTAAAAATAGAAGTTAAACGACCATTAAAGGTGCGTTACACCTGTCTACCCCCCGTCACTCGTGGCTTTCGTGCACCAACTTTTAGCTGCTCCCATTTGTTCCCGGTTTCTCATATTGGAGGGAGGGTTACATACCTGAGCAGAATGTCATTCAGCAGCGATTTGGTGAACGCTCCGCTGACCAAAAACATCCCCCACGCCAACCATAAAACCTCAAATAAAGCGGTGTCTGGATTACCGCATCTGGGCTTGGCGCCTGATGGCGGTATAACCAAGCCCAATAATGGCCAGTACGCAGCCGCCGCCACACACCGCAGGCCAGCCACCTGACTGGTACAAGAGAACCGACACCCAAGAGCCAAAAGCGCCGCCGATAAAATAGCAGGTCATGTACACGGCCGTCAGGCGATTGCGCATCTGCTGGGGCAAACTGTAAATGGCATTTTGGTTGCTGACATGGGTGAGCTGCACCGCCAAATCCAGCAATACCACGCCACTTAGCAACCATGGCAACGATTGTCCCCCAAAGAACAGCAATACCCAGCTTAGCAAGGAAAAGCCCAGCCCCAGCCAGGTGCCAATATCGCCTTTCCCCGCATCGGCCAATTTACCAGCCCAGCGGGCGGCCATCACCCCGGCAATGCCTGCCAGCCCGAACAGGCCAATGGTGGCATCGGTGTATTCATAAGGGGGATTGGCCAGCAAAAATGCCAACGGCGTCCAGAACAGGGTAAACATGGCAAAGGACAGTCCCCCCAGTAATGCGCGGCTGCGCAGCAGTGGCTCATGGCGAAACAATGCCCATAAAGAGCCAAGCAGCGCTTGGTAACGTAAGGGGTTTTCGCTGCGATAAGTGGGTAATGCCCTTGCCAGCAGCAATGTCACCAACAGCATGCCCCCCGCGGCTAGCCAGTAAACTGCCTGCCAGGCAAACAGTGTGGAGATGAACCCCGCCACCACCCGCGCCAGCAAGATGCCAAGCAGCAGTCCGGCCATGACGGTGCCAACCACCCGCCCCCGTTGGGTGGGGGAAGCCAACGTGGCTGCCAGCGGCACCAATACCTGCGCCACAACCGAGCAAACGGCGGTTAATGCCGTGCCCAGCAATAGCCAGTAAAGGTTGGGGGCCATGGCGCAAATCAATAATCCCAGCGTGGCCAACAGCAGCATGACCACTATCAGCCGGCGGCGCTCCAGCATGTCGGCTAATGGCACCAGCAGCAGTAAGCCGGCGCCGTAAAACAGTTGTGCGGTGGTGACCAGCATGCCGGCGGCGGTTTGTGATACGGAAAAATGCTTGGCAATGGTTTCCAGCAATGGCTGGGCGTAATAGTTGTTTGCCACGGCCACGCCGGTTGCCACCGCCAGCAGCAGGGTTAACCAGGAAGAAAGCGTGCGGGATTGAAAAGAGGCCATTGAAGTTCCTTAGGGCTTAAGGGAAGAACCATGGGTCACCTACCTGTGACCCATGGTGTTAAGCGCTGCATATGATAACAAATCACCGTAACGCTGGCTGGCATGCCTGCAAAATCAATCTCCCCAAACCTGGCGGGCATAACGGCATATTCGCAGCGATACCCCGCCAATGTCCAATCACCAATGTCCAACAACAAGTCCCCAGTGGCCGGCGACATGCAAAGTGTCGCCCATCATGAACAGGCCGCCCTTTCAGGATTTTCAGCATGTTTGGGGACCTGAACGGCACATTTTGTCCATTAACTGAGCGAACAACCCACCACTGGCGAAAAAGCGCTTGCAGAGGTAAAATGTCCTGCTTTATCATACGCGCACTTCGAAAACAGCCGTAACGGTTATTTTTGATAGAGAACCCGCATTAAGGTTCAGTTGCCCGAATAGCTCAGTCGGTAGAGCAGCGGATTGAAAATCCGCGTGTCCCTGGTTCGATTCCGGGTTCGGGCACCACTTTATATCTGCCGGCATAGCTCAGTTGGTAGAGCAACTGACTTGTAATCAGTAGGTCCCGAGTTCGACTCTTGGTGCCGGCACCATGAATTCAAGAAAAGCCACTCAATGAGTGGCTTTTCGCCTTTCTGCCTTCCTCCCCCAAAAAAGAACAAAGACAAAAAACACATCGACATGGCATTTCCCGCTTGTAGCGCCGCTTGGCCCGTAAAGCCATTTTTTGTCATGCCCTATCCTGTTGCATAGGCTTGCCGGATAAAAACCGACGGGCACAAAAAAGAGCGCCAAGGCGCTCTTTTGGATGAACACGGCATTTACGCCGCCATTTGCCAAGCTGGCAAAAGCTTATGCCAATGCATCTTCCAGCTGCACCAGACGGGGGATCTGGTTCAGTGATGTCAGGTGGCTGTAAATGGGGCCAAGCAGGCCGCGTTTACGCAGATCCAGGAATTCTTCGTCTGACAGTGAAGCCAGTTTGCGTTCATCAATCAGGTAGATGCCGTTGATGTTGCGCGGCTGGCCTTTGACTTCCACCGTCAGTGTCTGGGCAGTAAGCAAACCCTTGCTGGCCAGATAGCCCAAAATGGCGCGGCTTTGCTGATCCTGCTCGAAGTGTTTCAGCAGGGCTTCGCGGCGGTTTTTCAAAAATTCGGTTTCTTCACCGTTGGCAAACAGTGGCTCGCCTTCTTCTTTGCTGATCTGTGTGCTTTCTTCACGCAGCCCTACCCAAACCTTGTCTTTGTGTTCCGGGTTCAGCACGACGGTAAGGGGAAAATCACGCAGTACGTTAGGGATGTAGTTGCCCTGCCACTCTTCACCTTTTACCAGCAGGTTCTGATTGGGTTTAAGCCCCAGCATCATCACGGCCTGATATTCATCGGCTTCTTTGTTCTTGATAAATACCACAGGTACATCAACTGCCGCATACAGCAGCTCATGGAGAGAAACCGGCAACATATGCTGATCGGCAACATGGGCATATTTAGGCGCGGTAAACTTAACGTCAGCATGCTTTTGGTTATCAAGCAGTGCAAATGGTTCGCTCATTGAAAGCTCCTTGAGGGCTCTGACTTTAAAATCCCGTTAAAAAAATGAAAGGAAATCGCTTCCCTGCGTTAGTTATACCTTGTTTGTGGCCGGATAAAAAACCGTTAACCTCGCAAAGATGATGTAACTGCCGGGATTTTCAGCAATCCGTCAATGCAATTTCAGTTTCGGCCGGTGCCATTTCAGCAGGCGCTGCGCCAGCCGGTATACCAAGGCGGAAAACCAGCCATAAAGGCTGGCCAAATGCCGTTGATATAACGACATGTACATGATGCGTGCCAGGTAGCCTTCAATGAACAGTGAGCCGGAGCGCAGATTCCCCATCAGGTTGCCCACCGCCGAAAAGCGGCTCAGGGACACCAGTGAACCGTAATCCTGATAGCGAAAAGGCAGCTCCGCCTTGCCCTGCAAGCGGTTAACCAGATTTTTGTAAAGGGTGGCGGCCATCTGCGCCGCTGCCTGCGCCCGGGGGGGGACACACTTACCGTTATCCATAATCAGCGATGAGCAGTCACCAAGGGCGTAAATGTATTCCTGCCCTTTCACCCGCATGCAGGCATCCACTTCTATCTGGTTACGTTGATTAAGGGGCAGGAAGGTGAACTGCCGCAGCAGTTCCGGCCCTTTGACGCCCGCGGCCCAGACTTTGAGCCCTGCCGGGATCAACACCCCGTCTTGGGTGATGAAGCCCTCTTTGGTCACCTCTTTAACCTGCACGCCAATATGCAGCCGCACGCCGATATGATCCAGCACCGACTGGGCACCGGCCCCCACCTTGTCCGGCAAGCCGGGCAACAGTTGCTGGGCGGCTTCGATGAGGTGAATTTCCAGATGGGATTTGTCGATGTGCAAATAGCCAAAATCCTTGACCGATTCCAGCACATGGTAAAGCTCGGCGGCCAGCTCCACACCGGTAGCGCCAGCGCCCACAATGCCAATGCTGAGTTTTTCCTTGGTTTCATCCAGCAGCAACAGGTTATCCAGCAGTTTGTTGTGGAACACGTTGGCACTTTCCAGATTGTCCAAAAAGATGCAGTGCTGCTCTGCCCCCGGGGTATTGAAGCTGTTGGAGACGCTGCCGATGGCCAGCACCAGCGCATCATATGCCACATGGCGCTCATCCAGCAGTTGCTCGCCTTCATGATTGAGCACTTTGGACAGGGTGATTTGCCGTTTCAGGGGATCGCAGCCAATCAACTCTCCCCGCAAGAAACGATAGCCGTTTTTCAGGCCGTGATCCCGGTACAGCAAGCCTTCAATGGACTGATCTATCACGCCCACCGCCACTTCGTGCAGCTTGGGTTTCCAGATGTGCACCGGGCTTTTATCCACCAGACAGATTTCCGCCTTGCCGCTGCGCCCCAGCTTGCGCCCGAGTTTTGAGGCCAGAGCCAAACCACCGGCACCGCCGCCTACAATGACAATTCTTTTCGGGGCCACCGCTTACCTCCCAGTGCCACAAAATTTGGCCCTATTTTTATCATAAAACCCTTGTCTTGGTAATGACTCATTTAGGCGTTGTTAAATTAATCTTTTTAAAAACAATCAGATGATATGTTTATGTGCATGATTTATCCGGGCCAGGGTACGCCACAACCAGCCGCACAACAGCACGCTGCAACAGGGCAATGACAACCAGACGCCGGTAACCCCGAGCCAAGCGCCCAGTACCCACAACAATATGGCCACCAGAAAAATCTTGGCGCCGGTGAGTATGGCGGCATCTTTCGGATGGTTGGTTGCTTGCAGCAAGCTAGCGCCCACAAGAATGATGCCCTCTAACGGCAATCCCCAAAAATACAGATACATGCCTTGAATGGCCACCGGCGCCAATGACGGATTGTCACCGGCAAACAACCACAACATCCATTGGGGGCGACCATAGATCAGCAGCCAGCCCACCAGCGCGGTCACCAGCGTAACCCCGAAAGCCAGCTTGGCGGCCTGCCGCACCCGTTGTATTTGCCGGGCGCCGGTATTAAAACTGAGAATGGGTTGAGTGCCTAATGCAATACCTTCAAAAATAAAATAAAACATGGCCTCTGTATAACCAATCACCCCGTAGGCGGCCAAATGCAGATTGTTGCCCTGCCACAACAAGGCAACGTTATACAGGGTCAATACCACCGACAGGTACAAGCTCATCAACATGCTTGATAGCCCCATCTGCCCGATGCGGTGTACATGGCACCACTTCAGCTGCATCTGCTGCCAATTGAGCCGCAACCGGGTAGCCGAGCTGAAAAAGTGTTGCAGGCATAACATGGCGGTGACCCCGTGAGACAACATGGTGGCAATGGCCGCCCCGGCCAAACCGAAAGGGAACACCACAATGAACAGCCAATCCAGAAAGGTGTTGAGAATGCCGCCAAAAATCAAAATCAGCGTCACCCTTCCCGGGCGGCCATCGTTGCGTAACATCACCGTGAAAGTGGTGGCCAATACGGGCAGCATACCCAAGGCAAAATACCAAAACAGGTAATCGCTGGCCGCATGCAGCACTGCACCCTCAGCCCCCAGCAACCCTAGCAAGGGTTTGCTGCACAGTACGCCGGCTGCCGAAAACAAGCTGCCGCCAAGAATGGCCAGCGTGAAGCTGTTGCCCACCACCTGACGGGCCTGGGAAACGTTCCCCTGCCCCAGCAGCAGTGACACCCAGGCGGCGCCCCCCATGCCAATCAAGGTGCCAAGGGCATACAGCACCGCGCCCAGCGGATAGGCCAATGTAATGCCCGCCAGCCCGTCGCCGCCAAGATAGTGGCCGATGAACATGCCATCAATGGTGACATATACCCCGGTGGCCAGCATGGCGGTAATGGTTGGCACCACATAACGCCAAAACAGCCTGGGAATTGGCGCCTGCAGCAATGCCACATCGGCCGCCATCCCCTTTGCACTTACTTCCATTAATTCTCCGTTAGCGCACACGCCAGCAGTTGCTGCTCCATCAGGGCGGCATCCAGCGGTTCATGGCTAATCAGCTCCAGGCGAGAATCCATGGCATCATCCAGCTCGTCAATGGTCAATTCACCATCAAGCATGTTAAAGGCCGCTATACCGTCAGCCGTAATCATCACGGCCTTGAGCCGCACCACCTGCTGTGCCTGAACCCAGCGTAATAATGGCGCCAGGGAAAACACCCAGCGCGGGCTGAACTGCCAGCCGTAACTGCAGGCCTGCGCTTCTTGATGCTGGCGGAACACAATGCCCCGTTCATCAAAAGCCGCCGACAAGGGGGCACCGTCGTCCTGATAATCAACCGCGGGTTGTAAACGCGCAGTCTGTTTGATAGCGGGCATTTTGCCACTGTGGGGCTGTTGCAACAATCGCCACAGGGCAGATGGCAAGGATTGTTGCCGTGACCACGGCAGCATTGGCGCGGTTGGGTGATGTTCGGCCAAGAATTGCTGCAAGGCGGACAACACCTGCGGTTGCGCCTGCCATAAATCCGCTTTGGCAGCCAAAACCACATCGGCACTGCGCAACTGGGCAAGAAAGGTGGCGTTGTCGCGATAACGGCCATCGGCCAGTTTTCTCGGGTCCAGCAGGCACACCGCCGACAACAGCTTCAGCGACTGGGCAAAACTGTCTGAGCGCAACATTTGCATGATTTGCAGCGGATGCCCAAGGCCTGTGGGTTCAATCAACAAGCGCTGGGGTTTGGCCTTGGCCAGCAGCTGGGTAACGGCCACCTGCAGCGGCACCCCGGCAGCGCAGCAAATGCAGCCACCGGCAACCTCGCGAACCACCACGCCTTGGCCGCCATTGCCCATCAATCCGCCATCAATGCCTATTTCCCCGAATTCATTGACCAATACCGCCCAGGTTTCCGCCTCAGGCTTGGTTTGCAGCAACGCTTTAATGAAAGTGGTTTTACCGGCACCGAGAAAGCCGGTGATCACGTGAGTGGGAACCGCGGAAATAATCATGGGCAACGTTACATACTGGCGACAAGGAATGCGCCAGTGTACCCAAATTCACCGACGGCAACATCCGTTATCAGCAGGCTCAACGCTGTGGCTTACGGTGCGTGCCGTTACGTGCCGTTTTGGAAAAACGCGCCTGAGCGCGCGGAGCGTGACGCGGATGCTTTTTGTCGGTACGCCGGGCAGTGTTATCCGCGCCAGCCCCAGTTCCAGTCCGGTAACGCTCAGGCAAAGGCGCTGTTGCCTCATATCCTGCCGGAGTGCTCTGCGCTAGCTGCACGCCCAATGCCTGCTGCAAGCGTTGCAGTTGTGGCAATTCCTGCGGGCTGACAAAAGAGAAGGCCTCACCGTCTAACCCGGCGCGCCCCGTGCGGCCAATGCGATGCACATAATCTTCGGCCTCAACGGGCAACTCCAGGTTAATCACCCGGGGCAAGGCGGGAATATCCAGCCCGCGGGCGGCGATATCGGTAGCCACCAGCACCCGGACATTCCCCGCGGCAAACCCTGCCAGTGCCCGGTTACGGGCACCCTGGGTGCAGTCTCCATGAAATACCGCGTGACTGATGCCATCCAGCATCAGCTCTGCGCCAAGGCGGGTGGCTGCCTCTTTGGTATTCACAAACACCAGTGTTTGCTGCCAGTTATGCTTGCCCACCAGCTCTGCCAGCAGCTCGGCCTTGCGCTGTTTGGGCACCAGCAATACCTGTTGGTCGATGCTGGCACCGCTATGATCAGGAGCCACTTCCACCCACTGGGCCTGCTGGGTCATCTCTAATCCCAATTGCCGTACCGCCGGTGGAAAAGTGGCAGAAAACAGCATGGTTTGCCGCTGCGCTGGCAGCCATTTCTGCAAGCGCTGAATGTCCTTGATAAAGCCCATGTCCAGCATGCGGTCGGCTTCATCCAGCACCAAGCACTGCAACTGCCCGAGATTAAGGTAATCCTGGCTCAGATGATCAAAAAGCCGCCCGGGGGTTGCCACTAAAACATCCACCCCTTGTTGCAGTTGCTGTCGCTGCGGCCTGAAATTGGCGCCGCCATACACCGCCATCACCCGTAAAGCGCTGCCATGGGCAAAAGCGCTCAAGTGGGTGGCCAGCTGTTGGGCCAACTCTCGGGTGGGGGTGAGGATCAGGGCTTTGGGAATGGCGCCATCGGCAGGGGTTTGCCCGATAAACCCTGCCAGCATGGGCAGGCCGAAAGCGGCGGTTTTACCGCTGCCGGTTTGTGCTGAAACCAGTAAGTCCTGCCCCGCCAGCGCCAAGGGCAACACTTGTTGCTGCACCGGCGTCAATTCACGGTAGCCATAGGCGCTCACGGCCGCCAACAGTGGCGCCGGTAAGGTGGTTTCAGAAAACAGCATGATAAGCCCCGCAGTAGCCGCAATAAAAGCTGCGCAGTATACACCGGCATCAGGGGGATTCCGAGTCCGCCGTTGCCGCTTCGGCCAACAGATAGAGATGTTCAAAATCGTCAGCAGGCACTGGCCGGGAATAAAAATACCCCTGGGCATAATCGCAATTAATCTGTTGCAACACGGCGGCCTGCTCGGCGGTTTCCACCCCTTCGGCAATCACTTTCATCCCCAGCTTGTGGGCCATGACCACAATGGCCTCACACAACACCTGGTTGCTGGCATCGCTATCAATGCTCTTGGTAAATGACTGGTCGATTTTCAGGTAATCGATATCGAATTTTTTCAGGTAAGCCAATGATGAGTAACCGGTACCGAAATCATCCAGCGATACCTGCACGCCAGCATCCCGGTAGGCCAGCAGTTTTTCCGAGACGGCCAGGTTGGTGTCCAGCAGCAGCCCTTCGGTGATTTCAATGCAGATGCCGCAGCCCGGCAGTTGCTGCAAGACTTTCAGCCATTCATGAAAACGGGCGCCCTCATCACGGAACTGTACCGGGGATTTATTGATGCTGATTTGGATTTCAATGCCAAAGCGCTCCCGCCAGCGGGCATTTTGCTGCACCACCTGCTGAAACACCCAGTTGCCGATGGCAAAAATCAGCCCGGTATCTTCTGCCACCGGAATGAACTCGGTGGGGGAAACAAAGCCCCGCTGCGGATGATTCCAGCGGATCAACGCTTCGGCCTTGGTCACCTTGCCGGTTTTCACCTCCACAATGGGTTGGTAACTCAGCTGGAAGGCACTGTTTTCCACCGCCGTGCGCAGGTCCTGGATAAGCCGCATGCGATAGTGTGCCAATTGCTGCATAGACTCGGTGAAATAGTGATAACGGTTGCGTCCCTGCTCTTTGGCTGCATACATGGCCTGATCGGCATGTTTGAGCAACACATCTTCCGTATCGCCATCATCCGGATACACGGTAATGCCAATACTCACGCTGATATAGGCGGTTTCTTCACCCAACTGATAAGGCTCGGCAATGCGCGCCAGAATTTTTCCGGCAACCCGCTCAATGCCTTGAGAATTAATCTCATCGGTTAAAATGATGGTAAATTCATCGCCGCCAAGACGGGCCACGAAATCGGACTCACGCACACATTCCCGCAGCCTGGCGGCGGTCTGGATAAGCAGCAAATCCCCCATGTCATGGCCGAGGGTATCATTAACCTCTTTGAACAGGTCCAGATCCAAAAACAGCAGTGCCAGCTTGCCCTGACGGCGATGGGCCCGCTGAATTTCATGATACAGCTGCTCCAGCAGCATGCGGCGGTTGGGCAGTCCGGTAAGCTGGTCATAGTTGGCCTGATGCCAAATCACCTGCTCTGAATGTTTTTTCTCGGTAATGTTGGAAAACAGCGCCACCCATTGCTGCGGTTCGCCTTTTTTGCTGTCAATGGTGTTCACCGTCAGCCAGGTGATGATTTCGTTGCCGTCATGGCGCCGTAACCACAGCTCGCCCTGCCAGCGTTTGTGCTGGCCAATCTCCTTTTTGATGGCCAGAAAATCTGCAGAAGAGTAGCGTTCACTGCGCAGCACACTGATATTACGGCCAATGATGTCCTCTTCCCGATAGCCCATGATGGCGCAAAAGGCCGGATTGACGTTGATAATCTTGCCCCGCCGGTTGAGTACGCTCATGGCCTCACTGCTGTTTTCATACACGGAAGCGGCCAGTTTCAAGGAGATTTCCCGCTGTTTCTCCCGAGTGATGTCCTGATGAATGCCGCACATTTTGACCGGCTGTTCATCTTCACGCTCCATCACCTTGCCCACATCCCGTATCCAGCGCACGCCGCCATCGGCACGCTTGATGCGGTATTCCTTGTGGTAAATGGCGCTGCCACCGGCAATGTGCTGCTCCATGGCATGCAGGGTATCGAGCCTGTCGTCATCCATAATGGCGTCAATCCAGGTGTATTTATCCCGATTAAGCTCCGTAAGCGGGCAGCCCAGCATTTCGGCGCTCAGCTGATCGCTGATAATCCGATCGCTTTTCAGATCCCATACCCAATAACCCAACTGGCTGCTGGCCAGCACCAGTTCCAGCTCGGCATGGCTGACCGCCAGCGCCTGCTGCGCTTCCTTGGCGGCAGTGATGTCAATATAACCGGCAATCACCAACTGTACCTGATGGAAACTTCGCTGGCAGGACACCGTGACATGGGTGTACAGCACCTGCCCGTTTTTTTTCACAAAACGTTTTTCCTGCTCGAAACGATCGATGTGACCCTGCACCATCTGATTGAAATTATGCATGTTTTCATCAATATCATCAGGATGGGTCAGGCTATCCCAGTTTTTATGCAACAATTCGTCTTCGCTGTAGCCCAGCATGCGGCAAAAGTGGGGATTCACCTTTAAAAAACGCCGCTCCGGAGAGCTGATGGAAATGCCGTAATTGCCCACATTGAATTGGGAACGGAACAGAAAATCGTCCTGCAACTTGAGCTGCTGGGCGATTTCCCGCTCCAGGCGCCGGGACAACAGTTTGCCCATAAGTACCGTCACCGCAGGCAGTACCAGCAATACCGGCAAACTTATCTGGCTTATCACATCCACGGCCAGTGTGGCTGGAAACAACAGCATCCACAGCAACATCGCCACATGGACGAGCAAGGCAAAAACGATGAGTTCGGAGTAACCGATATGGGAAAGCGACTGCCGGTTCCAGTGGCGCCATTGGCGCCAGGCAATGCCCAAAAGGCCGCTGCTCCAGATGACCCCAATGCCGATGAATTCGCCGTCACCGCCCAGATAAAAACGAAAGACGGTCACCGCCATGCAGGCCACTACGGTGGGAAGGCCACCAAAAAACAGCCCGGCCAGACACAGCAACACACTGCGTCCATCAAAAAACACCCCCGGACTGAACGTCCAGGGGGTGAGCATAACCACCATGCAGATGCCGCCAATCAGCACGCCGGACAACAATTGCCACCCGAGAGAGTAGCGGCCGCCATTACGCCATAAAGGCAGCACGTCATACACCAGCACCAATGCCAGCAATAACGCAATGTTCTGCACCAATGGAAGAACCATGTCCGTTGCCAAGCTCCCTCGATAGCATGCCCTACTGGGGTAATTTTAGCAGAGTCCTTTGAATCTCCTTGGCTAATTACTTACGCCATAGAGCTTGTTCACATATTCACCGGCACTGGTTTGCCATTCAAAACGGCTCTGTTTGGCCGCCTGGATAAGTGTCTTCCAGGCTGGGGTGGCAAACTGGGCCAAGGCCCTATCCAGGGTCTGCAACAATGCGGCGCTTTGCTGCTGCAAATTTCCGCCCTGAAAGACGAACCCGTTCTGACCGTCCACCACCGTGTCTTTCAGGCCGCCCACCCCGTGTACCAGGCATGGCTGTCCGGCCCGCAGTGCCAACATCTGACTGATGCCGCAAGGCTCAAAGGAACTGGGCATCAAAAACAGATCGCCGCTGTAATACAACGCCTCTGACAGCTGCTCGTGGTAGCCGTTAATGAACAAGAAATTCTCATGGCGGGCGGCAACTTCACTGAACTCCCGGGCAATGCTTTCATCACCGCTGCCCAGCAGCCAGAACCTGGCCTTGCTGTCCCACTCGGCCAAGCGTTGCAAAATGGCATCCAGTACCCGTCCCCCCTGCCAGGGCTGGCGCAAGATTAAGATTTTCTGGTCTGTCAGCCGTCCTACCGAGGTCAATAAAAAGCCGCCAGGGTTATCCTGCTGGGACAGGCGGATTTGGGCAATCACCTCGGAAGGATGCACAAACTCACTGTATCCGAGCTTGCTGAGCAACGCCTGGTACACCAGCGGTTTGAGGGTCTTGCGCAATTGGGCCGGCGATTTTGCCGGGGCGGCAACGTGATAGTCACAGCCATTGAGGATGCCGAACAGTTTTCCGGCGCGCTGCAGCCGCTGCAAATCCTGCTCCAGTCCTTCGCCGCCAAAAAAGCCTTCACCATGACGCGAGGGTTGCAATACTTCGCCTGCGTAACCGGGAGACACCAGATGCACCGCATCACTCAGGTTAATGGCCGCCCGCAGGGGATTGACACAATCCGGGTAGCGGGGATCCATGGCATCAGCCAGCACATCTGGCCCCAGCGCCGCCATTTGCGGGAACCATGCCCGCAAGGATGAGTTGTCGCCGTCAAAGGGACGAATGCCCTGCATGGCCAGATTATGAATGCTCAGTACCGTGGGAATTTGCTGCAATGGAGCATAGGCCAAATCATAAGCCCGCAACATGCTGAAAAAACCGCAATGCCAGTCATGCAGGTGCACCCGTTGTGGCATGGGCAACAAGCCGCCACACAGCAAGGTGGCCACCGCCGAGCAAAACAGGGCGAATTTACTGGCGTCAGAGGCAAAGGGGCGTCCCGGCGGGTCCTGGGTGTAAATGGCATGTCCCAAAGAGACAAACCAGTCATGGGCCAGCAGGTAAATCCACACCTCGGGCAGTAACGGATTAGGCATGCGATACAGTTGCAGCGAATAATGGCCGCTATCAAACGGCACCACAAAATCACACACGAATTCCGCCTGCTGCTCTCTGGCAAGGAAACCGTAATCCGGCATGATCATATCCACGGCAACACCGTGTGGATGCAGCGCCTGTGGCAAATCCCGCAACACATCGGCCATGCCACCCACTTTTGCGCCTTTTAACGCTGCATTTTCTGCAGCCAGCATCAGTACCCGCATTTGCTATCCTTGTTGTTTTGTTACTCGTAGCCCACAGGCAAACCCAGCATGTCCCGGGTCACCAGCACAACGCCATCTGACGAGACCCTAAAGCCCTTGGCCCGGTCATGATCATGGTTATAACCTATCTCCATTCCTTCAGGAATAATGCAGCCACGATCAATAATCGCCTTACGAATACGGCAGTTACGCAGCACGACCACATCCGGCAAAATCACCGAGTCTTCCACCAGCGAATAGGAGCAGACCCGTACCTCGTTAAACAGCACGCAATGACGCACCGTGGCTCCGGAAATGATGCAGCCACTGGACACCACTGAATCCACCGCCATGCCGCGCCGGCCGTCATCATCAAACACGAACTTGGCAGGGGGCAACTGCTCCTGATAAGTCCAGATGGGCCATTTGGCATCATACAGGTTCAATGCCGGTGTGGGAGACAACAGCTCCATATTGGCCATCCAGAAGGAGTCCAACGTGCCCACATCGCGCCAATAGGCCGGCTCATTGGGGAACGAGCCACGAAACGGATAAGCATAAACCCGGTGGTTTTCAATGATGGAGGGAATAATGTCCTTGCCGAAATCCCGTTGCGACTCGGCATTCTGGGCGTCCCGTTTTAGCTGTTCAAACAAAAAGTCGGTATTGAACACATAGTTGCCCATGGAGGCCAGGCACACGCCCGGATTATCCGGCAGGGATTTGGGGTGGGCGGGTTTTTCTTCAAACCCCAAGATGCGGTTGCTGGTGTCCACTTCCATCACTCCGAAAGCATTGGCCGCTTCGGCCACGGGCACTTCCATGCAGGACACGGTCATGTCGGCGCCGGATTCGGCATGGGCCGCCAACAGCCCGGCATAATCCATGCGATAGACATGATCCCCGGACAGCACCATCACGAACCTTGGCAGTTCATGGCGGATAATGTCGATATTCTGGAATACCGCATCCGCCGTGCCCTGATACCAGTTGTCGGAATAACGCTGGGATGCGGGCAGGATCTCAACCGACTCCCCCAGCTCTTTCTTGAAATGGCCCCAACCCCGCATGATATGGCGGATAAGGGAGTGGGACTTGTATTGGGTCACCACGCCCACCCGGCGAATGCCGGAGTTGATGCAGTTGGACAACGGAAAATCGATGATGCGGAATTTGCCACCGAAATACAGTGCGGGTTTGGCACGCCAGTCGGTAAGCTCATGTAAACGGCTGCCCCGGCCCCCAGCCAGGATCAGGGCATAGGTATCACGGGTCAGGTTACTGATAAAACGTAAACTCGAATTGGACATATCCTCTGTCTCTCCCACTAGTCAAAGTGCATTAACGGCAATGCCAAATATGATCACGGTAACCGGCAATGGTCTCATCGCTGGAAAAACGGCCGCTGGCGGCAGTGTTATGAATGCTCATGGTGGTCCAGCGTTGAGGGTCCTGATAGGCTTTGGCCACTTCCAGTTGTGCCAGGCGCAATGATTCAAAATCCGCCGCCAGCATCCAGGGATCGGACGGAGACTCAATGGCCGCCACAATGGGGGCGAAAATGTCCGGCTCCTGCAGGTTGAAGTAGCCGCTTTTCAGCAGGGACATCACCCCGCTCAACGCTTCTGAAGCGGCAATGTATTCCCATGGGCGGTAGTGCATGCGCAGCTCATCCACCGCTGGGGCATTGAGGCCGAACAGGAAGAAATTGTCTTCGCCCACCTCCTCCAGCATTTCGATGTTGGCGCCATCAAGCGTGCCCAGTGTCAGGGCGCCGTTCATCATGAATTTCATGTTGCCGGTACCGGAGGCTTCTTTACCGGCGGTGGAAATCTGCTCAGACAAATCGGTGCCGGGGCAGATGGTTTCCATGGCGCTGACGTTATAGTCCGGTAAAAAGGCCAGGCGCAGCCAGGGCTTGGCGCGGCTATCGCCATTGATCATATGGGCCACATTATTGGCCAGTTTGATGATGAGCTTGGCCATGGCATACCCGGGAGCCGCTTTGCCGCCAATCAGCACGCAGCGGGGCTGCATGCCGTGGGTGTCGCCACTCAAAATGCGCTGGTACAGGTGGATGACATGCAAAATGTTCAGCAATTGCCGTTTGTATTCATGGATGCGCTTCACCTGTACATCAAACAGCATCTCGGGCGAAAACTCCACGTGGCAGCGCTCTTGCACCAGTTGGGCCAGCGCCTGTTTGTTAAGTTGTTTCACCTGCCGCCACTCACGACAAAAATCGGCATCAGTGCTCAAGGCATTAAGTGCCGACAACCGCCCGAGCTCGGTAATCCAGCCATCCCCCAAACGGCTGCTGATAAGCGCCGTCAAACGCGGGTTGCAATAGGCCAGCCAACGGCGGGGAGTGACGCCATTGGTGCGGTTATTGAATTTTGCCGGCCATAACTCATGAAAATCACGAAACAAGCCCGTGGTCAGCAACTGGGTGTGCAAGGCGGCCACCCCATTGACCGAATAACTGGCCACAATGGCCAGATACGCCATGCGAACAGCCGGCTCGTCGCCTTCTTCGATAATGGACATCTGCCGCAGTTTGGCCACGTCGCCGGGCCAGCGATGGGCCACCTCGTCCAGATAACGGGCATTGATTTCATAAATGATGTCCAAAATCCGTGGCAGCATGTGTGCCAGCATGCGCACCGGCCACCGCTCCAGCGCTTCGGGCAACAGGGTATGGTTGGTGTAGGCCATGCAATTGCTGACGATATGCCAGGCGGCATCCCACTCCAGTTCATACACGTCCACCAGCAAGCGCATGAGCTCTGGCACCGCAATGGCCGGATGGGTATCGTTCAGCTGGATGGCGTTGTAGCGGGGAAACTCGCTAAAATCCATGCCATGCTGCTGCACCCATTGCCGCAGCAGGTCTTGCAAGCTGGCGGATGACAGAAAATACTGCTGGCGCAACCGCAGCTCCTTGCCGTTTTCGCTGCTGTCATTGGGATAGAGCACCATGGTGATCTGTTCCGCCTGGTTTTTGGCCGCCACCGCCTCGGTATAATCCCCCTGGTTGAATTCTGCCAGATCGAACTCGTTAGTGGCTTCCGCCTTCCACAACCGCAGGGTGTTGACCCGGCCATTGCCATAACCGGGAATGGGCACATCATAAGCCACGGCCATCACGTCCTGGGTGTCACACCACAACATGTGACGGCGGCCCTTGCTGTCCACATAGCTTTGGGTATGACCAAAGAACTGCACGGTGACATTGTGCTGGGGCACCCGCACCTCCCAGGGATTGCCGTCCCGCAGCCAGCGGTCAGGCTGTTCCACCTGATAGCCATCGACAATTTTTTGCAAAAACATGCCGTACTCGTAACGGATGCCATACCCTGTCACGTTCAAATCCAGTGTGGCGCAGCTGTCCAGGAAACAGGCCGCCAGCCTTCCCAACCCGCCATTGCCAAGCCCCGCATCGTGTTCCTGCTGCTCCAGGGTTTCCAGGCTAACGGCATATTCCTGCAGTAACTGGCGGCATTCCTGTGTCAGCTGCATATTCAGCAAGGCGTTTCCCAAGGTGCGCCCCATGAGGAATTCCAGTGACAGATAAGCCACATGTTTTTTCCCTTGCTGCAAGTCCTGTTTGCGGGTGTTGCGCCAGTTATCCAACAGCTGCTCTTTAACGCTCAAGGCCAGTGCATCAAACATGGCCTCTTCGTTTTGATCATCCCAGCACAGGTCATAACGCAGTTGCCGGGCAAAGGCCGCTGTTAACGAATCATGGGACATCGCCGCGGTTTGCGCCGTCTCGGCAGCAACCGCCGGTTTTTTCTGACGCCCGGCCGCCGGCTTTTTAGCGCGGCGGGTTGGCGTTTTCGGGGTATCGGTCATGCTTCCTCCTTGGCAGGTACAACACACATCAACGGTTGCCACTCTGTAACCGCGCTTTTAACAGCAACAGGCTGCGGGATGGCAACAGCAACTGCTGGCCTGGGGTTTTCAAAGTGGTTTCTGTAGGGGCGCCGGTAGCCGACACACTGGTGAGCAACGGCTGCCAGCCACGCACCTGGGGAATTTGCGGTACGGTAAACACATGGTTTTCCTCACCGGCATGCAACATCAGCAGCAGCATTTCAGGCTGTGGCGCCTGTCCGGAGGGCACTTCTGTTTGCTCGCTTTTCAGCAGCATCTGCAAACTGCGGCACTGGCCTTCCCCCCAGTGCAGCCGGCTCATGATTTCCCCTTGGGCATCAAACCAGCCAAGGGCATGGGGCGCGGCAGGATCGTCGGTATGAATGTAAACCGGGCAGCGAAAGATGGAAAACTCACGGCGGATATCCAGCAGGCGCCGGCAAAATTGCTGCAAGGCACGGCTGTCGTCATCATCGCGCCAGTCCATCCATCCCAAAGGGTTATCCTGACAGTACCCGTTGTTATTGCCCTGCTGGGTATTGCCCTGCTCATCACCGGCCAGCAGCATGGGCACCCCCTGGGACAGCAACAGTGTTGCCATGATATTGCGGCACTGGCGCGCCCTGATTGCCATAATCTTGGGGTTGTCCGTCTCCCCTTCTATGCCGTAGTTGCTGCTGAAATTTTCCCGGTGACCGTCCCGGTTGTCTTCGCCATTTGCTTCGTTATGGCGCCACTGGTAGCTCACCAGATCCCGCAGGGTGAAACCGTCGTGGCTGCTGATGAAATTGACAGTGCTGCAAGGCCCGCGCCCGGAATGCTCAAATAAATCGCCGGAGCCGTGCAGCCGTTTTGCCAGTTCCGGCAACATGCCGTGATCGCCCCGCCAAAAGCGGCGTACCGTATCCCGGTAGCGGTCGTTCCATTCGGAAAACACCAGCGGGAATTGCCCCAACTGATAACCGCCGGGGCCGATATCCCAAGGCTCGGCAATCAGGATCACATTGCTCAGGACCGGGTCTTGCATCAGGGCGTCAAAAAAGCCGCTGCCCCGGTCAAACCCTTGTGGCTCACGCCCCAGGCAACTGGCCAAATCGAAACGGAAACCGTCCACCCCCATGACCGACACCCAATAGCGCAAGGAGTCCATCACCAGTTGCAACACCCGTGGATGGCAAATGTTAAGGCAATTGCCACAGCCACTGTCGTTGATGTAAAAACGTTTGTCGTTAGGGTGCAAACGGTAATAACTGGCGTTATCAATCCCCCGGAAACTGTATTGGGGCCCCATGCGGCTGCCCTCGGCGGTGTGGTTGTACACCACATCCAGCAATATCCGAATGCCGTTACGGTGCAGTGCATCCACCATCTGCTTGAATTCGTTGATGCCATCGGCAGTGGCGCAATAAGCGCCATGGGGCGCAAAAAAACCGATGCTGTTGTAGCCCCAGTAATTTCCCATGCCTTTATCGGTGAGAAAAGGCTCGGAAAAGAAGCTGTGCACCGGCAGTAGCTCCACGCAGGTGATCCCTAAGGATTTGAGATAATTGATGGCGATATCGCTGCCAAGGCCGGCAAAGGTTCCCCGAAGGGATTTATCCAGCCCCGGCAAACCGGCACTGAAGCCCTTGAGATGCATCTCATAAATCACTTCATGGCTTAATGGCCGCGGCGTGAGCCGTTTGCCAAAAAAGGCCTGGTCTTCCACCACCACCGATCGCGGCATGGCCCAGGCGTTATCACAACCATTGGCCTGGGTATCATCGCCAATGCCACCATCGGCACTGACTTTGCGCATGCTTTCATGGGCGATTTCCGGCAACTCCAGCTGGCATTCATCATCCAGAGGGCGGCCGGCACTGTCCACCCGGGCGTAACCCAGATGCCAAGGGCCAGGCTCCAAGGTACCTGCATGCCAGCGGCTATAAGGGTCAAGCAATAACTTGGCCGGATTGAACCTGTGCCCCAGATGGGGCTGATAAGGGCCATCCACCCGATAGCCGTAACACAGGCCGGGCGCGGCGCCTTCAAGGAAACCGCACCAGATTTGCTGGCGCTGCAAAGGCAATGGATAACGTGCGACTTCCCGCCAGTGGCCGCCGGTTTCACCACTGAAAACGCACAGTTCCACTTGGGTGGCATGGGCAGAAAACAGCGCAAAATTCACGCCTAAAAGGCGGCTGTCAGCATCTCTGACCACATGGCTGCCAAGTGGATAGGGTTGCCCGGGAAGCATCCGCATCAAACGCGCCCCTGCCAGTGGAAATACACCGTTGCCAGTGGCGGCAAGGTGACCATGGCACTGTATTGCATGCCCTGCCATGGCACGTGTTCCGCGTTGACGCCAGCACCGTTCCCCACATCACTGCCGCCGTAAAAATGGCTGTCGCTATTGAGCAGCTCCACATAACGCCCGGCCTTGGGCAAACCGATACGGTAACCTTCACGCACCGCAGGGGTGAAATTGCACACGGCCACCAGCACATTGCCGTCATCATCAAAACGGCAAAATGCCAGTACGCTGTCAGCGGCATCGGTGCAGTCGAGCCAGCAAAAGCCGCTGCTGTCACCATCGCGCTGCCACAATGCCGGATACTGGCGATAGCACTGGTTAAGATCTTTCACCCAGCCCTGCAGTTGCTGATGGGGCGTATATTGCAGCAGATGCCAATCCAGACTGTAGTCGTGCTGCCACTCATGGCGCTGGGCAAACTCGTTGCCCATGAACAACAACTGTTTGCCAGGGTGGGCCCACATGAAACCGTAATAGGCCCGCAATGTGGCAAATTTCTGCCAGTCATCCCCGGGGATTTTCTCCAGCAGCGCCCGTTTGCCGTGCACCACTTCATCATGACTCAAGGACAGAATGAACTCTTCGGTATAGGCATAGACCAGCGAAAATGTCATCTCGTGATGGTGATAACTGCGGTGCACCGGATCCCGGCTGATGTAGCTCAGGGTATCGTGCATCCATCCCATGTTCCATTTGAAGCCGAATCCCAGCCCGCCATGGCCTACCTCCCGGCTGACCCCGTCCCAGGCGGTGGACTCTTCGGCAATCATCACAATGCCGGGATAGCGGGAATAAAGCCGGGTATTGATTTCCTGCAACAAGGCAATGGCGTCCAGATTCTCCCGGCCGCCATATTGGTTGGGCACCCACTCACCGGGTTGGCGGCTGTAATCCAGATACAGCATGGACGACACCGCATCAAGGCGCAGCCCGTCAATATGAAACTCCTGCAGCCAGTAACAGGCGTTACTCAACAAGAAGCTCTGCACCTCTTTACGGCCGTAGTTATAGATAAGCGTGTCCCAGTCGGGATGGCTGCCCCGGCGCGGATCTTCATGTTCGTACAAACAGGTACCGTCAAAACGGGCCAGTCCGTGGGGATCTTTGGGAAAATGTGCCGGCACCCAGTCAAGCAGCACGCCAATGCCTGCCTGATGAAACGCATCCACCAGCGATTTAAGCCCAGCGGCACTGCCAAAACGATAGGTCGGTGCATACAATCCCACCGGCTGGTAACCCCAGGAGCCATCAAAGGGGTATTCGCTCAAGGGCATCAGCTCCACATGGGTAAAGCCCATCTCCTGCACGTAAGGCACGAGCTGGGCAATAAGTGCATCATAGCTGAGGTAATCCCGGCCATCGGCTCCCTGCCGGCGCCAAGAGCCAAGATGCACCTCGTAAATGCTCATGGGGGACTTGTGCCATGGCTGCTGCACCCTCGCCTGCATCCAGTTGGCATCGCGCCATGACCATTGTTCATCAAACGGTACCCGTGAGGCATTGTGCGGTGGCGGCTCCATGGCTCTGGCGCAAGGGTCGGCTTTATGCTGCCAGTCGCCATTCATGGTCTGAATGGCGTATTTGTAGTGTTCCCCGCCCTGCAACCCGGGAATGAAGATTTCCCAGATGCCGGAGCCGGGATGAAAACGCATGCTGTGGCGGCAGCCATCCCAGTAATTGAAATCCCCCACCACCGATACTGCGCGGGCATTGGGCGCCCATACGCAAAACAGCACGCCGGTCATGCCGTCACATTCGCGCCAGTTGGCGCCCAGAAACTGCCAGGCCTGTTGCTGGCGTCCTTCACAAAACAGGTAAGTATCCCGTTCATCCAGCTGTGACGGGCAAGCATAAGGGTCATCAAGCAGCAACTCAGCATCGGGATAGCGCACCTTGAGCTGATAGGCAAACGGCTTTACCCGCCGCCCAATCCGGCCGGCAAACAGCGGCTCAGCGCCGGCAACAGGATGCAGCTGGGCCACGGTGTTCCCCTTTTTACGGTCAACCACCCACACTGCCAGAGCACCGGGGAGTACGGCCCGCACCACTAATGCCGCTTTATGCTGTATGGCAATCTGATGCATTCCCAGCCAGCTGAAAGCGTCACCAAAACTGCCCTTGGCCAAAGCCTGGCATACCGTCATATCGCCGCAAATATCCTGCCCAATATCCTGAGTGGACATTGCCGCGACAGCATGTGGAGCGGATTTGACGGATAACTGCTGTTTCATTGGCGGTTTTCTCCCGTAAGTTGATGGATGTTGTGCCGTCTCATGTGCTGCACCCCATGTAGGGTTTGCCGCAAGAGGGGATGTTGTGCCAGCTGTTGCAGCGAGTGCGAATAGCGTCGCCGCCAATTGGGATATTCCGTACTGGTACCGGGAATGTTGATGGCCGTTTCTTCCGCCAGCAGATCTGCCAGCGCCAGACTGTAAAGCTCACTGTTGCCCGAGGCCACAGTGGCGGCCCATAGCGGCAGCAAGGTGGCAAAATCTGCCGTTACGGGGAGCGACTGTCCGCTGTATTCATACAGCCAGCGCAGCAAGCCGTGTTTTTTCTGCTGGCGCAGTGCCAAGGCCTGTTGCAGCTCATCCGGTTGATATAACCCCAGCTGATAGCGTTGCTGCAAATCCTTGCCTTGCCACCAGGCATGCATGGTGGGCACATCGTGGTTTGCCAGCATCATCAGTGCATGGGGCTTGTACTCTCCAGGTGCTTTGAAACCGGCAAACTGGGGATAGCGGGTTTCATCCAGGCAAAAATAAAACAATTCATTGGAGAAAATCCCGCCCTGCTGCATGGGTTCAATGATTTCGGTGGGCACCAAGCCCAAATCTTCGCCAATCACCATACAGCCGGCCCGCTGGCTTTCCAGCAATAAAATGGCCATGAGGCAATCAAAGGGATAATAAACATAGGTGCCGCCCGGCGCGCTGTCATCAGCGCCTTGCGGCCACCACCACAGCCGGAACAGCCCCATCATGTGATCAATCCGCAATGCACCGCAGTGCTGCATGTTGGCGCGTAGCAGTTCAATAAAATGGCCAAAATTGGCTTGCCGTAATCCCACGGGATCCAGCGGGGTCAACCCCCAGTTTTGCCCCTGGGGAGCGAATGGGTCCGGCGGTGCCCCAATGCTGGCACGGGCACAAAACTGCTGGGGATGCTGTTGCACCTCGGCGCCTTCGCCTATGGCACCCACGGCCAGATCCCGCACCAGGCCAATGCTCATGCCACAGGTTTGTGTCAACGCCTGACACTGGGCCAGTTGCTCCTCGGCCACAAACTGCAAATAGAGATAAAATGCCGGATTTTTCAGCCAGGGAGATACGGCATCCTGAGCCTGCAGATGGGCATAAAACTGCAACGCCGCCCCCTGTTCACTGACAAATCGCGCATATGCCTGCTGGCGGGGATGTTGCGGGGCATAGCCTTTAAACACGTTAAACAATGCCTTTAGCTGCCCCACTTTCACCTTGAACGCCGCCGGATAGTCAATCCATTCACTGCCATTATCATTCGCGGGCTGTTTTTTAGGTAAAGCGGCCTGCCACTGGGGCTCGCTGGACTCGGGGCACAGTGCCACGCTGATATACAACGGATGCAACCGGCGACGATCGTAAGGACTATATGGGCTTGCCGCCTCCGGATGGTGTAACGGCAATGCATGCAAAGGGTTGAGCTGAATGAAATCGGCACCTTTGGCGGCCATCAGCCGAATGAATGCCGCCAAATCGGCAAAATCGCCTACCGTTGCCGGAATGCCACTGCGATGCGCAGCGCAGTCCGTCTCGGACCACAAGGCAAATAACTGCACGCTAACTCCCCATGGTTTATGGGGTAACTGCCCGGGGAGTCCGGCGCCGTAACTGCGCCTTGGCGCCAGCAACCACATGCCCTGAGCCGTTGCTGGCAGATCACCCAAGGCGGCATCTGCGCCCGTCACCGAGAGCGAAACGCTGTGATACCCGGGCACCAGGGCAGACAACTGGTCGGCTGACAACCGATCGCTCAGCGCCAGTTCACGCTCCAGATACAGCTGTTCATGGGTGTAGTAATCGCCGGTAACCGGCAAGTCACTCACGAAAAAGCGCAATGCAATGCTGCTGCCGGACTCGGTCACGAGTTGCAGTTGCAACTCACCGTCAAAAGTCTGGGGGCAGCGAAAACGGAGTTTGGGCGTGTCGGTGTAACACCATTGAAATGGCAGCAACAGTGTGCGCCAGGGGCGGGCATCGAGCAGGTCTATGCGTTGCTCGGACCAAACGGCAAAAGCAGTATCATCGAGCGGAGCCAGCTCGCCATGGCACATGGCCTGCAAAATGGATAGACGATCAGCTGCAGGTGTGGTGTGGTGCTGCCCGTCGCAATCCACAAACCCATTTCCTACGCCTTGCAGATACAGCAACTTCTCCAGATCCATCGACGCACTCCCTGTTTGTCGTCCGGCCAGTAGTCAATTATTGAGCAGTTACCATGCCAGAGAAAAATCACAGAAAGATGTCTGCGGTCTGAGGTTCTGCGAAAACTGTATAAAGCATGATTTAACACGTTTAAAATCAAATAACTATTACAGTCAAGTGACAAATCATCATTTACTAAAACAGTTATGACTGTAGCTGCCACAGAGTAGCTTTTGCCGTAAAAATGTGCAATAGCTCACCAAACAAGTGCAATGATGCACGCCCGCCAATAGTGAAAGCGATATTCGTTTAACGGGGTATGGGTATTGCAGCCTGGGCAGATGCCAAGCAACGGGACAAGGGCAAAAAGCCGTTAAAGACAAAGAACCACAAGCACTAACGGTCTGGGGGCCTGTGAGTCATCAAGAAAACGCTGTCAGCATCGCGGTAAATGCCAAACAATCACTTAACCCTGTTTATCTTCATGAGGCAAAATCTGTCCCACCAGCAACATGGGGGCCGCATCCAGTTTTTCTGCATCCATCATGTTGGCAATGCGCTCCACCGCGGATAACAACTGGCTTTGCTCCCAGTCTTCCAGTTGCTGGTAGCGGGTAATGAAGTGCTCCTGCAGCGGTTTGGGCGCCGATAACAACAAGGTATGCCCGGCATCACTCAGCAACAGGTGCACCTTGCGCTTGTCTTCCGTACTGCGCTGGCGGATCACCAAGCCCTTGGCTTCCAACCGGTCCACAATGGTGGTCACCGTGGCCGGACTCAAATTGATTTCCGCCGCCACCTGCTTTGCCAGCGGCATGCCCAGCGCAGCGATTTTCTGCATCACTATCAATTGGGGGCCCGTCAGCCCGGAGTGCTTACTGAGCTGTTTGGAGTGCATGTCGATGGCCCGAATGATTTTTCTAAGGGAAATCAGCAACTGTTCATATTTTTCCATGTCGGTTCCATCTGTATCGGCCCATTACAGGCACGGGTTATTCAAGGTGGCGCTCATCATAACAAATAGCACCCTTTGGGGCAGGAAATTCCATGGCAGGTTTTATTTTCAGGATAGCCGCTCAAATACTGAGCACATGTGCTGCAGATCACCCCAAGAAACGATTTATCACTTTACTTTTCCCTAGCAAAGTTATCAAATAAACACAAGGGGACTATATCGCATTTTTACTTATTTATCTGGTTCGTAAGCTTATTTCGGTTTACATTAGATTTTTCTTGTGTTAATACAGCTTATGGATCTCATCGCCCAAATAACACTAGGAGGTGTACTAATGGCTGCGAAATTCTTTATCCCGTCAGTCAACGTACTGGGTCAAGGCGCCGTAGATGACGCTATCAACGATATCAAAAGTCTTGGTTTCAAACATGCGCTGATCGTCACTGACAAGCCGTTGGTAAGTATTGGAATTGTGGGTTCGATTGCTGAAAAACTGGGACAAGTTGGTTTATCTGTTACCGTTTACGACGGCGTGCACCCCAACCCTACCGTTTCCAACGTTGAAGCCGGGCTGAAACTCTTGCGTGAAAACCAGTGTGACTGCGTTATCTCCTTAGGTGGCGGTTCACCACACGACTGTGCCAAAGGGATTGCCCTGGTAGCCTCTAACGGTGGTTCCATCAGTGATTACGAAGGTCTGGATCGTTCTGCCAAACCGCAATTGCCACTGATTTCCATCAACACCACTGCCGGTACCGCCAGTGAAATGACCCGTTTCTGCATCATTACCGATGAAGAACGTCACATCAAAATGGCCATTGTTGACAAGCATGTCACCCCCATTTTGTCCGTTAACGACCCTGAGCTGATGCTGAAAAAACCCAAAGGTTTGACAGCTGCCACCGGGATGGATGCCCTGACTCATGCGGTTGAAGCCTATGTATCCACCGCTGCCACCCCGATTACCGATGCCTGCGCGGTAAAAGCCATGGAGCTTATCCGTGATAACCTGCGCACCGCAGTTGCCCACGGCGACAACATGGAAGCCCGTGAGCAGATGGCATATGCCGAATTCCTGGCCGGTATGGCCTTTAACAACGCAAGCCTGGGTTATGTACATGCCATGGCGCACCAGCTGGGCGGTTTCTACGACCTGCCACACGGTGTGTGCAACGCGCTGCTGCTGCCATTTGTACAGGAATACAATGCCCAGGTAGCCGCGCCTCGCCTGAAAGACGTAGCCAAGGCCCTTGGGGTGGATGTTAGCGCCATGAACGATGAACAGGGTGCCCAGGCTGCCATTGACGCCATCAAACAGCTGGCTGCCGATGTGAACATTCCGGCAAACCTGACTACCATCGGCGTGAAAGCCGAAGACATTCCGGTACTGGCCACCAACGCGCTGCAGGATGCTTGCGGCCTGACCAACCCGAAACAGGCTTCTCACGAAGAAATCTGCCAGATCTTCAAAAACGCCATGTAATGGCTTGAGCCAATGACGAAAAGCCCTGCCATCGTGCAGGGCTTTTTATTGCCATTGAAGCGCCAAAGGGATGCAGATTATAATCGTTGCATCTTGCCGCCATGCATAACTGCCGATGAATCCTGAAAATTTTGCTGACATAAACCGCCGCAGCGCCAATGCCTTCCACGAACAGAAACGGCTGATCAAGCAGTTGCTGGCAGGCAAAACCATCACCTGCCGCCACTGCGGCCAGGCATTACAGGCACAGCTGCCCAGCGCCCACAGCGATACCACAGGTTACATCCGCTGCGCCAAAGGCTGTACCGACATTGAACTGGAAGCCTCACTGCCGGGGTGCTAATACCCCACATACAGACCCGTAATGCAAAAGGCGCGGCAAAGGAGAAGCAACATTCATGTTCACCCAAGACTGTTTTGATTTTCTAGACGCGTTGCACCTGCACAATGATCGCACCTGGTTCAAGGCCCACCAGCAGCAATATGAAGCCCAGGTCCGCACGCCAGCACTGCAGTTCATCAGCCACATGCAGCCCCATATTGCAGCGCTTTCGCCACGATTGACCGCCGTTTCCAAAAAAATCGGTGGCAGCCTGATGCGACCACAGCGGGATGCCCGTTTCAGCCATGATAAAACCCCGTATAAAACCAATGTGGGCATTCAGTTTCGCCATTTTCAGGGCAAGGACGTACACGCTCCCGGACTTTACCTGCATCTGGCCAATGATGGCTGTTTTCTGGCAGCGGGCATCTGGCATCCCGCCTCGGCGCAGCTGAGTCAAATCCGCCAGTGCATGGATGAAAATCCCCGCAGTTATCAAAAAGCCGTGGCGGCACTTGGTGCTGGCGGCTTTTATCTGGATGGTGACAGCCTGCAACGGCCGCCAAAAGGCTACGACAAGCAGCACCCCCTCATCGACGAATTAAAACGCAAGGATTTCATTGCCGTTAAAGCCCTTACGCCAGCGCAGGTAACCGCTGACGATTTTTGTGAGTATTGTGCCCAAAGTTGGCAGCACACCCAGCAACTGATGGCTTATTTATGTTTTGCGCTGGCGCTGGACTACTAACAAACTGACGCGCCAGCCCCCGGCTTCTGGTACACTTGCAGGCTGTTGTTCTTCATTGTTATCGCATCATGACACCTGCAGAAAAATACGCCGAAAGCTACGCCAACACCATCCGCCAACTGTTCACCGACATTTGCCAGAACCGCCAAAGTGCCGACCGGGTACTGGCCAGTTATTTCCGGCTTAACAAAAAACACGGCGGGCGCGATCGCAGGATCATTCGTGAAACCCTGTTTGCGTTGTTCCGCTGGCATGGCTGGCTGCAAAAACTGCCGGCCACCAATGAAGAGCAGCGCTGGTTCCGGCAACTGGCGGCCTGTGGCTTGCTAGAGCAGCATAGCTGGCAGCCCATACAGCAGGCATGGCAACTGCGTGGCGGCTTGCTGCCCCATAGCGCCGCTCCCTGGAAAGACCTGACAGAGGCGGCAGAGTTGCTGCAACTGTGGTTTTCCGGTACTGAATTTGCCCCCAGCGAACTGGTGCCAGACTGGTTTTTAACCCACCTGCCAGCACTTGATGACGCGGGGTTACAAGCCTTGTTACAGAGCTTTTGCCGCCGGCCGCCTTTATGGCTGCGAGTGCAGCATCAAAGCGCGGCCACTGCAAGATGCGCACTGGAGCAGGCCGGTTATGCGGTGAGCCCGTCATCCCATGTGGTTGATGCCATCAGCCTGGGTCACCAGAGCATCAACCTCAATGAAGTGGCGCTGTATAAAGAGGGCAACATTGAAGTACAGGATCTGGCCTCACAAGTGATAGGGCATATCTGCGCCCCCAAGGCGGGAGAGCAGTGGTGGGATGCCTGCTGCGGCGCCGGAGGCAAAAGCCTGCAATTGGCAGCAATGATGGCAAACCAGGGGCGGATTAGTGCTTCAGACATTCGGCCCAATGCCCTGAAAGAGTTGCAAAAGCGTGCCATGCGCAGCCATGCTGACGTCATTGTTCCCATGTTGTGGCAAGCTGGCACTTTACCGGTAGCGCAGGATGCTTTTGATGGTGTGCTGGTTGACGCCCCTTGCAGCTGCACCGGCACCTGGCGGCGTAACCCTGACATGCGCTGGCTTGATGAAGAAAGCGCCATCACCGACAAGCCATCGCTGCAGTTGGCCATTTTGCAACAGGCCAGTGCTGCCGTAAAAGCTGGCGGGGTACTGCTATATGCCACATGCTCACTGGCAGATGCTGAAAATCGCGCCGTGGTGGACGCCTTTTTGGCAAGCAATCCCCAGTTTCAGTTACAGGTAGTGCAGCACCCGTTCACCGGTGCCGATACCCGCTATCTCACCATCTGGCCTCATGAGGCCGACACTGACGGCATGTTTGTGGTGCGCATGCTACGCATGGCGTGATGCACAAGGGCAAGCGCCGCCATTTATCCGGGCGCTTGTTCAATTATTTTGACCAACACACATTAAATTTTTCGCTTTAGCTTGGCAGAGCCTTTCGGTAAAAAGAAACAGTGCGTCGTTATGCACATATTTCTGGAACAGGACCATGTCACGCCAACACGAATTTGATGATGATGACTCCCAATGGGGGGAGCCGCTAAACAAACAGCGAAGTAAACGCGTCAAGCAGCGCCGTCGCGATACCAAACGCCGTTACTATGATGAATCGCCGGAAACCGAGCATTATTCGCGAGGGGATACCTACGGGGAAAACAACTGGGAATAATGCTGCATCTTCACCTATCAATGTCGGCCATGGTGCCAAGGCAACAGATCATTCACCGAATTTTATAATGTCAAAATGAAGGGCGGAAATTACCGCCCTTCATTTTTACGTCATTGCAACGTTACATCACTACGGCTTAAACCGCCTCTTCGTTTTCTTCCCCTGTGCGGATGCGGATCACCCGTTCCACATCGGTGACAAAAATCTTGCCGTCACCGATTTTGCCGGTGCGGGCCACGTCCACAATCACGTCCAATGCCTGCTCCAGCAGTTCTTCCTGGATCACCAGCTCGATTTTCACTTTAGGCAGAAAATCCACCATGTATTCGGCCCCCCGGTACAGCTCGGTATGCCCCTTCTGGCGCCCAAAGCCCTTCACCTCCAGTACCGTCATCCCTGTAATGCCGATCTCGGCCAATGCCTCACGGACATCATCGAGTTTAAACGGCTTGATTATGGCTTCCACTTTTTTCATCAGGCACTCCTTCACGACCTAAACACCATGTTTTCGGGCTAGCTTATCATGCGGCGCATGGCCATGAAACCAGAGGTTTCAGGCAACATTTATGACCCGCAAAGCTGCAGGAGCGCCAAATATTGACTAAAAATAATACAACAGGTGGCAAGTGGCCGTCGCGGCCTGCCGCCTGTGGAGATGGCAAGGAGCATTATCTCTCTCACAAAGGACGGACCCATGAGACCCACAAATGTATCTGGTTTTACGCTGGTAGAAACGATTGTCGCCCTACTGGTACTCACCATTTTACTGGGGGTAGCCATTCCCTCCCTCACAGAACTGCAGCGCCAATACCGTACCGATGCCGCCATGCGCCAATTGCAGCAATTCATCGCCTTGGCCCGCAATCAGGCCATCAATTACCGAACACGGGTAGTGGTATGCCGCCTTGAAAACAACAGCTGTTTGGATAGCGACTGGCAAGCGGGCATCAGCGCGTTTATCGATAATAATGATGACAGGATACGGGACAGCTCAGAGCCGCTGTTGCAAGAATCCGGCACCTTTCACCGCGAGGACGGCATTTTTTACAACCGTAAAGCCATCCGCTTTATGCAGGACGGTTTGGCTACCGGCAGTAACGGCACCTTGAGCTATTGTCCTGACAACCTTGCGGATAATGGCCAGGCCCTCATCGTCAACCAAGCGGGCAGAACCCGTCGCAGCAACGCGGGGATCAACTGTCCCGGCTAATGACATCATGACATCCCCCTTACAACAGGTTTGGCTATGTCTACGTGATAAAGCTATTTGACCAGCCCCTCTGCCATTCAGGTGGCAAAGCCCCTATACTTGGAGATCTAACAGGTTCAACAGGGCATCACATGGCAAGTCAACATCGCGGTTTTACACTGGTGGAACTGATGGTCACCATCGCCGTGGCAGCCATTTTGTTATCGGTTGGGGTTCCGTCACTGAAATCCCTGTATGACGGTTACCGGGGCCGCTCGGAAATCAGCCGCATAGAGCAATCACTGGCCTTTGCCCGTAATCAGGCAATCAGTTACGGCATGACGGTATTTGTCTGTGCCTACGAGAAAACCGATGCTGACGGTTACGGCGTGTGCGGCACCGACTGGCAAAAGGGGTTGCTGGTGTATGCCGTAGATAGCACAACAAAAAACAAGATACTGAAAGTGGTGGAAGGCTTTAACAGCAGCGACAAGGTAAAAGGCAGTACAGTTTCTTTCCGCGCTGACGGCATCAGTAGCGGAGAAACCACCTTCATTTATTGCCCCAACGGCAAAACCGATGAGTCGCGCAGTGTCAAAGTCAGCAGCGCGGGGATGATAAAATATGCCGCTGATGGACTCGGCTGCAGCTAACCGGTTCCTGGCCATGGCATATGCCGCTGCCAAAAGGTAACGCCCCCTGCCAAAGCGTCATGGCCGAACAATCCCCCATGAAGTGACATACGCAAAACACAAAAAACGGGAATGGTGCCTGGCAGCCATTCCCGTTTTGTCATCCATACGGACGATGGTTGATTAGATGGCCCAGCCACCCATGTAAAACACCACCAGACCTATGGCAATAATCAATACGCCGGGTTTGATTTTACGCCATTCGCCGCTACAGATACGGCCAATCACCAGCGTGGCAAAGCCCAACATGATACCGGTTACAATGTTGCTGGAAAGCACGATGAATACCGCACAGGTAAGCCCTGCCATGGCATCCACTTTATCATTGAAGTCCAGTTTGGTGACATTGGACAGCATCAGCAAACCCACATACATCAATGCCGGTGCAGTGGCGTAAGCGGGCACCAGATAAGACAGTGGTGCCAAGAATATCAGCAACAAGAACAATACGCCCACCAGCGTGGCGCTAAGGCCGGTTTTACCGCCCGCTGCCGTGCCCGCTGCGGACTCAATGTAGACCGCTGCCGGAGCGCCGCCCACCAAGCCTGCAAAGATGCTGCTGACAGAGTCGGCGGTCAGTGCCTTGCCGCCATTGATGATATTGTCATTTTCATCCAGCAGATTGGCCTGTCCTGCCACGGCGCGAATGGTGCCGGTGGCATCGAAAATGGCGGTCATGACCAATGCCAGCACAATGGGCAATACCACGGGGTTCAACGCGCCCATGATATCCAGTTGGCCAAAAAGGCTGTGCTCAGAAGTCAGATCCGGCAGGGCAAAAAAGCCGCTGAATTTAACCGCCGGGTCAAAAATCAGGCCAAACACTGACAAGGCCACAATCACCAGCAAAATGCCGCCAGGCACCCGCCGTTTTTCCAGCCCGATGGTGGCCGCCAGCCCCACTACGGAGGCAATCACCGGCAGGCTGTTCACATCACCCAACTTCACGGGCAAACCGCCGCTGGTGTTGCCCACAATCAAACTGACGTTATTGGCCGCAATCAACAGCAAAAACAGACCGATACCAATCCCGGTACCATGGGCAATGCCACGGGGCAGATTGGTCAGCACCCATTGGCGCACGCCGGTAACGCTCACCAGGGTAAAAATTACCCCCATCAGGAAAATCGCGCCCAGGGTCACCGGAATGGACATGTTTTGCCCCAGCACCAGGCTGAATGCCGTAAATGCGGTCAGCGAGATGGCACAACCAATGGCCATGGGCAGATTGGCCCACAAGCCCATCAGCAGCGAGCCAAAGGCGGCAATTAAACAGGTGGCAATAAATACGGCGCCTGGATCAAATCCGGCTTTGCCCAACATGGAGGGCACCACAATCACGGAATACACCATGGCCAGGAAAGTGGTTAAACCGGCAATGAGTTCGCGACGGACACTGCTGCCGCGCTCCCGGATCCCGAAATATCGCTCTAACCGTGACGCTGCCACAGTATTTTCAGCGTTAGATGACTGCATAGGAAGTTACCTTGTTCTACAAACTTGTTCTAAAAATAGGGTACGGAACACCCCGCCGGGCTGGCGCTGCAACACACCACAAGTTGCCCCGCAAGCCCCTAGCGCGGATATTTGACGCGCGATCATAAAACAATTCCGCTACAACCGCGATAAGCTTTTCAAGAACTGTGCAGTAACAGGCAACTGCCGTAGAAACTGCTTTATCGTGCAAGGTGTTTTAAAACAAAATGGCCTTGATCCACTAAACGGAATGTAAAACGGACAAGACAGGTGCTAATCGAATACAATCTGTCTACAATTTAGGCATATAGCAAATACAACAGACCACAGATGAAAGAACAGCGAAAATTTTCGCGCGTGCTGTTTGAGACGCCAGCCCAGTTAAGCACCCCCGATGAGGTATGGGATACCCAGTTGCTGGATTTGTGTCTGAATGGCGCGATGGTACGCTTTCCTGACCACATTGAGGTGCCAGCGTTGCTTGTCTTGAGTTTCTGCCTGCCGGGAACCGATATTGAAATGAGCATGCAAGCCCAGCCCGTGTACCACAAAAACAATCATCTGGGCCTGAAGTGCGCCATGATAGACGTGGACAGCATCACCCATCTGCGCCGCTTGCTGGAGCTGAACACGGGTGACAGCTCACAACTGCACCGGGAGCTGGATCAGTTCATCATGCAGCACGATCAAAATGCTTGATGCCTACCCCCCTTCTTTATAACGACTCCAGCGCTTCGCTCAGCTTGCTTACGCCAATTACCTCCATTCCCTGAGGCGCTTTTTTGGGGGCGTTGGCAATGGGTACAATGGCCCGGCGAAACCCGTGCTTGGCCGCTTCCACCAAGCGCTCTTGCCCATTGGGCACCGGCCGGATTTCACCTGATAACCCCACCTCGCCAAACACCACCAAATCCCGAGGCAGCACTTCACCGCGAAAACTGGATAACATGGCCAGCAACAAGGTTAAATCCGCACTGGTTTCGGTGACTTTCACGCCGCCTACCACGTTAACGAAAACGTCTTGATCCGCCATCTGCAATCCGCCATGACGGTGCATCACCGCCAGCAACATGGCCAGGCGATTGCTGTCCATGCCCACCGCCACCCGCCTGGGATTGGACAAGGCGGAATGATCCACCAGCACCTGCAGCTCCACCAGCAGCGGCCGGGTGCCTTCCCACACCACCATCACCAACGAGCCGGAGGCCGCCTCATCGGCACGAGACAAAAAGATGGCAGACGGGTTGGCCACCTCCCGCAACCCCCGCTCGGTCATGGCAAACACCCCCAACTCGTTAATGGCACCAAAACGGTTTTTATGGGAGCGCAACGTGCGATAACGGCTGTCACTGTCGCCTTCAAACATCACCGAGCAGTCAATGCAGTGCTCCAGCACCTTGGGGCCTGCCAGACTGCCGTCTTTGGTGACGTGGCCCACCATGATGATGGCGATATTGTTCTGTTTGGCAAAACGGGTCAGAAAGGCGGCGGACTCCCGCACCTGAGCCACACTACCGGGAGATGACTGCACATCACTGATATGCATCACCTGGATGGAGTCAATCACGATGATTTTGGGTTGCTCTTTTAACGCCACATCGCAAATGGTGTCCACATTGGTTTCCGACAGCATTTTCAACTTGCCGGTGGGCAACATCAGGCGCTTGGCTCGCATGGCCACCTGCTGCAACGATTCCTCGCCCGTTACGTAAAGCGCAGGCAGGGTTTCAGCCAATTGACACAAGGTTTGCAGCAACAAGGTACTTTTACCCGCACCGGGATGGCCGCCAATGAGAATGGCACTGCCGGCCACTATCCCGCCGCCCAGCACCCGGTCAAACTCGGCAAAACCGCTGGAGATCCGCGGCACCTCGTTAAGATCGATTTGATCCAGGGTTTTAACTTCACTGCTGCCCGCACCGGCATAACCGCTAAAACCGCTGCGGGCAGGGGTGGCCGCACCTAATCGCACCTCGGTGATGGTATTCCACTCATGACAGGCACTACACTGTCCCTGCCATCGGGGAAAATCCTGACCGCATTCGCTGCAGACATAAGCTGTTTTATTTTTCGCCATAATGAATGGAATATTGGAATAATATTGACAAAAATGGATAAAATAACTGCCCATTCAAGATGATAACCCGCCAATTGGCGTTCAGTTATCTCAGTGGCAGCCGACATAGAGTTAAACACCCGTCGCAGTTTAGCATCTTTTATGAGTGAATAGATGAGCGCAGAACCCCACAGCCTTCTCATTGAGCAATTGAAACCGCTGATGATGGAGCCCAACTTTGATGAACTGTTTGAGCAGATGACCCAGGGGGAATCCACCTCCAGCCGTTTTTTGCTGAAAATGGAAATCAAGCGGTTGGCCACCCCCTGCTTGCGCATCATGGATCTGCGGGATAAATCCGAACTGCCCTGCAGCGCCGTTACGCTGGGGGAGCAACAGCATTATCTGGATGAGCCGGCCCAGCAGGTGTTACAGCACGCACTGGCACTTTATCGCAACCAATACACCATGGGCGTGTATGAAGAAGTGATGCGTGCCCATCAGCAGCGCCGTCACCAAAAAGAAGGCCATCAGGGCGCTCCGGTCCAGGCATTGGTGCCGGGCATCATTCTGGGCAATTACATCCGCCGCACCGAAGAGCGGATGAATTACAGCATCAAAATCCAGGTTTCCCAGCCCGGGCTTAGAGAGATCAGCGGCAATACCCTAGATTTGTCCATCAGCGGCGCCCGCATTCGCATCCCCGGCAAACACGGCTTTGATCTGCAGCATCCGCTGCGGGTAAAACTGCAAGCCCTGGGAGATGAGTTTTATTTTGCCGATTTGCAGCAGGGTGTGGACTATCAGGTTGTGGATGCAGACAAGGATGGTGATGACTGCTTGCTACGGCTCAAGCGGGTCAGTGGCTCTGATGAGCTGTCAGACATGCTGGGCAAACTTATCCGGGGGTATAAATTCCGCTATAAAGTGGACATCAACGATGTGATGGTCAATGCCAGCGGGCTGGGATTTGAACGCCACTATCTGCCGCATTACCCCCACCTGCCGCTGTTCATCTGCCAAAATGCCGAGCAGCAACCCCACATCGACACCATATTGCTCAGCAAGGACAATCAGGAGCTGCTGCACTACTTTTTTGACGAGAACGACTGCAACCAGCTGCCGATGATATTGACCCCACAGCGGCTGCAGGCACTGCAGGAGCACCCTGACGACAGCGCCTACGGGTTGCTTTACTGCTTTACCTATAACGCCAGGGGGCGCTTGTTTTTCTATGCGGCCACCTTAGCAGAGCTGCAAGCATCCGGGCTGATGCCGCTGTTTTTCCACTATGGTGCCGCCAAGGCCAGTTGGAAGGTCTGCCGTTTACACCTGGATGCGATAGATCACCAGCTGCCGTATAAATCCTCGGCCCTCCCCATAGACGATCAATGTTACAGTGCACTGACTGAGCAGCAGCTGGCCCAGTACCAAAGTTTGGTGCAACTGATGGATTTGACAACGGAAACCGCAGCCGAGCACTACCAGTGCTGGCAATCAGAGCAAAACATCAACGCCCTGAAACGCTTTGGCGTGGAAAAAACCACCCAAAACCGCTGTCATCTGGTCACCCTCAATTTCAGTGAACGCCGCCGCGAAGAGCGTTTTACCTTTAAGACATTGGTGCAAATACAGCAAGACGGCCACCAATGCCAGGCGATGACCCATGACATTTCCAGTCGGGGCTTACAACTGCATCTGGATGCGCCTGACACCTTTGATGCTGGCAAGGAACTGCTGCTGAGCTTTCCCAAATTGCAGGCGCTGGCCCCCCAGCTAAAACTGCAGGAGCTGCCTTACCGGCTGGTACTCAGCCGTAAAAATGGCCTGGCGCTGCATCTGGCCGCCGTGGTGGGCCATGCTCCCCATACCGGGGTTGAATTTCTCAACCGGCTCATCATCCGCAACCGCGAAAAGCTCCAGCCAAGTACCGATACCAGCCAACAAACCAAAGAGCTGGCCGACGGGTTGAAAAACCAGTTAATCCGCTACCTGCACGGGGTGCCTTTCATGCTGGAAAAAACCGAGAAATCCTTCCGCATGGCCTGCATTGGCATTGGCATGCAGCGGGACAATATCAGCGACCTGTTTTTACGGGGGCAAGGCAACCGGTTACTGTTTGACCTAAGCCCGATTCTGGCTGACGGACGCCTGAAACTGGATCTCATCGAACCCATCCGCCAGATGCGTCCGCAAGACAGTGCCGACAGTTTTGAGCTGTATGCCATTGTGAGCACTGCCACTCATCCCCAGATCCTCACCTGCCGGCGGGAGGATGAAATCGAGTCGCCCGCGGCCTTGCTGGACTTTATCCAGCAGGCGGATCACATCGGCCGCTTCATGGCATTGAAAATCTACCGCGGCGCCACCGACAAACCGGATTTGGGCTACTTGCGCCGGGAGTTGGATTACGTGAAGATTCACGCCAAGCACCGCGCCCAACAGCTGGAAAAACTGCTGTGGCGCATTATTGGTGTGGGGGAATTAACCGATATCACCGCCGAGGTAAAAATGCGCCTGCCACTGGAGCTGGACGAGCCATCAGCGGATTAACCCGCCGCCACTTGCAAAAAGAAGGGCAACACCTGTAACCCCAACTGGCTGATTTTTGCATCGGCCGCCGCCGCCAGCTTGGGCTTGGCATGATAGGCCACCCCCAAATCCGCCGCCGTAACCATGGGAATGTCGTTGGCTCCATCGCCAATGGCCACTTTCTGTCCGTCAGCAATCTGCCACTTTCTGGCACAATCACCCACCGTTGCCGCTTTAAAGGCGGCATCAACCACCTGCCCCCGCACTTCCCCCATAAACTTGCCATCTTGCAGCACCAACTCGTTGGCAAATGCGGCATCCAGCGACAGGCGCTGCTTGAGGTGTTCCACAAACGGGGTAAAGCCACCGGAGGCCACCACGGTGCGCCAATGATGCTGTTGCAGCTCGTCAATCATGGAAGTTAACCCGGGGCTTAACGGCAAGCGCGCGCACAAGTCGGCAATAATCTTGCAATCCGCCCCTTTGAGCTTGCCCACCCGGGCCCGCAGGCTCTGTTCAAAATCCAGTTGCCCCTGCATGGCCTGCTCGGTTACCGCGGCCACCTCTGCGCCCACGCCGGCGGCAGCGGCCAACTCATCAATGCACTCGATTTCAATGGCGGTGGAGTCCATGTCCATCACCAATAATCCTGGCCGGTTCAACAGCGGCAACGTGGCCCCCGGCGCCAGTAATAACGCCTCAAGCTGCGGCACGGCGCGTACCTGTTGCAGCAAGCCCTCATCCGGCGCTTCGGTTAACGATAATTCCAGCCCCAATAACGGTTGTTGGCGCCGCAATTGCGCCATCGCCCCAATGGGCAATGCAGGCAGCAATGCCATCACCGCATCTTCGGCATCAGCCGCAAAGACCAGGCGCAAACGCCACCCTGACACATGCTGACCTTCCTGATACCCCTGCCAAACACGGGATGGCAGATGAAAGGTTGCCTTGTCATCCACTGACTGACAAACCAAATGGCAAAACGCTGGAACCATGTTTGTATGTTTCTCCTGCTATCGGGGTTGACGATAATCCATTATGATTAACGTGAATCCGCTGAAAATTAAGGGACAACGCGTTGTTTGACGGGCTGAAAACCACCCACACTATTATCAGGCTGCTGCAGATAGCGCTAGCGGTCACCCTGATTGTCGCGTTGGTGCAGCTATGGCAGACCAGCCTACTACAAGGTCAGCTTTTGCTAAAGTCCCAAACCGAAATGATGGCCAGATTGTTGGTGCAGCAAACGGCCTATGGCGCGGCTCCCGCCCTGAGACTCCAAAACGATGAACAGCTGCAATGGCTTACCACGGCGCTGGTGGAAGATCCGAAAGTGATGGCCGCCACCATCTATAACGATGAGGGGCAGCGGATGTCATTTGACCAGGATGTGACCGACGAGGCCATCAACGCTGATGATGAAGCGCTGCAGGCTCTGCTGGCACCTTATCCGCCTTACGTGGAAAGCGTGATACAGGAAGGGAAAAACCTTGGCTTCATTGAGGTGCGCCTTAATCCCCAGCTATTTTTGAACGAGATTAAAGCCGCCCATGAGCAAAACATGCAACAACAGCAAATCATGTTGCTGATGGCGGGCATTATCGGGATGCTGCTGTCCCGGGCATTATCCCTTAAACGGGCGCGGTTTGTGCACCGCCGGACCCGCATCAAGCGGCAGCGAAAAGCCGTGAAAAAACAAGCTGAGAAACACCGGCAAAGCGCCGGTGCCGATAATGATGGCGATAATGACAACAGCGGGGCATTGCCCCCGTCACCACCCGAAGAAGCCACAAGCCCATAACCCGCCCACGGCAAGCACCATGCCCAACATTGGCTATGTGCAGCATTGGCTATGCGTCATGGCACCTGCATCAACCATAAAAAAGACGCCATCAAGGCGCCTTTTTTATCATGGTGTCACTGCCAAGCGGTCTGCACTCAGAGCGTCAGTACTGCATCCAGCGTCATGGTGATCATGTCATTAAAGGTGGTCTGGCGCTCCGCAGCGCTGGTGACTTCTCCAGTGCGGATATGATCGGACACCGTGGCCACGCACAGGGCTTTGGCACCGAACTCTTTGGCAACGCCATACAAGCCGGCGGCTTCCATCTCTACCCCCAGAACGCCCATTTTTTCCATTACGTCAAACATTTCAGGATCCGGCGAGTAAAACAGATCCGCCGAAAACACGTTGCCAATCCGCACCTTGATGTTGCTGGCATTGGCCGCATTGACCACGGCGCTCAGCAGTTCATAGTCTGCAATGGCGGCAAAGTCCTTGTCCTTGAAACGCATGCGGTTAACCCGTGAATCCGTACAGGCGCCCATGCCAATCACCACATCACGCACTTTGATATCCCGGCTGATGGCACCACAGGTTCCCACCCGGATGAGGTTTTTCACCCCATAATCCTTAATCAGCTCAGTGGCATAGATGGAGCAGGAAGGGATCCCCATGCCTGATCCCATGACAGAAACCTTTTTGCCTTTGTAAGTGCCGGTATAGCCAAGCATATTACGCACATTGGTGACTTCTTCTGCGTTTTCCAGAAAAGTTTCGGCGATATATTTGGCCCGCAGCGGATCTCCCGGAAACAGTACGGTTTCAGCAAAAGCGCCATCGGCGGCGTTGATATGTGGTGTTGCCATGAACAAATAACCCCTATGGTTCAAAATAAAGATGATCAGCTCCGCTCAAACATAGCGGAAAAACGGCACTACGGCAGAAAAGATTCCCCGTAAGCCATTGGCGATAATTCAAAGTAACTGGCAATGCTTTGCCCGATATCCGCAAAACTATGGCGCCGCCCCAGCGAGCCGGGCACAAGCCCTGCCCCCTGAGCCAATACCGGCACGTGTTCACGGGTATGATCCGTGCCTGTCCAGGTGGGATCGCAGCCATGATCCGCCGTTAACAACAGCAAGTCATCCGGCTGCAGTAATGCCTGCAGCTCCGGCAAACGCCGGTCAAAGTACTCCAGCGCGCGGGCATAGCCTGCCACGTCGCGCCGGTGTCCGTACAGGGAGTCAAAATCCACAAAGTTGGTAAACACGATGGTGTTATCCGCCGCCTCCTTTACCTGATTGAGAGTGGCCTCAAACAGGGCTTCCAGCCCGGAGGCCTTCACTTTGTGGGTAATGCCGCGATGGGCATAGATATCGGCAATCTTGCCCACACTCACCACTTGGCCACCAGCGGCTTGCAGTTTGTCCAGCACGGTAACATCCGGTGGCTCGACCGCATAATCCCGGCGATTGCCGGTGCGCACAAACGCCCCGCGACCGCTGCCCACAAAGGGCCGGGCAATCACCCGCCCGATATTGTAAGGGGCCAGGGCTTCCCGGGTGATTTCACAAAGACGGTACAGCTTGTCCAGACCGAAAGTCTCCTCATGGCAGGCAATCTGAAACACCGAGTCCGCCGAGGTGTAAAAAATGGGCAGGCCGCTTTGCATGTGCTGCTCACCGAGCTCATCCAGAATGACCGTGCCCGATGCATGGCAATTACCTAAAAAACCGCTCAAACCGGCGCGGGCAAGGATGTCATCGGTAAGCGCCTTGGGAAAGGATTGCTGTTTCTGGCGAAAATACCCCCAGTCGAATAACACCGGCACACCGGCCATCTCCCAGTGCCCACTGGGAGTATCCTTGCCGGAACTCAGCTCGGCCGCATGGCCGTAGGCGCCGGTAACACTGATAGCGTCACTGAACCCTGCCGGTAATTCACCGCAGCTCTCCCTGGCGGCCAGCCCAAGCCCCAAGCGGCTCAGGTTTGGCAATGACAACGGGCCTTGCCGATGGATATCCGCCCGGCCATCGGCGCACTCCCTGGCGATATGCCCAAGGGTATTGGCGCCCACATCACCAAATTGCTCGGCATCAGCGGTAGCGCCAATGCCAAAAGAGTCCAGCATTAAAATGATACAGCGTTTCATCTATTCTCCACCGGATTACCGGTTGTCCGGATACAATCATAAACCTCGACATGCAGGGCTGGCGAGGTATCCCCCAGCTGCACCGCAGCCCGCACCATGGCGGCGGCCTCTTGCCATTGGGCTTCGCTGGCAGCGTGTATCATGGCCAGGGGCTGTTCAGGCAACAACTGCTGCCCCAGAGTGCAAATCTCGCTTAATCCCACCCGGTAATCCAGCCCATCCCCTACCTGACGACGCCCGCCGCCCAGTGTGACCACCGCCATGCCCAACTGGCGGGTATCCATGGCCTGAACCATCCGGCCATGGTGGTTGTCTGCGGCGAAAACCGGTTTCACAACAGTGGCTTGTGGCAAATAATGCTGGTAGTGCTCGATAAAATCTTTCGGCCCGCCCAATAACGCCACCATTTTGCCAAAGCGTTCGGCAGCCTGACCGTTATCCAGCACTTGTTGCAAACGGGCTCTGGCATCGGCATCGCTGCTGGCCAACCCGCCCAGTTGCAGTAATTCACTGCAAAGGGACATGGTGACCTCGTATAAACGTGGCGAGCGTTGCTCCCCGGTAAGGAAACGCACCGCTTCTGCCACTTCCAGCCCATTGCCCGCACAGGAGGCCAGTACCTGATTCATGTCGGTCAGCAGTGCCGATGTCCGGGTACCGCCACCATTGGCCACAGTGACAATCGACTGCGCCAAAGCTTTGGATTGCGCCATGGTGGGCATAAAGGCACCACTGCCCACTTTCACGTCCATCACCAGCGCATCCAGGCTGCAGGCCAGTTTTTTCGACAAAATGGAAGCCGAAATGAGCGCAATGGACTCCACGGTGGCCGTGGTATCCCGAATTGCGTAAAACCGTTTGTCAGCCGGCACCAAATCACCGGTTTGGCCAATGATGGCCACGCCAGCCTGTTTTACCGCCTGGCAAAAACGCTGGCTGTCCGGCTCGGTCTGATACCCGGGAATGGCATCAAGCTTATCCAGCGTACCGCCGGTATGCCCCAGCCCACGGCCGGAGATCATCGGCACATAGCCACCGCAGGCGGCAATCATGGGCCCCAGCATTAAACTGGTGCAATCACCCACACCACCGGTGCTGTGTTTATCCAGTACCGGGCCTGGTAACTGCAAGTGATCCCATTGCAGTACCTGGCCGGAATCGCGCATTGCCAACGTCAGGGCAACCCGTTCATCCATGGTCATGTCATTAAAGTAAATCGCCATGCCCAGCGCCGCTATCTGCCCATCGGAGATGCTGCGATCAGTTATGCCATGGACGAAAAATGCAATTTCCTCTGCGCTAAGCGCTTTCCCGTTACGTTTTTTACGGATGATTTCCTGTGCCAGATACATCAATCCCTCCTGGAGTATCCATCATCATGCAACGTGATAGCACGGGCCAAAGGTCCCCCTGACCCGCCTTATTGTATTTGGGTAATGGTTAGTAACCGTTTGTCTGAGCCGGAGCAGGCTCCTGCCCCAGGGTATGCAGCAAATTGCCCAGCAAGCTGGAAGCGCCGAAACGGAAAGTGCGCGCCGATACCCAGTCAGCACCCAATATGCGTTGCGCCAGCCCCAGGAATTCTGCTGCCTGGGCCGCATCACGCACCCCACCGGCGGGCTTGAAACCTATCTGGGGATTGGTATCGCTAATCACCTGCAACATGATTTCAGCCGCTTCAATGGTGGCGTTAACCGGCACTTTGCCTGTAGAGGTTTTAATGAAATCCGCACCGGCGGCAATGGCAATTTCCGACGCTTTTTTAATTAAGGCGGGCGTTTTCAACTCACCGGACTCAATGATGACTTTCAGCAATGCCTTGTCGCCACAGGCTTGCTTGCAGGCCTTGACCAGTTCAAAACCGATGGTTTCGTTCCCCGCCATCAAGGCGCGATAAGGAAACACCACATCCACTTCATCCGCGCCATAGGCAACAGCGGCTTTGGTTTCCAGCAATGCAATGTCCACATCATCATTGCCATGGGGAAAGTTGGTCACAGTGGCAACGCGCACATCGCTGGCACCGATACTGTTAAGGGTTTTACGGGCAACAGGCACAAAGCGAGGGTACACGCACACCGCTGCGGTGTTACCCACAGGGGTTTTCGCTTTATGACACAGCGCAATCACTTTTTCATCTGTGTCATCATCATTCAGTGTGGTCAAGTCCATCAGTCCAATGGCCTGACGGGCGGCCTGTTTCAAATCAGTCATGGGTAAGCTCTCCGAGAAATAACCTTATCTGTTCCGCTTTGCTGCCGTATCGGCATGCAGCAACCTCTCACATGTTCAGATAACGACTGTCATATGAGGTCACGACTTGTCTCCATGAAGACCGGGAAAGAGTGTCAGCGGCGGCTCTTCCCCGCGAAAATTCCATTTTAGCGCGAGAAAATTACGGGATTGCCAGGCTGGTGCCCAATCCTGTGGCGGGCCACAGCGCAATCGCCCCTGTTGGGAGGCCAATGATATACTGGGGATAGTTTCATTTCCAGAACCATCGGTTCATATTAAAGAACAATTCATGAAATTAATGATCTGGAAGGGGGTTGTGACCGGGCAGATGCAGCATCCGCCCGGCAATCACTCAAGACAGGGTAATAAACAGGCCGGCCAAGGTGGCGCTCATGAGGTTTGCCAGCGAGCCGGCAACCACTGCCCGCATGCCCAAACGGGCCAATTCATGGCGTCGGCTGGGGGCCATGCCGCCAAGACCGCCGAGCAAGATGGCAATGGATGACAGGTTGGCGAAACCACACAAGGCAAAGGAGATGATGGCCTTGGTTTTGTCGCTCATGGCCACCCCGGTTTGGGCCACTATCTGGCCGCCGTCAGCCAAGTCCTTAAGATAAGGGGCAAAATAGGAATAGGCCACAAACTCGTTGACCACGATTTTCTGCCCGATAAACGAGCCGGCCAGCATGGCCTCGTTCCATGGCACCCCAATCAGCCATGCCAGCGGCATGAAAATGTAGCCCAGGATCATCTCCAAGGAGATATGGGCGGCGGCCGCATCCACCACCGCTTTGGAAGCAGCGGCCAATTCTGGCTGCTGTAGCGGCGTAAAGGCATCAATCACCCATTGGCGATCCACCTCGGTAATTGCCAGCGCATTTACCGCAACATGGGCCTGCTCGGCCAGCGCCTGCAAGCTGCCATTAAACGCGGCCTGTAACTCCGGGGTGGCAGCAGCGGCTTGTTGCAAGGCATTGAAAGCGGTAGCCAGTGCGGCATCGCCATACCCCAGCATTTCGCCAATGCCGCCAATCATGCTGTTGATAAGCGCAATCAGGCCAACAAAGGCCAGTAACATGGCACCCACATTCAACGCCAGCTGCATGCCGGCAGAAGCGCCGCTGGCAGCGGCATCCAGCACGTTGCTGGGTTTGTCCGGATCATCGGGCAAGGTGATGATATCGTCTTGGGTGCTTTGGGTTTCCGGATGCATCAGTTTGGCCATCAGCAAGCCGCCTGGCGCCGCCATAAAGGAAGCGGCCACCAGGTATTCCATGGGCACCCCCATCTGGGCATACCCTGCCATTACCGACCCGGCAATGGAGGCCAAACCACCGACCATCACCGCAAACAGTTCCGATTCCGTCATGGTGGGAATAAACGGTCTGACCACCAATGGCGCTTCGGTTTGTCCCACAAAAATATTGGCGGTGGCCGCCATGGACTCGGTGCGACTGGTGCCCAGTGCCTTTTGCAGGGCGCCCCCCAGAATGCGGATGACCCACTGCATGATGCCAAGGTAATACAGTACGGCAATCAAGGAAGAGAAAAAGACGATGACCGGCAACACATGGACAACAAACAGGAATCCCATTTTAAAGTTTGCCAGATCGCCAAAGAGGAAGCGAATACCGTCGTTAGCTTTATCAATTACGCTGTACACCGCATCCGATACCCCTTTAAGAATATCTTTCCCCACCGGCACATACAGCACGAATCCGCCAAATGCCGCCTGGATCAGGAATGCCCCAGCCACAGTGCGCAGATTGATTGCTTTTTTGTTGTTGGAAAACAGAAAACCAACAAACAGCAGGACAACCACTCCCACTAAACTCATGACGATACTCATTAACTATCCCTTTTTATTGTTCATTGCTATGTTAATGGTGTTAACCGGCCTTTATTCCGGCGGCATTATAACGGAGGGTCGTTACAAAATCGCCTGTTGATATTTATTTTAGCGGTTATTTATCAAAACCTTATCTTTGATTGATAAAGATGTTCAGTCAATTCCGGTTATGGTTCAAACAGTTGATGAAAGTTATGCTGCAGCTGTTCTGATAATTGAACATTACCCTGGTTACGCAACCGGGCCATTTCTGCCACAACCTCCGGCAATAGCAGCGGTGTATTGCGCGTATTTGCCCGTTCAGCGGGTGCCATGGCGGGCGCATCGGTTTCTACCAATAAGGCTTCTGCGGGCAACTGCATGACCGCATGACGTAATTTTTTGGCCCGGGAATTTAGCAGCAAACCGCCGATGCCCAAACGAAACCCCATGCGCCAGTAATTGATGGCCACCTCATAACTGCCACTGAAGCCGTGAATGACCCCGTAACAGCCAGGGTGTTGCCCAAGCAGCTGCTGCATCGGCTCATGACAACGCACGGCATGTAAAATCAGGGGTCGCTGCATACCTTGCGCCAGCGCCAGTTGCGGCGTCAACAGCGCTATCTGCCGCTGCCAGGAAACCTTTCGAGCGTGACCATCTGGCAACTGGGCTATGGGTTTATCCAGGCCGCATTCGCCAATGCCCACCCATAAAGGGTCATGTTTGGCCGTTGCCACTTGCTGCGCCAGGCGGGCAATGGCCTCGGGAATGTTGTCCGGGCAATACCATGGGTGGATCCCCAAGGCGTAACGCCACCGGTAGCTGCCGGCCAGGGTTATCTGCCGAGGCCAATATTCAGGCGCCACTCCTGGCAGCAATACATCGCGAACGCCAACTTGTTGCATCTGCTGCACCAGCATTGCCCGATCGCTGTCAAACTCCGGAAAATCCAGATGGGCGTGAGAATCGGTCAGCATGCGGGCCTTGGCAAACTCAAACGATTGAGGTGAAAGCCGTCCATCGCCGATGGGAATGCCGCGGCCACTTACTTGGTCTCGGTGTTGGGCTTGGCCTTGGCACCACCTTGGGCAGGCACTTTTTTAGCCTGTGGCGTGCTGTCCAATGGCGGGTCTTGTAAACGGGGCATGCAGCAACGACGGTTATCTTCCGTTAATCCCATACGGTCACACCAAGCGGTGTATTTGTGCCACAGGCTCACAACCGGCGAAAACAATTTTTTCATATTGTCTGTCCTTTGCAGTTGCTCAAGAAAAAAGCGGAGTGTTACTCCGCCTTTTATCAGTGTTCCCGTGTTTTGGCAAACTCAATATCGGGATAACGCTCCATCGACAGGTTAAGATTGACCATGGTCGGGGCGATGTACGTCAGGTTATCGCCGCCATCCAGTGCCAGATTTGGGGAGCACTTGCGCTGGAACTCATCCAGTTTCTTGGCATCCTGACAGTAAACCCAGCGAGCGGTTGCCACATGTATCGCTTCGTAAATCGCTTCCACGTTGTATTCGGATTTTAACCGCGCTACCACCACTTCAAACTGCAACACCCCGACGGCGCCCACAATCAAGTCGTTGCTGTCCAACGGTCTGAAAACCTGCACGGCGCCCTCTTCTGACAACTGCACCAGCCCTTTGAGCAACTGTTTTTGTTTCAGGGGATCTTTCAGGCGGATACGGCGGAACATTTCAGGGGCGAAGTTGGGAATGCCGGTAAATTTCAGCTCTTCATTCTGGGTGAAGGTATCGCCAATCTGGATGGTGCCATGGTTATGCAAACCGATGATATCGCCGGCATAGGCTTCTGCCGCCCGTTCCCGATCACCGGCCAAAAAGGTGACCGCATCGGAAATGCTGACGGTTTTACCAATACGCACGTGTTTCATCTTCATGCCTTGGGTATATTTACCCGACACCACCCGCATAAAGGCAATGCGGTCACGGTGTTTGGGGTCCATATTGGCCTGGATTTTAAACACGAAACCGGAAAACTCGTCTTCTGATGCCTCTACCAGCCGCTCGCTGCTTTGCCGCGGTTTTGGCGCAGGGGCCCATTTTGTCAGGCCATCGAGCATATGGTCCACCCCGAAGTTGCCCAGCGCGGTACCAAAAAATACCGGCGTCAACTCACCACAGAGGAACAGCTCTTCATCAAATTCATTGGAGGCACCACGCAGCAGTTCAAGCTCTTCGCGCAACTGCTGGGCCAAATCGCTGCCAACGGCGCTGTCAAGCTCCGGGTTGTCCAGCCCTTTGATGATGCGCACCTCCTGAATGGCATGCCCCAAACCGCTTTGGTACAAAATGGTTTCATCCCGGTGCAGGTGGTAAACCCCTTTGAATGACTTGCCGCAACCGATGGGCCAGCTGATGGGAGCGCACATGATGTTCAGCTCGTTTTCCACTTCATCGAGCAGCTCCATGGGATCTCGGATATCCCGGTCCAGCTTGTTCATGAAGGTGATAATGGGGGTGTCACGCAAGCGGGTCACTTCCATCAGCTTACGGGTCCGGTCTTCCACCCCTTTGGCGGCATCAATCACCATCAGGCAAGAGTCCACCGCCGTCAGCGTACGATAGGTATCTTCGGAAAAGTCTTCATGCCCGGGGGTATCAAGCAGGTTCACCAGACATTCGTTATAGGGAAACTGCATCACGGAAGTGGTGACCGAAATGCCACGCTCCTTTTCCATCTCCATCCAGTCGGATTTGGCATGCTGGCCCGAGCCACGGCCCTTAACGGTACCGGCCTGCTGGATCAGGTGACCGTGCAGCAATACTTTTTCTGTAATGGTGGTTTTACCGGCATCGGGATGCGAGATGATGGCGAAAGTGCGGCGTTTACCCACTTCCTGCTGAATAAGCTTATTCGACATGGATGACTATCTTCTGCGTAAATTGTGCAATGACCCGCTGCCACAGGCAGCGATGCAAGGGCCACCGACTCATGGGGTGGCAGGCACGATAACAAAGTTCAAGGGGGCTATTTTCTATGATCTTGGCGGGATAAACAATGTGCAAACCCGATAAAGCAGGCCGCAACCGCGGCCTGACAGCAGGATTTACACATTGTGTGGCATGTGGCGGGCTTAACTTCCCTGCACCGGCGCCATGGCGTTTGCCAGCAGTGCCAGTTCAACCCGGGCGTAACGGTGCTCTACAAAATCATAAATATTGGTGGCCAATGCCAATCGCAGATAGCTGGCAGCCTTGTCGTTTTGCTGCTGATGCTCTGCCACCTTGGCCAGATAGAAATACGCCTCACACAGGCGCTCCACATATTCGGAAGGGGTTTTCAGCCCTTGTTTGGCCAAGGCAAACACTTGTTGGCTGGAGACCTTGCCCAGCACAAAGTCCACCAGCACCGTGGCCCAGGCATCATCATGGAGCTGTTGCCGGTTCAGCTGCAAGGTGGCCAAGGCCTGCTTGGCATCCACGCGCTCTTGCGCCAGATACAGCCACAAGGCCCGATAACCATCAGTGGGGTCTTTTTGCCAAAACGCGCGCATGTCTGCCACCGCCAACTGGGGCCGCTCGCCATAATACAAGGCAAGGCCGCGGTTCAAATAGGCGTAATCATAATCAGGGGCCAATTCCAACGCAGAATCAAACGCTTCATAAGCGGCATCGAACTCCCCTTCCTGGGTATAGTAAATGCCGATAAAGTTGTAGGCATCAGCCATGTCCGGCTGTAATTTCAGGCTTTCATGAAAATCTATCCGCGCCATGATGCGCAAGCCGAGGCGGTCATAAATCACCCCACGGTCATAATGAAAACGGGCTAATTGTTCTTGGGTAAGTTTGGCTTTGGCAATGACCTCGTTAAGCTTTGCCAGGGTAATTTCCATTTTGTAATCAGGCAATAATGGTGCCACCAACAGTTGCCCCTGATTATCAGTGGTAGCCGAGGCCGTAGTGGCGCAACCGCTGTTCAGGAGTCCTGCCATAGCGAGCAACGCGAATATGGTGGCCCGAAAATTCAAGTTCATGCAAAAAATCCTTGTTCATCCTAATGCGCTGTTCATCATAGCAACAGTGCCCTGTCACTGCCATTGGTGCCGCCCGTGAAGCCAAAAAATTGTCAATTGCCACAGCGTTTAACCATAAAAAAAGGAGATCCGCAGATCTCCTTTTTTATGGTTCAGCTGAGATTATTCAGCAGTTGTCTCGGCAGGTGCAGCCGCTTGCTGTGCTTCCTTGATGGACAAGCGTACACGCCCTTGGCGGTCCACTTCCATTACCTTAACGGCAACTTCCTGGTTCAGCTGCAGGTAGTCAGACACATTGGCCACGCGTTCTTCTGCAATCTGTGAAATGTGCACCAAGCCATCTTTACCTGGCAGGATGTTCACAAAGGCACCGAAGTCCACAATGCGAATAACCTTACCCTTGTAGATGCGGCCCACTTCAACTTCGGAAGTGATCTCTTCAATGCGGCGAATGGCCTCTTTGGTGGCTTCCGCATTGGTGGACGCGATTTTCACGGTACCGTCATCTTCCAGTTCGATGGTGGTGCCGGTTTCTTCGGTCAGGGCACGGATGGTGGCGCCGCCCTTACCAATCACGTCACGGATTTTTTCCGGATTGATCTTGATGGTGGTAATGCGTGGTGCATGGTCGGAGATGTCTGGACGTGCCTTGTTGATGGCCTGATCCATTACATTCAGGATATGTACCCGTGCGCCATAAGCTTGTTGCAGGGCAATTTCCATGATCTCTTTGGTGATGCCTTCAATTTTGATGTCCATCTGCAGCGCAGTAACACCATCACGGGTACCGGCCACTTTGAAGTCCATGTCGCCCAGGTGGTCTTCATCACCCAGAATGTCTGACAGTACCACAAAGTCATCACCTTCTTTTACCAGACCCATGGCAATACCGGCAACGGAGGTCTTGATAGGCACGCCGGCATCCATCAACGCCAGGGAGCTGCCACACACGGAGGCCATGGAGCTGGAGCCGTTGGACTCGGTGATTTCAGATACAACACGTACGCTGTACGGGAATTCAGCTTCTGAAGGCATTACCGCATTAACACCACGCCAAGCCAGTTTGCCGTGACCGATTTCACGACGTTTTGGCGAGCCGACCATGCCGGTTTCACCCACTGAATATGGAGGGAAGTTATAGTGCAGCATGAAGCGTTTGGTGCGTTCACCCAAAATGGAGTCCACTTTCTGGGCGTCACGCTCGGTACCCAAGGTACAGGTTACCAGCGCCTGGGTTTCACCACGGGTAAACAGGGCGCTACCGTGAGTACGGGGCAGTACGCCAGCCATTACGCTCAGGGCGCGCACCATGTCAGGTTCGCGGCCATCGATACGTGGCAGTCCTTTCAGGATGCGGCTACGTACCACGCGTTTTTCCAGGCTGCCCAGCAAAGTGTCCACTTCGGAAGTGTCAACTTCGGCATCTTCCGCCAGCAGTTTTTCAGTCACGGCTTTTTTGATGTCAGCCACGGCCTGATAACGTTCCTGCTTGGCAGTAATCTGGTAAGCATTGGTAAAGTCGGCTTCAGCCAGTGCCTTGATTTTCTCTGCCAGGGTTTCGTTTTTAGCAGGAGCACTCCAGTCCCAACGAGGCTTGCCCGCTTCTTTCTGGAATTCAGTGATGGCATCAATCACAACCTGTTGTTGTTCATGACCATAAACCACCGCACCCAGCATCACTTCTTCAGGCAGGATGTTGGCTTCGGATTCCACCATCAACACGGCGTTTTTGGTACCGGCAACCACCAGGTTCAGGTCGCTGGTTTCCAAATCCGCAATGCTTGGGTTCAAGACGTATTCACCATTCATGTAACCCACGCGGGCAGAGCCCAAAGGACCATTGAATGGAATACCAGAAACCGCCAGTGCCGCAGATGTCCCGATCATGGAGATGATGTCCGGCTCAATCTGTGGGTCCACGGAAACGACAGTAATGATAACCTGCACTTCGTTGGTGAAACCGTCAGGGAACAGCGGACGGATGGGACGGTCAATCAGGCGCGCGATCAATGTTTCATCTTCTGAAGGACGACCTTCGCGCTTAAAAAAGCCGCCGGGGATTTTACCGGCAGCATAGGTTTTTTCCTGATAGTTCACGGTAAGAGGAAAGAAGTCACGGCTTGGGTCTGATTCTTTCTTACCGACAACGGTTACCAGCACAGTGGTATCGCCCATGCTTGCCAAAACGGCACCATCAGCCTGACGAGCCATTACGCCAGTTTCTAGAGAAACTGTATGTTGACCATACTTAAAACTTTTTACTATTGGATTCACGTGACCCATTCCTTAATTTCAATAATCTTGAATTCGCGCATAAGTATACTGCAAAGCGGTTGTACAGATAAAGAGCGTAACAAGGTGACAAAACCACAAGTTTTCCATAGAGTGACAGAATATAATTTCATTTATAATGCCATGACGTTTGGGCTAACCTTATTTTAAGATTACTCGGTATTGCCTTGATAAAAGGATATTGATGCAACCTCAAAAACAGATGCCGGCTGAACGCTTCAGATCCCTCACCTGGAAGCAAACCAATCTTGTGGTTTTTACCGCACTGTTTTTTGCCATTGCCATTTCCATTGTGGAAATCCTGCTGCTGGTAACCTCAGAAAGGGAAGCGCTGCAAAGCAGCCAAACCGAAGTACTCGATTCCATCGAACAACCCGTGGAAAACGCCGTGTGGGCGCTGGATGATCACTTGGCGCGGCAAACACTGGAAGGCTTGCTCAAAATCGATTATGTCAGCTCAGCGGTCATTACGCTGGATGATGGCAGCCTGTTTGTCAGCGTGGGCAACGCCACACCCCTGCCTGATGATCTTTTTTCCGCCGTCAGCCTCAAGTTGTTCGGCGAATTTCAGCAGGTGAGCCGGCAACTGTATGAACCCGCCTATCTTGGCCACCGCCAAGCCCCCCAGATGATTGGCACCCTGCAGATAAATTACAGCCCGCGAGCCCTGACACAAACCCTCAGCAACCGCTTGCAGATGAGTTTTATCGCCACCCTCACCAGAGCCTTGCTCATTACCCTGGTGCTGTCGCTGCTATTCCACCGTTTTTTAACCCAGCCCATCGCCCGAATTGGTGAGGCCATTGATCGTATTGACCCGGAATCCCCGGATGAACACCTGCTGCCCATGTTCAACAACCATCAGAATGATGAGCTGGGACGGGTATCTGCAAAATTCAATCAAATCCTGATCCAGTTTGGTAAAACCCAGGCCAAGTTGCGCAAACTGGCCACCAGGGATTCCCTCACCGGGTTACCCAATCGCACCTTGCTCATCGAAGCCCTGTCGGTTGCCATTCAACGCGCCAGCGTGCACAACAGTAATTTGGTGCTGCTGTTCATCGATTTGGATCGTTTTAAAAACATCAATGATTCTTTGGGGCACAGTCGGGGCGATCAGTTTTTGATCCGCATCGCCATGCTGCTCAAACGCTTTGTGGGGAAAAAAGGGCTGGTGGTGCGTTTGGGGGGGGATGAGTTTGTCATCCTCACGGAATATCTCCACTCACCCAATCAGGCCGTGGATTATGTGGAGAAATTGTTTGAACAGCTGAAATTGCCCATCAAGCTGGGCGATCATGTCATCCATCCATCCGCCTCTGTAGGCATTGCCTTGTATCCCGATGACGGAGATAGTGCGGAGGCGCTGTTGCGGCATGCCGATATTGCCATGTACAGTGCCAAAGCGGCAGGCTCCAATAAATGGGCGTTTTTCAAACAGCAGATGACCGAGCGTGCGGTGACCCGGCTGCGCATGGAGGCCTCTCTTTATGAGGCCATTCAAAATCATGAGTTTTTATTGCATTTCCAGCCCCAAATGAATTTGCAAAATGGCAAGCTCACCGGCTGTGAGGCGCTCATTCGCTGGCAACGGGGTGACAAGCTGATAAGCCCCATGGCATTCATTCCCATTGCTGAAGAAACCGGCATCATCCTTGCCATTGGCAAATGGGTGATAGAACAAAGCTGCAAAACCCTCAGTCACTGGCAAAAACATTACGGTTTTGAAACCACCATTGCCTGTAACCTGTCAGCCAAACAGTTTGCCGATCCGGAGCTCATTCCTTATATAAAACGCATGGTAATGCGCTATCAAATTCCGCCAAAATGCCTGGAAATTGAAATTACCGAAACATCCTTCATGAATGACGTGGAGCAGGCAATCGCCAAATTGCAGCAATTAAAAACGGCGGGATTCGGCATTGCGGTGGATGATTTCGGTACCGGCTATTCATCCCTGTCTTACCTGCGCCGCCTGCCGCTCACTACGCTAAAAATCGACAGGGCTTTCATTTCCGGGCTACCGGAAAATAACGCGATTGCGTCCACGGTACTGACGCTTGGGAAACAGCTGGACTTACAGATAATTGCAGAAGGGATTGAAACCCAGCAACAGTTCGACTGGCTTAAACACCATGGTTGCGCCATGGGGCAAGGGTATTATTTCAGTGCGCCGGTAACGCTGGAGCAATTTGAAAGCGATTACGTGCTCCCGCAAGCGAACATGGCATCAAAAACCACTGAATCCAGCAGTTAATGGTAATGGCGCCATTACCCGGACATTAAAAAAGGAGGCATAAGCCTCCTTTTTTAATGAGAAACTGATTAGCGACGCAGGCCCAGCTTCTGGATCAGAGCGGTATAACGCTGTGCATCTTTTTTATGCAGGTAGCTCAGCAGCTTACGACGAGAGCTAACCATACGCAGCAGACCACGGCGAGAGTGATGATCTTTAGCGTGTGTTTTAAAGTGATCCTGCAGATGGTTGATCTGGGCAGTCAGCAGTGCAACCTGAACTTCTGGTGAACCAGTGTCGTTTTCGCAACGGCCAAATTCAGCCAGGATTTCAGCTTTCTTTTCAGTACTTAGTGACATGAGTCTCTCCAATTGATAATTTCATTTACCTCAGCCGATCACTAACTCAGCCAAGGGCGCAGCATAATACCCTGTAACCGGGAGCAGCGCAAGCTCAACCCGCCGTATGATGGGCCGTCGTCTCTGGGCGAAGTACCATTAACCGTTTGGGTGCCAATAGGCCGTCATCATTCATGGTGCCTATGCCAATAAAGCGATGCGCATCACCCAGCGTAATGCGCACCAATTCACCGGGCTGCAGGCCATTCACCCGGACGGGATTGCCGTTAAGCAGGTAGCTGCCAAGGGCATCCGGCACGTTGCATTCGGCCAAGTCCGCCACGGCGGCATCGGCTGGCAACAGTAACGGATCAAGCAGTTGGGATGGCACAATGCCCTGCTCCAATGCCTGATCCAGTAATTGCTGCAGTTGCTCCAGCGTGACCATTCGCGCCATGGGATAATTACCCACCGCTAGACGCCGCAACATCACCACATGGGCACCACAGCCTAACATCTCCCCCAAGTCATCCACGATGGTACGGATATAAGTGCCTTTTGAGCAGTGAATTTCCAGGGTTAGCAAATCCTGCTCCAGGGAGATGAATTTCAGCTCATAAACGGTGATGGGCCGGGCTTCCCGGGGCACCACTTTCCCTTCCCGCGCATATTTGTACAGGGGTTGCCCCTGATATTTCAGCGCGGAGAACATGGATGGCACCTGCTGTGTGTCCCCCCGGAAATGCTCTAGGGCATCTTCCAACTGTTGCGAGGTAAAGGTTAAGGGCCGTTCACTGACCACCTCACCATCAGCATCACTGGTGTCGGTACGCACCCCTAATTTTGCCGTGACCAGGTAGCGTTTATCCGCATCCAGCAAGTGCTGGGAAAATTTGGTCGCCTCGCCCAAACAGATGGGCAACATGCCGGTGGCTAAAGGGTCGAGCGCACCGGTGTGGCCGGCCTTTGCGGCATTATAAATGCGCTTGACCCGCTGCAAGGCGTGATTGGAGCTAATACCGGTAGGCTTATCCAGCAGGACAACGCCATCCACGAAACGGCCCTTGGGTCGTTTTGCCATCAGTCGTTTTCCTTATCAGCATGCTCTGCATCAATTGCCACGTCATCATGCTCGCTTTGCTGATGTTTCGCCTTGTCGCTATTGACGACCTGGGTCACCAGATTGGACATGCGCATCCCTTCCACCAGGGATTTATCGTATACAAAACGCAGCTCTGGCATTACCCGCAGCTTCATTCTGCCAGCCACCAGCGTGCGCACATAAGGTGCCGCTTTGGTCAGTGCCGCCATTTTTTCCTGAATGCGCTCAGGATCTTCTTCAAACAGGGTGACATACACTTTGGCAAAGCTGAGATCCCGCGACACGTCCACATCGTTTACGGTAACCATGCCAATGCGGGGATCTTTCATGTCACGTTGCAATACAAACGCCAATTCCTGTTGCAACTGCTGGGCTATACGTCGGGTACGGCTAAATTCTCTTGCCATTTGGATACTCCCCCAAATCAATAAAGGCGGCCGAAGCCGCCCTTGTCATCTGACTAACCCGCTTTTTATAGGCTACGGGCTACTTCGACGGTTTCAAACACTTCAATCTGGTCGCCTACGCGCACATCATTATAGTTCTTAACGCCGATACCACATTCGGTACCTGAACGAACTTCTGTGACGTCATCCTTAAAGCGACGCAGTGATTCCAGCTCACCTTCGTAAATCACCACGTTATCACGCAATACACGAATAGGAGCGCTGCGTTTCACCAGACCTTCAGTGACCATACAACCGGCAATTGCACCCAGTTTTGGTGACTTGAACACGTCCCGAACTTCAGCCATACCAATGATCTGCTGCTTGAATTCCGGTGCCAGCATACCACTCATGGCAGCTTTCACTTCATCAATCAGATCATAAATCACGCTGTAATAACGCAGGTCAACGCTTTCGCTTTCAATGGTCTTGCGGGCCTGAGAGTCCGCACGCACGTTAAAGCCGACCATAATCGCGTTGGAAGCCGCAGCCAATGTGGCATCGGTTTCGGTCAACGCACCCACGCCGCTGGCGATGATGCTGACTTTCACTTCGTCGGTAGACAGGCGGCTCAAGGAGTCGGAAATCGCTTCCAGGGAACCCTGTACATCCGCTTTCAGCACGATGTTCAGTTCCTGCACTTCGCCTTCGGTCATGTTGGCAAACATGTTTTCCAGCTTGGCTTTCTGCTGACGGGCCAGTTTCACTTCGCGGAATTTACCCTGACGGTACAGTGCCACTTCACGGGCCTTGCGTTCGTCTTTAACCACGGTTGCTTCATCACCGGCAGAAGGCACCCCTGACAAACCGAGGATTTCCACAGGAATGGAAGGGCCAGCCTGAGTGATGCTGTTGCCGTCTTCATCCTTCATGGCGCGCACTTTACCGTATTCCAAGCCACACAGTACGATGTCGCCCTGATGCAAAGTACCTTCCTGCACCAGTACGGTAGCCACGGGGCCACGGCCTTTGTCCAGTTTGGACTCGATAACCACACCGGCAGCCATGCCGTCTTTCACGGCGGTCAGCTCCAGCACTTCGGCTTCCAGCAAAATGGCTTCCAGCAATTCATCTACGCCCTGACCGGTTTTGGCAGACACATAGACAAACATGTTATCGCCGCCCCACTCTTCTGACATAACGCCATGCTGGGACAGTTCGCTTTTCACCCGTTCCACATCGGCTTCAGGCTTATCGATTTTGTTCACGGCCACAATCAGTGGCGCGCCGCCGGCTTTGGCATGCTGGATGGCTTCGATGGTCTGAGGCATTACCCCGTCATCTGCAGCAACCACCAGGATAACGATATCCGTGGCTTTGGCTCCGCGAGCACGCATGGCGGTAAATGCCGCGTGTCCGGGTGTATCCAGGAAGGTGATCATGCCGTTGTCAGTTTGCACATGATAAGCACCGATATGCTGGGTAATGCCACCGGCTTCACCGGACGCCACTTTAGTGCGGCGGATATAATCCAGTAATGAGGTTTTACCATGGTCAACGTGACCCATGATGGTCACAACCGGTGCACGTGGCTCAACTTTGACATCTTCGCCATCACGATCGGCCAACACTTCATGTTCCAGTTCGTTTTCACGCACCAGAATCACTTTGTGGCCCATCTCCTCGGCAACCAGCTGGGCAGTTTCCTGATCCAGTACCTGGTTGATGGTCACCATGGTGCCCATTTTCATCATCATCTTGATGATTTCAGCCGCTTTAACGGCCATACGCTGTGCCAGGTCAGCCACGGTGATGGTTTCGCCAATGCGCACATCACGGTTTACCGCGGCCACGGGTTTGTTAAAGCCGTGTTTCATGGACTGCGGGGCTTTGCGCATGTTGCGGTCTTTACCGCCATTACGGCTCTGACGTTCATCTTTTGAACGTTTTTTACCTGACTGTTTATGGCGACTGCGACGACCGGAACGCTCTTCGTTCATGTCACTGGTATCTTCCGCTGCCCGGGCAACTTTAGAGGTGGTGATATGGTGATCGTTACGGTTTTCGGCTTCCAAACGCTGGCGCTCTTCTTCTGCCCAGCGTTTTTCATTTTCTTCAGCCATACGCCGGGCTTCTTCTGCAGCGCGAGCCGCTTCTTCATCAGCCTTACGACGTACCGCTTCTTCTTGTGCAGCTTTCAAACGTGCAGCCTCTACGCGTGCAGCCTCTGCGGCAGCCGCTTGTTCAGGAGTCAACTCTACAGGGTTAACCGCTTTTGTTTCAGGTTCTGCGTCTGCTTCCGCTTCAACGTTCATTTTTGCCTTCGCTTCTGCCTTGGCCTTAGCTGCCGCTTCCGCCTTGGCTGCTGCCTCGGCCTTGGCTTTGGCTTCTGCTTCCGCCTTGGCCTTGGCGGCGGCTTCCGCTTCGGCTTTTGCCTTGGCTTCCGCTTCTGCGGCCTGACGCGCTAGCTCTGCTGGGTCACGTTTTACGAATGTACGCTTCTTGCGCACTTCCACTTTGACATCTTTTGACTGGCCGCCAGCTGAAACACTCAGCGTAGAGACGGTCTTGCGCTGCAGTGTCATGCGTTCTGGCGCGTTTTCCAGACCATGCTGTTGTTTCAGGTATTCCAACAGATGTTTCTTTTCTGTTTCGGAAACCCGATCATTGCGTTGTTTCTTAATGCCAGCTTTGGAAAATTGCTCGATCAGTCGATCCACGTCTTTTCCGACTTCCGTGGCCAACTTTTCTACAGTAGTTTCTGCCATCAGTTACTTCCCCCTGTTGATCGACTTACTCTTCATCGCCAAACCAACAGATATTGCGGGCCGCCATGATAAGCTCACCTGCTTTTTCTTCTGTCATTTGCTCAATTTCGATCAAATCATCTACGCCTTGTTCGGCTAAATCTTCAAGAGTCACAATGCCTTGGCTGGCCAGAATAAACGCGGTATGACGTTCCATACCCGGTAATTCCAGTAACTCTTCACTCGGTTGCGCACCATCCAGAGCTTCTTCTGAAGCCAGTGCCCGGGTAGACAAAGCCGCTTTTGCACGTTCTCTTAGCGTATTGACAATATCTTCATCAAACCCTTCGATGGACAGCAATTCGGAAGCGGGCACGTACGCCACCTCTTCCAGGGTTGCAAAGCCCTCATCGGCCAGTACCTGAGCAAAATCTTCATCCACATGCAGGGCATTCATGAACAGTGTTTTCACTTTGGTGCTTTCTGCCTGATGTTTCGCATTCATGTCTTCAACGGTCATGACGTTCAGTTCCCAACCGGTCAGTTGGGTTGCCAAACGCACGTTCTGACCATTGCGACCAATGGCCTGTGCCAGGCTGTCGGCCTCTACGGCAAGATCCATGGCATGCCTGTCTTCATCCACAACGATGGAAGACACATCAGCGGGCGCCATTGCATTGATGACAAACTGCGCTGGGTTGTCATCCCACAACACGATATCAATGCGCTCGCCACCCAGTTCGTTGGTAACGGCCTGTACACGGGCACCACGCATGCCCACACATGCGCCGATAGGGTCGATGCGACGGTCATTGGATTTCACGGCAATTTTTGCTCGTGAACCGGGATCGCGGGCAGCCCCCATAATCTCAATCATCTCATCGGCGATTTCCGGTACTTCTACGCGGAACAGCTCAATCAGCATTTCAGGTTTTGAACGGGTCAAAAACAGCTGGGCGCCACGGGCTTCCGGACGTACGGCATACAGCAATGAACGCACGCGGTCGCCGGGACGGAAGGTTTCCCGCGGGATTAAATCTTCCTTATACAGCACGCCGTCAGCGTTGCTGCCCAAATCCACAATCACGCTGTCGCGGTTGGATTTTTTCACCACGCCGGTCACCAGTTCACCTTCTTTATCAAGGAACTGTTCAACTACCTGGGCCCGTTCGGCTTCACGCACTTTTTGTACGATAACCTGTTTGGCGGTCTGGGTGGTGATGCGGTCAAATTTTACTGACTCGATTTCATCTTCCACATAATCGCCAGGCTGAATCTCGGCGTTGTCAAACTGGGCAGCTTCCAGCGTGATTTCCCGGTAAGGGTTTTCCAGCGCTTCGCCGTTATTGTCGATAACCATCCAGCGACGGAATGTTTCGTAGTCACCGGTTTTGCGATCGATGGCAACCCGCACATCAATATCGCCTTCATATTTCTTTTTGGTAGCGGTAGCCAGTGCAATTTCCAAGGCTTCGAAAATCTTCTCACGGGGTACGGCCTTCTCATTGGACACCGCTTCAGCGACCAGCAAAATATCTTTATTCATCGTCTTGCCTCGTTCACCTTGAATCCATCAAAACTTTGCAATCAAGTTGCCTTTTCGGATGTTATCCAAGGCAATTGTCAATTCATTACCGGATACGTTGAGGACAATCATCTGCCCTTCCACCCGCAACACGGTACCTTTTAAATTGCGACTACCCGCCACTGGCATAGTCAACTGAATTTTCACCTCTTCACCGGGGTACATCTGGTACTGCTCAGCGGTAAAAAGTGGCCGATCCAGACCGGGCGATGACACTTCCAGTGTGTATTCAGAAGCGATGGGGTCTTCAACATCCAGCAATGCACTCACCTGGCGGCTGGCATTGGCGCAATCTTCTATGTTGATCCCCTGTTCGCTGTCAATAAACAGGCGCAGAGTGGAATGTTTGCCTGCTTTGACAAATTCAAGCCCCCATAACTGGTAACCCAGTGCGGCTATGGTTGGCTGCAACATCTCTTCGAGTTTTGACTCCAAAGTTGCCAAATTAAACTCCTGAAAAAACAAAAAAAGGGCTATATAGCCCCGATATCGCACCGCCCTGTGGGCAGTAAAATACTACATCCCAGATAACAAAAAACCCCGTGTACTACGAGGTTCTTCTTTTTATACCTGTAATTCAGTATTGATTTAATTAACACTCAATACCGGGAACTGGTTGCGGGGGCCGGATTTGAACCGACGACCTTCGGGTTATGAGCCCGACGAGCTACCAAGCTGCTCCACCCCGCGTCAACTGCAGCAAGTTTACTGATTCAACCTTCAACTTGCAATAACCAGACCGATTAAATCCCGTTTCTGGTTATAAAAATATGGTGCCGAGGGCGGGACTTGAACCCGCACGACCGTTAGGTCACAGCCACCTCAAGGCTGCGCGTCTACCAATTTCACCACCCCGGCAGGGTATTCTTAATCAGGGATTTTATCCTCTGATGTGGGTACCTGTTGTTCATTTTGTGGGGCAGGCTGAGTTTGTTCAGCAGCGCCAATGTTTTTCCAGGTATCTTCATGTTTGTTGTGATTGGCACTCAGGTTGCCAATCACCAGGCTCAACACGAAAAAAGCAATGGCCAATACAGCCGTGGAACGGGTCAGGAAGTTGCCTGAACCTGATGAACCAAATAATGTGGCTGAAGCACCGGCACCAAAAGAGGCCCCCATGTCAGCACCTTTACCCTGCTGGATAAGGATCAGAAAAACCAATCCAAGAGCCACCAACAAGTAAACAACAATCAGAACTTCATACATAACTTATGCGCTCATCGCTATGGTACATAAACTCAAAAATTCGGTAGAGTTTAAACTGGCGCCACCTATTAGTCCACCATCAACGTCCGGCTGAGCAAATAAATCTGCCGCGTTTGTCGGTGTCACACTGCCACCGTAGAGAATACGAATATTTTCTCCGATATAGGGAGAGACTTCAGAAAGCCGTTTACGGATAAACGCATGAACTTCCTGAGCCTGTTCCGGCGTAGCGCTTTTTCCGGTACCTACAGCCCAAAGGGGCTCATAAGCAATAATGGCATTATCAAAGGCCATGGTGCCGTTTTTCTCAATCACCACATCCAGCTCTTCGGCAATCACTTCAAAAGTGCGCCGGGCTTCGCGTGCAGGACCTGACTCACCGACACAAAGAATGGGGGTTAACCCGTGTTTTTGCGCCGCGGCAAATTTGTCTGCCACGATATCACTGGTTTCGCCGTACATTCTGCGACGCTCGGAGTGACCGATAATCACATAACGGCAACCCACTTCGCTGAGCATGGCACCCGATATTTCACCGGTGTACGCGCCGAAGTCGTGCTGACTGAGGTTCTGCGCGCCCATGCGAACAACCGAGCCGTTTAACGCTTCTTTATTGGCTTCAAGCTGTTGCCTTACGCCTTCCAGATACACTGCTGGTGGGCAAAGCACCACTTCTACAGCGTCGTTATGCAGCTTGGCAGCAAACTTTTTGAACAGTTCCTGCGCTAAATGTGCGCTGCCGTTCATCTTCCAGTTGCCAGCGACCATTGGGCGTCTGAGAGCCATTACCATCTCCTTTGAAAGCGGCGTGAATGATAGCGAACCACTTGTGAAGTTACAATACCAGTCCGGGGAATTTTTACGATTTACCGTGTGTTCGGCTACTTTTTATGCTCAAGTAGCCGAAGCCGGATTATTCCACGAACTAACCCATTAATTTAGTTATATTATTCAGTTGAGTACTCACGCCACGGCGTGATTGACCGCGGTAGCGATATAGTCAGCATGCTGTTTTACCCGGGCTTGGTCATCCCCTTCCACCATGACGCGGATAAGGGGCTCCGTACCGGATTTACGCAGCAATACCCGGCCCCGTTCACCCAATGCCTGCTCAACGGTTACAACAGCCGCTTTTACTTCCGCTGCCTGTAATGGGTCTTGAGCACCTTCAAAACGCACATTAACCAACACTTGGGGCAGCAGCGTGATGGGGGCAGCCAGCTGTTCCAGGGTCATCTGGTTACGGCACATGGCCGCCAGCACCTGAATGCCCGCGACAATACCGTCACCGGTAGTGCAATGATCCAGATTGATGATATGTCCGGAGTTTTCTCCGCCAATGCGCCAACCTTCCGCAGCCAGCATTTCCATCACGTAGCGATCACCCACTTTTGAGCGTTTGAAGGGGATATCAAGCGCCTTTAATGCCAGCTCCAAGCCCAGGTTGGACATCTGGGTGCCGACAACACCACCTTTGAGAACGCCCCGATTCAAGGCGTCTTTCGCCAGGATATACAGGATCTGATCGCCATCAATCACATCCCCATGGCGATTGACCATCATGATGCGATCCCCATCGCCATCAAGCGCAATCCCCAAATCGGCGCCATTGGCCAGCACAGTTTCACAAATGGTGGCCATGGAGGTGGCGCCAACCTGATCATTGATGTTGGTACCGTTGGGTTTGTCGCCAATCACTATCACTTCGGCGCCAAGTTCGCGAAAAACATTGGGCGCGATATGGTAAGTTGCACCATGGGCGCAATCCACCACCATTTTCAGGCCTTCAAGGGTTTGATCCGCCGGAAAATTGCCTTTGCAGTATTCAATGTAACGCCCGGCAGCATCGTTGATGCGAGACACCTTCCCCAATTGATGGGATTCAACACACGCCAGCGGCTTGGCCAATTCGGCTTCAATCTCCAGCTCCAAGGCGTCATCCAGCTTGCTGCCGGTAGAGGAGAAGAACTTGATGCCGTTGTCGTAGTAAGGATTATGGGAAGCGCTGATCACAATGCCCGCTTCCGCACGAAAAGTGCGGGTCAGATAAGCCACTGCCGGAGTGGGCATGGGCCCCATCAGCATCACGTTCAAACCGGCAGCGGACAGGCCGGCTTCCAGTGCCGATTCAAACATGTAACCTGAAATGCGGGTATCCTTACCAATCAGCACTTTTTTTGTACCGGTACGGGACAACACCCGACCAGCAGCCCAGCCAAGTTTCAGTACCAATTCCGGGGTCATTTTTCCAGCGCCGACCTTACCTCGCACACCATCTGTACCAAAAAATTTTCTTGTTGAACTCACGCGTAAAACTCCATGATTAAGCGGCCATTGCAGGATTAGTTGTCATATTGACGTGTTTTAATAGGCATTGTGGGTAGCCTGCAACACCTTGAGTACATCCAGCGTTTCCACCACGTCATGCACCCGAACAATATGCGCGCCGGCTTGAGCGGCCAGCATGGCGCCGGCCAAACTGCCGGCTAACCGCTCAGCCACTGGTCTAGCCAGTAGATTGCCTATCATACTCTTACGGGACAAGCCTATCAGCAATGGCAGTTCAAATTTGGCAAAATCCTGCAGATGTGCCAATAACTGGTAATTATGCTGTAACGTCTTGCCAAAACCAAATCCCGGATCCAGCAACAATGACTCCCGCGGCAATCCAGCAGCTACACAAGCGTCTATCCTCTCAGCGAAAAACGTATCCACCGCAACCAGCAGATTGTCATACTGAGGTGCCGCTTGCATGGTTCTGGGTTGCCCCTGCATGTGCATGATGCATACGGGCACTTGCAAGCTGGCCGCCATGGCAAGCGCTCCCGGCTCCTGTAGGCTACGAATATCGTTGATCAGATGGGCCCCTGCGGCCACGGCGGCGGCCATCACCTCAGGTTTACTGGTATCCACGGAAATCCACACATCGGCATTAGCAGCAATGTATTCCACTAATGGCACCACCCGTTGCAGCTCTTCGGTTACCGAAACATCGGCAGCACCTGGTCGGGTGGATTCACCGCCGATATCAATAAAATGCACGCCTGCGGTAATCATTTCATCAGCATGACGGCAAGCCGCATCGAATGCCCGAAACTGGCCGCCATCAGAAAATGAGTCCGGTGTAACATTCAAAATACCCATTACTTTGGGCGTATCCAGTACGAGACGCTTGTCTCCTGACACTAATTCAAACACATGGTCCTCTCTTGAACATCGCAATATTTTATCGAGAAGGTATTGCCACTTGCGAGCAAAAAACAGAAAACCCCACGCGGGGGTTTTCAACATTTACGACAGGTGAATGGCAACTCTAGTGGGTTTCACCGGGCTTGCTCAAATCGGCACCCGTCACATCGGCATCTTTATCTGCCTCAGGTTTGCTGTTGCCCCCGTTGGAGTCTTTGTCATCCATATGCCAATCTGCCGGAGGGCGAACATCCCGGCGGGCCATAAGATCGGCAATCTGATGGGAGTCGATGGTTTCATATTTTATCAACGCATCTTTCATCGCATGCAGAATGTCAATGTTGTCATTGAGCAACTGGCGGGCACGCTGATAGTTGCGCTCAATCAACGCCTTGATTTCCGCATCAATAATGGCCGCGGTTTCATCAGACATGTGTTTGGCCTTGGCCATGGAGCGCCCAAGGAACACTTCACCATCTTCTTCGGCGTACAACAAAGGCCCGAGTTTTTCAGAAAAACCCCACTGTGTCACCATGTTGCGAGCAATGGCGGTTGCCTGTTTGATGTCCTGGGACGCGCCGGTGGACACCTTGTCAGGGCCATAAATAATCTCTTCTGCCAAACGGCCACCGTAAGCCACAGAGATGCGGCTCTCCAGTTTGCGCCGGTTTTCACTGATGGAGTCAGCTTCAGGCAGGAAGAATGTCACCCCAAGGGCACGGCCACGGGGAATAATGGTCACCTTGTGTACCGGGTCGTGTTCAGGCACCAGACACCCCACAATGGCGTGACCGGCTTCGTGATACGCGGTGGATTCTTTTTCCTCTTCCGACATCACCATGGAGCGGCGTTCAGCCCCCATCATGATCTTGTCTTTAGCCCGTTCAAACTCTTCCATAGTCACCACCCGGCGGTTTCCACGAGCGGCAAACAGAGCGGCTTCATTTACCAGGTTGGCAAGATCCGCCCCGGAAAATCCTGGCGTACCCCGGGCAATCACGCTGGCCTGTACATCATCTGCCACAGGGATTTTACGCATGTGCACCTTGAGGATTTGCTCGCGACCGCGCACATCCGGCAGGCCCACCACCACTTGGCGGTCAAAACGCCCAGGACGCAGCAATGCCGCATCAAGCACATCAGGGCGGTTGGTGGCGGCAATCACGATAACGCCTTCGTTACCTTCAAAACCGTCCATTTCCACCAGCAACTGGTTGAGCGTTTGTTCACGTTCATCGTGACCGCCCCCCAGCCCTGCGCCACGCTGACGGCCGACCGCATCAATTTCGTCGATGAAAATAATGCAAGGCGCCGATTTTTTGGCCTGTTCAAACATGTCACGGACACGGGAAGCCCCCACGCCCACAAACATTTCCACAAAATCCGAGCCGGAAATGGTGAAAAACGGCACTTTGGCCTCACCAGCAATAGCCTTTGCCAACAAGGTCTTACCTGTGCCTGGAGGACCTACCATCAGCACCCCGGTAGGAATGCGGCCACCCAGTTTCTGGAATTTGGTGGGATCCCGCAGGTAATCCACCATTTCCTTAACTTCTTCTTTGGCTTCGTCACAACCCGCCACATCCGCGAAGGTGGTTTTAATCTGATCTTCGCTCATGAGCTTGGCTTTGCTCTTGCCAAACGACATTGCGCCTTTGCCGCCGCCACCTTGCATCTGTCGCATGAAGAAAATCCATACGCCAATCAACAGCAGCATCGGGAACCAGGAGATGAAAATTTGAGTCAGGAAACCGGATTCTTCGGCTTCCTGCCCTTTTACATTGACATCTTTACGAACCAAATCGTTGATTAAATCCTGGTCATAAATAGGCATGATGGTGACAAACTTCTCACCGCCCTTGGTCACACCTTCAATGGTGCGCTGATCGCTCTTGAACTCCACGGAAGCAACCTGCCCGGAACGGACATCATTCAAAAACGTGGAATATTCCATCTTCTGCGACGAGGAAGAAGACGGCGAGAACCCCTGGAATACCGACATCAGCACCACTGCGATGACGACCCAGAGAATCAGATTTTTTGCCATGTCACTCAATTATCAAACCTCTCAGTCTAAAGACTTACTTTCTCAGGTTACTACAACTTGTAACCAGTAGCCACCAGATACACCTCTCGTGAGCGCGCTCTGGAGGACTCTGGCTTACGGGTTTTGACCGTGGTAAAGGCTTGTCTTACCGCCTTCATGTAGGCATCAAACCCTTCGCCCTGAAAAACTTTCACAGCGAAACTGCCTCCGGGGGCCAACACCTGATGACACATATCAAGCGCCAGCTCCACCAAATACATTGCCCGCGGTTGATCCACCGCATCGGCACCGCTCATGTTAGGCGCCATATCCGACAATACAACATCGACTTTGGCATCCCCTACCATCTGCAGCAATGTCGCTAACACCGATTCTTCACGAAAATCCCCTTGAAGGAAATCGACGCCGACGATTGGGTCCATCGGTAAAATATCACAGGCCACCAGTTTACCCTGCTCGCCCACCAGTTTTACCGCTACTTGAGACCAGCCACCAGGCGCCGCCCCCAAATCCACAACGGTCATCCCCGGTTTTATCAACTGATCTTTTTGTTGTAACTCTTCCAGCTTGAAAGCCGCCCGCGAACGCAGGCCGTGCTTTTGCGCTAGCTTAACATAATGATCATCAAAGTGTTCTTGCATCCAGCGAGTAGAGCTGGCACTACGTTTTTTTCCCGACATCCAACATCCGCAACAAATCAGAGTTACACGAAAACGATATGAGGGTAGAATACCGGGTTTTCAACAGTAACTCAGCAAAAGTTGGTAAAAATGAACCTGACAACCAAACAGAAACAACACCTCAAGGGACTGGCCCACAGTCTTAAGCCTGTAGTGCTGCTGGGTGCCAATGGCCTGACAGAAGGGGTGCTGGCTGAAATTGACAATGCGCTGGCCCATCATGAATTGATTAAGGTGAAGGTTGCATCGGAAGATCGTGAACTGAAAAATGCCATCATTGATGCCATCATTCGCGAAACTCAGTCTGAAAAAGTCCAGGTTATCGGGCATGTACTGGTGCTTTACCGCCAGTCTGAAGAGAAAAAAATCGCCCTTCCCAAAGCAAAATAAGTGCATTTGGTGTCTCGGCGCCGACCGGCATCCAGGACACGGCACCCTGCGGCTAAGCCGCTTAGTGCCAAATCTTACGAGAAAACAAGCGGCCCTTCGGGGCCGTTTGTTTTTCCCCTTCTTGGGTGCCCATTCATTTTCACAGCCACAAAAAAGCCCCCGTTCTGTGATTCGCGGGGGCTTTATGCATCAATCAAACCTGACTTTCAACCGCAAACAACCCTATCAGCTTATTGTCATCACCAATAAAGCGGCGTGTTTGTTGTCTGCTGCGCCGTATTAAATGTAATCCACCGAGACGATTTCAAAATCGTTACGGCCACCGGGAGTTTGAATGCCGACTTCATCCCCTAAGTTTTTACCCACTAGGCCACGAGCAATGGGGGAGTTAACGGAAATCAGGTTTTCCTTGATGTTGGCTTCATCGTCACCCACGATGCGATAGGTCATTTCCGCATCGGTATCCAGATTCAAAATGGTGACGGTTGAACCAAAAATGACCCGCCCATTGTTAGGCATTTTGGTCACATCAATAATCTGTGCATTGGAAAGCTTACCCTCAATGTCACGAATGCGGGCTTCACAAATGCCCTGCTCTTCACGAGCGGCATGGTATTCGGCATTTTCTTTCAGGTCGCCCAGTTCACGGGCGGTGGCAATAGCTTCACTGAGTGCTGGACGTCTTTCAAACTTCAGCATTTCCAGCTCTTTACGTAACTGTTCCGCGCCAGTCAGCGTCATAGGAACCTTATTCATGTCTCTGTCGTCTCCTGTAAAACAAAAGCGACCTATGCTGACCCAAAATGGGTCTGCACAGTCTCAATGGGGGTGAATGGGCGCTCGTAACGTCAGATACTGTCGGCGCCAAAGATGTTGTTTGGCTTGATAACCGCGGCGACTACCGGGTTGGTATCACTTCACCATGGCACAAGCTTACCTAAGCCGTCGCAGCCTTGCCAGTGATGGAGTGAAAATATCTCAGATAAAAAGTCTAATTGCTCCTTATGGAGAAATACTCGGCATCCCGGGGTCATAACGGTGCGGCATGTAAAAAGCCACCCCGAAGGGTGGCTCTTGATTAACAAGGTTAACAAGCGCTTATTTGGTGACGCGCGCGTGCAATTCCTGTACGGAAGACACCTTGTTGCGATCATCTGCCGTATGGGCCATGCAAGATGCAAACGCCGCGTTCATGGTGGTGGTGTAATTCACCTTGTAACGCAATGCACCACGGCGCAGCTGCTTGGAGTCTTCAATGGCCTGGCGACCTTCAGTGGTGTTGACAATGTAGGTGTATTCGCCGTTTTTCATGCGGTCCAGAATATGAGGACGACCTTCATGCACCTTGTTCACCAGCCGCGGATTGATGCCCGCTTCGCCCAGCACCACGGCAGTGCCGTGCGTGGCGTCAATGTCATAACCCAGTTCGATAAGTTTGGCCGCCAAATCCGCCACGCGTTTCTTATCGCTGTTACGCACTGACAACAAGGCGCGGCCTGACTTGGGAATGTCCTTGGATGTCGTGCCCAACTGCGCCTTGGCAAAGGCTTCAGCGAAGGTATCACCCACCCCCATCACTTCACCGGTCGAGCGCATTTCAGGGCCAAGGAGCGGATCCACACCCGGGAATTTGTTGAACGGCAGCATCACTTCCTTAACGGAGTAATAAGGCGGAATAACCTCTTTGGTGAAGTTAAGCTCTTCCAGTGTCTGGCCGGCCATCACCCGAGCGGCGATTTTAGCCAAAGGCACCCCGGTGGCTTTTGAGACAAAAGGCACGGTACGGGCGGCACGCGGGTTTACTTCAATCATGAAGATGGTGTTGTTTTTCACGGCAAACTGCACGTTCATCAGGCCGATTACGCCAAGTTCAAACGCCAACTTGCGCACCTGTTCACGCATCTCGTCCTGAATGGCCGGACTCAATGTATAAGGAGGCAAAGAACAACCGGAATCGCCAGAGTGCACCCCAGCCTGCTCGATGTGTTCCATGATGGCGCCAACCACCACGGTTTTGCCGTCACATACCGCATCGATATCCACTTCAATGGCATCGTCCAGGAAGTGATCCAGCAACACTGGCGACTCGTTGGAGACTTTCACCGCTTCCTTGAAATAGCGGCGCAAGTCCTGCTCTTCATACACAATCTCCATGGCGCGCCCGCCCAGTACATATGAGGGGCGAACCACCAGCGGATACCCGATTTTTTCAGCGGCAACCACAGCGCTTTCCACCGTGGTGACGGTATCGTTTTCCGGCTGTTTCATTTCCAGGCGACGAATGGCCTGCTGGAAACGTTCACGGTCTTCAGCACGGTCAATGGCATCAGGGCTGGTACCGATAATGGGCACACCGGCAGCTTCCAGCGCCCGAGCCAGTTTCAGCGGTGTCTGGCCGCCAAACTGCACAATCACCCCTTTGGGTTTCTCGATGCGGGCGATTTCCAGCACATCTTCCAGCGTTACCGGTTCAAAGTAGAGTCGGTCGGAAGTGTCATAATCCGTGGAGACGGTTTCCGGGTTACAGTTCACCATAATGGTTTCGTAACCGTCTTCTTTTAATGCCAAGGAGGCATGCACGCAGCAGTAATCGAACTCAATTCCCTGACCGATACGGTTAGGGCCGCCGCCCAGCACCATGATTTTGTCACGGTTTGACGGATTGGCTTCACATTCCTCTTCATAGGTGGAGTACATGTAAGCGGTATCGGTGGCGAACTCGGCCGCGCAGGTATCAACCCGCTTGTACACGGGGTAAATGTCCAGCCGGTGGCGCAGTTTGCGCATTTCGGATTCGCTTATGCCCAATACGTCAGCCAGACGGGCATCGGAGAACCCTTTGCGTTTCAGCTTGTAAAGGAAAGACGCATCCATGCCGGCAAGCCCGGTGGCTGCCACATCGCTTTCCAGCTGAATGAGTTCTTCAAGCTGCACCAGGAACCAAGGGTCAATGTTGGTGAGTTTGTAAATCTCATCCAGGCTCATGCCGGCACGGAAAGCATCACCGATGTACCAGATACGCTCGGCACCGGGCTCTTTCAATTCGTGGCGAATGTGCTGCATGGCATCCGGGTCTTGTAAATCGACCACGGGATCAAAGCCGTTTTTACCGGTTTCCAGACCGCGCAGGGCTTTTTGCACTGACTCCTGGAAAGTGCGGCCAATGGCCATCACCTCACCCACGGATTTCATCTGGGTGGTCAGGCGATCGTTGGCACCGGCAAATTTTTCAAAGTTAAAGCGGGGAACCTTGGTCACCACGTAGTCGATGGACGGTTCGAACGATGCCGGAGTGCGGCCACCGGTAATATCGTTCATCAGTTCATCCAGGGTGAAGCCCACCGCCAGTTTGGCCGCCACTTTTGCAATCGGGAACCCTGTTGCCTTGGACGCCAGTGCAGAAGACCGGGACACGCGGGGGTTCATCTCGATGATGACCATGCGGCCATTTTGCGGGTTAATGCCAAACTGTACGTTTGAGCCGCCGGTTTCCACGCCAATTTCACGCAGTACCGCCATGGAGGCGTTACGCATCAGTTGGTATTCTTTGTCGGTCAGTGTCTGCGCCGGAGCCACGGTAATGGAGTCACCGGTGTGAACCCCCATGGCATCAAAGTTTTCAATGGAACAAACGATGATGCAGTTATCTTTACGATCCCGCACCACTTCCATTTCATACTCTTTCCAGCCGATAAGGCTTTCGTCAATCAGCAGCTCATTGGTGGGAGACAAATCCAACCCGCGGGTACAGATCTCTTCAAACTCTTCCACGTTATAAGCAATACCGCCACCGCTGCCCCCCATGGTAAAGGATGGACGAATAATGCAGGGGAAGCCGACTTCATCCAGCACCTTATGGGCATCTTCCATGCTGTGGGCAATACCGGCCCGGGGGCATTCCAGACCGATTTTCTGCATGGCTGCATCAAAGCGGGCACGATCTTCCGCTTTATCAATGGCATCGGCAGTGGCGCCAATCATTTCCACATTGAACTCTTGCAGCACGCCCTTGGCTTCCAGCTCCAGGGCACAGTTCAGTGCCGTCTGGCCGCCCATGGTGGGCAAAATCGCATCAGGACGCTCTTTGGCGATAATGTTGCGTACCACTTCCCAATGGATGGGTTCAATGTAAGTGGCATCGGCCATTTCCGGATCCGTCATGATGGTGGCGGGGTTGGAGTTCACCAGAATGACACGATACCCTTCTTCGCGCAGGGCTTTACAGGCCTGGGCGCCGGAATAGTCAAACTCACAGGCCTGACCGATAACAATGGGACCGGCACCAAGGATAAGAATACTTTTTATATCAGTACGTTTTGGCATTGCTTGAATCTTCTCCCGGAGTTACTGCTTGGCTTGACGGTGTTGGGCGATCAGTTCGATGAAATGATCGAACAGCGGTGCACAATCGTGGGGACCGGGGCTGGCCTCAGGGTGTCCCTGGAAGCTAAATGCCGGTTTGTCCGTCAAGTGGATGCCCTGCAATGAACCGTCAAACAGCGACTTGTGGGTAACCTTCACATTCGCTGGCAGGCTGGCTTCATCGGCTGCAAAACCGTGGTTCTGGCTGGTGATCATCACGGTGCCCTTGTCCAGATCTTTCACCGGATGGTTGGCGCCGTGGTGGCCAAATTTCATTTTCATGGTTTTGGCACCACTGGCAAGCGCCAGCAGCTGATGGCCCAAACAGATACCAAACAACGGAATATCCGTTTGCAAAAATGCCTGAATGGCATTGATGGCATAATCGCAAGGCTCTGGATCCCCAGGGCCGTTGGAGAGGAAAATCCCGTCAGGATTCATGGCCAAGACTTCACTGGCCGGGGTCTGTGCCGGTACCACAGTCACATCGCAGCCACGGTCAACCAACATCCGCAGGATATTGCGTTTCACCCCGAAATCATACGCCACAACCTTGAAGTTGAGTTCGTCCGCGGTTTTATCCACCGGCAACCCGCCTTCCAGCGTCCAGGTTCCCTGACGCCATTGATAGGCGTTATCCGTGGTGACCTCTTTGGCCAAATCCATCCCTTTCAGGCCGGGGAAGGCTTTGGCTGCCGCCAAGGCTTTTTCCGCATCCACATCACCGGCCATGATGCAGCCGGCCTGGGCACCTTTTTCCCGTAGGATACGGGTTAGTTTGCGGGTGTCGATATCGGCAATACCCACGATTTGACCAGCTTCAAGGTAGTCACTGAGGGATTGCTGAGAACGGAAATTACTTGCCACGATGGGTAAATCACGAATGATCAAACCACAGGCATGAATTGCACCGGATTCGGTATCTTCGGCATTGGTGCCGGTATTACCGATATGAGGGTAAGTGAGGGTCACTATCTGGCGGGAATAGGAAGGATCGGTGAGAATTTCTTGATATCCCGTCATTGAAGTGTTAAAAACCACTTCGCCAACAGCTATTCCATCGGCACCAATTGCTGTGCCGGTAAAGACGGTTCCATCTTCGAGTACGAGTAAGGCAGACTTAGTCAACGCAACCTCCGTAATGAGCCAAGCCACTGAAAATTATATATTTTTATTAAAACTAACCTGCAATTTCCGCTAATTTACGAAATTTTGACAAATTCCAACTATCTTATAGGGCAGATAGACTTACGTCTATAGGCTTAGCGACCTTTTTGCAAAAAAAAAACCGCCAACGGCGGCTTTTCCATCACAAGGATTTCAATCCCAACACTTGCTGCATATCGTATAACCCCGCATCCTGCTCATGTAACCATAAAGCAGCACGCATGGCACCGTTGGCAAATGTCATCCGGCTGGAAGCCTTGTGGGTGATCTCCAGCCGTTCGCCAATATCGGCAAACATGGCGGTATGCTCGCCCACCAGATCGCCAGCGCGTATGGAGGAGAAACCGATGGTTTGCCGATCCCGCTCGCCGGTAATGCCTTCCCGGCCATACACGGCCACCTGTTCCAGATCGCGGCCAAGGGTCTTTGCAATCACTTCACCCATTTTCAATGCCGTGCCGGATGGCGCATCTTTTTTAAAGCGGTGGTGTCCTTCGATAATCTCGATATCCGTATGCTCACCCATCACTTCAGCGGCCAATTCCAGTAATTTCCACATCAGGTTGACACCCACCGACATGTTGGGGGCAAACACAATGGGCAGTTGCTCGGAAAAGGCATCCAGCTGGGCTTTTTGTGATGAATTGAATCCGGTGGTACCAATCACAATGGGCTTAGCGTAACGGGCACACCAGTCAATATTGGCAAGCGTGCCTTCCGGGCTGGTGAAATCAATCAATACATCGAAGTCATCCACCACACTGTCGAGATTATCCGTGACGGTAACCTCCAGCTTGCCAACACCCGCCAACTCTCCGGCATCCACGCCCACCAGGCTAGACCCCACCCTTTCGATGGCCGCCCCCAGTATCACCAAAGGTTGTTGGGAAGCGGCTTCAATAAGGGTACGGCCCATGCGTCCACCACTGCCAGCAATAGCGACTCTGACGCTTGCAGTCATACGCCCTCCTTAAACACACAAAAAAATCGCCTGGGGGAAACCCAAGCGATTGTTCATTACAAAATATCGAGCAACTCGACTTCAAACACCAAGGTCGAGTACGGCGGAATGGCCGCGCCAGCGCCGCGCTCACCATAAGCCAGTTGATGGGGCACATACAGTTTGTACTTGGAACCCACCGGCATCAATTGCAAGGCTTCGGTCCAACCGGCGATAACGCCAGATACCGGAAACTCTGCCGGCTGACCACGGGTGACGGAGCTGTCAAACACCTTGCCGTCGATGAACATGCCGTGATAGTGGGTACGCACGGTAGCATCGTAGGCGGGTTTGTCACCGTCACCTTCTACCATCACTTCATATTGCAGACCAGAATCGGTCACAACAACGCCTTCACGTTTGGCATTTTCAGTCAGAAAAGCCACACCCTCTGCGGAGGCGGCTTCTGCAGCCGCTTCCTGGGCCTGTTTGATACGGGTGCTGATTTCAGTAAAGGCATTTTGCAGATCCTGCATGCTCACAGCACTTTCTTCGCCAGCAAAAGCATCGGCCAGACCGGCTTGTACCGCCGGGATATCCAAGCCGTCAAATGAGTTGGCAGCCAGCTGCTCCCCTAATTGACGACCCACACCGTAACTTGCTTGTTGTTCAACAGTCGTGAACTTCTCAGACATAATCGGTTTACTCTCGGTTTGTCGGTGAATTCTGCCCAAAGTGTATCACGTCTGTCACGGGAGTGGTGCAGTAATTTCCCCCATTAGCCGCGCGGTAAAGCGGCCATGAGGCCCCCTACATGGCCCCGGCCAGACGTGATTTTCGAGCAGGATAAATTAACAGAATTTGTTCAGTGCCTGACGAATGACGTTGGCAGATGCCTGGTATTTTTGCGTTTCATCGTCACTTAATGGCAAGGCGATGGTGCTTATCACCCCATCTTTACCAATCAGGGCCGGTTGGCCGATATGCAATCCAAACTCTGCATCCACTGCTGATACCGCATACACCCGATGAGCGTCACTGAACACCGCATCCACCAGTTTTGAGGTGGCAGTGGCAATCCCGAAGCTGGTCCAGCCCTTGCCACCCAATACATCCCAGCCACCACGACGGATTGCCGCTTCCAGTGCCGGCAAGTCCGCCCCTTTGGCCGCAGCCCACTGGCTTAACGGCAAGCCCCCCACACGAATGCTGCTCCAGGCCACAAACTGGGATTCACCATGTTCGCCCATCACGTAGCCGTCAATGCTGGCAGGATCCACATTCAGCAAAGCCCCCACCACCCGTTTCATGCGGGCGCTATCCAGCGAGGTACCGGTACCAAACACCCGACCGGCCGGCAAGTTAAGTTGCTGGGCCAGTAATGCGGTTATCACGTCACAAGGGTTGGTAATATTGATAAGCACCCCGTCAAACCCGGCAGCTTGCAGCGTTGGCACCCACATGCCTGCCGCTTTGGCGGTTTCATCCAGCTCCCGCAACCTGTCCACTTTTTGTGTTTTGCTAGGGCCTACCGCCATTACCACAATATCCGCTGTGGCAAACTGCGCTTCGTCATTATGATCAATATGCACCCGCGAGCCCATCAGGGCCGCCATATCCTGCAATTCCAGCTGTTCACTGGCCGCCTTGGCATCATTGATATCAAACAAACTGATATGATCAGCAAAATTCTGGGTAACCAGACTAAAGGCAACATCCGCCCCCACATGCCCACAGCCAATAATGGCAACATGACGATTCACAGTAATAACTCCCTTATTTAGTAGTGTTGCTCAGCAGCGTCCCGTACCGGCCATTGGCCTGCCGGAACGCCCAAAATCGCTATTGTGCACAGCCCGTGGTGATTGGGCCATTGAAATAACAGTACCGTTAGAATTTACGCCTTTTTTATAACGGTGTAAGCAGCATTTATGGATATTTTATGAGGATTAATCAGCATTCTTGACATGCTTTACTGAAAAAATGCAGCAAAACCGACTACCAAAAAATAAGCAGACAATCATCAATAATGCTCACGGTTTTATATAACAATTTGATTTATTTAATTTTTAACATTTATATTCATCGCCATTGATGGCAATACCGCCCCAGCCAAGTCATTGTCGTTTCATCGGTCACACATTTTAAAATAGCAATTGCAACAATTTAGAACATTTGAATAACATACTGTTAATTATGATTTTTTTATAATGTTTTTACTTGTCCGCATATGGGAAACGCGTTAGATTATCCAAAAATATGTGATACAGATCACATGAAAGAACCAAAAACGTATTCCCATATCACAGCAGCGGCTATCACTGCAGGACGAGACACTATGAGTTACAAAGAATATGCCGGCGCCGCCGGTGGCTGGGGCGCACTGAAAGCCACTACCGCCCATCTGTTAAAAAGCGACAATGTGGCCAAAAACCTGATGAATCTGCTGCGTACCAATCAGGATCACGGCTTTGATTGTCCGGGCTGTGCCTGGGGTGAAAAAGGCATTCCCGGCCGCTTCCGTTTTTGTGAAAATGGTGCCAAAGCCGTGAACTGGGAAGCCACCGCCAAGCGGGTGGGAAGCGAGTTTTTTGCCAGCCACAATGTAAGCTGGCTTAACAAGCAAAGTGATTACTGGCTGGAATTCCAGGGGCGCCTTAGCGAGCCGGTTTGTTATAACCCCACTACGGATCACTATGAGCCCATCAGCTGGGATGCGGCTTTCACCCTTATTGGCCGCCATCTCAACCAGCTGAGCAGCCCCGATGAAGCGGAGTTTTACACCTCGGGACGTACCAGCAACGAAGCGGCCTTTATTTACCAGTTATTTGCCCGCCGCTTTGGCACCAATAATTTCCCGGACTGCTCCAACATGTGCCATGAAGCCACCAGCGTGGGGCTGGCAGAATCCATCGGGATTGGCAAGGGCACCACCCGCATTGAAGACTTTTCCAAGGCAGACGCCATCTTCCTGTTCGGCCAGAACCCCGGCACCAACCATCCGCGCATGCTGGAAACCCTGGCCAGCGCCTACAAACGTGGCGCCCGCATCGTTGCCTTCAATAACCTCAAAGAACGCGGTCTGGAACGTTTTACCAATCCGCAGGATCCACTGGAGATGCTCAGTAATGGCTCCACCCCCACCACCAGCGACTACTTCATTCCCAAGTTGGGTGGCGATATGGCGGCAGTGCGGGGCATGGTCAAAATCCTTCTGGCCCGGCATCGTGAGGCCCAATCCCGGGGTGGATCGGTATTTGATTTGGCGTTTATCGCCCAGCATACCCAAGGCATGGAAGAGTATCTGGCTCGGGTGGATGCCACCGAGTGGTCTCAGATAGAACAGCAATCAGGGCTCAGCAAACAGCAAATCACCAAGGCGGCTGACATCTATCAGGCGGCGGACAAAGTGATTGTGACCTGGGCCATGGGCATTACCCAACACAAACATTCGGTAGCCACCATTCAGGAGCTGGTCAATTTGCAGTTGCTGTTTGGTCAGGTAGGCAAAGAAGGGGCAGGCTTGTGCCCGGTGCGCGGCCACTCCAATGTGCAAGGCGATCGCACCGTGGGCATTAATGAAAAACCGTCACCGGCATTTCTTGAGCGGATGGAGCAGGTATTCGGTTTTGCCCCGCCACAGCAGCACGGACACAGCGTGATTACCGCGCTGGAAGCCCTGCGCCGGGGCGACAGTAAAATCTTCATCGGCCTTGGAGGCAACATTGTGGCCGCCGCGCCCGATACCAGCCGGGTGGCCGCCGCCATGCGTGGCGCTGAACTGACCGTGCACATTGCCACCAAGTTAAACCGTACCCATGTCACCCCGGGTAAAGCTTCTGTCATCCTGCCCTGCCTTGGCCGTACCGACATTGACCTTCAGGCCAGCGGACCGCAGCAAATCACCGTAGAGGATTCCTTCTCCATGGTGCATGCCTCTGCCGGCAAGGTGGACATGCGCGAAGAAGACATCCGCTCCGAAATAGCCATTGTGGCCGGCATGGCACAGGCCACGCTGGGAAAAACCAATCCGGTGGACTGGCAGGCCCTGGTGGATGATTATGACCGCATCCGCGAGCTGATTGCCCAAGTATTCACTGAGTTTGGCGATTTCAACCAGCGGCTGGATCTTCCCGGCGGCTTTTATCTGGGCAATTCTGCCAGTGAACACCGCTGGCAAACCCCATCAGGCAAGGCCCGCTTCACAGCCCACGCCCTACCGCAGATGATAGTGCCATTGCCTGCAGACAAAACCGCTGGCCAACAGGTGTTTTTACTGCAAACCATGCGCTCCCATGATCAGTACAACACCACGGTTTACGGATATGATGACCGCTACCGCGGCGTTTTTGGCGAACGCAACGTGGTGTTTTTCAACCCGGACGACATGCAGCAACTGGGGCTGAAAACCGGTGATTTAGTGGATATCGCCAGTCTTTGGCATGATGACATCAGACGGCAAATATCAGCGTTCAAAGTGGTACCCCATGATATTGCCAAAGGCAACCTGGCGGCCTATTTCCCGGAAGCCAATGCCCTGATCCCGCTGGACAGTTTTGGCGATCGCTGTGAAACCCCCACCTCAAAATCAGTGGCAGTGACTGTGTGCAAAAGCACGCAACCGGCACTGCTGGCAAGTACCCACTAACCCTCATGCGCCCGGATTACCGGGCGTTAATTTAGCAATTTGTGAAAAAATGCGACCCAGACAACATTTTGTCCGGGCCGCTTTGCCGTGAGTTCACAATGTTAAAATAATGCAACAGTCTGCCATGGGCAGCTATTGCCCGGCCACGCCAGCGCCCTCTAGAATCCCGCCGTTATTTTAAACTGCACCACGGGTGTAGTGTCATCACCACCAATTTCTGGAGACTATTTGTGAGCGAAAAACTGGCAAATCCAGCGCCTCTTGGCCTGATGGGATTTGGCATGACCACCGTCCTGCTTAACATACACAACGCCGGCTTTTTTAGCCTGAATGCCATGATCCTGGCCATGGGGCTGGCTTATGGCGGCTGCGCCCAAATCATTGCGGGCATACTGGAATACCGTAAAGGCAACACCTTTGGGGTTACCGCTTTTACCTCCTACGGCTTTTTCTGGATAAGCCTGGTATTGCTGCTATTACTGCCCAAATGGGGCTGGGCCGAAGCGGCAGACGAGCTGTCCATGGGCTGCTATCTGCTGATGTGGGGCATTTTCACCCTGCTGATGTTTTTCGGCACCCTCAAAGGGCCCAAGGCATTGCAAGTGGTGTTTGGTTCACTGGTAGTGCTGTTTTTCATGCTGGCCATAAAAGATTTCACCGGCAATAAATGGCTGGGCACCATGGCGGGCTTTGAAGGCATTTTCTGTGGCGCCTCGGCCATTTATCTGGCCATGGCGGAAGTGCTCAATGAGAAATACGGCAAAACCGTATTGCCCATTGGCGAGCCCGCATAAACACCGGGCCAAAGGGCCTGAAAAGTCAAGACTGGCAGCGCATGTCCATGGGCTGCCAGCACAATATTTGTAACAATTCCCTGCGCCAGTACGCCGGTTTACCACGCCGGCGCTACTCGTCTCCCGTGCTGACACTTGCTATCTTATGCAGTCTGTTTTGTGAAGGCTGACATCCTTATCAGCCAAACACCCCCTGAATAACATGAAAGGAATGGTTATGTTTCACTGGTTCAGGTTCTGTGCCGTCCTGATTTCACAATGTTAAAATAATGCAACAGTCTGCCATGGGCAGCTATTGCCCGGCCACGCCAGCGCCCTCTAGAATCCCGCCGTTATTTTAAACTGCACCACGGGTGTAGTGTCATCACCACCAATTTCTGGAGACTATTTGTGAGCGAAAAACTGGCAAATCCAGCGCCTCTTGGCCTGATGGGATTTGGCATGACCACCGTCCTGCTTAACATACACAACGCCGGCTTTTTTAGCCTGAATGCCATGATCCTGGCCATGGGGCTGGCTTATGGCGGCTGCGCCCAAATCATTGCGGGCATACTGGAATACCGTAAAGGCAACACCTTTGGGGTTACCGCTTTTACCTCCTACGGCTTTTTCTGGATAAGCCTGGTATTGCTGCTATTACTGCCCAAATGGGGCTGGGCCGAAGCGGCAGACGAGCTGTCCATGGGCTGCTATCTGCTGATGTGGGGCATTTTCACCCTGCTGATGTTTTTCGGCACCCTCAAAGGGCCCAAGGCATTGCAAGTGGTGTTTGGTTCACTGGTAGTGCTGTTTTTCATGCTGGCCATAAAAGATTTCACCGGCAATAAATGGCTGGGCACCATGGCGGGCTTTGAAGGCATTTTCTGTGGCGCCTCGGCCATTTATCTGGCCATGGCGGAAGTGCTCAATGAGAAATACGGCAAAACCGTATTGCCCATTGGCGAGCCCGCATAAACACCGGGCCAAAGGGCCTGAAAAGTCAAGACTGGCAGCGCATGTCCATGGGCTGCCAGCACAATATTTGTAACAATTCCCTGCGCCAGTACGCCGGTTTACCACGCCGGCGCTACTCGTCTCCCGTGCTGACACTTGCTATCTTATGCAGTCTGTTTTGTGAAGGCTGACATCCTTATCAGCCAAACACCCCCTGAATAACATGAAAGGAATGGTTATGTTTCACTGGTTCAGGTTCTGTGCCGTCCTGAT